>NZ_JBTLRL010000008.1:0-269267 GCF_054482735.1 Pontibacter sp. CAU 1760
CTAGCGTGTGCCTTTCGGCCTGTGTTTCCTGTTTCCCCCGAGCCGTTCGCTCTTTTGCGGGGTGCAAAGGTAGTGAACTTCTCACTTAGTTTGCAAATCTTTTTTCAATCTTTTTTTCTTGCCTTTCAGCGAAGGCTTCCTTGTGAAGCGGGTTGCAAAGGTAAGAACCTTTTCCCTTTCCGCAAGCAACAAAGGAAAGTTTTTTTCGAAGCGAGCAGGGCCTGAACCCTGTGTTACGAAGCGGCCCCCTTTCGGAACCGGGTTGCAAAGGTAAGCACCTTTCCGTCCCGAACAAGCAGACAGGCGAAGTTTTTTTCTGCCCTGAACCTGCCCCCGCTCTCATCCTCTCTTTCCCGACGTTCCTGCTGAACCGGGATGCAAAAGTAGGCAAAAAGAACTGCGATGCAAGGCCCCCGCCAGAAAAAAACAGCCAGAATCCCCCTCCTCTTAGCTAACGCACTCTAAGCGAGCGGGAATAGTTTTGAAATTACTAAAAGCAACCCTCAGCTGTTTTCTTGAGCAACGTCATTGTAATCTCAGCCATGGATTGAATAAGTTACTATATGCCTTTGCGGTAGCCTACTTTCCTTATATATTTAATAAGTGGTAGTTATACCCATTTACCTTACTGATCTTACAAAATCTAGCTACATGAACTTCAAACTGGTATATTATAAGCCTAAATCAGGCTCTTTAGCATCTCTTGTTGCGCTATCTTGTATCTCTCTGCTGTCTTTTACTTCTTCCTGCTCATCTGAACCTCCTGTTTCATCCCTTCAGCAAGGTAAATCGAATGAGTGGCAGTCGCTTTTTAATGGCAAAGACCTCGATGATTGGATTGTGAAGATACACCACCATGAAGTAGGTGATAATTATGCACAAACGTTTCGGGTGAAAGATGATAAGATCCAGGTGAGTTATGATGGGTATGGGGATTTCGATAACCGGTATGGGCATTTGTTTTACAAGGAGCCTTTTTCCTCTTACCATTTGAGTCTGGAATACCGGTTTACGGATGAGTGGCTGGAGGATGCACCGGATTATACCTATCGGAATAGTGGTATTATGTTTCATTCGCAAGCGCCCTCTACTATCCTAAAGGAGCAGGACTGGCCTGTATCTGTAGAGTTTCAGTTGCTGGCGGGTGAGGACAATGGCAAACCGCGGCCTACGGGTAATATGTGCTCGCCAGGCACCGATGTGGTTTACCAGGGAAAAATCGACCCCAGGCATTGCATCGACTCCTCCTCCAAAACCTTTAAGTGGGACCAGTGGGTTAAGGCGGACCTTATAGTATATAAAGACTCGTTGGTAACGCACCTTATTAATGGCGACACGGTATTGCAATACAGCTTACCACAGATTGGCGGAGGTATAGCTAATAACTACGACCAACAAGTGATTCAGCAGGGACAGCTTTTGAAAGAAGGATACATTGCCTTACAGAGCGAAGGCCAGGGAATTGAGTTTCGCGATGTCAAAATCAAAAAATTAGACACACTCAAAAAGAAATAAAAGTAGGTTGTCGCTTATTTGGCAACCTGTCTCACAGTTTGTTTCAACAGCGTACATGCGCTTCCCGATGCCTTCTCCAAAAAAGGCTGTGGCTATAGCGGTGTGTCCCTGCGACTTCAAATCGTTTTAGCATCGCTTTACATTTGTATCGCATCAGGTCAGCAGCAAAATAGTATGCTGCAGTAGGATGCCATTCTCATTCCTGTTTTTAATGGCTGGCCAGTGCTTTGCAGGTAACTGAGTAAGGTATGGTTAGGCAGGGCGTTTTCCTAAGGAATGGATTTTGCATAATTTTGTATGCCTAGGGTAGCACCCCTAGCAATCATAAATTCATTATACCATCTTAACCATGCGTAAATTTCTATTACTGGCCATGTTGCTGGTAACGACATTAGTTGAAGCACAGGTCATCACCTCTCCGGACAAAAACCTTACCCTTAAGTTTGAGTTGTTGGAAAACGGTGTTCCCTCCTATCAGCTGACATTTAAGAAAAAGCCTGTCATCAAGCAAAGCCGCCTTGGCCTTGAAACCCAGGACGTGCCTTCCTTTATGAAAGGCTTTAAAGTCACCAATACAAAGCAAAGCGCTCAAGACACCACCTGGACTCCGGTTTGGGGAGAGCAAAGCAAAATCAGAAGCAACTATAATGAGTTGCTGGTTACTCTGGCACAGCCGGAGCAGAAGGACCGCTTTATCCGCATCCGCTTCCGTTTGTTTAACGACGGGCTGGGCTTCCGCTATGAGTTTCCGAAGCAGGACCAACTCAAGTATTTCATTGTAGAGAATGAGCACACAGAGTTTAACCTGGCAGGTAACCACAAGATTTTCTGGATCCGGGGCGACTATGACACAAATGAGTATGCCTATACCACGTCTAAGATCTCCGAGATCCCGAACCTGATAGAGAAAGCTACCATCGACGTGCACGCGCAATCCCCGATCGATACCCTGTCGGTGCAGACGCCCGCTATGATGAAGACGGACAACGGGCTTTACATCAACATCCACGAGGCAGCCCTGATCAACTATCCCGCCATGCAGCTGAACGTGGACCCGAAAAACTACCGCTTGAGCGCGCACCTGGTGCCAGATGCAGTTGGGAACAAAGCGTATTTGCAAACAGACGCACAAACGCCTTGGCGTACCATTGTGGTAAGCGATAAGGCAACGGACATTCTGGCATCTAAGCTTATCCTGAACCTGAATGAGCCAACCGCTTACGAGGATGTATCCTGGATTAAGCCGGTAAAATATGTTGGCGTATGGTGGGAATACTTTGTGGCAGGTAAAAGCACCTGGGCGTATGGCACCGAAACAAACGTAAAACTAAGCGATGACCCTAAGAAATTGACACCAAGCGGCCGCCATGGCGCGACGAACGAGAACGTAAAGAAATATATTGATTTTGCAGCTGCAAATGGCTTTGATGCTGTGCTGGTGGAAGGCTGGAACGTTGGTTGGGAAGACTGGTTTGGCAACTGGAAAGAAGAGGTATTCGATTTCGTGACGCCGTACCCTGACTTTAACGTGAAAGAATTATACCAGTACGCCGCCTCCAAGGGCGTAAAGATCATGATGCACCACGAGACATCCGGCTCCGCCACTAACTATGAGCGCCGCCTGCACCAAGCTTTCCAATTCATGAAAGACAACGGGTATAACTCTGTGAAAACAGGTTATGTAGGCAAGATCATTCCGCGCGGGGAGCACCACGACGGCCAGTGGATGGTAAACCACTACATCCATGTAGCCAAAACAGCCGCAGACTACCAGATTATGGTGAATAGTCATGAGGCCGTCCGACCTACCGGTTTGCACCGCACGTACCCGAACTGGATTGCGCAGGAATCTGCCCGCGGCACCGAGTTTGAGTCGATGGGCGGCCTTGCGCCGGAGCATACCACCATCTTGCCGTTTACCCGTTTGATGGGCGGCCCAATGGATTATACCCCCGGTATCTTCCAGACAGACCTTTCGTACTACGGAACCGGTAGCACCCAGCGCGTGAACACCACGCTGGCAAAGCAGCTTGCCTATTATGTAACCATGTATAGCCCATTGCAGATGGCTGCCGACCTTCCGGAAAACTACCTGCGTTTCCCGGATGCTTTCCAGTTTATCAAAGATGTGGCCATCGATTGGGATGACACTTACATTCAGGAAGCTGAACCAGGCGACTACGTGACAATTGCCCGTAAGGCGAAGGGCAAAGACGAGTGGTATGTAGGAGGCGTAACAGATGAGACGGCTCGTACAGCCACCATCCCGTTCAGCTACCTGCCGAAAGGCAACCGCTACATCGCCACTATTTACGCCGATGCAAAAGACGCCAGCTGGAACAAAAACCCGCAGAAGTACACTATCCGTAAGGTAGAGGTAACGCCTAAAAGCACCCTGAAGCAGTATCTTGCCCCTGGTGGTGGAGTGGCTGTCAGCGTTAAAGTAGCTGACAGAAAAGACCTGAGAGGGTTAGACAAAATCTAACATAAGCTGAGGGGCTTTGACTCACTCACAATAATATTAAAGAAGGCTTGCACTTTGTGGTGCAAGCCTTCTGCTTTTAAAGCGGTATCATCGCGGCATACTTACCCGACTCCGTATTCTTCCGGGCTTTTGAAATCCCAGTATACCTCCAGCGTTGTGGGCCCATCCAAGTAGGCAGGGATCGGAGTATAGATAATTAATCCTCTTTTCAGAATCCTTTTTCCGGTTTTAGCGATAGCGGTTGCCTTCCAGAGCAGGCGGTTATATATCTCTAATCCGACGGGCCGCTTTACCTGCACATAGGGACTCGTGGCCTCAAACCTGAACACGGTGGTATACATATCGCTTCGCCTTGGTGAGTATCTTAAGTTACGAAACAAATGCGATAAAGCGAATAAATTTTTATACCAAAGCATGTCCGCTTCATAGTATCCAAAAATGTAGAATGGCTCACCTCGCTACTGAACCGATGTAAACGACTTAATCACCTGGCGTTAGATCAGTTTTTCCAGTCGCTGCGTCATGTCATCTATTATCTCTTCGCTCCACTTGACCGCCATCACCTCATACTCTTCTCTCTCCCAGCGTTGCAGGTAATCCTTGCGGAGCCAGGTCTGTTGCTTGTCAGGGCCAATGGTATAATCATCCTCCTCTAAAGTAAAGACCAGGTTCTTGGTCAGGTCGAACGGTTCTGCCCCCGGTCTGTTGAAGCCCTCTAGCCGCACCCGGATGCCCAGATGCAACACGTTTCCCTGCGCAATGCTGACTACATCATCGGGCTCTACACGAGGGCCTCTCGTCCAGGTATCCACGATCAACTCTATGCCAAAATTCTCAAACATCGGCAGCACAGGCTCCAGGCTTTGGTGCACCTGCTGGCCTAGGGTTGGCAATACCCTGTCGTATAGTTGCTGAATGGTTTGCTTGCTTCGGGTGATCTCTGACATGGCGTACTGGTATAAAGAGTTATAGAGAGTTCAATCGTTTATATTTCAAAAACCATTCGCGCTCTCTGATGTTCAAAACTACAGGCTATACCTTCCAACTCCAAAAATATCCGGTTTACCGAGGTAGCGTTGCTTGACAGACTATGATAATATTCCGCACCAACGGCATGTTTTTTGTAACTTATGGCCCAAATAACAACCTAAAGCGTTTAACTCGCGCTGCATTACTCACTTTAACTCATTTACATGACGAATAAGCTTCTATTGGCTGGAAAAAAATCAGCCTTACTGGCCATACTTGGCTTGGGTGCCTGCACGGCCTCCCAAACACAAACACCATCCCAAACAACCGCAACTGCTTTTGAGCAGCAAAAAGAGCAGGACAACATCCTGTTGGCAAAATTCCAAGGTCCTTATGGCGGGGTACCGGCTTTTGATAAGATGAAGCTGGAAGACCTGAAGCCTGCCATAGAAAAGGGTATGGCACTGCAACTGGCCGAGATCGAGAAAATTGCGAACAACCCAGCGGCCCCTACTTTTGAGAACACCCTTGTGCCGATGGAAAAGGCAGGCGAAGAGCTTGGCCGCGCTATGACGTATTATGGTATCTGGAGCAGCAATGTTTCTTCTCCGGAGTTCCGCGAAATTCAGGCGGAAATGGCCCCCAAGCTGTCTGAGTTCCGCTCTAAAATTTCTCAGAACGAGAAGCTTTTTCAGCGCATCAGAGCGGTTTACGACAAGTCGCAGAAAGCACCGCTGCCAGCCGACCAGCAGCGGGTGGTGCAATTGGTGTATGAGGACTTTGCCATGGAAGGCGCTAACCTGGATGCCGCAGCCAAAGAACGGTACGCCGCCATCAACAAGGAGCTTTCCAAACTTTATACCTCCTTCTCGAACAATGTGCTGGCCGATGAGGAAAACTATGTGGTATACCTGACAAAAGACCAACTGAGCGGCCTGCCGGAGTCTTTTGTAAAAGCAGCCGCCAAGGCCGCCACAGACCGTGGCCAGGCCGGCAAGTATGCGGTAACCAACACCCGCTCGTCTATGGATCAGTTTCTGACATACTCGGATGAGCGTGCGTTGCGCGAGAAGGTATGGAACACCTACTATTCCCGTGCCGACAATGCCGACCAGTACGATAACAACGAGAACATTGCCAAGATTCTGAAGCTGCGTGATGAGCGTGTGCAGCTGTTGGGGTATGAAAACTATGCCCAGTGGCGTTTGCAGAACCGGATGGCCAAAACGCCTGAGCGCGCCATGGAACTGATGGACGCCGTTTGGCCCGCAGCCCTGGCCCGGGTGAAGGAGGAAGTGGCCGACATGCAGGCCGTGGCCAATGCCAGTGGCAAGAAGATCCCCATCTCGCCTTGGGACTACCGCTACTACGCCGAGAAAGTGCGCAAGCAGAAATACGACCTCGACTCTGATGAAGTAAAGCAATACCTGCAGCTAGACAACCTGACGCAGGCATTGTTTTTTACGGCTGGCGAGCTCTTTAACTTTGCCTTTACCCCTGTGCCGGAAGGCTCTGTACCTGTTTTCCATGAGGATGTGAAGGTATGGGAAGTAAAAGACAAGACCACCGGACAGCACATCGGCCTTTGGTATCTCGACCCTTTTGCGCGACAGGGCAAGCGCTCTGGGGCCTGGGCAACAACGTACCGTAGCCATACCACCTTCAACGGTAAGGAAACGGTGTTGTCGTCGAACAACTCTAACTTCATTAAGCCAGCACCAGGCGAACCAGTATTGGTGTCTTGGGATGATGCCACTACGTTTTTCCACGAGTTCGGCCATGCGCTGCATTTCCTGGCATCTAACGTAAAGTACCCAACGCTGAACAGTGGCGTGCGCGACTATACCGAGTTCCATTCGCAGTTGCTGGAGCGTTGGTTATCGACGGACAAGGTGATAAACCAGTTCCTAAAGCACCACAAAACCGGCGAGGTGATGCCAGCCTCTCTGATTGCCAAGATCAAAAACGCCTCTACCTTTAACCAGGGTTTTGCCACCACCGAGTTCCTGGCTTCTGCCCTGATGGACATGAAATTCCATACTGTTGACCCAGAGGGCATGGATGCAGACAAGTTTGAGCGCGAGACGCTGGAAGCTTTGAATATGCCGAAGGAGATTGTGATGCGCCACCGTTCACCGCATTTCGGGCACGTATTCTCTGGCGAGGGATATGCCACCGGCTACTATGGCTACCTATGGGCCGATGTGTTGACGTCGGATGCTGCCGAAGCATTTGAGGAGGCACCAGGCGGATTTTATGATAAGGAAGTAGCCGCCAAGCTGGTGAAATACCTGTTTGCGCCGCGCAACTCCATGGACCCCGCAGAGGCGTACCGCAAGTTCCGTGGCCGCGATGCCAAGATAGATGCCTTAATGCGTGACCGCGGTTTCCCGGTTCCTAAACCTACCTCCAGCAAATAAGCTTGCGAGAGCCTAAATAAGAAAGGAGCAGCCTGACAGCTGCTCCTTTCTTATTTGATGGGCTTTGTATAGTTAATTCACCACTAACTTGCGTTGCAGCGATGCCGACTTGCTACTGGCGCGCAGTATGTAAAGGCCGCTCTCAACATGCCGGTTAAAATTCAATTCCACCGTTGCATCACCCCCGGCATCAGTCAGTACATCGGTGGTGTATAGCTTATTCCCCAGGAGATCAAACAAGGTGATGTTTACCTGTTCTTCGCTCCCATACTTCTTCAGCATAACAGACAAACTGGTACCTGCGTTGGGGTTAGGATATATCACCAGGCTGCGGATTTTCTCTTTAACGCTGTCCAACGGTTTCTCAGGCTTTATCACAACCACGTAATTGCTCATAGCGCCTGTGGCCGGGGCCATTAAATTACCTCCCAGGCTTACTTTACCCGCCGGAAACGCTTTCATATACAAATCCAGTTCCGAAATGGAGTAGTCGTCAACGCCGAGTTTTTCTGGCATTTTCTGCCATCCTTCCAACCAGGAAGGAAGCGCCGTAGCCCTTGGGTCGTAAGCAACATACATAGTGGCTTTCTCCCCTAATTCGAAAGAAAGCGCGATAGTGGCTGTACTGGCTTTATCTACATTGGGCGTTTTGATGAACGGGGCTCCGACAAGGTACTCAGGTACTGCGTTTACTTTGTAAGCCCGGTCAGAATAATGCGTTACGCCCTCAGAAAGATGCGAGAGGATGTAGGTTTTCCCTGTTGTGGTTTCGATGTCTTTTACCAGCACCGGTACAATCTTCTCCGTCACCATCACAAAATAGTTGTTGAGTGCCCCTGTTGCCGGACCATACAGGTTGCCGCCTAAGCTCACCTTACCTGCCGGAAACTCTTTGCTATACAGATCCATGCTGCTGATCCTGGAGTCATTTACCCCGATGTTTTCACTAAGCTTCTGAAATCCGGTCAGCCAGCCCGGTAGCTTCTTTGCCCTTGGGTCATAGGCCACTACTACGGTTGCTTTTTGGCTCAACACAAAGGACAGCATCTTGGCGTCTTTGTTTTGCTTGTCGTCGTTGGCGGTTTGCAGCAAGGTGGCCCCCTCCAAAGAAGAAGGCACAGCGGTTACGCCATAGGTTCGGTCGGTGAACACTTTGGCTCCAATCTCCAGACTTGTCAGCGCGTAAGTTTTGTTTGTGGTGGTAATTACTTCACTTACCATAATGCCCGTTTGCTGCGCGCTGCTAAGCGGGGCCGGGAAAATATTTTCAGGGTGCTGTGCATTTGCGCGCAGCAGTACGCTGGCTAGTAAAACGACAGTGAAAAGAGGGCGAAGGCGAAGTTTAGTTAAAGCGTAGTAGAGCTTTGTTTTCATATGCACATCTATTAACAATTTGTATACTGCATACCATTAACGAAATATATAATTATATGTTTACTAATATTAAAATTTTCAATACAAAAAAATTAAATACAATCATGCCCTGGTTTAGCATTAGGCCAGGCTTATAGTCTTCTAGCTATAATACCATAAATATTTAAAGCCTTTCCCCGAAAATGCGGCCCCAGACTACAATAATTCCGCATTGGCACGGCATTTATTTCGATAGGGCCAGACCAAAAGCATGTAGTGCACAAGTGCCCCTCGTTTAAATATGATATTTTATTCATCTGTAAATTGGCTTTTAATCCTGAACATTAGGCAAACAAATAGTTTAGTGTTCGTACACAGGCAAAGCCTTTCTGAGTAGAAAGGATGCAAAATTTATCTTTACTAACCGCACTATGAGCAAACAACAGAATATAGAAACACAAAAACAATTTGGGGAAGCTATCAACACCGGAAACTTGCAGCGTTTTCATGACCTGATGGCCCCGCATGTGAAAGACCACGACCCTGCACCAGACCAAGGATCCGGCCCAGAAGGCTTCGTGCAGTTTTTCACCACTTTCCGCTCGGCTTTCCCTGACCTAAAGGTGGCAGTAGACCACATGGTTGCCGACGAGGACAATGTGGCCATTGCCTACACTGTGACCGGAACCCACAAAGGCGATTTCATGGGCTTGCCTGCAACGGGTAAAAAAATAAGTGCCCGCGGTGTGCAGATCGCCCGCTTCGAAAATGGCAAAATTGTAGAGCGGTGGGGCAGCTCCGACGAATTGGGTATATTAAAGCAAATTGAGGAAGGCCTCAAAGCTTAACTGGCATTTCCTTAAACCAAAACGGCTCCCCACTCATGCGTGAGGAGCCGTTTTTATTGAGATCAGTTATGCCTTGATCACAAAAAATATGCTTGGCTTTTATGCGGGCCTCTGGTTGTTGGCGCGCAGGAAGCGGCTGATGGCCTCCCCTATTTGCATGAGGTTGCTGGTTTCTTCTGCTGTAAAATCATAAGGTACAGGTTTAGCCACCCCAATAGTGCCGTACAGTTCCCCGTCCAGCAGAAGTGGCGCCGCAATGGAGCCTTCCACTTTGGTTTCTTTGGCAGCAGGCCTTGCCACGCCGGAATCATCGGTCTGTAGGTTGCACATCTCTACCGGTTCCATACGCTCTGCGGCAATCCCTGCCATCCCCTTGCCAACAGGTATGGCAGCCATTTTAGGAAGCAGAAAAGCCGGAATGCCTACCTGTGCCTGCAATTGCAACAGGTTTGTGGTTTGATTTAAAAAGTGCAGCGTGCCCGCAGAGCAGTCGAAAGCGCTGATCGTGTCTTGCAACAGGTTTTGCCAATCTACGATGTCCTGCGCTTGCTGTAAACTTTCCAATATATCTGAAACCCTTGTCGTCATAGGTATAATTTAAGTTATTGATCTGTGTTGTGCTTCAGCGAAGATACTAAAACCTGTGCCTATTGCCACCTTTGCACAGCTTAAAACTATACGGCAGCTTCTTACGCTGTTGTTCCATAAACTTTAAAATCAAGCCATGTATACCTTTGCGGTGTGGGGCTACTGCGCTACTTTTGAAGTTTATACATCATTCTGATATCGGGCGACACCTCACTATTCCCGGGTATGTCCCGCTACCTATTCAGACTCCGGCAACATGACACAGACAACAACCCAACTGGGCTTAAAGGAAAACGCAGGCCAGTTTTGGCTGCTGATGCTGATCGTTGGCTTCATCGGAGCCACTGTTGGCCTGGAACGCGCCGTAATTCCCCGATTTGCCGAAACGATGTTTGGCATGAAAGGCCATTCCGCCATCTTAACGTTTATCATTGCTTTTGGCTTGTCCAAATCAGTGGCCAATATGCTTATGGGGCAACTCTCAGCCCATTATACCCGCAAGCAGTTGCTGCTGGCAGGCTGGCTGTTTGCCTTGCCTGTACCCTGGCTGCTGGTTTATGCCGACAGCTGGTGGTGGGTGATTGTGGCCAACCTGCTGCTGGGCTTGAACCAGGGCATCGCCTGGACGGCCAGCATCGTGATGACGATTGACCTGGTAGGCGAAAAGAACCGTGGCCTGGCCATGGGCATCAACGAGTTTGCCGGTTACCTGGCGGTAGGCCTTGCTTCTTTTCTGGCGGGGTACATTGTATCTTCCACTGGCGATGTGACCTATGCCTTTATTCCGGGCATTGCGTTCTCGGTGGCAGGTATAGTGCTGACACAATTTTGGGTGCGCGACACAAAGGCACACGTGCAGGCGGAAGCGGCCATCAGCACCGTACCGCTGCTCCCAAGCATCTGGAAAGACACGACCTGGCGCCATATTAACCTAGGGTCGGTGACGATGAATGGCTTCGTAACCAAAATCAACGACGGTGTGTTATGGGGGCTGTTGCCTGTTGTGCTCAGTTCTAAAGGCTATACCATTGTGGAAATCGGTTTTCTGGCGGGCATATACCCGGCTGTATGGGGCATTGGGCAATTGTTCACGGGCAAACTTGGAGACAGCTACTCGCGCAAGCAACTGCTATGCATAGGCATGCTGGTGCAGGGCGCAGCGGTGGCCACGCTCTTTTTTGTGGGGTCTTACGCTACGATGGGCCTAGCGCTGGCAGCGGTAGGTTTGGGCACAGCCATGGTATACCCCACTTTCCTGACGCTGGTAGCCGACAACACACACCCCAGCCAGCGCTCGCAGAGCCTGGGGATCTTCCGGTTTTGGCGCGACTTCGGGTATGTGGCAGGTGCCATAGCCGCCGGCATTATCGGAGATTTGTTTGGGGCCGAGGTGGTTTTGCTGGGTGCCGGTTTACTTACCGTTGGCGTAGGCTTGTTCTCTGAGGTTCGGATGCAACGCACGCCGGTAGCCTCTCCTGTGCAAGAACCGGCTTAAATTGGATCATGGCCTTTGTCCGCAAATAATGTTACCATTAAAGGGCCTGTCCGCCATGAGATTTATCACAAAAACATGATGCCTGTGCAGCACGCACTACCAAATTAACTCAGTTTAACCACATAATCAGCAGGTATAAATCCGGAGCTTTTTGCACTTTTGGTTTGACTTTGGCATCGTAATTGGGTAACTTTAGCTACGTGTGCTTGTGCAGGAAATATCACTCGGCAACTATTTCGCTTGTTTCTGTTATATTTTCCGCGATGGCAGGTATATGTACTAAATCTATTTTCTAACCCAATCCTAACCAAACCATTATGGTATCAATGAAGAAAGGGAGTATTGTAGCCGCTGTTGTAGTGGCATCTATGTGCTTCGGACCTGCAGCTTTTTCACAAACAACTACCGCCCAAGGTAACGCTACGCAGGAGCAAAATGACAGCCCATTCTCTCAAGAGGAGCTGAAAAGCTTTGTAGCCGCTAACACCAAAGCTACTAAAATCCAGAAGGAGAGCCGCGAGTCACTGATCGCCGCTATCGAGGCAGAAGAACTGACGGTGGACCGTTTCAATGAGATGGCTAAAGCCCATCGTGAGAAAAAATTGAAGGAAGTTGCAGAAAACCCTGAGGAAATCGCGGCTTTTAGTAATGCCGCGCAGGCCATCGTGAAACTACAGCCTGAGACAAAAGAGAAGATCAAGCAGGCCATTGAGGGCGAGGGCTTGACCATGGAGAAATACGACACGATCATGAAAGCGTATGAGCAGGATGAAGACCTACAGGTTGAGATCCGCAGAATAGTGCATGCAGCACAGTAAGCTGTTCACATATCCCACAAAAAAGCGATGGGCTCCCGGTATACACTGTGAGCCCATCGCTTTTTTTATGCTTTGCGCCTACATAAAATTACCATACATAGGTTCCTACGGCTCCTGGGGCAAGTGATACAGATGCTGCTTTCTCGCCCTCCCGTATCTGAAAATTCTGGCTTTGTGCACTCTCGTTCATAACTAAGAGCACTGTTTGCCCAGTTGGGGTTTTGTAGGCTGCGCTAGGCAGGCTGTCGGGCATGGTGCTCCCGATGCGCACCGAGCCTGGGCGCACAAACTTGGCGGCATGGGCCACAATATAATAGGCCGGGTTGCGGGTAACCGCATCTCCATCTATCGTAATAGCGCCGAGGCACTTGGTACAACCACCCTGGGTATGGGGATTCTGATTTGGGTCAGCGGCCAAGTTCCATTCCAGCACTGTTCTGGCCCAATTGCGGGGCGCCAATATCATCAGGTTTTTCACGTGCCAGGCCAGGTCTTCCGGGAAATTGCCGGGTGCCCCGATCCATTGCTCCGTGAAGTAGAGGCTTTTGTCGGGGTGTGCCGCGTGCACCTCGGAGAGCGCCTCGATCTTGCCGCCATACAGGTGAAAGGCAGACCCATCGACATATTGTCTGGCCTCCGGGTCGTTCAGAATTGTGATCGGGTAGTCAGGGCGGTCGGCATTATGGTCGTAAAGAATGATCTTCGTTTTGATGCCTGCTTTCCGGAACGCGGGTCCAAGGCTTTGCTTGATGAAATTGGCCTGCTCTTCGGGGAGCATCAGCAGGCTGGGGTTATTGCCGGGGTGCAGTGGCTCGTTCTGGACCGTAATGGCATCGATGGGTATACCCTCGGCGGCCATCCCCTGTACATAACGGACAAAGTAGCGGGCATAGGCATCATAGTATTCCGGTTTCAGGCTGCCACCCTTCGAGTTGTTATTGGTCTTCATCCAGGTGGGTGGCGACCAGGGTGAGCCCATCAGCTTTATACCCGGATTGATTGCCAGGATTTCTTTCAAAACCGGAATGAGATGCGCTTGCTCCGGGGCCAGGCTGAAGCGCTGCATTTCAGGGTCTGACTCGCCGGCAGGCAGGTCGTTATAGGAGAAAACCCGGTCATCGAGGTCAGAGGCCCCGATGCTCAGGCGCAGGTAACTCACCCCAATGCTGTTGCCTGTGGTGCCGAACAGTTCCTGCAGGATAGCGGCCCGGGCATCGGGCGACATCTGGTGCAGCAGCATGGCACTGCCGCCCGTCAGGGTATAGCCAAAGCCGTCCATCTCCTGGTAGGTTTCAGCTTCGTTAAGGACGATGGTGGTGCCTTGTGCCGGGCTCTCTTTGAAAGAAATGGTTGCCGCCTGCCGCTCAAAGCGCTTTGCCTGATCTGGCGTAGTGAGCCATAGTTCGGCAGTTGGGACCTCTGTTACTGCCTGAACAGGCCCTTGCTGGCATCCGGCAACAAAAGCTGTTCCCAGCAATGCAGCAGCTATAATGACTTGTATTATTTTGTTTTGCATACCAGGTATAAATGGTGGAAATTCCATTCGGGCTATAGGGAATCACTTTTTTAACATGCCCACTGGTATAAATTTAAGACTTATTGCGCTCCCTGCAAGTGCTTTTCTATGGGTAGCCCCAATTCAAACCGGCTTACTTCCTGCACCTCACCTGCCAACATACCTGTTGTAGTGATGTCCGCGATACGGACGCGCACCAGGCGCAACGTTGGGAAGCCGACAGCGGCGGTCATTTTGCGCACCTGCCGGTTTCTGCCCTCCGTTAAAGTGATGGCTATCCAACTGGTAGGTCCATGGCGCTCATCACGTATCTTGCGAGCACGGGGCGGCAGATCAGGTGCTTCACCCAACCTCCGGACTACGCAGGGCTTAGTGAGATATAGTTCCTGCTCCGTCCTGATCTCGACGCCTTCCCGCAATTGCTGCATCGCTTCGTCCGTAACCATGCCATCCACCTGGGTATAATATTCCTTTTCTACCTTGCTGCTGCGCACCAGTTCGCTCACCTTCCCGTCGGTGGTAAGTAGCAGTAGCCCTTCGCTGGCCTCATCGAGGCGGCCAATGGCCATCGTGCCCTCCGGAAAATCATGCAGCATCCCCAACACTTTTTTCTTTTTGGTTTCGCTGATAAACTGGCTGACATAGCCATAAGGTTTAAAAAGGATGAAATGACGGTGCATGGTCAGGTGGGGTATAAAACTGGCACAAAGGTACAGGCAGAGTATCATACTTACAAAAGCCTTTGCGCGCACACACTAGCCGGGAGATATAGAGCGCATCCTACATCAAAAAAACATTATATTTATACCATCCAAACCCACTAGATCCTCATGAAAACTTACACCCTGTACCTCTCTCTCCTACTGCTTCTAGGAAGCAGCTGCGTCACACAAGAAAACGATTTTATCAGCAAGTACTGCCCTGGGTCGTGTACTGTGATTAAGGGTAACATCGCTACTGCGAATGGCACGGTTCCACTGTCGGGTATAAAACTCGAAGCCACCTGGAGCAATGTGAACCTGCCGAAGTTAAGCGGGGGTACTGTGCGCAGAAAGGCTGTGACTCAAACTGATGCTGACGGAAATTACGAGCTTCGCTTTTTGCTGCGCGATGACGAGTTGGTGGATGGCAGAATATTTATAGAAACCGCTATAGATGAGGGCAAGTTTATAACCTGCGGGGCAAGCCAGCCTGCATTTTATATGGCTGGGGACCTTCCTCGCGACACTACCTTGGTAAGAAACTATGTATTGCCACGCAGGGCCACTCTAGCACTTGAACTCCAAAACCGAGAGGCCATCTCTTCCGGAGATGCATTCTCGACCATTATCACTTACAAGGCTGGCATCAACAGAAGCAACTGCGTGGGTGGCGTAGTAAATTGGAGCACTAATACGTCACAAAGCGTGGAACGTGATGTTCCTGCAGAGCAACCGGTTGTAGTAGAAACCTACCGGACAAAAAATGGCGTGCGAACAACAGCCCAAGACACCCTGCTGCTGGCACCAGGGCAGCATTTAACCTACCAACTAAGCTACTAATGCGGAATTTGTTTCTTTTGCTGCTTGTACTCTGTGTTGTAAAGGTAGCCACAGCGCAAGATATGCCTACCGCCCCCGCTATGCTTTCGCTCCGGTTAGGTTCCGCTTACCCGATCGGCGATTTTTCAAAAACCCGTTTTGATGATACCTTACCGGCCTTTGCTGCGGAAGGATTGCTGGTACAGCTGAGTTATACCCATCCTGTCCGGCCTCTTCTGGTGCTTGGGGCAACCACGGGCTATCGCAGTAATCCCTTCCAAGAAGATGCCTTCGCAAAAGACAATGACGACCTGGTCATCAGCATCCAGAGCACGGGTTGGCGCACTGCCTATGCCTTGGCTGACGTGCAGTTACAGGTACCACTCCATACCAAAACTGCTTATTATTTGCGCGGCAGTGTGGGTGGGGCTTTTAACCGATCGGCTTCCTTGCTAGTGGAAACCCGTTTTGGCACTATCAAGCGAGAAAAGGACACGGCTATTGCGCTGATGTTTGGCCTGAGCAGCGGTGTGCAGTTTACCCTAAACAGAGTTGTGCTTGATATTGGCGGTAGCTTGCTAAATACGCAGTCTGGGTTTGAAGTCGTGGATGCACAGGGTAACCGTATAAACGACAAGCAGCCACTCAACACCGCCAGCATTACCGTGGGAGTCGGTTACCCGCTTGCCAGGAGCAAAGAGTAAAATAATCCCCGATATTAGTGTTTGAAGTGGTTTTTACCAGCAGCGCATCCTATTTCGCGTTTAACGGGTCTATTAACCCCCTCCCAGGTTTCATGAGCTGTTGGAACACACTGTAAAAATCAGGAGCACTTGTCATCTCACAGTTTGCCACGTATGATTTAGGGCATTTACCAATTTACTAAACCGTTTTATCTAAACCTTTAGAAGGTTTTATTATATTTACTAGTAGACTTAAACAGAAAACTATGAACTATAGAAGATTTGGAAGAACAGGCTGGGACGTCAGCGAGATTGGGTATGGCATGTGGGGTATGGCAGGCTGGACGGAGTCGGATGACACGCAGTCGGACCGCTCCCTGGATATAGCCGTGGAAGGCGGCTGTAACTTTTTCGATACAGCCTGGGGCTACGGCGCGGGCAAGAGCGAGCAGATTCTGGGCCGCCTAGTAAAGCGCCACCCGGAGAAGCGGCTTTACATCGCCACCAAAATCCCGCCGAAGAACATGACGTGGCCATCCAAACCCGATTTCAAGTTGGAAGACTGTTTCCCGGCAGACCACATCATCGAATACACGGAGAAAAGCCTGAAGAACCTGGGGGTGGAAACCATCGACCTGCAGCAGTTTCATGTATGGGAGGATGCCTGGGCCGAGAACGAGGAGTGGCAGCGTGCCGTGGAGAAACTGAAAGCCGACGGCAAAATTCAGCACATGGGTGTGAGCGTGAACCGCTGGGAGCCTGAAAACGTGCTGAACACCCTGCGCACCGGCCATATCAGTAGTGTGCAAGTGATCTATAACATTTTCGACCAGGCACCGGAAGACACGTTGTTCCCGCTGTGCAGGGAACTGGACATCGCTACCATCGCCCGCGTACCGTTTGACGAAGGAACCCTGACCGGCACCTTCACAAAGGAAACCACATTCCCTGAAGATGATTGGCGCAGCACCTACTTTGTGCCCGAAAACCTGAATTCCAGCGTAGAGCACGCCGACCGCCTGAAGCCGCTGGTACCAGAGGGTATGACCATGCCGGAAATGGCGCTTCGCTTTATCCTGAGCAACCCCGATGTGAGCACCACCATACCGGGTATGCGCAAAGCGCAGCACGTGAAGTCGAACCTGAGCGCAAGCGACGGCAAAGGCTTACCCAAAGACCTTTTACAAGAACTGAAGCAGCACCGTTGGGACCGCGAGCCTACCGAGTGGTCGCAGTAAACCGCTACACCTTACAGGTATAAGCAAACAGCCCGGCCCCAATGCAAATCAGGGCCGGGCTGTTTGTTTTGCCACACCCTGGTGGCTGGTTGCTTTACGCTTTGATTGGAATCGTTACAGTTGAATGGCTTTTTATTTATAAGAGAAGCCCAAGCTTCAGCCCACCTAACACGCGCATGCCGCTGAACCCAAAATCATAGGCATTCACATCAAACCGTTTGCTGCTGTAGTTGGGATTGCTGCTACTTATGGTGTAACCAAAACCTATGTATAAATCTATCAGCAGTGGCCTGGGCCTGAGTGGCCGTTGCACCCCAATCAAGGCGGTAGCTCCCCAGCGGTTAATTTTTTCGTTGAAAGGCCGGTAACGGTAGTGCTATGTCTCCAGGCCTTGCGCATCAATTTGCTGGGTCCACCCTTTCTTTTCGAATTCAACATTAAAGTGGTGGTAATTTAGGCCGTATGCAAAATAGCTCCCTTCGTGAGATAGCTCTGAGAGATAAATCCGGTGCAGTACTTCCAGCCCATACCCCATCACCTTGCTACCATCTTCTTCTTCGCGGCTGCGGCCCGTAAACTGATCGAGGGCTCGTGTCTGGCCGCTGTAGAAGCGGGGCGATAGAAGCAGGCTCTGCAAACTGTCTGTGATCAGGGTTTTCTCTATATCCAAATGAAGCCCGCCGAAAATCAGATGCTGCGGACTGAATTTAAGGCTCATCGGCTGTGGGTTTGGCGTGACTTCCTGCGCAGTTGCAGCCCCCGAAAGCAGCAATGCCAGCCCTGATAGTGCCCATACTATAAATCTCTTTGCCATAAGCTTATCAGTTAAGGCTCAGGGGTGATGTCGATTTTACTGAGGAGCTTAATTGTATGACCGGTATAGTTATACTGATACAGTCCGTCGCTGCCCACCACCAGTAGCTGGCCGTTATCTGGAATCACGTCATAGGCGTTGATCTGAAAATGGTGCTTTAGCTTCAGGTTCATCACATCGGTGGCGTCGTATACTTTCAGGCCGTCATCGCACACAAAAAGCAACCCACCATCTATGCCGAGTCCTATGGGGTTGGTCATGGGGTATGGCTTTGCCAGGAATGGGGCCCGGAAATCCTCTATGTCCACAATGTCTAACTGGTTAACGGCCGTGGTGCAGGTGTTGCCGGTTCGCAGGGTTACGTAGGCATACCGGCCGTCCGTCACCACAGGGTCGCAGCTGGTCACGTGCTCATACAACGACAATACCTCGGGCGTTTCCGGGTGTTCGATGCTCAGGATGTACATGCCCCGCATGGTGCCAATGAACAGCTTATCCTGAAACGGAAAGATTGTCTCGACACCGGTCTGCAGCGGCAGCCGGTGTCTTTTCTGTGGATCTGCCGGGTCGCTGATGTCAAAAAGGTTCAGGCTTTGTTGGTCCACGGTATAAAGGTAGTCGCCGCTGACGGCAAATCGGGCCATGGAGCCGCCCTGCCCCTGCGTGCCTCCTGAGGAAGAATCAGTTGAAGGGGAAGAGCCACCGTCGGGGCAGGCTGTGAGCACAAACGCCGCCAGCACCAGAAGAACAAGTAAATTGGTTCGGTTTTTCATGCGCTGTTATTCTGGTTTTATTAATTCCCAACCCACAATCACAGCATCCTTTGGCGCACCTGCCCGGTCGTAGTACCAGCCCAGGGCATCAGGCGTGAGCAATGGCGGAAACGCTTCCCGTACCCGCTTCCGGACTTTTAGCGCGTTCACATCGCTGATATCGATGGCGACGAGATCCACCGCATTGTCAACATACAGCACGTTGTCTTTCACAGCAAAGTCTACACTGCCCGGCACCTGTATAAATCCCAACTTGATGGGGACCGAGGGATTGCGGTTATCGATTAGATGAATGCCCTTGTAGCGCTCATTTACCAGCACATACGCACCGTACTTGTATAGTTTGCCTGCATCGCTAATCGGAATCGGCGCCAGCATTTTGATAGAGGATTCCAACTGCGCTCTGCTCATGAGAATGGGCTGGTAAGCAGACAGCGGCTGGGGAGACGCCGTTTCCCAGCACGCCGTCAGCATTCCCATCGCGAATACCAATAGGAGGTGTGGTTTTATCTTTTTCATAGAGGCTTTGTTCAGGGCTGGCAATGTGTATTAAAGTTAAGCTATAATCCGGTCCCCACAAGACTAATTGTTTTATTTTAGAATCAAATAACACAATTTAGCTCAAGTTTAAGTACACCGTGATGTCAGGCTAAGGATATAGCATCAAGATGTACCGCGAAGCCCATCTGAAAGAATCCAGCTATAGGTAAAACCTAACCTTCATGCCGATATCTCCGGCCCGGTGCGTATGTTTCAAACCATAATCAAATTAGCTTGACCTTCATAAAAGGGTTTCTTGCCATTTAAACCAATACATTCTTATCATTCATCAATATTTTAATAAAAGATGAAGGGGCTTTGCTTATTTTTTCATATTTTAAATAAATAAAATGAGCAATCACTTATACTTAAATTAACATGAAAGATATTATCAGTCGTGCGCTTCTCCTGAGCGTAATGTTGCTAACCCTGTGTAGCCTGGCAGCCTTTGCCCAGCAAAAGCAATTAGGTGTATTTGAGGGGAACACGGACATTGGAAAAGTGTTAAAACCCGGTGCTGCAAAATTTGATCAGAAAACCCGGCAGTATGAAGTTGCCGGATCGGGCTATAACGTGTGGTTCGACCATGACGAGTTCCACTACCTGTATAAGCGCATGACAGGTGATTTTATCCTGTACACCCGCGCGAAACTCGTGGGCAAAGGCGTGGACCCGCACCGCAAAGTGGGCTGGATGGTTCGCAAGGACCTTTCAGGAAACTCCCCACACGTTAATGTAGCAGTGCACGGCGATGGGTTGACATCCCTACAGTACCGCGAAGCCAAAGGCGACAGTACCAAAGAAATCCGTGCGGATTTGACTGGTGCCGACGTGATCCAATTGGAGCGCAAAGGCAATACCTATACCATGCGTGTGGCTAAATTCGGTCAGCCTTTTGAAACAAAGGAAGTAACGAACCTGAACTTGGGTGATGAAGTGTACGTGGGCCTGTTTGTGGGTTCGCACAACAAGGATGTGCTGGAGAAGGGCATTTTTAGCGATGTGCGCCTCACGGTGCCTGCCCCAGATGACTTGGTGCAGTACCGCGAGTACCTGGGCAGCAACCTCGAAATTCTGGATGTGAACACCGGCGATCGGGAGATTATTTATACCTCCCCCAAATCTCTGCAGGCCCCGAATTGGACCCCGGACAATAAGACCCTGATTTACAACAGCGATGGCCTAATTTACACCTTCGATTTGGCCACCCGCCAGCCAAAGCAATTAAACACCGGCAGCGTGACCAATAACAACAACGACCACGTGCTTTCATTCGATGGTAAGATGCTGGGCATCAGCAGTGGTGTGGAGGCACTGGGCGGCTCTATCATCTATACCTTGCCTGTTACTGGCGGAGAACCTAAGCAGATTACGCCAAAAGGTCCTTCTTACCTGCACGGCTGGTCGCCGGACGGAAAAACACTTACCTACACGGCAGAGCGAAACGGTGAATGGGATATTTATACTGTTCCCTCTAAAGGAGGCAAGGAAAAGCGCATGACCACAACCAAGGGGCTGGACGACGGTTCGGAATATTCCCCTGACGGCAAGTACATCTACTTCAACTCCAACCGCAGCGGCGACATGCAGATCTGGCGCATGAAAGCCGACGGCAGTGAGCAGGTGTCCCTTACCAACAGCGATTTCCACGACTGGTTTCCGCATGTATCGCCAGACGGGAAGTCGATCATTTTTGTATCGTTCCTGAAAGAGGAAGTTGAACCCGGCGACCATCCGTTTTACAAGCATGTGTATCTGCGCATGATGCCAGTGACTGGCGGAGAGCCGAAGGTTATCGCTTACCTGTATGGCGGCCAAGGCACCATCAACACCCCTTCTTGGTCCCCGGACAGCAAAAAGGTAGCCTTTATCAGCAACACGGTTCTGCCACAGGAAAAAATAAAGTAATGGATAACTGCTCCCTGAACGCATTACCACAAAGACTCAAAACAACATGAATAAGAGACGTGATTTTCTGAAAAGCTCTGGTGCCATGGCCCTTGGAGCATTGTTCCTCCCTAACCTCGCAGCAAGAGCAGCAGGCAAGGCGGAGGTCAAAAATGTGGGCATCCAGCTCTACACGGTGCGCAACGAGATGCTGGCTGATGCCCCAGGCACGCTGAAGCAGTTAGCTAAGATCGGATATAAAGAACTGGAGTCGGCGCGAAGCCAAAAGGGGTTATACTATGGTCTGCAGCCTAGGGAAATCCAAAAGATCACCAAAGACCTGGGTATGAATTTGCGCAGTGGCCACGTGGCCCTCGACAAAGACTGGGCACGCACCGTAGAGGCCGCCGCAGAAACGGGGCAGGAGTACCTGATCTGTTCTTCCATGCCTGCTGAGGGACAAACAGTGGCTAATTACACGCGGGTGGCGGATATGTTCTCGAAAGCAGGTGAAGACTGCCAGAAAGTGGGTATTAAGTTTGGCTACCACAACCACGAGTACGAATTTGAAAAGGAGAATGGCAAGGTACTGTATGACGTGCTGCTGGAGCAAACGGATCCGGAACTGGTGAAGATGGAGATGGACCTGGGTTGGGTGATTCTGACGGGCAACGACCCGGTGGATTACTTCAATAAATACCCGGGCCGCTTCCCGTTGTGGCACCTTAAGGACATGAACCGTGCTCAGCAGCATAGCACCGAGTTTGGCAAGGGCGCCATCGACATCAAGAAAATGCTGCAGAACGCCAACAAGTCGAAGATGAAGTACTTTTTTGTGGAGCAGGAAGAATACGCCGGCGAGCCGATGGCCAGCGTGCAGCATAACTACAACTACCTGAAAAAACTCAGCATGTAGCCACTTGTGCGCTCTATAAAAAAAAGGGCCAAACGGTACACAGTAGCGTTTGGCCCTTTTTGCTTGATTGCCTTTGTAGCTATGACGTGAGCGTTTTCGCCCGTGGCATGCTATAGTGTAATTAGCCCAATCACGGGCACATGGCGATCGCACTATGCCCGGTAAGCCTGTGGAGTGCCTTGAAAGGGTTTTTAACCTATAACGCCTCCTACGATTTCCGCCCTGGGCGTGGAAAAGTAGGAGGCGTTCTTTTCTATGAAACCTGAAAGAATGCTTTATAAATCAGAGTATGCAGTTGGGTGGAGCAGGAAAATATCAGCGTGCTTCATATTATGGGCGTACTCCGACATCGCGCTCAGCTTTTTCCAGTCCGGGTCAGCCCCAAAGGATTTCCACCTTTTGTCCCGATCCGCCATGTTCTCGAACGAGGTCATGTAAATCAGATTCGGCATTTTGTCGCCCACGAGCACGCGGCCGTAGAAAATCGCGTTGAAGTTCAGCTTTTTAAAGATATCGATCTCTCCGTTGTTGAACATCGACACCTTGTTAAGGTGCAGCTTATCGGTAGCTGACTCGTAGCTTCGCAGCTCATACACGCGCTCGGATGGCGCAGAACTGAACTTCGGGCTAAATATCCCTGGCATCCCAGCAAACGCTTCTATCAGCGTGATCTCGTAACGGTTGTAAAGCGGCTGGTCATAAGGCGCATCAAAATATTCCTTCCCGGCAGTAGCGTACTGCTTGTCTTTCGCCAGTTTATCATCCAGCTTAAAAAACTGATCGGGAGCCGTAAACGGGATGAAGACATATACCTGTTTCCCGGCTGAATCGGGTTTTGACTTTGCAGCATCTTCCACCGGCTTAAAAACGCCTACTTTAGAAACGCCTGCACGGTGGAGGGCTGGCAAATAAGCCTTTTGCAAATAGTTGTCGAGGCGCTCTTCCTGACTCTTGTCTTTCAGGTGGTATACCTTCAGCGCATAAAAGCCGGGCTTCGCGCTTTGGCTGAATACGGGCAAGGCAGCGGCTACCCAAAGTACCAGCAGGCAGAGGGCAAAAATGTTCTTCGTTTTGAGATGCATATATTTTGAGAAGTATGTGTGAAAGGTTGAATATAATCAAGTTAAGGGCTAAAACATAGTAGAAATTGAGTGAAAAAGCAATAAACAGTGTTTATACATTGGTAAACCTTTTCCCCGCTTGATTATAGTCTGATGGAGTTACGGCTTATACGGTAGTATGTCTGGAACTGCTACCGTATCTTTGTTTCTGAAATTTATACCGGCCTTAGCGGCAGCCTGGTTCTTCCCGGTAAAAGTCAGCATTTATACCAAAGCATGGATTTTAAGATCATTCACAAAGCATTCGATTACCTTACTCCGCACGAACTCTATGACCTGCTCCGATTGCGGAGCGATGTGTTTGTGGTGGAGCAGAACTGCGTATTTTTGGACCTCGACAACAAAGACCAGCAGTGCCAACACCTGCTGCTTTATGCACAGGACAAACTAGTAGCCTATTCGCGCCTGGTGCCGCCGGGCCTCGCCTACCCCTCCGAAATGTCCATCGGCCGTATCCTGACAAGTAGGGACGTGCGTGGCACTGGTGTCGGCAGAGCTTTACTGGATGAATCGATAGAGGCTTGCTACCAGTTGTATGGCCAGGGCGCTATCAAGATCGGGGCACAGCTGTACGCAAAGAAGTTCTATGAGCCATTTGGGTTTGTGCAGAGCGGTGCAGTATACGATGAGGATGGCATCGACCACATCGAAATGACCAAGCCTGCACCCACAACGGATAATAACTTGTAATACAGATGGCTGAATACACACAACCGGATTCGGGCATCCTGCTGGACCTGGTAACACAGAAAATGCCTTTCGGTAAGTATAAGGACGTGTTATTCTGCGACCTGCCGGTTTCTTACCTCGAGTGGTTTCAGCAAAAAGGTTTTCCAGCAGGCAAACTCGGGATGCAGCTAGCTACTATCTTCGAGATTAAGACCAATGGTTTGATGTACTTGCTAGATCCGCTTCGCAGGAAGAGACGCTATTAGCAGACATGAAAGCAAAAGAGCCGCTGCAGTACGCAGCGGCTCTTTTGCTTTTTATTGATATGGTAATCAACCGATCTCGAGACAAGCCTTACAGGTTCATCTTCTTCATCTCATTCACGGCATAATCAACGGCGCGCGCCGTGAAAGCCATATAGGTCAGCGAAGGATTTTGCGTGGAGGTGGATGTCATGGAAGCGCCATCCGTCACAAACACGTTCTTGCAGGCATGTAGCTGGTTCCACTTGTTCAGCAATGATGTTTTTGGGTCATGCCCCATGCGTACCCCACCCATTTCGTGTATGTCCAGGCCAGGCGCTTGCTTTGAGTCCTTAGCCTGTATGTTTTTGAAACCAGCTAAGGTAAACATCTCGGTCATCTGCTCGATGTAGTCCTGGGTCATTTTCTCGTCATTCTCATCATAATCGATGGAGATCTTGAGTTGCGGCATTCCGTACGGATCCTGCTTGGTTGGATCTAAAGCCACGTAATTACTCTCTTTCGGAATCGTTTCTCCCATCATGTGCGAGCCTACCGACCAGCCACCCAAGGTTGGGTTGAGTAAGCTGTTTTTGAGGTCGGCACCTAATCCATCCTGGCTCCTGACGGTGTTGCGATTGGCACCAAACCCGGCGGCATACCCACGCAGGAAATCTGTTTCCTGCTTGTGCAAGTTGCGGAAGCGCGGGATGTAGGGGCTGTTTGGGCGGCGGCCGTCTGTCGTCTTGTCCAAATCCCCTTCATACTCGCCCGAAACGCGTGCCCGGTAGTTATGGAAAGCGACATACTTACCCATCAGGCCATTATCGTTGCCCAGACCGTTCGGGAAACGGTTGGAGGTGGAGTTCAGCAAGATCAGGTTCGTGTTCAGCGCAGCAGCATTCACAAATATGATCTTCGCGTAGAACTCTATTTCCTCTTTGGTATTTGCATCAATCACGCGCACACCGGTAGCCCTTTCCTTTGCATCATCATAAATGATAGAGTGCACCACGGCATCAGGGCGCAATGTCATGTTGCCGGTGCGTGCCGCCCACGGAATAGTGGAGGCATTGCTGCTGAAATATCCACCAAACGGGCAGCCGCGCTCACAGATGGTGCGGTGCTGGCACTGCGCCCTGCCCTGCTCCAGATGTATGGGCTGCGGTTTGGTGATGTGTGCGGCGCGGCCCATAATTACCTGGCGGTCTTTGTACTTACTGGCAACCTGCTTCTGAAAGAATTTCTCTACACAGTTCATCTCATGCGGCGGCAAAAACTCGCCGTCGGGCAGTTGCGGCACACCGTCACGGTTACCGGAAATGCCCGCGAACTTCTCCACATAGCTATACCAAGGGGCAATGTCGCCATACCGGATCGGCCAATCCACGGCAAAGCCATCGCGGGCTGGTCCTTCAAAATCGAACTCGCTCCAACGCTGCGTTTGCCGTGCCCACAGCAGCGACTTGCCGCCCACCTGGTAACCGCGTATCCAGTCGAAGGGCTTTTCCTGCACGTATGGCTGCTCCGCGTCTTTCACAAAAAAGTGCTCGGTGCCCTCGTAAAACGCATAGCACTTGCTCACGATAGGGTTGGCCTTTTTAACATCTAGGGGCAACTGCCCCCGGTGCTCAAATTCCCACGGGTTTTTGGTGCCGGTAGGGTAATCCTTTATGTGCCGCACGTCTTTTCCTCGTTCCAGCACCAGCGTCCTGAGGCCCTTCTCAGTCAGTTCTTTCGCTGCCCAACCGCCGCTGATGCCCGATCCGATCACGATGGCATCGTATGTTCTGTCTTTTACGGTACTGTTTCCTATGTTTGCCATGATCTTAGGTAAGGGGTTTAGCTTCTACCGGAACGCAGCCATAATAATGGCCAGGCACTGCCTGGTAGTTGGTTAAGTTCATCATCACGTATTCGGAGTTCATGTAGCCACGCACTGTCAGGCCCTTTACTGTCCTGTAAAAGTCCTGCTCCCGGGCATCCTCCGACTTTTCCATGGCCTGCAACAGCGCAATCCGCTCGGCAGTTGCCAGTTTATCAAAGGTTTTGCCATGCGCTTTCTTGGTGCTGGCCTTTAGCTTATCCAGGCCATACACCAGATTGTCCTGTGCTTCTTTCTCATAACAATCCAGCACCATTTTCTGGACAAAGATGGGCACATTCAATTCCTTGGCACCAGGCGTATCGGTGGCCGGGATAATCGTATCCACGATATGCGATAACAGGCTCTCTTGGCTCGGGGTGAGGTATGGCTGTAACTCATCTGTAAGGGCACTTTTACTCCCAAGGTCACAACCCGGAAGCAATACTAGGCCAGAAACCGCCAGGGCCATGTTTCTGATGACTATTCTTCTATTCATTGAGGCAAAACGTTTAAAATCACAGGCAGAATATGTATTGGAGAAAGCTTGCTATACCGGCTATAACCTACTGCTCAATCCATTTAGCAAACTCTTCTCTTAAATCTACTAAAGACTTCTGAAAGATACTTGCTCTAAGGAAGAATAAGTTACTGAAAAGAATGCAAGTGTTACCGGATGGCGCAAGAACTTACACATAAATGCGAAATTAGTACCATGTTCTGCACTTAAAAGCGGTATCCGGCTCAAAAAGTTCCTGCTGTGTAAATCTGTCTAAGGCTCCCGAACTCTACCCCTTGCTTTAGCCCATGCATTTACTTTCAGCCTGTTCAGATCACCATTTGTAGGAGCAGCACGCCTAAAAGCCCCAGCACCGACACCAGTGTTTCCATGATCGACCAGGTGGCCAGAGTCTGGGGAATCGTGAGGTTAAAGTATTCTTTGAACATCCAGAAGCCAGGGTCATTCACGTGCGAGAACATAAGGCTCCCTGCCCCGATAGAAAGCACCATCAACTCCGGGCTCACGCCTGTGCTAGCCACCAGCGGGAGGGCAATACCGGCACCCGTAATGGCGGCAACCGTAGCCGAACCCAGGCTTACGCGCAGAAGCGCCGTGATAAGCCAGGCCAGGAAAAGCGGCGACAAATTTGTACCGCTCATGATAGCTGTCACCTCGTTGCCCACGCCACTGTCCACTAGCACCTGCTTCAGGGCACCGCCCCCACCAATGATAAGCAGGATCATGGCGATGCCACCGATAGAGTCCGTGCAGATTTTCATCACATCGGGCATATCACGGCCACGCTTCAGGCCCAGGGTATAAATGGCTACCAGCACCGAGATAAGCAGGGCCATCACCGGGTCTCCAATAAACTCAAACAGGTTGCGCACCGGCGAGCCTTCGGGCAGCAAAATGGTGAGCACCGCCGAAGTAGCCATCAGGGCAATGGGCACCAGGGCTGTGAACACGCTAACGCCATACCCCGGCATCTGCTCTTCGGGCAGCGGCTTGATGACGAACAGGTTCTGCGGCGGAGCGGTCTTGATTTTCTTTGTGAAACGAGTGAAAATGGGACCAGCCACAATGATAGTCGGCACTGCCAGGCACAGGCCGTACAGCAGGGTTAAGGTAATATCGGCACCGAAAATGACGGCAATGGCCGTTGGGCCCGGATGAGGCGGCAGAAAACCATGCGTAACCGAAAGGGCTGCTGCGGCCGGTATACCCACGTACAGTAAAGGCAGCTCCGCCGACACCGCCACCGCAAACACCAGCGGAATGATCACGACAAAACCGGCATTGTAAAACATGGGCAGGCCCACGATAAAGCCCGTCAGCACCATGGCCCATTGCAGGTTCTTTTTCCCGAAACGTTTGATCAGACCATAGGTGATGCGCTGCGCTGCCCCACTCTCCGATAACAAATTGCCCAGCATCGCCCCAAAGCCCAGGATCAGGACCAGAGAACCCAGCGTATCGCCTATACCTTTTTGCAACGAGGCCAGCGCTTCTTTTACCGGCATCCCCTCTCCCAGCCCCACCCCCAGCGCTACCAGCACCAGGGCAATAAAGGCATTAATCCGAAAGACCAGCGTTAGAATTAAAAGCGCGATAACGCCGAGCAAAACAATAAATAGCGACATAATGCAGGTTAAATACTTTGATGGAAGGAGTTAGGAAATGTTATACTATCCCTTAATATATAGATAATATTTTATACAACCTGAATTTCCTGAAAGCAAGTGCTGCCAGCCGAGGGCTTAACTGCCCCTGAGGCGGGGGTATAAAGCCTCGAAGATAGCATAGCTCTGCATATACTTCGCATGCTGCAACGGGTCTGGCAGGAATGTTTCTTTGATCCGAACCATCGCTTTGGCCTGCTCCAGGTCTGCTATATGGCCCAAACCATACATGCCCATGATCGCGGCTCCGAGCGCAGAGCCCTCATGCGTGTCTGTTAAATGCACTTCCACGTTGAACACATCGGCCAGCATCTGTACCCATAACCTGGAACGGGAGAAGCCGCCATTGGCATAAATAGTGCTGACCGCACCAACCGTTTGTTCCAGTGCACGCCCTACGCTGTATACCCCGAAAATCACCCCTTCCATCAGGGCGCGCAGGAAATGCTCGCGGGTGTGGTTGTAATGCACCCCGTAAAAGCAGGCCCGTGCCATAGGGTCCCAGATGGGTGCCCGCTCGCCAAGCAAGTAAGGCAGAAACACCAGTCCCTCAGCACCTGCGGGCACTGCGGCGGCTTTCTGGTTCAGGAGCTCGTAGAAGTTTTTATCCTCTGCTATTGCCACAGCAGCTTCCGTTGTGTAAAAATTGTCACGGAACCAGCGCAGGACCACGCCACCGTTGTTCACGGCACCGCCCAGCACATAGCGGTCTGGGGTGAGGATATAACTGAAGATGCGCTCTTTGGTGTCGGTGGCCGGCTTGTCGGCCATTACCCGCACGGCGCCGCTGGTACCGATGGTGACCACGGCCTCGCCCGGTTCCACGGCATGCGCGCCCAGGTTTGCCAGGCAGCCATCGCTGGCCCCGATCACAAAAGGCAGCGACGCCGGCACGCCCAGCAACTCGGCATAGGCAGCCTGCATGTTCCGGAAAGTATAGGTCGGGGCTACCGGGTCTGAGAGTCTTTCCGGAGTGATACCAGCCATCTCCAAAGAATCAGCGTGCCATTTTAAATCGAAAATATTAAAAAGGCCAGTAGAAGAGGCAATGGAGTAATCGATCTTAAACTCACCGAAAAGGCGGTAAAAAACATACTCTTTGATGCCGATAAACTTTGCCGCGCGGGCAAACACAGCGGGCTCGTGCTCCTTCAGCCAACGCAGTTTGGGCAGCGGCGACATAGGGTGCAAAGGCGTGCCCGTGTGCAGGTAAATATCATGCCCTATAACGCTCTCTTTCAGCGCGATGGCCTGTTCCATGCTGCGGGTGTCGGCCCAGGTAATGCAATTCGTCAGCGGCTGACCTTCGGCATCCACGGCAATCAGGCTGTGCATGGCACTGCTGAAGCACACGCCAGCCAGGGTATACTCCTCAGAGGCATTGAGCTGTGCAGCCACTACCCGAAAGGCATCGAGCACAGCCTGCAGCACCACCTCAGGGTCCTGCTCGGCAAACGCTGCCCGGGTACTGATGAGCGGGTATTCTTCGGCAGCGCGGTACAGTTGGTTTCCTTTCAAGTCAAAAGCCACGGCTTTCGTGCTGGTTGTACCGATATCCATTCCTAAGAAAGAAAGCTGCTTCATGTGGGGTGATGTTTTAAGTGTGCGCCCTGTTCAGGCGGGTATAGCTTCTAAAATAGGGAGATTAATCCATGTATCGAAATAAAACCGGAAAGCACCTAAAAACAAAGCCCCTGTTGCTGACAACAGAGGCTTTGCTCAGGCAGGACCGGAAGGCTTACATCACCACGGATGTATCTTCTTCTACCATGCGCTGGCTAGCGGCAAACCGAACATTCCGTTTGCTGATGAGCAGAATAATGAGTCCGCCGGAGGCGCAGGCAAGCATCACGCCCACCATCGGCAGGGCCGTTTGGTTGTGGAACACGCTTACCGCCGCCGACATCAGGCCACCCATCGCCATCCGGAAGCTGCCCATTAACGCCGCTGCACTTCCTGCGTAACGCGAAAACGGAGCCAGAGACAGAGCCGTAGCATTGGGGTTTGTCAGCCCTTGCCCTGTCAGGAACACGAACATCAGCAGAATGAGGCTATACATGTTATACCAACCATACCAGATGCCAACCACCAGCAGGAGCCCCACCATGCTTTGGTAAATAAGCGTAAAGTTGATGATCTGCTGGCTGGTGAATTTCTTGAGCAGTACGTGGTTTAGCTGCGTGGAGCCGATCATGGCAAAGGCCAGAAAGGCGAAAATCCAGCCATAGGTTTGCTCGCTCACCTTGTAGATGTTCATGAACACGTTAGCAGAACCTGCGATGTAGGCAAAAGGCGCAGCCGTTGCCACCCCTCCCACCAGCGCATACACCATAAACTGGGGCTGCTTCAGCACCATATGGAAATTCTGGAGTACCTGCTGTGGGCGTAGCGAAAGCGAAGTGTCCGCCTGTTTTCCGTCTGGAAGCGCGAAATGCACGCTAAGCATGATCAGGAGCGTAATGGCAGCCAGAATCAGGAATACGTAATGCCAACCGAAAACCGCCGTCACGTAACCGCCGACAGTGGGCGCTATCATCGGAGAAACGGCAATTACCAACGTGATCGTGGAGAACACCTGCGCCGTCTTCTTCACCGGAAACAAGTCGCGGACCATCGCCTGCGCGGCCACCATACCGGCACAGCCGCCAAGCGCCTGCAGAAAGCGCATCAGGATAAGGGCATCGGAAGAGGTCGTAAAAGCACAGGCTATGGAAGCGATGATGTATACTGCCAAGCCGACATATAGTGGGTTCTTGCGCCCATACCGGTCCAGCAGAGGACCGTAGAGCAATTGCCCCGCCGCTATACCTATCAGGTAACTGGTTAGGGAGAGTTGCACCTGCTCAATGGTAGTGTTCAGGTCTTTGGCAATGGCCGGAAAGCCCGGCAGGTACATATCTATCGAAAAGGGGCTGATGGTGGCCAGCGCCCCTAAAATGAGGATAAGCGTGAGGTATTGTTTGCGCGTCATGTTGTAAAAAGATTCAAAGTTACGACATTCATTAACACCAGAATTGATTTATAGTTTAATCTTACCGTAACTATTCTGCCGCCGCGTAGTAATCAATCACAAATCAGGATGACACCGGGGTATAAGCCTTCCAGCGAATGCCTTGCTCTACCTCATCTATAACCAAACGACATGAGTATGGAAGTGAAGCACGAAGAGAAATTCCAGCAATTCACGATAGAAACAGGCGGCGGTGAGGAAGCGGAATTAGCTTACGCGCGCCCTGAAGATAAGGTAATTGATTTTACGCATACCTTTGTGCCACCCGATGAGCGTGGACAAGGCTTGGCAAATAAACTGGTCAAAACCGGGTTGGAGTATGCTGAAGCTAACAGCTTAAAAGTAGTGGCTACCTGCCCTATGGTAGCAAAGTACATTCAAAAGAACGAAGCGTACCAGAAGCTACTGGCAAATAAGTAGGCCACCGCAGTAATTACTTGGCGGGATGACCTCAATTCTGAAAGTTGGTTAAGCCGTTTACAGGCAAAATTTCTAATGGGTAGTTTTTCCTGAGACTAGGTTTTCCAGGTGGCTGTATTTATTTTTAAGGGCGTTCAGTTCCTCGTCTTTTACTATCTCATCTACTTTGCACAGCAGTGCCAAGTCTTTCAACAAAACGGGTTCTATGATGATCATTCTGTCCTTATAGAGCTTATCCAAATAGAAGCGACAATACATCCGGTCTTCATTCACAGGTGTTAAAGCAATGAAATCGCAGGCCAACAGCTTCACCGAAAATTCTCTCAACTCATTCATTTGGTAATCGTTTAGTTCTGTGCTAATAGCCCAATACATGTTTACACAATCAAGCGACTGCTAAGTACTTGAACTCTAAAGGCAGGACTTGGTTACAAATACTTGCTATAATACGTGTTTATACTTATTATTTTATCCTGAGGTGGGTATAATCATACTATCTTCGCAATCATCCGCTCCTGTTTTAGGAATCTGTTAATGGGCAAAAGAAAGTAGCTTTGAAGGAATACGCTTATTTAGAGCGCTGTTAAAGCTTGTGAAGTAGTTGACTTGTATAGGCTGGTTTATAAAGAAATAGCAATATTATTTAGGACTTGCTGACCACGATATTGGTCAGGGCTAGCAGCATGAGCGGGTGCTTTTTCCGCATCTTCTCTAACATGTACTCCATGATAAAATAATCGCTTACCTGGCTATCAATGCCATCACAAAGCAACGTGTATTTGAACCGGATGACGCCTATATAGCAAGTATCGTCATGGTCGATGAGGTAATTGCAGATGCTGTAGTATAGTTCCTGTGACTCCTTCTCACCGAGTGCAATGCTTAGCACGTCTTCTACGGCCTTTTTGGCGCTGGTTTTCAACATAACTAAGGCAATATTTAAGAATTTCAGATTACTAGGAATACGGATTTCAAGCGTATAGTTTACCCAATATTCATAAAATTCCGCACCTTACTTTGGATATCCTTATCCATTAGTCGTTAAGTTATAAATGCAATTTACTTGCACTAATATAGATGCTGTTTGCCAATCTAATCTTGCTTCTGTATGTAGGTAACCCACACGACTAACAATCTCAGTTAACCTGTTATTACCTGTTGCCCGGCAAACACTACACGCGTAAGGATGTATAAAACTAATCCGCTGCAGGGGGCGGATATAAAGCCACTCTCTTCTGTCTTCCTGAAAGGATTTAAGATGCTGCGAGAATGGTCTTGATCTCCTTGCCCGCTGGTTTCGTTTCTGAATGATAAATTTCTTCACGGTTGCCGCTGAATTCTTATTGGCTTGATTCGGGAAGTAAGATTTGGAAATAACGATGTATTGCGGGCTAGAACACTGCCGACGGCAAAAACCACGACTAAACTTATACATATGCAAAGCCATCCGTGTGGATAAGGTGTGTATAATTCCCTAATCTACCCTCCTGATTGCTGCAATGCCAGTCTTCAACTGTTTGATTTTAAGTTAATTAAACAATTTTTACATTTTCCCTGCATTTACAGGCGTGTAAAATTTGTCCACATGCACAAATCATACATACTGGTTACCTATATTTGTAAATATAAACTCCCTTACACATACTGGTAACATGCAGCAGACAGAGATAAAAACAAGCACGCACAGAGGCGAAACGATAAAAGAAGCAATCAAGGCGAGTGGTGTGGCCGTAGGTGTAGTGGCCGAAAAACTGGGTATAAGCCGTAAAACGCTTTATAATAAATTCAAGGAGGCAAGCATTCCGTATAGCTTTATACTAAAGCTGGGCGAGGTGATCCACCACGATTTTTCGCAGGAATACCCGCATTTGAGTAAAACTGTAAAGAAAGAAGCTCCTAAGCCCCAGGCACCTGCTAACAATAACCTGCTGCTCCCATTTGATGGAGGGCCTCAGGAACCTTATAAGCCCAACAACATGAAGGAGTGTGAGCAGGAACTCGTAAAGCTGCAGCGCAAATACATTGCTTTGCTGGAGAACTTCAACGAGTTGCTTATAAAGACTTCTCAGTCGAAGTAACACCCTACAACTGCATCAAACTGAAAGCTCCCGCCTTAAACCAATACGAGTACAGAGCCGGAGCTTTTAGTTTGTATACCTTTTCAAGCCAGGGTATCAATCCACAATCTTGATGCTTGGCCTGTCTTCTATTTCCTGCTGCATCAGCTCCGGGTTGCCGGTTTTGAGAGTCGCAACCACTTGTTGCCCATTGTAGAGTGTCAGCAGGTCTCCCGTAATATTGTAAGCGGTAACCTGCCCGAGCACTTCCAACAGCTTGTTTTCGGTAGCCATGTCGGGGCAGGCCATCCGCGTCGAGCGTAGTTTTGAGAAACTCAGTTGTGTGCCGCTTAAGGTATAATTACCCAACAGGCGGTTACAGCCCGTGAAACCGCTCACGTCGTTCTCGTTTTCCTCTAAGCGCAGGTAAGCCGTTTTCATATCGTTTTGCATTTCCACTTCCTTCCCTTCCAGGGACAGCAACACCCAGTAGGCATCTTGAATGGTATCGCCTGCCGTGTCGCCCCGTCGGGGCTGCATGGTGCAGGCTGTTCCCACCATTATGAAAAGCAGCAATAAGGCTGTATAAAATTTGTCGGATAGCATCTTCATCGTATCAGTTCTTGGTTTTATAGCGAAAAATTGCCGGTGTAAGTGTGAGGTCAAATAGGCTTTAACAGCAAAAAGCCCACGTTGCGGTGGGCTTTTCGTAAAGTTCTATGCGAAGTTATCCCCGGTATTCTCCACTGCCATAACTGCTGATGGATGAGTGACTGGAGTAGTCGGGCCCTGAGAAACCGCTTCGTTTTTGTCGGCTGCTGGTGCGGTCGCCGTCGCTGTTAGACGGGCGGTCGCTGCCGTAGGACTGGCCACTGCCGGTGCGCTGTACGCGCCCACTGTAGCGGTAGTCATCGCGGTCTCTGCTGCTGTCTCGCCAGTTGTCATACTCCCGGTCACCTCTGCTTCCACGGTAATTGTTGTCTTCCGGGCTTCTGTCAAAGTCCGAGCGGTCGTAGTAGCTGTCCTCGGTGGCCATGTTGTAGCCCCGGTTACGGTCTGGGTTATAGGTTCGTCCCTCGTCGCGTCCAAAGTCGCGGTAGCGCTTGCCACTGCCGTGGTCCCCGTACTCATAGCTGTTATCCTGGCGGCTGTAGCGGTCGTTGCCCCTGTGGTCCCTGTCTGAGACGCGGTTGCTGTCGTAATGGTTATAGCGGTCGTTGTTGTCTCTCCAACCGGTGCCACGGGTGCGCTCATACCCACCGTTTCGCTCGTTGTCCATATAAGGGTTAGGGTCGCCGTAATGATACTCCTGATTGCTGCGGCCTCTATTACGTTCTGAACTTCGATCAGAGCCAAATCCGGAACTCTCTACATTGCGGTAGGCTGCATCTTCGTTGCGCATGCCGTAATAATTGCCCCGGTCGCTGTAGCGGTCGCGGTAATTCTCAAAGCTCTCTTCGTTATGGTCACGGAATCTGTTGCCGCTGCGGTTTTGCTGGTTTCTGATGTTGTCGTTATAATCTCTGTTGTCTCTTTCCATAGTGTTGTTCGCTTATGTATGTTAAAACTATGCTTTTTAACGAACCTGAGCGTTCAACGTTTTGATTTCATCAATTCTCTCTTTTATACTTGCTGTGATACATATCGTGTACCTCCACTATGCCTCAGGTCATTCAAAAGCATATAAACATGGCAGGTTTTCATTTCTTACAGGGAATTTTATCCACTAGAACGACGTTTGAACTTAGACTTGCAGGCACTAACCACCCTACATGGTAGTTGTTGTGCCTTTCCAAGCTATCAATACAAACTCCTGAAGCCCTGGTGAATTGCCGGGGCTTCGGTTTTTGGGTTCAGGGAGCAAACGAAAAAAGCGGAGCACCCTAAGCATGGGGCAACTCCGCTTTCTGTTTTTTATCTCTTGCTTCCTACTGCTTCATCGAAGTAGCCGTATTCACGGGCTTTTCAGCTTGCTTTTTGTACTTGTTGTCGAATTTTTCATACAGGTGCTTTTGCTTGTTGCTCAGGTCTACGGTACGGCCCTGTATGAATGCGTGCGTTACGTTGTTGGTGCGCATGTCCAGCAGATCGCCCTTCGACACCACCAGTGTGGCGTCTTTGCCTACTTCCACTGACCCTGCCTGCTTGTCGATACCGAGAATCTTGGCAGGGGCCAAAGTTACAGCGGCCAACGCCTGCTCCTTGTCCAAGCCATAGGCAGCGGCAGTGCCGGCTATAAACGGCAGGTTACGGATGCCATGGATGCTTAGGTCGTAGTCTAGCGCAAACGGTATACCTGCTTTCTGCAAAAGGTATGGTGTTTTGTAAGGCATGTCCACATCCTCACCGGCACGGCCTGGCAGCGCGTGCACTCCCGAGTAAATCACGGCAATGTTGTTTGCCTTCAGGAAATCCGTCACGGCCACCGCATCTCCGGCACCTACAATCACGACCTCTTTCACGCCATACTGCTTCACAAAGTTTACCGACTCGATGATCTCCTTGGCATAGTTGGTATGGATGTACAGCTTTTTTGTACCGTCAAACAAACCTGTCAGAGCAGCCAGTTTCAGGTTCTCGGTGTCGGGCTTGCTGGCTTTGTAAACCGATGCATCGCGCAGTAGTATGGCAAGATCTCTCAGCGTCTGCTCGCGGTTCTCGGCCATACGCTTCAGGCGGGTGTCGTTGCTATTGTTGTTGCCAAGGTCAAGCAGCATGTTCGGCCAGTTCAGGTGAATGCCCTCGTCAGCTTTTACCAAAGCATCTTCCCAGTTCCAGGCATCCAGCTGCACTACGGATGAAGAACCGGAAATAGTCCCGCCCACAGGTGTCAGCTGCGTCATCAATACGCCGTTGGTACGGATGGTCGGGATGATGTCGGAGTCAGTGTTGTAAGCGATGATCGAGCGCACGTTCGGGTTAAAGTCCCCTACCTCGCGCCAGTCGATGGTCGCCCGTACGCTTTCGACCTCATTCAAACCTAATGCCGAATTGGTATGAATCAAGCCGGGGTATACATGCTGGCCGGTCACGTCAATCACCTCATACCCTGCCAGGCTGGCACCGCTTTGCGGACCGGCGTATGTGATCTTGCCCTTATCGAACCCGATAGCGGCATTCTCTACCACCTGCCCGTTGCCCACATGCAGGGTAGCGCCTTTCAGCAACATGGGTTTGCTCTGCTTGGGTGCAGGCGCAGGCACCTGGGCCAAAGCCGGTAAACTCAGCAAAGCCGCAAAAGCCGCCGTTATATATATTCTTTTCAGTTTCATCCTATTTATTGTTGCAGTGCTGTATTGTTAAATTGTTGGCCCTTTTATAGCCCAACCATCTTTGTTAGTACAGCACTTTAGCCCTTAATCAATTTAACAATTAGTAAGCAAGGTAAGCTTCTTCCTCACCCATCTCCACTTCCTCGCAGTGCAGCACACGCGCTTTGCGGCTGGAAGGGGCTTGCGTCTTCGCTCCGCTGGCCTTCTCAGTGAGCATTTTCTGCACCAAGCGCATACGCTCCTGCTCCAACTGCTCACGCATCTGCTCGTCGCGCTCCAGGTCGTAGTAAGCCACACCGTCCACAAACGTCTTCAGCGGCTTGGCATAAATGGAGAGCGGGTGGTCGTTCCATAACACTACGTCAGCATCCTTGCCTGCTTTCAGGCTACCCATTCTATCGTCGAGGTGCATCAGCTTGGCAGGGTTTAAGGTTACCATCTTCAGGGCATCCTCTTCACTCACTCCGGCATACTTCACGCTTTTGGCAGCTTCCTGGTTCAGGCGGCGGGCCATCTCGGCATCATCCGAATTGATGGCCGTGACCACACCCACATTGTTCATGATACCGGCATTGTATGGGATGGCGTCTTTCACTTCCATCTTATATGCCCACCAATCCGAGAATGTGCCGGCTCCTACGCCGTGCTCCTTCATCTTATCAGCCACTTTATACCCTTCCAGGATGTGCGTGAACGTGTTCACCCGGAAACCCATTTCCTCGGCCACCTTCATCATCATGTTAATCTCAGATTGCACGTAGGAATGGCAGGTGATGTAACGCTTGTCGTTCAATATCTCTACCAAGGCATCCAGTTCCAGGTCGCGGCGCGGGGCGGCCGTTTTGGCCTGCGCACGCTTGCTCAGTTTGTTATACTCCTTCCAGGCCTGCTCATACTCCTTTGCACGTGTAAAAGCATCCACATATACCTGCTCCACACCCATTCTCGACTGCGGGAATCGGATGCTGTGCAGGTTGCTGCGGTTGGAATGCTTCACGTTCTCGCCCAGAGCAAACTTAATGAACCGGGCATCTTTGATCAGCATATCGTCGGCACTCTTGCCCCATCGTAGTTTCACCACCGCCGACTGCCCGCCAATCGGGTTAGCCGAACCGTGCAATAACTGCGTGGTGGTGACGCCCCCGGCCAATTGGCGGTAAATGTTGATGTCTTCCGGGTTCACCACGTCAGCCATGCGTACCTCGGCGGTAACAGACTGCGTGCCTTCGTTCACGCCATCCAGGGCAATGTGCGAGTGCTCATCAATAATACCTGGGGTAACGTGCTTGCCCGTGCCGTCGATGATGCGGGCACCGGACTCGCTCAGGTTCTTGCCGACTTTGGCTATCTTGCCGTTCTTTAACAGCACATCGGCATTTTCCAGCTTGCCTTCTTTCTCGTTCGTCCAAACTGTCGCGTTCCTGATCAGCACAGTTTCCTGCTTTGGCAACTCCGCTGCCCCAAACGACTGGAACGGGTAAATCATCTGCCCCAACACCACCGGCTTCTCGGTTTTGGTGCTGTCGGCTTTGGCCTTCTGGCTCATGGCCTCCGAGAAAACAGCCGCCCACTTTACTTGGGTCGCGTCTGGCAACTGCCCTTCGCCCTGCAGGTTTTTATCGGCCAGCCAACCACTTAGCCGGATGCTCTCGGCGCTCTTCCTGTCTTTCCCGAAAGAAAGCGTTACCAAGTTTCCTTTGAAAGTGATCTTGCCCTTCACGGTGTCCTGCGCCACTACTTTCAGCTCCGGCTTTTCGGGTGTTCCGCCAATCAGCAGTTTACGGTCCGACTGGTTCCCCACTTTCAGGGTATAAACGCCACGGTAATCGGTAGGCACCTCCGACACCTTGTATTGCTTGCCCTGTACCCAGTTCTCCAGAATCACGCCTTCTTTGGCAAACAGCTTATCGCTCGTAATGATAAAGTTGGCCAACATACCGTTTTGCAGGCTGCCCACTTTGTCATCGGCATTTAGCAATCTGGCAGGGGTGGCCGTCAGGGCTTTCAGCGCTTCTTCCTCCGACAGGCCATAGGCAATGGCTTTGCGCAGGTTAGGCAGAAAGTCTTTTTTATCTTTGAGGTCTGATGCGGTGAAGGCAATAGCGATACCTGCTTTTTGCAGCAAGGCTGGGTTGGCGGGGGCCATCTCCCAGTGTTTCATATCGCTCAGGTCCACACGGCGGGCATCAAACGGGTCTTCCACATTATAAGCATCCGGGAAGTTCAGCGACAGGATGATGGGTGCGTTGGTGGCTTTCACCTGCGGCAGCATCTGGTACTCGTCGCCTGCTCCTTTCATGATATACTGCTTGCCAAACTCATCGCCCACCTTGTCGGCGCGCAGCACGTTCAGCTTGTTCTCAGCCTCGAAAATCTGTGGATATTTGTTGGCCTCCGCAAAGGCCTTGAGGGAGATATTCTGCTCCTTCCCCGGGTTCTTAGCGTTCCACTGGGCATCCAAATACGTCTGGCGCAACAAAGCCACGGCTCCCATCAACGAGTTCGGGTAATCCTGTTTCGAAGAGCCCCGATCAAACGACAGTGCTCCAGCGGCTTTATCCAGTACAATAACCTGGTTCTCGCGTTCCTCAGCCAAAGTTACCAGCGCAGCCGTGCCGCGGGCAATGCCGTCGCGGTGCACCGACAGCACGGTGCCAAAACCCAGCTTCCGCAGCTCCTCGGCTTGTTTCTTATCTACTTTAAATAGCTCTACCGCATTGGTTTCAGGCCGGATGGCCTGGTTCCAGCTATAAGCGCCTTGCTTGTCGGTATCGGGGTGCGGAGCCGAGCCATACCCTATCCGCTCACTTTTTACCTCGGGCAGGCCGTAACTGGTGAACATATCCACCAAGCCAGGGTAAATGTGTTTGCCCTTGGCGTCTACTACCACCGCGCCGGCCGGCACTTTTATACCTGTTCCAACGGCTTGTACTTTACCGTCGCGGATAAGGAGGGTGGCATTGGGCAGGGTCGTCTTATAATCGGTATGTATGGTGGCGTTAGTGAAGGCCACCAGCCCGGCGCGTTCGTCGTAAACGCCATTGCGCGGGAAGGTATCCTGCGCCATCACGGTGCCCGCGCCCCAAGCCAGACAGGCTGCAAGGGTTAAAACTTTTCTCATGAAGTAATTGCTAAGGTGAGTAGGTGTGATTTGTTTACCAAATATAACCATGTTGGAACGTAGTTTCCAATCGGTTATAAGAATTTATGAGCATCACGCTAGCCCGGTACTAAACATGTAGAATGTAAAGCTTACTCTGATGGGCGTTGCAGCCATTGCTTAATAGTAATGCTAGCGTAAGATCAAAATAAATAACAGAAATGAAAGTGAGAACAGCAGTCGCAAAAAGTATGTGTTAGAGTTGTCTGTACTTTGTTGTGCTTAACTTTTTTATAAAATCCCTCAAAGGATTTTCAATAAATCTATACGCAAAAGCAGAAAGCAAAATCAGTGCAACGAGTCTGATGCAAAACCCTACTGTATCGTCTGTACCGTTTCGAAAAACTCCAAAATACTTCTCAAGTCTAGCGTCAGTTATAAATAGCCAAATTGGGTACTGAAGTAAATAAACTCCGAAGCTGATTTCTCCAAGGTATACAAACATATTTTTAGAGAAGCACTTCTGAATTCTACCCTCATTTTTAGAAATAAAATAAATTAAAGGAGCAAAAAGAATTGCTAGCAGTCCATTATGGTAATTTAAGCCGAAAGGATATTTCAAAGCTATAATAATAACACCGATGAGTAAGGTTATTAAAGCTGTGTTCAGCCAATCCGATATACCCTTGGTTGGGGTGTATAGAAACGCAAGTCCTGTTATGATTCCAATTAGAAATTCATTTAAATGGAGAATGGGAAGGTATAACATGTCATCTATAGTGTAATATGGAAGATGGATAACACTGTATAGTATGAGATGATATATTACCTGACTGCCTAACCAGAACAATAAAATCGATGAGGCAATGGCTTTAATACTATGTTTATTGATCAAATAGAATATAGCAGGGAAGCAAATGTAAAAGAACATTTCGACTGAGAGGGACCAACCGGGGTAATTTAAAGTCAGTGCCATATTGGAAGCCCAGGATTGAAGCATCGTAACATTTAAAAGCAATTCATAAAAGGGCATCTTATTAGAGAGTTCGGCTATCAGTATAAGTAAGATTGCAAAAATGTACAGTGGGTAAATTCTTGCAAACCTGTTAACCAAATATTGCCTCGTGTTGAATCCTTTCCGGTTATAGTAAACTATTGTCATTACAAAGCCAGACAGTATAAAGAAATAACTTACTCCTACATTTGCTTGCTCGAAGATGAATGACACCATTTTGTTGTTGAACAAAAAGCTCGTTCTGCCATAATGAAAAATCACTATGGAAATGGCAGCAATAAATCTTGTAAATGTTAGCTGTTCTATTCTCATTAAAAGATTGTAAATAAATAATTTAGGCTTGTTGAAATAAAAAGCAAAATGGTGGAAGCTTCAGCCATTTTCCTAACAACAATAACAATGGTAACAGACAAAACAGATAACTAAGGAATACATTAAATACTAATCAACACAAATTTAATACAATTATATTTGTATAGAAGTTGCTCAATTAAAAGGTAAAAGGTTTCGATGATTGATTATTTCTCATTGTGCTTAGTTTGTGTGATCAATGAATTGGGGCTAGGTGCTTTAAAGGCATAATCAACAGCAACATAATACATTAATAACCACACCACATCTAAAAAGTCAAACAAAAACCGCCTGAGAATAGCCTGTTCATAATCAATTTATGAACGCAAAGTCGCTCAACCAACTAGCTCAAAGGATATATTCTTACCTCAGGATTCCATCCCGCACGAAAACCTGACACACCCTAATTGCAGATGTTTCCCAGTTCGTTGAGTACCTGCTAAGGGTTCGGGCAAACATAGCACTGTCAAGGAATTAAAGGATATTACCCAATATTATAGAAGCAGAATATGCAAACCATTCCAGCTTTATAAGCTAAATAAAAACTAGCAAATGATGGGATACAACACCCCATTTTTTACAGCTGACACGCCAGCATTTAGACCTCATTAAATGCGTGGCCCCTATACGAACGCATGCGTATTGCGCTTAGACCTGCCAGCGACCAAGCTCAACAAGCCAAGATCCTCTCGTTGAATTCCTCCCACCTTTATTCCTGCTTGCTAACAAATGCTGAAAACAACCGCTTTTCACCGTGTAGATGACTTCGGTTTTTTATACAATCAATAGGGTTCTAATTGAATGATACAGGAACTTCGGAAGCTGCAAAATTGTATTTGTGTAAACATGCACATGTGTTCATGTTTCGTTAGAAGCACCCATTTATACCTTGTATGAGTAGCTTAAAAGTTAGAATTGAGCAGAGCAAACTGGAAAGGATAGCATACGTGCTCAAATGTATGGCTCACCCCCTACGCTTGAGCATCATCGATTTACTGGATCAACAGGAACGGCTTTCTGTCACTCAGTTGCAGGGAGTGCTGCAGATAGAGCAGTCGCTGCTCTCGCACCACCTCACCAGCATGCGTGACAAAAGCATTCTGGGTACCCAGCGCGAAGGCAAGAACATTTACTATTTCCTCCTGAACCAGGAAGACATCATGGCTTGCCTGAACAACTGCAGGGTGCTTTGATTCAAGTCAACCTTAATTTATTAGAGAACGACAAAAAGTATCCTTGCCAATTTAATTAACTTTACCTTATTCCCATTTGTGAATGCAAAGCTCTACCATGAAAACGACCGTCCTCTCCCTATTATTCCTTGGCCTGCTAAGTTGTGCAGCACCGCAGCAGCAGTTGCCTCCACAGGTGCAAATCCTGAACCCGGAGCAGTTTAAGGACCAGCGTATGGGCCGAAAAACCATGCTCGTGGACGTACGGACACCCGAGGAGTTTGCAGCTGGCCATCTGGATGGCGCCATCAACTCAGACTTTCGGGGAGGTGCCTTTGCAGAGGAGATCAAAGACTGGAACAAGAATAAGGTGTATTACCTCTATTGCGCTTCAGGCAACAGGAGCGGCAAAGCTTCTGAGCTGATGAAGGAGGCCGGCTTCAAACACATCTACAACATCGGCGGATTTCCGGCCCTGAAGGAAGCGGGCTTGCCAACCGAAGCTGGAAGCGAACAATAAGCAAGCAAAGGCGGGAATTTTGTAAAACCTCCCCTGCCCCACTGTGACTTCACGCCATCTTCCTGTATCTTAGATGCTGGATTGAAAAGGAAAGGGATATGCGCGTATTACATACATCGGACTGGCACCTGGGGCAGCGCCTCGTTAACCTCGAGCGAACCGAAGAACACCAATACTACCTCAACTGGCTGCTGCAAACCATTGAGCTGGAGCAGGTAGAGGTATTGCTGATGGCGGGCGATGTGTTTGATACCGGCACACCCTCCAACACTGCGCTTAAACTCTATTACGATTTCTTGCGGAGGGTATGCGCTACCTGCTGCCGGCACGTCATTATTACAGGGGGCAACCACGATTCTGTTTCTACGTTAAACGCTCCCCGCGAGCTGCTGGAGTGCTTTAACATTTATGTGGTAGGGGGAGCCAGCCAGAATCCGTTGGACGAACTTTTCGAATTAAAGAATGAGCAGGGTGAAGTAGAGCTGGTGGTATGCGCCGTGCCTTTCCTCCGCGACCGTGACCTGCGCCTATCTGTAGCCGGAGAGCACACCGAGCAGCGGGAGCAACGCCTGAAAGCTGGCATTGTAGCGCATTACGAGGCGTTTATACCCCACCTGCAACAATACAAGGCTCAGGCCATTGCCGTGGTAACTACCGGCCACTTGTTTGCGGCTGGCAGTTCTGCTTCTGACAGCGAGAAGGAGATACACGTCGGTAACCTTGGCCAAATTGGCGCCGACCAGTTCCCGAAAGCCTTTGATTACGTGGCGCTTGGGCATTTGCACCGGCCTCAAAAAGTAAACAACAGCCATCATATCCGGTATTCCGGCTCTCCTATTCCGCTCAGCTTCAGTGAGGTTACCGACAAAAAAGTAAATTATATCCTCGATTTCAAGGATGGAAAACTAGCTCATTTGCAGGAGCTTGAAATTCCTTGTCGCCGGAAACTCGTACGCTTTAAGGGTTCTCTGGAGCAAGTGAAGCAGCAGGTGCTGCTGTTTGACAATAGCGTCTATACCCTTCCTGCCTGGGCTGAGGTACAGTTAGAACTTGAGAGCCCCATACCTGGCATAAACCATCTAATCGAAGAAGTCTTCGCTTTGAAACCTGAGCTACAGCTGCTTATCCACCGACCGCCTATCCTGCAGAACGAGCGACAGACGCTGGCCCAGCAGGTGCACGAGGAGGTTGACTTGCATTTGCTTCGTGAACAGGAAGTTTTCCGGAAACGCTGCGAAAGCACATACCCTAATCTCGACCATACGGAGCTGATGGCCACTTTTTCTGAACTGCTCGAACTGATAGAACAGGAAAAAGAGAGTTAGCTTTTACCATACACAGCTTCCTTTTCAAGATTTATACCCCTTAAAAATTTGCTCCGCCAGTAGCAGTACCTATCTACAACTACCGGTAAACCCTACATCGCCAGGAAAAACAAGCCCATGAAAATCCTCTCTGTCCGTTTCCAGAACCTCAACTCGCTGAAAGGTGAGCACGAAATCCGCTTCGACCAAAGCCCTTTGGCGGATGCAGGTTTGTTTGCCATTACGGGGCAGACTGGTGCCGGCAAAACCACTATTCTAGATGCCATTACGGTTGGTTTATACGGGTTAGTGCACCGGCACAACAACGACAGTCCCCTTGAGTTGATGACGCGACATACAGCGGAGTCCTTTTCGGAGGTAGAGTTTGAGGCGAATGGAGTACGGTACCGCTCTAAGTGGCATATCCGCCGCAGCCGGGGCAAGGTGGAGGGAAACATGCGCCCGGTGCACATGGAACTCTGTGACCTAGCCGATGAAAAACCCTTCGACCTCAAACCCAGTCAGGTCCCGAACAAAGTAGCGGAACTTTGCGGGTTGGATTATAGCCAATTCCTGCGTTCGGTGATGCTGTCGCAAGGCGATTTCGCCCGTTTCCTGAAAGCCAACCCCAACGAGCGCAGCAGCTTGCTGGAGAAAATTACGGATACCGGCATTTACTCTGAGATCTCAAAAGCCGCCTATACTAAATCCAGAACAGAGCGGCAATTGCAGGAGGACCTGGAGCGCCGCCTGCAGGATAACCAACTACTGCCTGAGGAACAGCGCCAGGCCTACGCGCAAAGCGTAGCAGAAGTGCAGGAGCGGGAAACGGCGTTGCAGCAAGAGATTGCTGATTTGCAGGCACAGGTACAGTGGCTACAACAACTCGCGCAGCTGCAAACAAAAAAGGAGCAGCACGAACAGTCGCTTCAGGTGCAGGAGCAAAAGCTTACCCAACTGCAACCCGAGTTCCGGAAGCTCCAACAGCACGAACAAGCCTATCAATACGCCGGCGAGCTGGCAGAGATCCGAAGCGCCGAAGGCAAGGTGCAAGAGGTAAAAGCCCAGTTGCTCACCCTTGAAAGCCAGTTACCCACCCTGCAACAGGAATTGGAGCAAGCCAGTGCAGCGGCAGCGGCGGCGGCAAATGCGCACATGCAACAGGAGAAGTCCTTGCAGGAGCTAGAGCCCCTGCTCGCGCAGGTAACCCAGCTCGACCATCAGCTCCAAAGCATCCGGGAGCATTATACACAGGAGAAAACCGCCTATGTGCAGTTTGGCGAAACCCTGCAACAGGAACAAACCCAACTGCAAGCGCGGCAGCAACACCTGGCTACGCTCACTACACAAGCCACTGCCATAAAAACGTGGCTGGAGGAAAAGCAGCGTTTCCAGGACCTTAACGAGCATTTGCCAGAGTTGAAAGGTACTGTTAGAGCCCTACAGGAAGCATCGCAGCGGATGCTACGCCTAAAAAAGGATACGCAACAACTCACCACCTTGCAGGCAGAAGATGCAAAGCAACAAACGCGTTTGCAGAAATCGCTACAGGCGCACGACACGCAGTTAAAAGACCTGGCTACGCAAAAGCAAGAACAACTTACCGTATTACAAAACCTGCTTGCTGACAGAACACTGGATGACCTGGAAGCATCTGCCCAAGCGCAGCCCCTGCTGCTGGCCCGCCTCGAAAAGCTTTCTGAGTTTGCCAAGCAACATGCCCAACATACCCTGCGGCATACGACTCTTATCGCACAACATACCCATCTGCAAACTGCTATCACCACAAAATCAAGTGAGATAATTGGGTATAAGCAACAGCAGCAGACCGCATCTGAGCGCCTCGAGGATTTGCAGAAACTGGTACTATTGCAGCAGCAAATTCAAAAGTATGAGGAGGCACGCCATGCCTTGCAACCGGATGCGCCTTGCCCCTTGTGCGGCTCACAGCATCATCCTTTCGTGGAGGGAGGTTATACCCTGAATCTGCCAGAGGAAGTCCTTAAACGCGATAAGCAACAAGCACTGGTTAATGAACTGCTCCAGACAATACAGCACCTCGAGTTGCAGCACAACACTTTACAGCAGGAGCAGAAAGCCAATACTGCCCTTAAAGCCGAACTAACCCAGGAATTAACACGTCTGCAGAAGACTTTTGCGGAAACTTCGGCGGAGACAGGGCTTTCGATCGAGGATACTGCGGCTGTAGAGCAGCAACTGGACGCGCAACGGCAAGCTATCGGGCAATTACAGCATACCCTTACCCAGGCCAGGCAAACGGGGCGTGCCCTCGAGCAGCTGAACAACCAGTTACAGCAGCGCCGGGAGGAGCAGTTACGCGCGCAGGCACAACGCGACAAGCTGGAGCAGGCGGTATCCATTCGAGGCGAGCAGTTAAGCAAACTGAAGACCGACCTGCAGGATGAGGCCGAGCAGGCCCAAACCCATACCGGGTTCATCACCTCATTTGCATTAAGCTACGGCTATACCTTTGATCCTGAGAATCCCCTGAAACTAGTGGAGGAATTGAGCCATCAGGCCAGTTTGTACCTACAGCAGCACAATGCCCTGCAGCTAATGCGCGAGGAATATGCGCAGGTAAATACAGAAGTAAAACACCTGCAGGCAAGGCTGGACGAAAAAGAAGCGGGACTTGCCAAACGCCAGGAGACCTTAAAACAGGAACACGCCAAACTTACAGCGCTAAAAGAGACGCGTGAGGAGCTTTTTGGCACTAAACAACCGCAGCAGGAACGCCAAACCGCCCAACAAACGCTGCGTACCAGAGCCACAGCGGCAGAGGATGCCCGAACACATTTCCTGCAAAAGCAGCAGGAACTTCGCGAAACCCGCTTACGGCAAACAGAGTGCACAACTACCCATCAAAAAACTAAATCATTGCTGGACAGCTTATGTGAGGGGCTAAAGCAGGCAATTCAGCCGAAGGGCATCGCTACCATCGAGGCGCTTACCCAGATGCTGCTTGACCGGGATGAGGCCGAAAGACTGGCGAACCTGAAAGCTCAGACGGAAAAACACCTGACAGAGCTTCGGAAAAGTCTGCTCGACGTGCAACACGAACTGGCAGCCATGCAGGAGCAGAACTTAACTTCTGACAGCGTTGAAGCCTTACAAATAGCATTGGCAGAGAAGTCGTCGCAGCAGCGTGAATTGATTGCCCAGCGCGCCCGCACGCAGCAACTCTTGGATCAGGATGCGGCCCAGCGCGAAAAGCACGCCGCCTTAGCGCTCCAACTCCATACCCAAAGGCAGGTCTGTCACCGCTGGGCGCAGTTAGCAGAGCTGATTGGGTCGGCAGATGGCAATAAATTCAGCCGCTTTGCGCAGGGCCTGACGCTAGCCCGCCTCGTGGAATTGGCTAACCAGCACTTGCTGAAACTCAACGACCGCTACCGTATCCTCAAATCTTCGAAAGAGGATTTAGAATTGTTGATCGTGGACACGTACCAGGCAGAAGCCATCCGGCCAATGAACACGCTTTCCGGCGGCGAAAGCTTCCTGGTTAGTCTGTCGCTCGCCCTGGGGCTCTCCGACCTTGCCGGTCGCCGTACCCAAATTAACTCCTTGTTCATCGACGAAGGCTTTGGCACCCTGGATGCGGACACTTTGGATGCCGCCATCACAACCCTGGAAAACCTGCAGGCAAGCGGAAAAACCATTGGCATTATCTCACACGTCGAAGCACTGAAAGACCGCATCAGCACGCAAATCAAGGTTCGGAAGAAGGCAGGGGGTGTAAGCACCCTGGAAGTGGTGGGCTGGTAAGCCGCTGAAAATGCTGCACCAAAATCTAATTATGCTTATCTTCCGGTTTGAAATTCAGAACTGATTTTAATTTTTTGTCAACTTAGAACTCAACAAGATGAAAAACGCTATGTATAAACTCGCCTTCGTGCTATGCCTTTTTTTAACTGCATCGTGCAGCCAGAATGTAGAAGAAGAGACAATCGAAACCGAAACAACCGAGGCTACGATGGACCAGGATACCAGCACAGTAAGCAAAGAGGTTCCAAAATCACTGCAGGCACACTAGAACATTTCGTGCTCTACCATACAGCGCCTTTGTTCATCATTGCATGAACAAAGGCGCTGTTCCTGTTTAAGAAGCTTCTTAGCTCTAAATGAAAGCGGTGACCCAAGTGGAATCGGGTCACCGCTTTTACAATTTAGCTTTCTTAGATCCTGTCTCCTGCATTGCTGCGACAGCGCCGAGCTCCTGAGTTTATCGAATCAGTAGTTTGACAAGTTTACTTTCAGTATCAGTCTGTGCTCTTATCAGGTATACACCTTTGCTCAAGTTGTTTATCGGCAGCTCCAGCTTGGCAACCCCGCTACGGTCAGTTACATCTGCTTTTGTCTGGATGTGTCTCCCCATTGCATCGTGCATAGTTACCCGTACCGATTGCCTGGCGGCAAAACCATTCAGCTCCACCTGCACCTTTTCCCCTCCTGTGGGGTTGGGGTACACTGCTAAACCAGGAATTGAACCAAGTTCTTGGATTTGGGCTGCTTGTGCGGTTTCAAAACTATTTTCTGGCGCCTCATATGCAATCACCAGGTAATTCGTCCCGGCGCCTGCTGCTGGGCTGGCCAGGTTTCCCCCAAAAGACACCGTGCCTGCCAGGAAATTTCGGCTGTATAGCTTCAGCGAGCTGATGCTGCCGTCGGTCACGCCCAGCACATCTGCTTCCTGCTTCCAGCCGCTGAGCCAGGCGGGCAGCGCCGTGGCCCGCGGGTCGTAGGCCACATACAGCCGGGCGTCGCGCGAGAGCTCCAGGCGCATCACCTCGGAGGCCTTGCTGGCCTTATCACTGTTGGGCGTCCGGACAAAAGGAGCCCCCCGCAGGTAGGCCGGCACCGCGGTCACTTCATAGCTGCGGTCGGTGTAATGCTGCACCCCGGTGGCAAGCTTCGCCAGCACATAGCTGCGGCCAGTTATACTGGTTACGCTCTTTACCAGGTCTACTGGTTTAGGAATCTCCTCAAACAGTGCTGTCACTACTTTATCTGCGTCCATCAATACCACAGCAGTGTCGCTTAAGGTTCCGGCTGCTGCTCCGCCCCAACCTGCAAAACGGTAGCCGAAAGCGGGTGTAGCAATTAGCGTCACATTGCTACCGCTTCTAAAGGTGGTTTGGTTTGGCGATTTACTGACTGTGCCTTCCCCTGTTTTTGTAACAGAAAGGGTATACCACGGCACAACTGTTCCTTGCGCTTCATGAGCGATGACAATATAACCGGTACCGGCGCCTGCTGCAGGGCTGGCCAGGTTGCCTCCCAGAGACACCGTGCCTGCCAGGAAATTTCGGCTGTATAGCTTCAGCGAGCTGATGCTGCCGTCGGTCACGCCCAGCACATCTGCTTCCTGCTTCCAGCCGCTGAGCCAGGCGGGCAGCGCCGTGGCCCGCGGGTCGTAGGCCACATACAGCCGGGCGTCGCGCGAGAGCTCCAGGCGCATCACCTCGGAGGCCTTGCTGGCCTTATCGCTGTTGGGCGTCCGGACGAAGGGTGCTTCCTGCAAATAGGCCGGCACCGCGGTCACTTCATAGCTGCGGTCGGTGTAATGCTGCACCCCGGTGGCAAGCTTCGCCAGCACATAGCTGCGGCCAGTCAACGACGTGACGCTCGTTATGAGATTTGTTGCGTGATTGGCAGGCTCAAAAATAGCCGTTATTTCCTTGTCACTGTCCATTACAAGCTTGATTGTCTCTGTGGTGTCACTAACACCGCTCCATCCCGCAAAACGGTAGCCAAATACAGGCGTTGCAGTAAGTGTTACCAGGCTGCCATGTTTATATGTGCTCTGCTCCGGAGATTTCACGACTGTCCCTTCTCCTTCCGATGCTATGGACAGGGTATGGTATAGGATAGTCCCGTATGGTTTCACGTTCCGCACCGCTACCACCATGTCCTGGTAATCCAAGCCGTCTCTGCCCGATTCAATGGCTACGGCATAGGCATTCGGGACAGCTGTGCTATCGGTGTTTTTGAGTTTGTAGACTCTGACATGATGCGGTAAGGCTTCGGTAAACGTGTTAAGGGTATCCTGGCCATATAGGCGGTGGCTTCCGGCCGCAGACCATTTAGCGTATATGCCGAAGGACAGCGTATCCGGCTCAAATGAAACCGCTCCGACAGGTTGCACCGCTACCGTCTGGAAATCCTTGCCTTCCACTTGGAAAAGCTCTTTTGCTGTCAAGGTGTCGCCGCTCAGGTGCCAGCCGAACGAGGCTATGTTACCGGTGCTCGCCTCTCCGAAAACAGCCAGCGGTTCTACAGCAACCGGCGCATTCAACGCCCGCTGGAATCTCTTGACATCTACTTCCTCCCCAAGCAGCAACTGACTGGCATTAGTGCTGTGGATGATCTTGGTGGTTTTATCATCATCCCCTACCTTAACATCATACCCATGCACATCAAATATTTGCTGCAAAGATGGTTCGTTATCCCCACCGATACCTTTTGTACCCAGGCCATTCAATTGGATTTCCTGGTTAGGGCTATTAGCAAAACTCAAGCTTACCTTAGCTTTTTTGATGCCAATTGCGGTCGGATGAAAGGCAACATTAAAGGTGATGGCGCTATTCGGTGCAAGCGTTACGGGTGCCCCTACACTGGCTGCTGGTACGCCGATTAGCTTAAACTGCTCTTGATCGGCACCTGCCATTGCAATGCCTGTGAGGTACAGGTCTTCATCTCCGCTGTTGCCAACGGTAATGGTTTTATTCTTACCGGGTTCTCCCCCCGCAACGTCGTTATCCACTATCTTGAGCGGACTTACCGTCGCTATTGCTCCCGGATCCGAGGCATCTTTCACCCGGAGTAGCGTGATCTGCGAGCTCTTATCCGGGATATTGTTCCAGTTGAACTCGATGACATACAAATTTCCTGTATTCACATCCTCTATTATGTCCAATGGGTTTGTCAGGCCCGAGAGCCCAACTATGCCTCCTGCCCCTGCTCCACTGTAAGAACGCACAATATCATACATGCTATCATCCTCAATCGTGATGGAAGAGTCTTTTGTCCTTGCCCCAGGCTCTAGCACAAGGACATCGCTCCCCCCGCTAAAGCGGCAAACCAGCAGCATTCCTTTCAGCTTACCGCCAAATGCCTCGCTCTTATATTCTATAACCCCATTTGGCGATACATTGAACTCAAAATTATAGGCTGCATCTCTGAAGTTAAAGTCTGGCTGCACATTACCAATGTACTTTGAGTTATCCAGATAGCCCCGAAATGACACATACTCGCCACGCAGCGGGTTAGGGTGCCCAAAATATCCTACAGGCTTCTGCGGGTTTGCCCGGAACAGCCAATCGCGCTGTACATTCACGCTGGAAGTGCCCGGCACAACTGGCCCGTTGTAAAAGGAGCCGTCAGGTCTTCTGGTACCTGCAACAGAGGCGGGTGTCACGCCCCCAGCCGCAGACCCGTTAGTAGGAAGGTATAACTGCCCGTTGCTATGCCACAGAAGGTCGTAGGCGTTGCGCACACCAGAGGCATAAATTGTCAGCGGAGCGTTGCTTGCGTACGGGTTATACGTGCCGTCAGACATCCTCACGAGGTTTTCAGGAGCACTGTTAATCAGTGCCTGGTCGTTCGTTGTCATCACATCCAGGGGTAGCGTGAAACTGGCTAGCTTAGCCAAATCCAGCCGGAGCACTGCAGCAGAAAGCAGGCTCTCATCGCGCTGCCAGGCTCTGTCATAGGCGCCCATAGAGCTGTTGCTCCCCTGATTAAAGTACAATGCGCCGTCAGGGCCAAATGCGATGCTGTTGACTAAATGGTCTTTTGCTGACCGCGGCAACTTCGTAAGCACAAGCTGCTCCTGCTCCAGGTTAGCCCCTGTGAGGTATGAGAGATTCCCATCAAACGCCGGAGCGCTGGACAGGACTGCCGAGCAATGGGAAACCCACACTTTTAAGTTGGTGGGCGTGGAGGAAGGGTCGAAGGTAAAGCCGATGGCGGATCGTTGCCCATACTTTGTCACTAACGTCTGGATTTCCTCCATGTTATCAAGTGTCCCATCTGGGTTGATGGTGAAGCGCTCCACCACTCCACTCAGGCGCAGGGCATAAAACTTCCCGTCCGGGCCAATAGTAACGGTAGAATACTGTTTGCCCACAGTGCTCGGTATCACAATTTTTTTGAAGCCCACGTCTGACAAATCTGTAGGCGGCGCTATCTTTTTAGATCCGGTGGTAAAAGTAGCTTCGTAAGGCAGAAACGGTATGCCTCCGTGTGCCTGCACGCCGGCTGTAATCACAAAGAGGTAGGTAGAGTTGGGTTCTAGCTCAAATTCAGGAGAAAATGAGATCGCATCTCCACCGCCTGTTCCCTGAACCGTGCCCAGCACCTCCGTTGTGTCGGTGCCAGCCAACTTAAGCAGCTTCACTGTTGATGTAGTCAGGGTGCTGTTATCCACTCCACCCAACGATCCTTCTACGTCTGGCACATAAAGGTTATTTGCAGAGATGCTCACAGTGCTGATACTCACGTTGGTAGCACCGTATGCCGGCGACGATGATACAACAAAGGGCTGGTTATCACCTCCCTCCAGTACATGAACCTTCACGCTGAAAGTACCACTGGTATACCCCTGGGCTGCAGCGGTGACTGTGGCAGAATAAAGGCCGCCCGGCAATTGCATAGCATCTGCATAATTGAAGGTTACGTTCGGCTCGCTGCTCATGTGCGTGCTGTCAAAGCTGAGCCAGCCCTGTGCTGAAGGCTGGTCATAAACAGCAGATAACGCATACTTCACATCACCTCTATACCTTGTGTTACTGATATCGAGCGAGAAGCTGGTGCTAGATCCGGCTTTGCCTTTTTCTAGCACAAAGTCCTGGGTTGTCGCCGACCAGAAAATACTGGGCGTAACAGGTATTATGTGGGCGGTGTTGATTTTCGTGTTCGTCCCGCCATCAGCGTTTATAGTAAGATGGCCATCCGACACGTATACCTGTGCCGTAGCCGTTTTGAACCTGGTCAGCTCACCTGCCAGGCCGTAAGGCACAAATCCGGTGATCACTTTCAGGCCCTCAATGTTGATGCTATGGCTTTCGGGGTCTTTGTTAACAGACCCATCACCCACCGTAACCGTGATGTTGTACATCCCGATAGGTACCTCTATTTCCCAGTAGCCTTCCACAGGCATACCATTAAACGATCCGCTAACGTCATCTGCCTGCATGTGCATCAGGGTGGCCAAAAGCACATCGGCCGGAGTTTTACGGTTACGGCCATTACCAGGTACGCTTCCTCCTATCGACAAATCGAGCAGGCTATTTGTGGCTCGGTTCCTCCAACCGTATTTCAAGCTCTTTCCCTCAAAAGGGGCTGACTGTACACCAAATGCTTGTCCATAGTCTTTCAACCAGCCCGGCGGAGGTGTGGATTTCGGATCCTGGAAATTGACTTTGATATCCTGGCTAAAAGCAAAATTACCTTGGAAGAAGCTAGCGAAACTTAACATGAAAAGCGTGGCTAACAGTTTAAGTATGCTCGGTAAATGGCGAGATGTGGGGATTTGTTTCATTTTAATAGCGCAAAAAGGGGGCGTAGACAATATTTGTATAAGTAGGATGATCTCATGTCTAAGGCGTGATCTCTTAACAGATGTTGTACTATGCCACTACCAAGAGCCAGATCGAATACTGCTTAATAATATTTAACTAACTGTTTGAAAATAAATCCAGGTGACTACATGCATTAATACCTGGGGCTAAAACTGATTAATGTATTTGAAATGCAATTTAACTGATTTAAGTTAAATATTTTATATGCTTTATACTAAAATACCGCAGTTTGGTTCTATATAATATGAAGGATATTGTGAAATTGTTTCTTATAAAGTAAAATGCAACAACTTCATTTTTAGTAATTACATCTAAGATATGTTATAAAAATAAAACATCAGGTGCGGATAAAATAGCAGGCGAAAACCGGTTTTGGAAACCTATTTACACCTTAAAATATTAAACATCAGAATTTAATGAGCAAAAAAATATTCAACAGAAAAAGGGACTATGGTGCACAGTCCCTTTTTCTGTTGAATAATTCAATTATTATTGAACCAGTAACTTGATCTGTCTGGTACCAGCATTTGTCTTTACTCGTAACAAGTACACGCCACGTTTTAGATTCCTTACGGAAAGCTCTGTTTGCACATCGCCACGATGGTCAAGTTCAACTGGTGTCGTATGCACAATTCGGCCAAGCATATCGTACAGGCTTACCTGAACTTTTTCCTGTCCCTCAAACCCTTTCAGCGACAATTGTACCTTATCGCCTTTCACAGGATTAGGGTAGGCAACAATAGTGGAATTAGCCTCCGCCAGCGGCTCCTGCTCTATCAAAGCAGAAGAGGTAAGTGTAGAGTTGGCAAGCTGGGCTATGATGACATAGTTTGCTTCAGCACCTGTAGCCGGACTTGCCATGTTTCCTCCTAACGTTACCTGGCCAGCCAGAAAATTCTTGCTATAAATGTTCATTGCGCTGATGCTGGCATCGTTCACACCTAGCACTTGAGACTCCTTCTGCCAGCCATCCAGCCAGGCAGGTAAAGTCGTGGCACGCGGGTCGTAAGCAACATAGACAACTGCATTCTGATTCAGATTAAAACTCACGACGGCAGTCTTATTGTTAGTTTTATCGTTGTTGGGTGTGCGAATAAATGGCGCACCCTGCAGGAACGAAGGAACTGAGGTCACATCGTAGCTACGGTCCGTGTAATGCTTCACGCCCGGTGTTAGCTCAGCCAGAAGGTAAGAACGCCCTGTCAGTGAGGCTATGTTCGAAATCAAACCTGATGTGTTCTCTTCTGGTCTAAATGTGGCTGTTACGGCTTTGTCTGTGTCCATGGTGAGGTTCACAGTGGCAGTTGAACCGCTCGCTGCTCCCGTCCAGCCGATAAACTTATACCCTGCCGCAGGCGTAGCCGTTAAGCTCACCGTACTGCCGCTTGCGTACGTGCTTTGGTTCGGGCTCTTGCTCACGGTACCGTTGCCATCAACTGTTACTACCAAGCTATACTCACTTACCTCTCCAGAACTAGGTGAGCCATAGTTTGCTATAACAATGTAGTTGGTAGATGCTCCAGCAGCCGGGTTCACCATATTACCTCCTAAAGAAACGGGGCCCGCCGGGAACGCCTTGGTATACAGCACAAGCGAGTTGATGCTGCCATCAGTCACACCCAATACCTCAGGCACACGCTGCCAGTTCTGCAGCCATGAAGGAAGTATGGTAGCGCGTGGGTCGTAAGCCACATACAAGTTAGCGTTGTGCAGCAGGTCGAAAGTGACCACAGCGGCACTGCTGCTGGACTTGTCGTTGTTTGGTGTCCGGATAAACGGGGCGCCCTCCAGGTAAGATGGTATCGTGGTCACCTCGTAACTGCGATCAGTGTAGTGCTTTACGCCTGTCACCAGATTTGCCAACACATAGCTGCCACTTGTCTTGCTTGCCACATTCGCAATCAAGGTTCCGCAAGACGGATCTTGGTTAACGGTTATCTGCTTCGAGACGCTGCAACCGCTTGCATTGTCCGTCACGGTTACCTGGTAAATGCCCGGAGCCAGGTTGGTCGCTGTTTTACCTGTCTGAACGGGATTTGTATTCCAGGCGAACCCAAAATTGCCCGAGCCACCCGAGATATTGCTCACCGTGGCACTGCCTGTCGTTTCGGTGCAGCTTAATTTTTCAGAAGAGACAACAAAGGAGAAACTGTTGTTAGAAGGGACAACCACTTCTATAAAAGCTTCACAGGTGCTTCCTTCTTCTCTCGCAAAAAACATGTAAGTACCCGGAGCAAGACCAGAGAATACAGGGGAGGTTTGGTACGCTCCTGCCGGCCCTGATTTGTACTGCACGACTTTGCCGGAGCCATTCGACACCCTGAGTTCCACGGCTCCATTCGGGGTTGTACAGTCTGATGACTTGATGGAAGCAGTTGACAGCGAAAGAGGAGTCGCATTGCCGGGGATCGAGAATATTTCGACACCAGCAAGGGCAACCCTGTTAATGGATGGGTTAAACTTTATCGTAAGCACACCATCTTTTACCTCTGTCTCAAAATCCTTTACCAAGGCGGTTTTATAAGACACTTCTTTGTAGATATCCAGGTTTGCCAGTTTCAGTTCGTTTTCAACCGATACATTAAACACACGGCCTCCAATCTTGGTGAAGAAATTCTCCACAAAGTGCATTCTGATGAGGTAACTGCCGTTGGTTACAGGAATTTCATACCTCGTTTCAGCCAGATCACTCGCGGCAGACAAATAGGTCTGATAGAGCTCGTCTTTATCCGTAGCCGCTATTGGGGTTGGGGCAGGTCGGTCGAGTTTTATGCTGCCTTTGCGATAGCTGGCATCGCTTTCCCAGACCAAACCTGCAATGGTGATGCTTGCATCAGCGGCGCCTTTGATGCGCTTGACAGCCGTGATCGTTCCACAGCCATCATTTGCAATCCCGTAAAGTGGGATGCGCAATGGAAGGGAATTGTTATAATGCACCAGCATATCCGCGTTTTTGATTCCGCGGCTGATCGGCTTGAAATTGACCGCTAAGCTAGCAGTGGCCCCTGGCGCTAAGGTGCTGGCCGACAAGGCCCCTACGGAAAACTCTGCAGCGTTGGCACCTGTAATTTCAATGTTAGTGATCTTTATACTTGGGTCGCTGGTGCCGTCTTCGTAACTCTGCCCAAGGTTTTTCAGGCTGATCGTACGTGAGTTGGTGCCTTTAACTTGTGCAGCGCCGAAGTCAACGTCAGAGGTAGCAGGGCTGAGCTCAGAATAATAAGCCGTGCCAGACTCTGGTTTTATGTTGCTGATATAGTATATGTTATCCTGGTAGTCGTAGTTAGTGGTGGCAGTACCCAGGTAGTCTGCGCCTACGATATAAGCATTCGGAATGACATTTCCGTTATTGTCAATCGCTTTCCAGATACGCATCCCGATCTTACCGCTGTAGTTGCGTGTCCGATCAGAATAGGCATCGTCTACCTTTAGTCCAAAGGCGCCTGAAGGGTTAAAGCTGCCCTGGGCCAATGAAGAAGAGTATCCATATAAACGCGGCATCAGGGACTGAGAGTACAGCGGGTGATCGGTAAATACCTTTGTATTGGTAGTGGCATCCTTTGCGTACCACTCGATTGTTTCAGATCCGCTGCAGCAGCCACGGTAAGCCGCCATCTGCAACACCTGCACCGGCTTGCTTGCATCTGCTTTCACAAAGAAGGCTGAGATAATTTCATCTGAGTTCGATATTTTTGAGCTCCCTTTCGAGCCATTATCACCGCGATACGTGAAGCCGTTGCGGGTCTTAAAACCAAAGGCGCTGATAATCTCCTGCCCGTATGGCTCATTGTTACCTTCTGTTCTGTATTGCAACAGGCCGTGCAGGTATACCTTCTTCTTAGGTACAAAATCATCGTTCGACACCACCGTGAGCGTATCATTAAACTGCAATACGCGGTAGTTTTCGCTGGTAGCGGCAAATCTGATAATGGCTTCCACTGATTTTCCTCTGCTCAGGGTAAGCGGCAGGTCAGTAGCAGCGTTAAAATCCACTCCATTCAGTTTTGTGATTTGCCATGTTATCGGATCAGAAAGCTGTAGAGCTCTCATCTGCAAGTCACCTGAACCTGTATTCGTAATCCGAAGCTTTAAATCATTGTTATTGCGGTTGTCATTTGCGGGGATCTGCACCTGTGAAAAGACCATCCGATTTAGCTCAGGGAACTTCTGGAGGTTCTCAACCAAGATGCTGGCATTGCTGGCTTGTCCGGCCGGCTGCACATCCACTTTAAACACCGTACTGATATTGGCTCCCTGCTTGTCTGTTACATTTACTTTCACGGACAGTACCTGAGCAGTCTGAGGGCCTGTACCGCTGAAGGCCAGATCTGCAGCTTTGAACTGCAACCATGCGGGCAGCGGGCTTCCATCTTCGAGCGTGGCGCTGTAGGTCAACACATCACCTGCGTCTGGGTCTGAGTACTCCCCTGCCGGAAAGGCAAATGCCTGCCCGGTTTTGATGATCTGGTTTACGGGGGCTTTCACTACTACAGGAGCCCTGTTGAGCGGCTCGCTGGAAGGTGTAATGGAAAAGTCGTTAAAAGCAAAAGTAGCAGAAGAACTGCCTTTACGGTGCGTCGCGAAAATTCCGGCATAAGCCATGGTGTTTGTCGCGCCCATATCCGCAATGCTAAGCGAAGCAGTGGCACTGTTTTGGGATACATTAAAGTAGCTGATGCCATCTGTAGAGTAGAACCCGTGTGCTGTGTTTGCTACCGGGTCAATCACTAACCTCAACCGGATAACAGATTCGTTTAATCCCGCTATGCTTTGGGTGATAAACTGGTCACTGTCATTGGTCACGTCATTTACTTCCTTCCGCATTTCAACTTTATCACTCAGTACAACAAGCTTCAGAAAAGTCTTGTCGCTCAGGCCGAACCAAATACCGGCCTGCTGGCCCGATGTGCCATAGTATGGCTTGTTGATGGTGGTTTCGATCAACACCCGGTTCTTGGTGTCAAACTTCACCCCCAACGCGTTGAGCTGGTTGTTGTTAGTGGCGTAGGCAATCCCGCTATGTGTCTGCAATAGCAACTGGCCTGCGCTGATGCTCAAGCGAGAAGGCTCGTAACCTGGCACATTAGCATTGCTTGGGCTTCCGTCTGAACTCGCTCGCGCACCCGAATAGGTATCTACCAGCTTAAAACCTGTTCCGATACCATTCTTGTCTGGTAAGGAGTTCGCTACAGCACCATCAAAAGTCAGGGAATAGGGCAAAGCTGCCGTGGTCATGCTACACGGGAGCGTACTTATCGGGCTGCAGGGTGCCTCTTGCCACAAAGCAGCGCTGACCGCAGCACCTGCATGCTCAATCCCTGGCACTGGTTGGCTGTTGCGCCGCATACCGTTATTCGGAACGGCTGCCTGCACTATGTCTGCTGTACTCAGCAGAACAGTCAGACAAATTGCCCACATATGTCGCGTGCGTATGGTCGCAAAATGGAAGGGTGTAGAAAATAAACTCATATGTTATACTCGTTGAATTTTGGCTCGGATTTTAAAATATATACCAATAAGCCAGTGACTTGAGAATAAGCCTGGCTTTACAGAGTGATGTATATTACTATTACAAATTATTTAAGTTTAATATATTTATGAAAAAATCTTAAAATCAATAAGCTAAGTTCTATCCCCGCAGCCTTATCCATATCTTGAAGCTTCTGACGGCATTTGGATTATCAACCTTTATATTCATTGCATCCAACTTTTGGCTTTACAAATTTAGAGAAAGATACTCCAATAACTAGATATTGTTTTATTTTACATAGGTAAAGTTTAAAATATATAATATCTGATTTATAGTATGTATCTAAGTATTAGTATGATACATTGGTTGAGTGTACGGATTTTTTTATGATTTTAAATGAAAAACACATAATAATTTCCTTAAGAAGCAAGAAGAAGACAACTAAGTGCTAGCTTGTTTGCCCTTAGAACATTCCTGATAAAACGAATAGAGGACAACATTCCCTAACTTAGCGCCTAACACAGCTGGTAAAACTGAGGTATAAAAAGATGATACACCTCCGGTTTACTTAACTTCAGACGACACTCTTATGACAAGACTTTTGCATCAGGTTATGCACCTGCTCATTTTACTGCTTACTTTCTCCTGCAAGCAGCCCGACCGCGAGGAGGCACAGGAACAGTTCCGGCAAAGGCGTCCGGAAACCACAACGGAACAGCCCGAACAAGCGCCTGCCGCTCCTGCCCCCAACCATCATACTCCCTCCACCAGCGGTACACCCCAGCTACCAACAGAGAATCAGCCTTCTGCTGGGCCTGAAACACGCGCAGGCGATAAAGTGGTGGGCGTGAAAGATGGCGACACCATCGAACTGCTGCGCAACGGCGAAACGATTACGGTGCGCTTGTATGGGATCGACACCCCTGAAAAGACGCAAAGCTACGGGCAGAAAGCCAAGCAGTATACCTCTGATCTGGTTTTTGGCAAGCAAGTGCAGCTTGTTCCCCACAACACTGATCGGTATGGCCGCACGGTAGGCACCATTAAACTCATGGACGGCAGAAGCCTTAATGAGGAACTCGTGCGTGACGGCTATGCCTGGCATTACAAGGCTTACTCAAACGATAAAAAACTGGCCGACCTGGAGGCAGACGCTCGCCGCTTTAAGCGTGGGTTGTGGCAGGAGGCAAACCCCGTTGCGCCCTGGGAGTACCGCAAAAACAAGCGCAGTAAAAGTAGCAGCACTTCAACCGCAGGGGCTCCCCTTCCGGCAGGTGCCGCTAAACGCACGGTGTATATCTGTAACAGCACCGGCTCAGGGGTATACCACCTCACGCAAACCTGCCATGTGCTGAAGCGTTGCAAGCAGGAGGTGATAGCCGTAACCGAGGCAGCCGCCATCCGGGACTACAGCCGCCGCAAAGACAAAACCTGCCAGTAGCAAGGCACTCGATTGCCAGCCTTGGTGCATATATGAGCCGTTCTTCCTAAATTTACCGGCTCAACCCGATTTCACCTGACACCTATGATCCCGTTCTTCAACCACATTAGCCGAATCGCCTTGTTTATGGCTACGGCGCTCTCCTTAACATTTTGCCAGCAGACCGAGGAAACCGCTACAGACAGCGAACCAACCGAATCAGCTACTGAACCTCTTCCAGAGAAAAGGCCTGCCCCGGAGTTTTTTGTGATTGCCCCGGACATGGCCCAGAACCGCATGTGGATCTGTGAGGACGAGTCGTCTGACATTTTCCATACCCAGCACGATTGCTCCCTGCTGGTACAATGCAAAGGCACCTTTCGGAATGTCACCCTGATCAGGGCTGTGGAGGATTATGGCCGCTATAACTGCCAGGTATGCAGCCGCGAACTAGACCATATATTTGATGAGGGGATGGTACGCTAGCGTAACCTAACTCCAAGTACAAAAGAAAGGGCGCTGATGCATCAGCGCCCTTTCTTTTGTACTGTGATGAGCTATTTTAATCTATGGTGTTTTTACACCGTGCAGCACCAGTAGCGGCACATCGGCCTGGTAGGTTAATCGCTCTGCCAGGCTTTGCGAGAAGAGTTCTTTCAGAAAGCCTTTTTTCCGGCGCACCACGGCGAGCATCTGCCCGCCGGTTTTTTTGATGTAGGTTTTGAGCCCTTCGTCCCGGTGCTTGTGGTAGACTTCCTGAAAATTGAGCGGAACACCCGGGAACAACTCCCGCAACTCGCCCCAAAACTGTTCTGCCTCCTCGTTGCTGTTCCTGTCGCCAGGTTTCACCACGTGCACAACATCAATCCGCGAACTGAAATAACTCCCCAACTGAACTACCTGAGTTAAGGCGTAACGGTCTTCTTCGCTGTAGTCTGAGGCAAAAACAATACTCTCTAACTTTGGAGGCGTTGCCACTACCGGCACAGACAGTACCGGGCATTTCACTTCTTCTATCACCGATTCTGTGTTGCTCCCGATCAGCAGTTCCTCCATGGTATTATCCAGCCCCGTGGTACCCATCACCACAAAATCGTAGCCCTGATGCTGGGTTAGATTGGCGGCCATGTCAGTTAATAGGGCTTCCTGCAAGATATAATCGCAGGAAAATCCCCCGTCTTGGTTTGCGCCATGTTTCGCTTCCAAATCACGAACCATGGCTGACAACTTTTTTTCGGCTTCGCGCATCTGCTCCCCCAGCAGTTCACTCGCCACCAAAGCTGTTTCAGAGGTGTCGACTATAGGTAGATGCAATACATGCGCCAGGGTAAGGTGCGCCCCCGCATGTTGTGCAATATACACAGCATAGTCTACCGCCTTCGCCGATGTGCTCGAGAAGTCAGTCGGACATAAAATCTTTTCCATAAATGTTGTTGTTGTTGTATATATTCGTGTTTCATGTGACTATATCACTATTTCTCGATCTATACGGGAAACACTGAAATAAATAGAATCTTCCCACGAAATTCCTGCTACAGCCCTGCCAAAGGTCGTTTATGGCTGCTTTTAAATAAAAGCAGCCTCACTACAACTACTTAAGCCTATGCACAAGCACACGTACTATACAGGTGTTTACGGATAAGCATGCCATCAGGGGTGCTGCTGCTGCAGCGCCTTTACCTCTTTCCAGGTCCAGTTATACTTCGGGCGGATGTAACGGTATGCTTCAGTGTAATAGGTTGCCACCACTTCTTTCAGCTGCGACACTGGGATGGAGGATGCATGGATTTCCCGTTCTGTGGGATGGTCATAGGTTTCGACGCGGGTAAGTTTGTCGCCGGAAAGGCGCAGCAGCGGGCCGGTATCAGTCACGGAGCCGTAGGTCCACTGATGCCCAGAAGTTTCCAGCTGGTTTAGCCTCTCGGCGAGCGGGGCCATCGACAGACGAGGCAACGTAGGCCGGGTGGCCAGATCGACCCAGGTGGTGTATTTGTACTCCAGCTCATACCGCTGGCCGTTGTAGCAGGCTAACACCATATCAAAACCATGGGTGCGGCTAAACAGCGCGTAGTAGTGCACCGGGTGCGGCGTCTCCACGACAATCAGCCCGATGGCAGGGTAGCGGGTTAGCTTGGTGTCGGGCTTATACATAGCGCGGTAGCCCACCAGCACACTGCTCACCTCCTCTTCCCAGGCGCCTTTCTCCCAGTCAGGGTCCCGGAGCACGCGGCCGAACTCCCGCAGAAAATACTGGAACTTCTGCACGCACTGCGCCGCCTCCTTCTCCTCTTCCTCGTCAGCCGCGAATGGCATGTAAAACAGCTCCCGCTCCTTGGCGTTTATCCAGCAGACCAGCTTAAGTGCCTCACCCGCCAGCGGGTGGTTCAGGTCCAGCTCCCTGAAGTCGCCGATGAGGGCCATCTGCCGCAACAGCTCTTCGTTCTCCAGCGCCAGCTCCGGGTTCAGCAGTGCCCATACCCCCACAAAGCCGTCAATGTCGAAATGATTGGCCGATACGTAGGGCAGATCGAGTTCGGGCAACTGTAAGCGCAAGGCATGCAGCGCAATGGCCGCGCTGGTATCGTCGTTGACCGCGGCTAGGGTAGGTGCGCCTTTCCAGTGCGAAAGCATCACACCGTTGGCATGGGTGCTGTCTATGATGATCGCGCGGTGGTGCTTTACTTCCGAAAAGGGTATAAACTGTTTTCTCTGCATGGCATAAAATTGCAGAGGGCAGGGCTAAGACGCAAGTTTGCAGGTTAAAATAGCGCCTCCGGTCGTGCACCTCATACCTAATACCTGCTTTTGTTGAGGAGCAGCCCAGCGTTTATACCCCAATATTGCACCGCAATGCGTAATTTTGTCCATGGCTCTGAAAAAAATATACGCTACTTCCCTCTCGCTTCTTACCGACCTGTACCAACTGACTATGGCCTACGGCTACTGGAAAAACGGCATGGCCGAGCACGAAGCCGTCTTCCACCTCTATTTCCGGAAAAACCCTTTCCAGGGAGGCTATACCATTGCCGCCGGGCTGGAGCATGCGGTCGAGTACTTACAGGCGCTTCAGTTTGAGGAGACGGACCTGCAGTATTTGGCGGAACTGAAAGGTAGCACCGGTTCCCCCCTCTTCGAGGAAGCCTTTATTGATTACCTCCGGGACATGCAGTTTACCTGTACCGTAGATGCCATACCAGAAGGCACAGTAGTGTTTCCGGGAGAGCCGCTGGTGCGGGTGCGCGGCCCTCTGTTGCAGGCGCAACTAATCGAAACGCCCCTGCTCACGATCATCAACTTCGAGACACTGATTGCTACCAAGGCTGCCAGGATTACAGATGCAGCCAAAGGCGACCCGGTGATAGAGTTTGGCATGCGGCGGGCACAGGGAATTGACGGGGCGCTGTCGGCTGCGCGGGCTGCTTACATTGGCGGCGTCAGTGCTACTTCCAACCTATTGGCGGGGCAACTGTACGGCATCCCAGTGAAAGGCACCCATGCGCACAGCTGGATTCAGGCGTTTGAGACTGAGGAAGCAGCTTTTGAGGCCTATGGCCAGGCATTTCCTCAGGACACTGTTTTACTGGTAGACACGTTCGATACCCTCGAGGGCGTAGAAAAAGCCATTGCCACAGCCCAGAAGCTCGCGCCAAGCGGCTTTAAGCTCGGAGGCATCCGTCTCGATTCCGGCGACCTTACCTACCTCAGCATAGAGGCGCGCAAGCTGCTGGATGCCGCAGGGTTAACGGAGACCAGCATCGTAGCCAGCAACGACCTGGATGAGCACATCATCACCAGCCTGAAACAGGAAGGAGCCAGAATAGATGTCTGGGGCGTGGGCACAAAGATGATCACGGCTTATGACCAGCCGGCCTTGGGCGGGGTATACAAGCTGGCTGCTATCCGGAAAGCGGGAGGTGCCTGGGAGTACAAAGTGAAACTTTCCGAGCAGCGGGCCAAAACCTCAACCCCGGGCATGCTGCAAGTGCGGCGTTTTTCCGATGGCAAGCGCTTTATAGCCGACATGATTTACAATGCCCTGGAGCCATTGCCGTCCCAATTCCACATCGTAGACCCGCTGGACAGTACCCGCCGAAAAGCCATACCTACCGGAACTCCCTCCGAGGAACTGCTTACACCTGTTTTTGATTCAGGTGAACTGGTTTATACACTGCCGAGCCTTCCGGAGATCAAGGCACGCACGAAGGCTCAGCTAGACTGCCTGCACGAAAGCATCCGCCGGTACCTGAACCCACACAATTACCCGGCTGGGCTGGAGGGCAACCTGCACCAGTATAAAATCGACCTGATCCTGAAACTGCGCGGGGAATGAAAACGGTATCGAGGCCTATCTTACCTGCTTCGGCTCCGCTTGTTTGAGATGCGCTGCACCCGTTTGCCACGCACCCAGTTCAGGTATTTCTGAAGCGCTTCCGCCTCTTGCAGAGCAGGGATGGAAGAATAAAGCAAGGCCAGTTCGCGGTTGCTGAAGGTGAGGTGCACAGTGCTGTGGCATGGTTGGCACAACGCAGCGGTGGCACCGTAGCGCCCACCTTCCTCGCGGGGCACCAGGTGGTGGCGCGACAGGCTTTGTGCTTCCCGCCCACAGAGTTCGCATGTATTAGCCGCTTTTCGATCCCTCATGTTATTTCGCCGCACTCCTATGCAAACAAGCGGGCAGGCCGATGGTTTACACAAAAGGGCTTATACCCCCAATCAGAATGCAACCCGCCGGGAGGTATAAACCGTATTCAAATACTATAAATTAAGTCTAACGCCATGCCTAAGAAATCCTTTAAAGAACTGATCAACAGCCCGGGAATGCCAGTGCTGGTAGATTTTTACGCTGATTGGTGCGGCCCTTGCAAAGCCATGTCGCCGATTGTGGAGCAGGTGGCAAGCCAGTACAATGGCAAGCTGAAGGTCATCAAAGTAAACATCGACAACAACCAAGCCGCCGCATCGCAGTTCAGGGTGCAGGGTGTGCCCACATTCATTCTGTTCAAGCAGGGCCAGCAGGTATGGCGGCAATCGGGCGCGATGCCTGTTAACGTCCTCACGCAGGCTGTGCAGCAAGCGATAAAATAAATAAAATGTTACTCCCTCACATCTTACAGCGGCTTTGTATTAAAACAGGGCCGCTGCGTTTTTGTAGCCCTTCATAAAGCACTTTATACCCCATTTGTTCACCCTCACTAGCTGGTTTCTGGCTGAAGTAGATTGTTACGCACGTTGTTCCTGCGGCTGGCACTTCGCAGCAAAGAATAGTCAGGTATACAGTTAATCATATTTCCGTAGTATAACTTAAACAGCGTTGGCCAGTTTTGGGGTATAAAACATGAGGCAGAAGGCAGAAAAATTGCGATTCGATGAATGCTTTGCGCTAAATTTAGGAAAAGTACGTTCATGAAAGTAAAATGCCTGGCTTCCGAGTTCACCGAGAGCCAAAACACATGAAGATGAAGCTAAAACATACAGTAGTGCTCTTGGGATTATGGGGCAGCCTTGCACTTGGCAGTTCCGCGACTCCTCAAACACCGGTTCCTGAAAAATACAATTTCACCATCAACCTCACAGAGGTTCGGAACGATCAGATAAAAGTATCGCTGCAGGCACCCGAGATAAAGCAGGAGGAGATCGTGTACATCATGCCTAAGATCGTGCCGGGCACTTACTCGGTTTCCGACTTTGGCCGCTTTGTGACGGACTTTACTGCTTTTGATAAAAAAGGCCAGGCGCTCGTGGTTGAAAAGCTGGACACAAACCGCTGGAAAATCAAAAATGCGCGGTCACTCGGCAAGATTACTTATTGGGTGAACGACACGTTTGATGCCACCAAGCGCGAGGAAGTGCTCTTTGAACCGGGCGGCACCAACATTGAGGAAAACAAGAATTTCCTGCTGAACACCTTTGGCTTTATCGGCTATTTCGAGGGCATGAAGCAGGTGCCCTACGAGCTTAATATCACCAAGCCGGAAGGCTTTTACGGCTCAACCTCGCTGCAGGCAATCGCTACTTCCTCCACCTCCGACAAGTACCTGGTGCCAAACTACATGGACCTGGCCGACTCGCCGCTGATGTATAACCGCCCTGATACCACCGTCCTGAAAATGGGGAACACCGAGGTGTTGGTGTCCGTCTATTCGCCGAGCGGGCGCATCACCTCCAAGCCGGTGGCCTCTACCGTGAAAAGCATCCTGGAGGCGCAGCGGAACTATCTGGGCGGCACCTTGCCCGTCGATAAATACGCCTTTTTGATTTACGTGCCGGAACGTGTGGGCAAGTCGGGCTCGTTTGGCGCGCTGGAGCATTCTTACTCTTCCGTGTACTTTCTCCCTGAGATGCCGGAAGACCAGTTTAGCAGCACCGTGCGGGATGTGGCCGCGCACGAGTTTTTCCATATCGTGACGCCACTTAACATTCACGCCGAGGAGATCGGAAACTTCGATTATATCAACCCGAAAATGTCGAAGCACCTGTGGCTATACGAGGGCGTGACCGAATATTTTGCCACACACGTGCAGGCCTACGAGAACCTGTATGACCTGGACACCTACCTCGAAAAGCTGCGCGAGTACATCCTGACCTCTAAAGTATACTACAACGACACCCTGCCCTTCACGGAAATGAGTGCCGAGGTGTTGGACAAATACGAGAAGGAGTACGGCAACGTGTACCAGAAAGGGGCGCTTATCGGGCTGGTGCTGGACGTTAAGCTGCGGGAATTATCAGGTGGCGAGTACGGCCTGCGCAACCTGATGCTGGACCTCTCTAAGACCTACGGGAAAGAGCAGTCGTTTAAAGACGAGGAGCTGTTTGATAAAATAGCGGAGATCACCTACCCGGAAATCAGGGAGTTTTTCAGGAGGCACGTGGAAGGCAAAGAGCCGCTGCCGCTGCAGGAAACTTTCCGGAAGGTGGGGATACGCTATGAGCCGACGGCAACCCAGCAGGTGATTTCATACGGCGGGTTTGTGCCGGGGTATGACCAGGAGTCAGATAAAATCATAGTGGCCGAGACAGATGACATGGACGACTTCGGTCAGAACATGGGGTTCCAGAACGGAGACCAGCTGCTGCAGTTGAATGGCCAGGAAATTACGCCGCTCACCATCCGGGAGGTAATTGGAGACCAACTGCAGCAACTGAAGCCTGGCCAGAGAATCACGATTACCGTTGGCCGGATGAATGAAAAGGGAAAGCTGAAGAAGGTGAAACTGCGTGGCAGGGCTACTGCCGTAAAGCGCCAGTCAGTGCACCTCCTCTCCCCGGACCCAGAGGCTACGCCCGAGCAGCAAGCCCTGCGTGCTGCCTGGCTCAACAAAGCAGCACAATAGAAAACCGGCACCTTTCGTTAGCAAAAAACAGCTAACCAGAATTTCAGGTTATAATGCATTACACCTAAACGCGCCACTGCCAGGCTTACTTTTCACGTGGGCCTGGCAGTGGCGCGTTTGGACATAACATATTGACGTCAGGAAAACCATTTGCAACTTAAAATTGTAAGTTAGGTATGTTCCCTGATAATTTGCTCTGTTAATAAGTCACTCTTATACGTTTTTGCCTGCATGCGCCTTTTTTACACGTTATTTTTAATCCTCTTCTTAATAGGGCCGGCTCACCTGTGTTTCGCACAAAAGGCCGTTGTGCGTGGGCTGGTGCGGACGGAAAACCAGGGAGAGCCCCTGATCGGGGCAAGCGTGGCTGTACCAGCCTTGAACCTGGGCACCACAACCGACGAAACAGGCTATTTTCAGCTGTCACTGCCCCCCGGCGACCACCAGATGCAGGCTACCTATGTTGGCTATGGCACCCAAATACAGCAGGTGCGGCTCTCCCCCGGTGAGGCACAGCAAAAAGTGAACTTCTTCCTGAGCCCTGCACAAACCGAGCTTAAAGAGGTGCAGGTAGAGGCCAACACACTTCGGCAGAAACTCAATGACAACCGCATGAGCGTTGAGACTCTCACCACCAAAGAGGCCAAGCTACTGCCTGCCCTCTTCGGGGAAGTGGACCTCGTGAAAACGCTGCAGCTAAAGCCAGGCGTACAGTCTGGGGGGGAGGGAACGACCGGGCTTTACGTGCGGGGTGGCGGCCCGGACCAGAACCTGGTGCTGCTAGACGGCGCCATGGTTTACAACCCTACGCACCTGTTTGGCTTCTTCAGTGTGTTTAACCCCGATGCGGTACAAAGCGTGGACCTTTACAAAGGGGGGTTCCCGGCGCAGTATGGCGGCCGGCTCTCTTCGGTGATGGAGGTGAAGATGAACGATGGCAACAACAGCAACATCCGCGCTACGGGGGGTATAGGCCTTATTGCCTCGCGCCTGACAGTAGATGGCCCGATCGTGAAGGACAAGCTGCAGTTTGTCGTGTCGGGGCGCCGTACTTACGCCGACATCTTCACCCGGCAAATCAATCGCCTCAGCGAAGAACAAGAAGATTATACCCCCATTCCGGACTACTACTTTTATGACCTCAACGCCAAACTGACGTACAAACCCGGCCCGAACGATGAACTCACCTTTACGGGCTATTACGGCCGTGACTTTTTTGGCCTGGATGACGACGACTTCGAATTTGGCTTTAACTGGGGTAACACAGTCGGGGCTGTTAACTGGCGACATAAATTCAACAAAAACCTGTATGCCAACACATCGCTGCAGACCTCGCGCTATCAATACAACATCATCAATAAAATTGATGTTTTCCAGCTCAAACTGACCTCAGCCATCCGCGATTACACCCTCAAAACCGACTTCGATCTATTCCTGAAAGGAGGGCATAGCCTGAAGTTCGGGGCCAACGGCACGCATCATCGGTTTAGGGTTGGCCAGCTCAGTTTTGAGTCATCGGACAGTACATTGCAGTTTGGGGCCGGCAACGCCTATAGTGCGGCAGAGTTTGGGGCGTACGTGGCGGACGAGTACCAGGTAAACGCGCGGTGGTCGTTAAACTACGGGCTTCGCTTATCAGGCTTCCGAAACCAGGAGACTTACCTGGCCCTGGAGCCGCGCGCCGCAGCCAAGTATAACCTCAACGAAACCACCTCGCTGAAGGCCAGCTTTGCGGGTATGAAGCAGTATGTGCACCTGGTTTCCAACTCCGGAGCCTCCCTGCCTACAGACATATGGTTTCCATCAACCCGCAGGGTAGCCCCACAATACTCGCAGCAAGTGGCGGCGGGTTTCAGCAAGTTATTTGGCCGTGGCCGCTACCTGTTCACCAACGAGGTATATTATAAGTGGATGCGCAACCAGCTCGATTTCCGCGACGGGGCAAATCTTTTTGTGAACGACAGCCTGGAAAACGAATTCCTGTTTGGCAAAGGCCGCAGCTATGGAAGCGAGTTGTACCTGGAGAAGAAGAAAGGCAAAACCACGGGGTGGATTGGCTACACCCTTTCCTGGACTTACCGCAAATTCGACAGCGAGAACGACCTTGACGATATCAATGACGGTGCCTGGTTCCCAACACGCTATGATCGCCGCCATGATTTGAGCCTAGTGGTGATGCACCAGTTCAGTAAGCGACTCAGCATTAACGGGGCCTTTATCTACGGGTCCGGCACTCCCTATTCCATCCCTCTGGCGCGCTTTGCGTTTCAGGATGTAGAGGGCAAAAGCTCCTCTATCGTCCCGATTTACGAGAACCGCAACACCTACCGGTTCAGTTCTTACCATCGCCTTGACTTAAGTGCCGTCCTGAAGCTGAAGCCCAGACGCGGTGAGGCCGACCTGACGTTTAGTGTGTACAATGTGTATAACCGGCGTAACCCCTACTTCGTGTATTTCGATCAGGTGAAAGACCAGGAAGGCTTCGAAACGCTTGGCTTTCAAGCCAAGCAGGTGTCGCTCTTCCCGCTTATCCCATCGGTTACCTATAATTTTAAATTCTGATGCAATTGAGACACATTTTGCTCCTGCTACCCTGGCTTGCACTATCCTTCTGCAGCTGCGACCTCGACAAGGACATTGACGTGGATTTGCCGAACCACACGCCCCAATTGGTCGTGGAAGGGTATCTGGAACCGGGCAAACCCTACCGCATTGCCGTGCAGGAAAGTGCCGGCTACTTCGATCCGCCTACCCCACCGCTGGTGCCTGACGCGAAAGCCACCATCACGCACAACGGGCGGAAGATAGAGCTAAAGTACAAGCCTGTGCTGGATACCAAGACCGGTTTTGTATACACCCACAGCTCACTGGAAACCATGAAAGGCAAGCCCGGGGACGTTTATACCCTGGAAGTGACCGACGGCAAAGGGCGCAAGGTGACGGGCTTTACAACTGTTTTGCCCATAGTGCCCATAGAAAAAGTGGAATGGCGCTTTAACACAGAGGATGACCAGGAGGCGCTTTTGCTCACTTCGTTTCAGGATGACGCGAACACCAGCAATTATTACCGGTACATGACGCACACCGACAGCCTCCGCAAAGGCTCACGGCAGGATATCTTCACGACAGACCAACTCACCAACGGGAAGCGCATTGTCTATGGATCCGGCTATATGTATGACCCGGGCGATACGGTTGTTGTATCGCTTTATCACATCGAGAAGCAGTATTACGACTTCCTGGTATCCACTGACAACGCCAAAGACGCCAACGGAAACCCTTTTGCACAACCTTCCCGCATCCGGTCTTCGGTGCAGGGCGGCTTAGGCATTTTCACCAACCTTGCCCTTAGTCGCAAAACCATTATTGTTAAATAGCCAGGCAGATGCAAAAAGTCAAAGGCCGGCAGGTAACAGCTTCTGAGGTGGTATCTATACCCTCCCCAACTACTGGCTTGCCGACTTTTGCCTTTTGTGAATTTAGTATGCCCTAGCTGCGTTTTACCAACTCCCGGATCAGCATGGTCATGCGGGGCTCGGCTTTGGCGGCGGCCTCTAAGATATCGGCCAGCACCACTTTCTTAATACGGTCAGGTGTGCACATATCCGTGATCACCGATACGGCAAACACAGGCATGTTCATGTGGCGGGCGGCAATCACCTCCGGCACAGTAGACATCCCCACGGCATCCGCCCCAATGCTGCTCAGGTAGCGGTACTCTGCCTTGGTTTCCAGCATCGGGCCCGGCACACTCACGTATACCCCCTCCTGCAGTTCAATCCCGGCATCATCCGCAATCACCATGGCTTCGCGCACCATGTGCTCGTCATACACCTCGCTCATGTCCGGGAAGCGCGGCCCCAGCTCATCCAGGTTCTTCCCGATCAGCGGGTTGTCCGGTAGCAGGTTGATGTGGTCTGTGAGCACCATCAGGTCGCTGGTACTGAATTTAGGGTTCAAGCCGCCTGCTGCGTTCGAGACGAACAGTTTCTGTACACCCAGCAACTTCATCACCCGCACCGGGAATACAACCTGCGGCATGCTATAGCCCTCGTAATAGTGGAACCGCCCCTGCATCACGACCACGTTGCGACCGGCCAACGTGCCTAATATAAGCTTGCCCGAGTGGCTCTCTACCGTAGATACCGGGAAGTTAGGGATATCGGCGTAAGACAGCGTGTGCTGCACGTCCACATCCTTTACCAGTGCGCCCAGGCCGGTGCCCAGTATAATCCCGAATTCAGGCTGAAAGCCATTTATCTTGTTTTGTATATAGGAAACGGATTCCTGCAATAACTGCATCATATGCTTCGGTTGAATGTTGATGATCTTTTGAGTACCCCGGAAACGGCAGGGTATGGATTTATACCACCCTGGCTGCTACCTGTTAAAATCAGGTAGTAAGCTGTACGGGCAAAATTGCAAAAAATAGCTTTGCCATAAAATAAAAACAGCTTTCAGGCACGGTGCCTGAAAGCTGTTTTCTAAAAAATACTGTTTGGGTAGCAGGTTTAGCTTGGTACGCCAGCACGCCTTGCTATTCCACGCGCAGGTCGTAAGGCATGCGCGCCTGCATGCCCTGCATGTTGCTCACTTTTTTGTAGAGCTTGTAATAGGGGTATAACTCCCCCATCTCGGCTTTGATGGCCATCTCTTTAGCTTCCGCGTTAAAGCCCGTGAACATCTCCTCGAAGAATGACTTGCGGGCAGGCAGCGACTTCAGGCGGTAATCATCCGCGATATTAGCTTTGGCGGCTGCAATGTCAATAGCCTCCTCCAGGCCACCATAGGCATCAACCAGGTTGCGCTGTTTGGCCTCGATGCCCGACCATACCCGGCCAGAGGCATATTCTTTCAACTTGTCCTGGGGCATGTTACGGCCCTGCGCGGCTTTACCGGTAAAGGTTTCGTAAATCTGGTTGATCTGGTTCTGCACAATTTCCTGCTCCTGCGGGCTCAACGGCCGGGTAACTGTTGGCATGTCTGCAAACTTGCCCGTGCTCACATGGTCCACCGTAATGCCGAGTTTGTTGTTGAGGAAGCCCTGCATGTTCGGAATCACACCGAACACGCCGATGCTACCCGTAATGGTGTTCGGGTGCGCGACAATGGTATCGCAACCCATGGCAATGTAATAGCCGCCGGAAGCAGCCACATCAGACATGGAGGCGATGACAGGCTTCTTCTTCTTGGTCAGCTGCACCTCGCGCCAGATCACGTCAGAAGCCAGGGCACTACCACCCGGCGAGCTGATGCGCAGCACCACAGCTTTCACGTTTTCATCCTGCCGCGCGTCGCGCAGGGCCTCGGCAAAGCGAGTGCTGCCAATGTTATCCTCGTCGCCGTCGCCGTCCACAATGTCCCCTTCGGCATAGATTACGGCAATGCGGTTCTTGGATGTGCTGATCTCGGCGGTGTTCTTTACTTTCTTATACTTCGAGAGCTTCACCAGTTCGATCTTATCATCCTCCTTCAAGCCGATCTTATCTTTCATGTAAGTGATGGCCTCATCGTAGTAGCCTACATCCGTGATGAGGTTATACTTCTTGGCGTCTTTCGGGTCGCGCACCAGCAGGTTGTCCTGCACGTTTTTGAGGGTAGCAGCGTCCACGCCACGGGCCTTCGCGATCTGCTTCAGCTGGTAATCGTTGATGGAGTTCAGGAACGAGTTGAGCTGCTCGCGGTTAGCATCGCTGGCCTTCTCCAGGAAAAAGGGCTCCACGGCGCTTTTGTAGGTTCCAACCTTAAAAATCTGGGCTTCAATATCAAGCTTATCGAGCAGGCGCTTGAAGAAGTACATCTCAGAGCTCATCCCGTTAAACTCAATCGTGCCCACCGGGTTCAGGTAGATCTTATCCGAAACCGAGGCGACGTAATAGGCTTTCTCGGTGGCCAGGTCGGTGTAGGAAACCACAAACTTGCCTGACTTCTTAAAGTCGATCAGCTCGTTTCGGATTTCCTCTAACTTTGCCATGCCGGCATCCACAAAAGTCATGTTCAGGAAAATCCCCTTTACGTTCTCATCGGTCTTGGCACGGCGAATGGCCGCCTTGATCTGGTCAAGCCCATCGGTGCTGGTAAGTGAGCCGAAGGAGAAGCCGAGCTCCGCCAGCGGGTTCTCCGGGTCACGCTCCGAAATCTGCTTATCGAGTTTGAGCTCCAGCACAGATCCCTCCTTTACCTTCACTTCATCAGAAGAAGCCGTGCTCGCCGCAATACCGATGAGCAGCAATAGGCTTATAAAAAAGAATACGAGCAGGCCCACAATGGTCGCCAGCACATATTTCAGGAAGCTTAGCATATTAGTTTAGTTAAGAATGACAAAGTATAATTTAAAGGAAAACAGTTGTTCCTATAAGTAAGATGCAAAAATAGCCCAATTTGTTCAGCTACTCCTCACCTTCTCGACCAACTAAGTAATTGTATAGACAAACCTTTTGAATTACGAATTACGAGTTCCGAATTACGGATTATTGTAGAATATATAGGTTGAAGGGTATGGGTATTGCGCCAATACTTTAAGTGAACTGTCCAAGTGAACTGTCCAAGTGAACTGTCCGCTACCATTCTTCCCAATTCGTAATTCGGAACTCGTAACTAATACCTGTATTTCTTGCCCCACTGTGCTTGCAGTTGCTTGCGCATGTCGTTTTCGCGGCCGTTCTTACCTGGCTGGTACAGGGCCGTGTTGCTCAGTTCCTGAGGCATAAACTCCTGCTGCACAAAGTTGCCCTCGTAGTCGTGGGCATATTTATAGTTATTGCCATACCCTATTTCCTTCATCAGCTTGGTCGGGGCATTGCGGATATGCAGTGGTACGGACAGATTGCCGGTTTGCTGCACCAGCGCGCGCGCCTGCTTGATAGCCTTGTACGAGGCATTGCTCTTCGGTGAGGTAGCCAGGTATACGGTGCACTGCGACAGGATGATCTCCGCCTCGGGGTAACCGATCATCTGTACCGCCTGAAAGCAGGAAGTAGCCATTAGCAACGCGTTGGAATTGGCCAACCCGATGTCCTCGGAAGCAGCTATAAGCAAGCGGCGGGCGATAAACTTGGGGTCTTCCCCCCCCTCGATCATGCGGGCCAGCCAGTATACCGCAGCGTTGGGGTCAGAGCCACGGATAGACTTGATGAAGGCCGACACCAGGTCATAGTGCATCTCGCCGCTCTTATCATACATCACGATGTTCTGCTGCGCGACCTGTTGCACCAGTTCGTTTCGAACCACTACTTCCTCACCCTTCACACCCTCCGCCACAATCTCCAGCAGGTTCAGGAGTTTGCGCGCATCACCCCCCGAAATGGTCAGCAGCGCCTCATACTCCTCCACCCGCACGTTCCGGTGGCGCATCCACTCATCTTGTGCCAGCGCCTGGTCTACCAGTTCAATCAGCTCATCCTTCATCAAATGCTTGAGGATGTATACCTGGCAGCGCGACAGCAGGGCCGAAATCACCTCAAACGAGGGGTTCTCGGTGGTGGCACCTACCAGCGTAACGGTTCCCTTCTCCACAGCCCCTAGCAGCGCGTCCTGCTGCGATTTATTAAAGCGGTGAATCTCATCGATGAACAACACGGTGCCCTGCCGTTTTTTGGCCTGTTCAATCACCTCGCGTATGTCTTTTACACCGGAGTTGATGGCGCTCAAGGCTACAAAGGGCACCTTCATTTGATTGGCAATAATGTTAGCCAGCGTGGTTTTGCCTACTCCCGGCGGCCCCCACAAGATCATGGAGGGTATAACGCCGCCCTCGATGTAGCGGCGCAGGATGCCATCTGGCCCTACCAGGTGCTTTTGGCCATAATACTGATCCAGGTTATGCGGACGCATGCGCTCGGCAAGCGGTATGTTCGGATGAATCATCTACTCGTTTTGTTTCTACAAAATGGGTTTAAAACAAAGCTACGAAATTGAAGGCAAAGTGGCAGGCTATCGTTTTTGGGGCTTCACCACTGGGTTTCGCCGGTTCTCTGCTTCCACCTCGCGTTTCACCTCTCGCTTGCTTTGCCTGAGCGCTGGCTCCTCCATCGGGCTCTGGCTTGGGCGCTCATCCCCGAACAACACGCCCCACTGCGCAAAACGCTCGGTACGGTCGAAGATGATTTTGAGCACAGCGATGATGGGCAGCGACAAGAACATCCCGATCACCCCGGCTATCTCGCCGCCCACAATCACCCCGACAATGGTTGCCAGCGCGTTTATCTTAACTTTTGAGCCCACAATGCGGGGCATCAGGATGTTATTGTCCAGAAACTGCACCCCCGCAATCACGCCAAGCACCGTGATGATGGGCCAAAGCTCCGCTGACGAGGCCAGGGTAAGCAACACCCCGATAATGTTGCCGAGCAAAGCGCCCACGTAGGGTATGAGATTTAGAAAAGCGAAAATGATCCCGATGAGCAGGGCGTGCTTGATGCCGATGATCAGCAGGATGCCCCCAAGCAGCACCGTCATGTAACTCACCTGTATCAGGAGGCCGAAAAGGTAACTTTTGATGATAACTTCCATCTCGCGCATCGTTTCGGCCACTTTGCTGTGGTTTTCCTCCGGAAACCAGATAAACACGAAGCGCAGCAACAGGTTTCGGTAAAACATCAGCAGGAAGATATAGATAGGCAGCAGCCCCAGGAAAACAAAAATTCCCGTGATGGATAGCGCCGCCCCGCTCAGCATATTGCCCGCGTAACTCAGGATTCGGTTGCTCTGCTCGCTGATAAAGTTGGTTTGCTCTTCCGTAGACAGGGGTGAGATCTGCTCGATCCAGGCACTGAGCGCGCGCAGATGGCTTGTAACGTTTTTCTGGATGGTTGGGAAGTCCGACACCAGGCTACTGATCTGGTAAGAGAAAAACCAGACGATCAGCCCGACCACCAGGGCCAAGGCAAGCAGGCTGACGCCAATAGCCAGCGTTTCGGGCACGCGCTTTCTCCGCAAAAAACGGAAGAGAGGCAGCAGCATAATGCTCAAGAAGAAGGCCATCAGGAGCGGGGCCAGTAAATCTTTTGCCAATACCAACAGCCATCCCAAAAAGAACAGCCCCATCACCTCGATCGATCTCCGAACGGTGAGTGGTAAATCTTGATACATATTCTCGACAGTTAAATTTGATATTGCCTCTATATACGGTCAGGCGGGAAAAGCACTTACCTTTGCCGCATGAATAAACAATTAAAGGTGCATGCCTCGCTTTTCCTGGTGGCGCTTATCTACGGCAGCAACTACAGCATTGCCAAAGAAGTGATGCCGGTGTACATAGCGCCGTTTGGCCTGATCGTGATCCGGGTAGTGTCGGCGGCGGTGGTTTTCGGGATCTTCTCGCGCCTGGTGGTGAAAGAAAGAATTGTGGGATGGCCGGATAACCTGCGGTCGATTGGCTGCGGCCTGACCGGCATTGCCCTGAACCAGCTTTGCTTTTTCTCGGGGCTTAACCTTACCTCGCCGGTTAACGCGGCCTTGCTGATTGTGATTGTGCCGGTGGTTGTACTCCTCCTCTCGGCTCTCCTGCTGAAAGAGCGGCTGGGTTGGCGCAAACTCACCGGAATTGCGGTGGCCTTTATCGGCGCCCTGCTCTTGATCTATACCTCCCGCGGCGACAGCACGCCGGGGAATATTTACGGTGATATGCTGATTATTGTCAGTGCTGTCGCCTTTGGGTTTTACCTGGTGCTTGTAAAGCCGCTGATGCAAAAGTATACAGCGATCACCATCGTCAGCAGGGTGTTTGCTGTGGGCACCGTGGTGGTGGTACCCTTCGGCTGGTCGCAGCTCACCACCCCTGATTACAGCTCGTTCCCGACTACTATCTGGATGGCTATTGCCTTTTTGGTAATAGCGGTCACCATACTGGCCTACCTACTGAACACCTGGGCGCTTCGGTATGCAAACCCTTCACTAGTGGGTGCCTACATCTACCTGCAACCTGTGCTGGCCATCCTTATCGCCGTAGGCTTTGGCCGCGATATTTTCACGGTGCAAAAAGGCCTCTATGCCCTGCTCATTTTCGTGGGAGTGTACCTAGTCAGCCGTACCAGGCAAAACGTTGGCAAAGCAACTGTGGATTAAAAAACATGTGTAGCAACTGAGCTGATCTGCGCCAAAAAGAAGAGAGTTTCTTCCATCAGAAGATGCCCTTGAGGATAGTATAAAAAGCGTTTGACTTTTAGCATCGCAGGAGCCATAACTCGCAGGGGCTTCGCCCACTAAGAGGTTTGGTAATTAAACGTATCTCAAGACCCTGCAAATCCTGATACTTACAAATGAAAAACCCCTGCCGGTATATGCCGGCAGGGGTTTTTATATAGAGAATACGTAGTTTATACGGTCTTTGTCTTTGGCTTGCTGCTCCAACGTCTGTTGCCACCACCGTTGCTATTGCTGCTAGCCGGTCTTGCTGCACTGGCACCCTCTCTTCTTGGGGCACCACCGCCAGAACCGTTGCGCCGGCCGCCGCCCTTCTTCTGCTGCGCTACTGTGCTGGCCGCCTCGGCAAAGTCCTTGGCAGTCATCGGGTATGGGTGGTTGTCAATTACCGGCACTGACTTAGAGATCAGCTTCTGAATGCTTACCAAATAAGAAGTTTCCTCAGCGTCGCAAAACGAAAGCGCGGTACCACTGGCGCCGGCACGGCCTGTACGGCCAATGCGGTGTACATAGGTTTCCGGCTCATTTGGCAACTCGTAATTGATCACATGGCTCAGATCGTCCACATCGATACCGCGGGCGGCAATGTCTGTGGCAACCAGTACGCGTGTCTGGCTTTTCTTGAAGTTATCCAAGGCACGCACACGCGCATTCTGCGATTTGTTTCCGTGGATGGCCTCTGCCTGCACGCCGGCCTTGCTCATGTCGCGGGCAACGCGGTCGGCACCGTGCTTGGTGCGGGTAAATACCAGCGCTCTGTCAATCTCACCATCTTTCAACAAGTGGATCAACAGGTTTTTCTTATCCGACTTCTTTACATAGTAGACCGCCTGCTTGATGGTATGCGCGGTAGAGGATACCGGCGTTACCTCTACTTTCGCAGGGTTAACCAGAATGGTATCCGCCAGCTTCATAATCTCAGGGGCCATAGTAGCCGAGAAGAACAGCGACTGCTTCTTCTCTGGGAGCACGCGCAGCACTTTCTTCACGTCATTCACAAAGCCCATGTCCAGCATACGGTCTGCTTCATCCAACACGAACATCTCGATCTGATCGAGGTGCACGTATTTTTGCGCCATCAGGTCCAAAAGACGGCCAGGTGTGGCCACCAGGATGTCGATACCAGAGCGCAAGGCATCTGTCTGCGGGCGCTGCGACACACCACCAAAAACAACGGTATGCTTTAAACCGGTATGGCGTCCGTAAGACGTCAGGCTTTCAGCAATCTGCAGCGCCAGCTCACGGGTAGGTGTCAGGATCAAAGCCTTGATCTTGCGGGTGCCGCGCTCGTGCTGTGTATTTTTCTCGGCAAGCAACTGTAGAATCGGAATAGAGAAGGCGGCCGTTTTACCGGTTCCCGTCTGGGCGCAACCCAAAATGTCTCTTTTCTGAAGTATGTAGGGAATTGATTTTGCCTGAATGGGTGTCGGTGTGGTATATCCTTCTGTTTTAAGAGCTTTTAGGATTGGCTCAATGAGGTTAAGATTCTCGAATGTCATTAATTGGTTTTTCAAAAGAAACCGCGCAGCGCCTTGTGCGCTACTTTTGCGGTGAATTGGCCGGAACCTGATGCGTGCCGATAATTGGGGAGTTATCTGCTCGAGGGCCATTCCCGACCTGGTTAATGTTCCTCCAACCCCTAAAACCCGGAGATAGTTCTATGTGGTGGTTGAAGTTTACAAAGATATGAAGTTGCACCGTCAGTTCCTAGAACTCATTTCGCTGGTGGAATTATACCTATTCCCTGTTTAGGGTCTAGGCTCGCCGCCTGTATAAAAGTTACGAATGAGGTATCCTCCGCATTGTGTTTATGTAAAAAAAACAGCAGCTGCCAGTTAAGTACCGGTAGCTGCAGTGTAAAATGGCTGCTTATATCCTGTTCCGGAAATTCCTTAGTAGCCTACTGTAAAGCGCTGGCGCACGTACTGCGGTTCTTCTAGCTCGTTGAGGATGGCTACAGCAAAATCCTGTCGCGATATAGTGCTGTCGCCGCGCTCGTTGAACACGGGGCGCTCAGTGCTGTAGCGGAACTTGCCGGTGCGCTCTCCAGGCTCAATGTTAATGGCAGGGCTTACAAAGGTCCACTCTAGTTCCTGCTCTTCCTCATACACCTTCAGTGAGTCGCGCTGTGCGGCGGCAGGCCCACGCCAGGCATCCGGGAAATCAGGGGTATCCACCAGCTGCACACCCGGCTCGGCATACAGGCTACCGGCCCCGCCTACATTCAGGACCCGCTTCACGCCTGCTGTTCTGGCAGCCTGCAGCACTTTACGGGCCACTTCCACGTGCTGGTTGAAGTCGGTGCCTGGCTCCCAGCCCGGACTGTAGGAAACCACAACGGCATCGTGGCCCTGCAGCAATCCTGTCATCGCTTCAACATTCTGAACATCCCCGCTGCGCACGGACAGGCTCACACTTTCTTCGGTTACTTCTTCAGGGGTTCGGCTGATGGCGGTAACGTTATGCCCCCGGCTAAGCGCCTCCTGCGTAATGCTGGAGCCGATTTTGCCGCTGGCACCAATAATGGCTAAATTCATATTTTAAGTTTCAGGGTTTGACTAGTGTTGTCCGTCGTTTAAACGCTGCACGGGCTGTGCTGTTTCAGTTTTTTTCTCCCGCGAGATGTGCTGCACAATTTTAACGGCATGGTCGCGTGAGTTCTCGATAAACCATACATGTGTGTCCATACCGCCGCAAATCACACCGGCCAGATATACGTTGGGCAGGTTTGTTTCCATGGTCTCGGCATCGTACTGCGGGTAGCGTTTTTCATCCTCTGAGAGCTTGACGCCTATTTTTTCCAGAAAACCGAAGTCCGGTTGGTACCCGGTCATGGCCAGCACAAAGTCATTCTCAATCGTCACTTTGCCATCAGGAGTTTCAATGTCCACCTCGCCATCCCTGATTTCCGTCAGGTTAGACTCAAAATAGCACTTGATCGAACCCTCCTTGATGCGGTTTTCCAGGTCGGGCTTGGTCCAGTACTTGATGCGGCCCAGTTCCGGTTGGCGTACCACCATGGTTACCTCGGCGCCTTTGCGCCAGGTTTCCAGGGCTGCGTCTGCCGAGGAGTTGTTGGCCCCCACCACCACCACTTTCTGCCGGAAATAATAATGCGGGTCCAGGTAATAATGCCGGACTTTGGGCAGGTCCTCGCCGGGGATGTGCAGGATGTTGGGGATGCCGTAAAAGCCTACCGCGATGATGACATGCCGCGCCAGATATTTGCCTTTACTCGTGGTAATGCGGTAAAGCTGATCCTGCTGTGGCTCCATGTGCTGCACCTCCTCAAAGAGGTTGATCTTTAGCTCCTGCGAGTCCGCCACGCGGCGGTAATACTCCATGGCCTCCATGCGGGTAGGCTTCGGGTTGACCGACACAAACGGTATGCCCCCGATCTCCAGCTTTTCGGACGTGGAGAAAAAGGTCATGTTCAGGGGGTAGTTGTAAAGCGAGTTCACGAGCGTGCCCCTGTCTATAATCAGGTAACTCTGCCCTGTCCGTTGGGCCTCCAGCCCGCAGGCCAACCCTATGGGGCCGGCACCGATGATCAATATATCCAGTATGTTTTCCAATTCTATAGCTGCTTAAAGCATCTGCGATGATGCAGTTGTTATAACACCAATGCCAGTTGCAAAGTTTTGCCTCCCTTAGATCTCCCGCTGCAGGACGATCATGCCCCGGTACTCCTCCTTCATGGCTTCAAAGTCGAGGCGGTGGGTGCCGCACGGCACAAAGCCGTTCTGCTCATAGAAGTTTACGGAGCGGCTACTGTCCATGGCTTTGAGCCATACCAGGCGTTTCTGGCGCTGCCGGGCAAAGTCCACTGCAAAGTCCACTGCCTGCCGCCCAATCCCTTTACCGGATGCCTTTTTGGTCAGGTAGATGCGCTCGAGCTCCAGGCTCTCCCTGGCATCTCCGCCTTCCAGGGCCTTATCGATGTTCAGCTTCAGGAAACCGACTAGCTCCTTCTGCATATAAATCATGAAAAAAGCAGCATTGGGGTCTTCCAGTTCCTGTTTCAGGGCTTTGTCGCTAAAGCACTTATCGATGTACCACGCCCCGCCGTCGTGCCAAAGATACAGGTAATGGTCTCCATAAGAGTTCAGGGCAATGTCCTGTAGGGTATGAATATCGGCGGGCGTGCAAGGCACCATCTCCGCAGGTGGGTTTTCGATAGGCATAAGTAGGTATAAAAAGAAGCCGTCTCTAGTGGCTATCAGGCATTTCAGTTCTAATTCGCTACAATTTACGCAATCCCTGAAAAAGGGCAGCCGCAAAAACGCATTCTCTTGTAAGCAATTCGCCTTCAGCACCTCGCATCAAAGACAAGTCATACCTCAACTACTGCCACCTGAGAAACGTAGAAATAAGGTTTTAATCCCATAATAAAATGAAAAGACTAAGTTTAGCAGTGTACATGTTATTGACTGTGTTTCTACTAGGTAGTTGCACAGGCGAGGGCTGGAGCCGCAAAGCGAAGGGGGCCGCCGTGGGTGGTGCCACCGGAGCCGCCGCTGGCGCTGCCGTAGGAGGAACTGAGGGAGCTGTGATAGGGGCCGCTGCCGGAACAGTGGCTGGTGGCGCTATCGGGCGGAAGAAGGACAAGAAGAAAGACAAAAAGCGCTACGAGGGCTATAAAAACGACAAAAGGTAGATAGTGTTCCGTACTAAAAGCAGCGGGGGCGGCAAGTGATACACTTGCCGCCCCCGCTGCTTTTGCTCAATAGGTAAGTTGCCTATGCCATCACCTCATTCAGGTTCGGTAACCGCAACCTGCCAAAGCGGTGCAGGGTTTGCATGTGCGAGCGGATAGCCTGCATGAGTGTTCTGCTCTCGATGTAGGGGATGTTGTATTCTGCGGCAGTCTGCTTCACGATACCCGCAATGGCAGGGTAATGGATATGGCAGATGCGCGGGAACAAGTGGTGCTCGATCTGGAAATTCAGGCCGCCCACGTACCACGACAGCAACTTGCTTTTACGTGAGAAGTTAGCGGTGGTGTTCAGCTGGTGGATAGCCCAGTCATTCTCAATTACGCCCGTCTCGCTTGGCAGCGGATGGCTGGTGCCCTCCACGGTATGCGCTAACTGGAAGATGGTAGACAAAATCACGCCGCCTACAAAGTGCATCAGCAGAAAGCCTAGCAGCACCTCCCAGAAAGGAATGCCGAAAATCAGCGTTGGAGCCACCAGAATGCTAAAAAAGTACAGCACCTTAAACGCGACGATCTTCAGGAAGGCGGTCCTTCTCTTCTCTTTCGACTCTGCGTTCACGCCACTCTTCACAAACCTCGAAAACTGCAAAAAGTCCTTAATTGTCACCCAGTACAGGGTAAGCAAGCCATAAAAGAAGAATGCATAGGCCCATTGCAGCTTGTGGTAAAAACGCACGTTGGTGTGCGGTGAGAATCGCATAAACACCATGTCGTCAATGTCCTCGTCCATCTCCACCACGTTGGTATAGGTATGGTGCAGGATATTATGCTGCAAACGCCAGTTATAGGCAGAGGCCCCCAGCAAATTCACAGAATGCGACATGAGATAATTTATGGTTTTGCTTTTCGAGAAAGCCCCGTGGTTGGCATCGTGCATCACACTCATGGCTACACCCGCCACCCCTATCCCCATCACAAACCATAACCCCAGGCTTATACCCAGATTTGGCGTGAGAGCCAACAATACTACAAACGGAATGATGTAGAGAAGCAGCAGGGAGACGCTTTTGACAAGCATCGTGGAATCGCCTGATTTTGGCAGGTTGTTTTCAGCGAAATAAGCGTCTACGCGTTGCCGCAGTGTTGGGAAAAACAGGCTTTTGTCTTTGTTAACGAATTTAACTTTGCCTTTTAATTTCATTTAATGTAATGTAATGTAAGTAGTATTAATCCCCGGTACAGGTGATTAGCCGTTCCGGAAATATGTTAGGTTATGGCTTTGTATACTGTAATTTTCTGGTCCGGGCTTCAAGAACGGCTACAAAAGTTTTTAAGCAATCGCCTCGTTGATGTTAGGCAGCCGCCCAAAACGGTGCAAGGTAGCAATATGCGAGCGAACCGCCTGCCCAAAAGTTTTATTTTCGAGGTATGGGATCCCGAATTCTTCGGCTGTCTGCTTCACAATGCCCGCAATGGCAGGATAATGCACATGGCAAACGCGCGGGAATAGGTGGTGCTCGATCTGGAAATTCAAGCCGCCCACGTACCACGACAGCCATTTGTTATGGCGGGAGAAATTTACCGTGGTGTGCATTTGGTGGACAGCCCAGTCGTTTTCGATGTTGCCATGGCTATCTGGGCGTGGATGCGAGGTGCCCTCTACGGTATGGGCCAACTGAAAGACCACCGTCAGGATAATGCCAGCCACGAAGTGCATCAGCAGGAAGCCAGCCAGCACCTGCAGGAGCGGAATGCTGAAAAACAGCACCGGTACCACCAGCACCACGAAGAAGTAAAGGGCCTTTATGGCGATGATCTTCAGGAGCATTTTCCTGTTTTCGGCTGCAGAGTTGGCGTTCACGCCGTTCCGGATAAAAAGGCCGTATTGCACAAAATCCTTTGCGATCACCCAATAAAGCGTTAGCAAGCCATAGAAGGCAAAAGCATATACCCACTGCAGTTGATGGAAGAACTTTACTTTGGAATGGGGATTAAAGCGCAGCACCAGACGGTCCTGTATATCCTCGTCCATCTCCACCACATTGGTATAGGTATGGTGCAGGATGTTGTGCTGAAGCTTCCAGTTGAATGAGGAGCCGCCCACCAGATTCAGCGTGTTGCCCATCAGTTCGTTCACGCGCTTGTTCTTCGAAAAAGCCCCGTGGTTGGCATCATGCATCACGCTCATCCCGATGCCCGCCACGCCCAGTCCCATCACAAACCATAGCGCCATACCAGGCAAAAAGGCAGGCTGAAAAGCCAGCAGCACTAGAAAGGGCAGGATGTACACCAACAGCAGCACCGCGCTCTTCACTACCATCGTGCTATTGGCAGTTTTCTGGAGATGGTTCTCGGTAAAGTATGCGTCCACGCGCTTGCGCAGCGTCGCAAAAAAGAGATTCTTATCTTGAGGGATGAATTTGACTTTGCCTTTGAGCTTCATAAAGTGGAATTGTGTGATAATGTGTGATAAAATGAACTCACACAAAGCTGAAAGAGCAAAAGAGTGAATCGCGGGTACTACAGTGAATTAACGCAAATATCTACGTATAAATTCGAAATAATTTCAATAAGGGGGTGGTATCGCCGCTGCGTGCGAAGCCAGAATAGTGTATTGCTATGCTAGCTCCCTAAGTATGTATGCAATTACCAAGCCACTTGGTTTCGATGGGCATTTGCTGCACACAGCAACCTAAAGCTTAAGATGATGTGAAAAGCAAAAAAATGGGCTCACCGAAACTTCGGCAAGCCCATTTGTGGTACTGATATGTGTTAACTACAGGTGGATCACCTCATCATACGCAGCAGCAGTGGCTTCCATCACGGCTTCGCTCATGGTTGGGTGCGGGTGCACCGACTTGATGATCTCATGTCCGGTTGTCTCCAGTTTACGGGCAACCACAACCTCCGCGATCATTTCCGTTACGTTAGAGCCGATCATGTGCGCGCCCAGGAACTCACCGTACTTGGCATCGAAGATTACTTTGATAAAGCCGTCTTTCACGCCACCAGCACTCGCCTTGCCCGATGCGGAGAAAGGGAATTTGCCCACTTTGATGTCAAGGCCCTGCTCACGAGCCGCCTTCTCAGTTAAGCCTACGGAGGCGATCTCCGGAGAGCAATAAGTGCAGCCCGGGATGTTGCCGTAGTTCAACGGCTCCGGGTTATGGCCCGCCAGTTTCTCTACGCAGATGATCCCCTCGGCAGATGCCACGTGCGCCAGCGCAGGGCCCGGTACGATGTCACCGATTGCATAGATGCCATCCACGGATGTTTTGTAGAATTCGTCTACCACCACGCGGCCTCTATCCACTTTAACCCCCAGTTCTTCAAGTCCTAAGTTCTCTAAGTTGGTTTGGATACCAACGGCAGATAACACTACCTCAGCTTCCAGGGTTTGCTCGCCTTTGGCAGTCTTTACCTTCACTTTGCAAAGTTTGCCGCTCGTATCCACCGACTCTACCTGCGAATCCGTCATGATGTCGATGCCCGACTTCTTGAAAGACTTTGCCAGTTGCCTGGATACTTCCTCATCCTCTATCGGTACAATGTTCGGCAGGTACTCCACTACGGTTACTTTCGTGCCCATGGCGTTGTAGAAGTAAGCAAACTCTACCCCAATGGCACCAGATCCCACTACCACCATCGACTCCGGACACTTGTCCATGGCCATGGCCTGGCGGTATCCGATGATCTTCTTGCCATCGATCGGCAGGTTAGGCAGCTCGCGTGAACGGGCTCCTGTTGCCAGCATGATATACTTAGCCTCGATTGTCTCTTTTTTCCCATCGGCATTGGTCACCTCTACCTTGCCTTTGGCCACTACCTTTCCGGTGCCCATGATCGCATCGATCTTGTTCTTACGGAACAGGAACTGAATGCCCTTGCTCATGCCGTCAGCCACACCGCGGCTACGCTTAATCACGGCGCCAAAGTCTACAGAGGCATCTGCCACTGTGATACCGTAATCGGCAGCGTGGTTGATGTACTCAAATACATTTGCGCTCTTTAGCAGGGCTTTGGTTGGGATACATCCCCAGTTCAGGCAAATGCCACCCAGCGCCTCACGCTCGATCACACCTACCTTCATACCCAACTGCGACGCGCGGATAGCCGCTACGTAGCCACCTGGGCCGCTACCAACCACTACTAAATCGTATTTTGATGCCATAGTTTCTATTTATATAGTTGATGTGAGCAAAAATAACCTTAAATCCCAACTCTGCAAAACCTTGCGACAGCTGCAACCCAGCATTTGGCACATTCTTGTGAAATAAAGTACAATATATCAAGAATCATATATTAAAATTCTGTATTCTCTTTCATGCATGTGCTATGATATCGTCCTTTATGTGCCGAAACGACAACCCTACTCACATGAAGAAGTTTATACTCTCTTTGCTGTTCGCCTCCATGGCTTGCGCCCAGGTGGCACTGGCACAGCAATCTGCAACCGATCACTTCCTGGTCGGGAACGCCCACTTTAATGCGGGGCGCTATTCCGCCGCCGTGGAGGAATACGACAAAGTACTCGACCTGAACCCTGACCATGCCATAACGCTCACCAACCGGGGCGTAGCCAAAGACCGCCAGCAGAACTACCGCGGCGCTATCCAGGACTTTAACCGAGCCATTGCAGCAGCCCCCAAATACGCGGAGGCCTATTTAAGCCGCGGGCTGTCACGCTATAACCTCAAGGACTACCGTGCCGCCCTCCTAGATTACAACAAAGGGATAGCCCTGGACCCGGACAACGCAAAAGCCTACAACAATCGCGGCTTGGTGCACTACAGCCTGACGAACTACCGCGGCGCCATCAACGACTACGCAAAAGCCATCGCACTGGACAGTACCTACGCCGAAGCCTATTACAACAGCGGTGCCCCTAAGTATAAACTGGATGAAAAAACTGGTGCCTGCGCCGATTGGGAAAAGGCGCTGTCGCTGGGTCTGCAAGAAGCGGCTTTGTACCTGAAAAAGTACTGCCGCTAACCTCGCGCTGCTTTAGGAGGGATGAATGGGTATAAAAAGTAAAGGCGCTAAGTCAGCGCCTTTACTTTATCAAATCAAATGTGCAACCTAACAGGGCGCTCAGGCACCTTCAGGTTGTTTCTGTTTGCCGGATGCCAGCAACTCAGGCGTCGTATTCCCCAGGTTGATGGCCTCCAGCCGCTCAATCGTCTCGTTTTTTACAGCTATAAATTCTGCCTGGTGCTTTTTGGTGATCGGGTTTGCCAAAGGGAGTTTTACGCCCAGCGCATCTACCTGTCGGCCGTTTTTCCAGAAGCGGTAGCACAGGTGCGGCCCGGTGGCTAGCCCAGTGCTGCCTACGTAGCCAATGGTCTGGCCTTGCTGTACCCGCTTGCCAGCGCGCATTCCCTTCGCAAACTTAGACATGTGCAGGTATTGGGTGGTATACGTTTTGTCATGCTTGATCTTCACGTAATAGCCATTGCCGCGGGTATAACGGGCCTCCAGCACTACGCCATCGCCCACGGTACGGATGGGCGTGCCATGCGGGGCGGCAAAATCGGTTCCTAAATGGGCCTTGTAACGCTTTTGTACAGGATGGAAACGGCGCTTCGAAAAGCGGGAACTGATGCGGCTATACTCCAACGGCTCCTTCAGGAAGGCTTTCTTCATACTCTTCCCGTTTTCATCGTAGTAATCCGGGCCTCTGCCCTGGTCGAAGGAGATGGCGTAAAGCGGCTCGCCCCGGTGCTCGAAATAAGCGGCTTTCAGGTTGCTAAACCCGATGGTCGTGCCATTCACCACTTTCTCGTCATAGATCAACTTGAATTTGTCGCCGGGTTGAATACGATTCAGGTTGAGGCGCCAAGCGTAAATATCGGCAAACTTGTTTACCAGCTGAGGTGACCCGCCGGCCGCAACAATCGACTCAAACAGCGAATTCTTGATCTCCCCGGCCAGGGTGCGCTCCAGCACTTCCATCTCGCGCTTCACCTTGGTCACGGCAATGTCATGGCGCAAATCATACACAATATACTCGAGCTTGCTCGGCTCATAAATAAAATACTGCGCCGTGTGAGCGCTGTCGCGGGCGTGCAGCAGGGTATAGCCCCTTTTGGCGGCAATGCGCCGCACGTTGAATACTTTTTTTGATTTTCGGGCAAGTTCATCTACCTGCGCCGGCGAGATGTTATACCTGGAAAGGATCTCGGAAAGACTTTCGCCCCGGGCTACTGTTGCCTGCACCACCTCGAATGAATCGGTGGCGATGCCGTACACGATGGGTGCTGGCACAATATGCTTGACGGCGGGCGTTGGCTGCGGTGCGGTGGCCTGTGGCTGGGCCATCAGGGTGTCGGTGCTGAACTGTAGGGTTTTCTCTGCTGTGATATAAATCAGCAACAAGAGCGCGACGAGGGTGGCAAGCCCTTTTCTGCTTCTGAACATTACGTGATACCTTTGGTTTGAAGTTGGGACAAAAATAGGCTTTAACCGCTACAAATAAAAACTCTTTCCCGGACAATAACCGGATTATGAACATGTTAGCACACCTAGCTCACATCGCTATATAGCACTACATCCTTGAAACCCCAGAAACAGCAACTGTTGCAGCAGCCCTTAAACTACAAGGCCTCAAGCGGTTAAATTGTTCCACAATGGCCTATGTACCAACACGAGCCGGTGCTATAATAAAATCTTTTATATCTTTGGCCCCTATGAAAGCACTAGAAGGAAAAGTAGCTCTGGTAACCGGAGCATCCAAAGGAATAGGACGCGCCATCGCACAAAAATTTGTGGAGTTAGGCGCTCAGGTAGCGTTCACGTACCTGTCGAGCGTAGAAAAGGGCCAGGCCCTGGAGCAGGAACTGTCCGCTAATGGCGGCAGAGCCAAAGGCTTCCGCTCCGATGCTGCCGACAACGCCCAGGCAGAGCAGTTGGTAGAGGACGTGGTAAAAGAGTTCGGCAAGCTGGACATCGTGGTGAACAACGCCGGCATTACCCGCGACGGACTGCTGATGCGCATGAACGAGGAGCAGTGGGACGCCGTGATCAACACCAACCTGAAATCCGTTTTCAACGTGACCAAGGCCGCTACCAAGCACATGATGCGCGCCAAAGCAGGTTCTTTGATCAACATCACCTCGGTGGTAGGTATAAAGGGCAATGCGGGCCAGGCCAACTATGCCGCCTCTAAAGCAGGTATCATCGGGTTCACCAAATCCGTTGCGCTGGAGCTTGGCTCACGCAATATCCGTTGCAACGCCATCGCCCCAGGCTTTATTGAAACAGAGATGACCGGCGAACTGGACCAGAAGGTGGTAGACGAGTGGCGCAAGGCTATTCCGTTGAAGCGCGGCGGCTCTCCGGAGGACGTGGCTAACGCGGCGGCGTTCCTTGCCTCTGACCAGTCTTCTTACATCAGCGGACAGGTATTGCAGGTTGATGGCGGTATGCTAACATAATAATTTACGGCTTTTTATGGCCTGAACTTATAAATCAGCGTTTCAGAAGAGACCTGTGCTGCTAATTTTGCGTTAGTAGCATTGGTCTTTTTCTTTTACCTTTAGCTGGGTAGCCAGGCTTGGCAGATATTCAAAGGATATCTCGTTTATCGTTCCCGGGCACCACGCATGCGTAATTCGGAACTCATACTAGCAATTCTTTACACTTGAATTCTTTTAAACTCATCACGACTTATTCGCCCTGGATGCTGCTGGCATGCCTGGCAGCTGGCCTGCTTTACGCCTGGCTGCTGTATAGCAAGCGCACGCCCTGGCCAAAGTCGATGAATTATTTGCTTGCCGGGCTACGGTTTGCCGTGGTGAGCTTCCTGTGCTTTCTGCTGTTGGGCCCACTGGTGCGTTACGTATCCAACACCACCGTAAAACCCACCATTGTATTTGCCATCGATAATTCACAGTCTGTCCCGCTTTTTTCAGACTCAGTGCAGTTGCAGCAGACCATGCAGGGGTTGGAGGCTTTGCGCCAAAAACTGCAAAAGGGCGGCTATACCACGCAAATACAGACGTTAGAAAACACCCCGGAAAACGCAGCTACTCTTGATGCCATTCCCTATGCCGCCGAAACCAGCAACCTGAGCCAGCTTTTGGCCGAGGTGCAGGAGGCCCATGCCGACCAGAACCTGGCGGGGGTCGTGCTGCTCACAGACGGCATCATCAACCAGGGTATCTCACCAGCCTATGCCAACTATGGCTTTGCGTTATACCCTGTGGCAGTAGGCGACACGATTCCGAAAAAGGATGTGCTGGTAGCTTCGTTGCGCTACAACAAGGTAAATTATAGCGGCAACCGCTTCCCGCTGGAGGTGGAGCTGCTACAAGAGGGTTTTGACAATGCTGCTGCAACGGTTAGTTTACTGGAGAATGGCAAAACCATTGAAAGCAAAACCGTACGGCTTACCCCAAACCAAACCGTGCAACAGGTGCCGTTTCGGGTGTTAGCCAATGGGCTGGGCAAGCGCCATTACGAAATCAGGGTGCAGCCGCTGCAGGGTGAGTTTACTATTCTCAACAATACCAAGCATGCTTACATCGATGTGGTGAAGGGCAAGATAAAGGTGTTGGTAGCCGCAGCTGCCCCGCATCCCGATGTCAAAGCCATCCGTGCCGCCATCGAGACCAACGAGAATTACGAAACAGAACTGTATATACCCGGCCTGACGGCCCTGAAACAGCAGGATTATGACGTAGCGGTGCTGCACCAATTGCCGGGTCGCGTGCCCGGGGGCGAGGATGTCCTGAACCTGGTGCGCCAGAAAAATCTGCCTGCGCTCTACATCCTGGGCCCGCAGAGCGATCTAAGCGACTTCAACCGCCTGAACACGGGGCTCAACATCAGCACCAACGGGCAAAGCGATGAGGTGACCGCTGTGGCAGCAGGCAACTTTAAGACCTTTAAACTGCCAGAGGCTGCCTCTGACCGTCTGCCGCAGTACCCGCCGGCACGCGTGCCCTACGGGGAAGTAAGCTTGGCGCCCAATGCGGAGGTGGTATTGTACCAACAAGTGGGCCGCGTGCGCACCGACAAACCCCTGCTGGCGGTACAAACCAACGGTGACCGCCGAAACGCGGTGTTGCTGGCCTCCGGAACCTGGCAATGGCGCCTTGCAGAGGCTGCCAACAACGAGCAACCTGAGGTATACAACAAGCTTATCACCAACCTGATCCAGTTGCTGAGCGCCCCCCGCAACAAAAAGCGCCTGAACGTGTACCCTGCCCACGAGGAATATACCAGCACCGATGAGATCCGGTTTAACGCGGAGGTATACAATGAGGCCCTGGAACCGATTTATGGCCAGAACATCACACTGCAGGTAACGGACGAGGAGGGCATCACCAAATCTTTCAGCTTTGCCAACAGCGAGAACCAGGCTGGCGTGAATATCGGGAGCCTGGCGGGAGGCCGCTATACCTATACCGCCGCCACCCGCATCAACGGGCAACAGCAGCAGGACAAGGGTGAGTTTGTGGTGGAGGAACTGCAACTAGAGGCCCTGAACGCCATGGCCGACCATAACCTGCTCTTCCAGCTGGCGCAAAACACGGGTTCGTCGCTTTACTTCCCGGGGCAGCTGCAACAACTGGAGCAAGACCTGCTGGCAGCAAACCACCGCGATGTGATTTACAGTGCCGAAGAACTCAGCGACCTGATTGACATGCGCTGGCTGTTTTTCCTGCTGCTGGGGCTCGTGAGCATCGAATGGTTTGTGCGAAAATACAACGGCAGCTATTAACCCACTTGTGCCGTGTGCTGCTTGAAAAATAAAACATGTTGGCAGCAAGCTGCTGGTGTAGCCGCTTTTTTATAGCTTGCAAAGGCTTTGCATGCTACGTTTCCACGCTACCTTAACAAATAAACTATGGAACAGGTACTTTCGCAGCTTCCTGCGGCCACCATGCTAGAAACAGAGCGCCTGCTGCTCCGCAAACTGACTCCGGACATATACAGCAGGCTTTTTGCCAGTTACAGCGAGCGTGAGATTCGGGAATATTTAGGGCTGAAAACCGGGGCGGAGTTTAAGGAAACGAGTAAGCAGTTTGAGCTCGGGCTCTCTACCTACTTCACCACATTTGCAAACTTTTACATGCTCAGCAAGCCAGATAACCGGGTAGTTGGGCGCTGCGATTTCCATACCTGGGTGCCTACCCACAAGAGGGCGGAAATTGGCTACCACATCACCGACGAGGCCTTCCGGAACAAAGGCTTGATGACGGAAGCGCTGCGCGCGGTGCTGACTTATGGCTTTGACACCATGGGGCTTTACCGCGTGGAGGCCATGGCCTCGCCGAACAACATACCGTCGCTGCAACTGCTGCAACGGTATGGGTTTAAAAAAGAAGGCCACCTGCGAAACCATTACATGGTGAATGGCACTCTGGAAGACTCCCTGTTGTTCTCACTGCTGCTCCCGGAGTTTGAAGCGCAAAAAGCTACTTGGGCCTGACATCAATCCAGACGTTAAATTTATACATCCTTACGATTTGAAATACTATATCCTGAACAAACCCTACGAAGTGCTGACGCAGTTTACGGACGAAGAAGGCCGTGCCACGCTGAAAGACTTTGTGGACATCCCGGACATTTACCCGGTGGGCCGCCTCGATTACGACAGCGAAGGCCTGGTACTGCTCACCGACGACAAAACCCTGCAACACCGTCTCTCTGACCCTAAGTTTAAAGTAGAAAAAACCTACTGGGTGCAGGTAGAGGGAATCCCGACGGATGAGGCTCAAACGAGGTTACGCCTGGGGGTTCGCATAAAGGAAGTGAAGACATCCCCGGCCAAAGTGACCTTGTTTGAGGAGGAGCCACAGGTATGGGAGCGTTCCACGCCAATCCGTTTCCGGCAGAGCATCCCAACTGCCTGGATGGAAATCAGGATCTCGCAGGGCATGAACCGACAGGTGCGCCGCATGACCGCCGCCGTGGGCTTCCCAACGCTACGCCTCATTCGCCCGGCCATCGGCCCGTTAAGCCTCGGCGACCTGCAACCCGGCGAGTACCGCGAACTGACACCTGAGGAAGTAACCCAACTCAAAGCCCTTGCGGCCAGCGCCAAAGGCACAGGATCGAAAGGCAGCAACAGCGGTTTCAGAAGCCGGGGCAGCGGCCCTAACAAAGGAAGAAAGGGTGGGCAGAGCGGCTTCCGGAAACAGGTTAACTAAAGAAGATTTATACCCTTTTCAGACAAAAAGCGGGTGCTGAACTTACACTCAAAGTTCAGCGCCCGCTTTTTGCCTGAAAAGGGCCGTCAGGACGATTGAACCAGTTTTTCAAGCAGCTTCCACCCTGTTTCCCATTCCCCATGCCCGGAACCTGAGTTGATATGGCCAGCCGCGCCGATGCTAACAAACTCGCTGCCCCATGTTGTTGCCAACTGGCGGGCGCGCGCCTCAGTGATATAGGGATCAGTGGTGCTGGCGACAACCATACTTTTGAAAGGAAGTGGCTCAAGCAGGATTGGGCTGAAGCCTGTGGTGCCTTCCGGGAAATCTGCCGCTTCGGTATCGGCGGGGGCTACCAATAGCGCTGCGCGAATCCGTCGGTGATGTTGCTGGGCCCAAAACGCCACCGCAATGCAGGCCAGGCTGTGCGCCACCAACACAACCGATGCAGGCGGATACTGCAGTACAGCCTTGTCTAAGGCTGCTACCCAATCAGCACAAGCAGGAGTTTCCCAGTCCAGTTGCTCTACCCGGCTAAAGTCAGGGCGCTTTGTCCCCCACAAGGTTTGCCAGTGCTGCGGGCCGGAACTTCCGAGGCCCGGAACAATAATAACATTCGCGGATATACGATCTTTCATAAAAAGCTTCTAATTGGTTTTTGGCTGAGTATCTCTCAGCTTAAATCAGGCTCTGGGTTTCTTTGATCATTTCAAAAATACACTTCTTGTTCATATCCTGTCGGATATTTAGTATTTTCCTGATACACAAGCGACATCATTAATTATTCACACGATGCAACAGCAGAAGGCAGGCGATTTTATCAATGGGAAGGGAAAGGCGCAGCATACCTACGATGCCATCGTAATTGGCTCGGGCATTAGCGGGGGCTGGGCTGCCAAGGAACTCTGCGAGCAGGGGCTAAAAACCTTGGTGCTGGAGCGCGGCCGCAATGTGGAGCACCTGAAGGATTACCCCACTGCCACCAAAGCGCCCTGGGAGTTTGAGCACCGCGGCCGCATGCCCGCTGATTTTCTAAAGGAGAACCCACTGATCAGCAAGGCTGCCGGGTTTGGCGAAGACACCGCCCACTTTTTCATCCAGGACAAAGACCACCCCTACGTGCAGGAAAAGCCTTTTGATTGGATACGGGGCTACCAGGTAGGCGGCAAATCACTGACCTGGGGCCGGGCCTGCCAGCGCTGGAGCGATTTCGAGTTCAGCGGCCCTGCCCGATTGGGGTATGGGCTGGACTGGCCGATCCGCTATAAAGATGTGGCGCCCTGGTACGCCCATGTGGAGAAATTTATCGGGGTATGCGGCAACAACGACGGCCTAGCGGCCATGCCGGACGGGGAATTCCTGCCGCCCTTCGACCTGAATTGCGTGGAGAAAGTACTGCAGAAGCGTTTCCTGGAGCATTACGGGGATCGCTACCTGGTGCAGGGCCGCTGGGCACACCTGTCGCAGCCCCAGGACATCCATTTGCAGCAGGGTCGCGGCCGTTGCCTCTCCCGAAACCTGTGCATGCGCGGCTGCCCCTATGGTGGTTACTTCAGCTCCGTGTCCTCTACCCTGCCCTGGGCGGCCAAAACCGGCAACCTCACCATCTGCCCTTTTTCGGTGGTGCATTCCATCATTTATGATGAGCAAAAAGGCAAGGCAACGGGCGTGCGCGTGATCGACACCAACACAAACGAGGCCACAGAGTATTTCGCGAAGGTGATTTTCGTGAACGCCTCGGCCCTGAACAGCAACCTGATCCTGCTCCACTCCACCAGCAACCGCTTCCCCAACGGGCTTGGCAACGACAATGGTCTTTTGGGCAAGCACATAGGCTTCCATATTTACCGGGGTTCTGCCAATGCCGCCATGGAGGGGTATGAAGACAAGTACTACTTCGTTCGGAACCCCACCGAGCCAATACTGGCTAACTTCCGGAACCTGCACGGGCAGGACACAGACTTTGTGGGCGGCTATACCACGTTTTTGAGTGCTTACAGGCCCCGCACAAACCCCGAAACAGCAGACGCATCCATCGGCGCGGCTTTCAAGGAGCAACTCACCATGCCGGGCACGTGGCGCGTGAACATGTACATGCAGGGCGAAACCATCCTGAAAGAAAGCAACCATGTGCGCCTGAGCACCGACCAGAAAGACCAGTGGGGCATCCCGCTGCTGGTAACGTCGGTGGGGTATGATGCCAACGACGAGAAAATGGTGCAGGACTTCCTGACCCAGAGCCGCGAGATGCTGGAGAAAGCCGGCTGCACCGACATCCATACCCGCGACAACAAGCAAGCGCCCGGCCTGGACATACACGAGATGGGTGGCGTTCGGATGGGCAGGGACCCGGCAACCTCCCTCCTGAATGAGTGGAATCAATTGCACCACTGCAAAAACGTTTTCGTGACCGACGGCGCCTGCATGACCAGCACGGGCAACCAGAGCCCTTCTATTTTATACATGGCCCTTACGGCGCGGGCAGCCACCCACGCTGTTTCGGAGCTTAAAAAGCAGAATTTATAAGGATCCTGCTCTGTACTTGATCATATCCAACAGAAGGCTGGTGAACTATCGGCTTCCGTGTTTCACTTCTTGTGTTGCCTTTTTGCCTGGCCGCAAATGGCATACCCTTACACGCTTTGGCGCTACCATACCCTCACTTTCAGCGGTTTATGTTGCATTGTTCGGTTAAAGCCCATACTTTACAACAATGTTCAGAAAGACCTAAGCCCATGAGAATAAGCTTTCCGAGTTCACAGATTGCCGTTGCCGAAGACCTCTGCCTCCGGCTAGCCTCCCCGGACGATGCCCCACAACTATACCACCTCATCGACACGAACCGCGAGCACCTGCGCAAGTGGCTTCCATTTGTGGACTATAGCTTGTCGGTGCTGGACACGAAGGCTTATTTGCGCTCGGTAGCTGATAGCCGGAACGCAACGGAGGAGGTATACGTGATCGTGTACCAGAAAGAGTTGGCAGGCATCATCGGGTTTAAAGGCATCGACCTTGTCAACCAAAAAACGGAGGTGGGTTATTGGCTGGCCGAAAACGTGCAAGGCCAGGGAATTATGCGCCGTTGCTGCAAAGTGTTGCTTCGGCAAGCCTTCGATAAGATGGGCCTGAACCGGGTACAGATTAAAGTAGGGCGCGGCAACGAACGCAGCACCAACATCGCCCAAAAGCTGGGTTTTACCCTGGAGGGCGTGCAGCGCGATGGCGAGTACCTGAATGGGGCTTTTCATGATTTGGAGGTATACAGTTTGTTGCGGCGGGAATTCTTAACGGAGCAGTAACATATTCTAGGATGCCTGTTTGTGACTGGCCCTAATTTGCAAGGCCCTTACGTCCGCCCGCTTCAAACGGACGGCCATTTACAACCGCCTTTACCGCTTCGCTCCTACTGGAGTATATGAGGGGCTTTTCCTGCAACCCTACTTACTTATTATCCAGCAGCAGCGCGACAGGGCGCATGGAATCGTATTTATCAGCGATGAGCTTGAAGATGGCCAGGAAAGGTACGAACAGAATCATACCGGATGCACCCCACAGAATTCCCCCTGCCACAATAGCCAAAAGCGTAAAAAGCATGTTCACCTGCAAGCGGTAACTCACAGCCCACGGAAAAATGAGGTTTGCCTCCAGGTACTGCACTACCGTAAACACCAGCACCACCCCTACCGGGTACCACACAGAATCGTACGTGGTCCAGGCGACGGCCATGGGTAGCATTGCCCCGATGGTGATGCCCACATAGGGTATAAAAGTCAGGATGGAGGCGATGACACCGAAGAAAATCGCATGCGGAATACCCAACAGCAGCAACCCAATCGAGTTGAGGATGGCCACCACCACATACACGATAAACATGCCTTTGATGAAGTTATAATAGGTGGTAATGGTTTCGTGGAGCACCTGCCGCACCTTCTTGTGCTCGGCTGCCGGAAAGAGCGCGTAAAGCGCCCTGGCCAGTTGCTCGCGGTTATACAAAATCAGGAAGACATAAATAGGAATCAGCACCAACAGAATCAAGGAGACCGCTGAGGTAAACAACAGGCTTTGCACCAGGCCTAACGCAAACGCTGCCAGGTCAGCCGTAATCTTCTCAGTCCACTCCAGTTTGCGGGCAGTATCCATCCCAAGCGAATCAGACAGCTGCTCACTCAGGTTCTGCCAGGCCAGCACCAGCTTCTGCTGTAGCAGTGGCCACTCTGCCGTAAAACGCCCGATCTGCTTGATCAGCAAATAAACGGGCAACCCCACGACCACCAGCAAGAGCAACAGGCATAGCAGGATTGCGGCCCAACGTGGCCACTTACGGCGCTCCAGCCAATTGCAAACGGGGTATAGCACAAAACTGATGAGCAGCGCAAAGCTGAGCGGAACAAAAAGCGGACGCCCAAAATACAGTAGCACCGAGAGCAACACGACAAATTGCAATACTTTGAGCCAGTTAACCTGTCCGGATTTTTCCATTGGAGAAGCAATATTTTAGGTGGCTATTCATTCATTTTTCGGATATTCGCTTCATACATTTCTGCTCATGAAAAAAACAATCGGCTTGGTATTGCTGGCCTGCGGCATGCACGTGGCGGCCAGCGCACAAGACTTATCTTCTATTACGGAATCAGAGGTAACACGCATCGTTCGCACGCTCAGCGCCGACGACATGCAGGGCCGTGCCTCCTTTACGCCGGGCATCGAAAAGGCTGCCGACTTCATTCAAAGTGAGTTTCAGCGGATTGTGTTGCAGCCTTTGCCAGGCGAAGACGGTTTCAAACAATCCTTCAGCATGTACCGCGTGCTGCCCCGGGAAAAAGAAGTGAGGCTGAACCGCAAGCAGATAAGCCCCGAACACGTCTTCGCCATCACCGACGAAAAGGAACTGGAGTGGAAAAGCAAACAGCAGCGAAAAGTGTTCACAGTTGGGGAGCAGGATGATTTCAGGAAGGTGCTCGGGGAACTGAACAAGGAAACGGAGGATGTGCTGGTGCTCGTACACCCGAAACACGAAGCCCTCTTCAGCCGCTACCAGCACTACATGGGCAGTGGCAGCGTGAAGAAGCAGTTGGGCGGGGGCAGCAGCAAAGTGTTTGTGCTCACCGACATACCCCAGGCCCAGAAGTATAAACTGGAAATAGAGAATAAAATCGAGCAACTATCGCTGACCAATGTAGGCGGTATGATTCCGGGAAAGCGAAAGGATGAGTTTGTGGTGTTCTCGGGCCACTACGACCACATCGGCATCCAGAAGCCGGTGGCTGGCGACAGCATTGCCAACGGGGCCGACGACGACGCTGCCGGAACCACCGCCATGATGCTGTTGGCCGATTATTACAAGCAGCAACCGCAGCCCGAACGCAGCTTGCTGTTTGTGGCTTTTGCGGCAGAGGAGATTGGCGGGTATGGCTCAAAGTACTTCTCGGAGCAGCTCAACCCCGACCAGATCGTGGCCATGTTTAACATCGAGATGGTGGGCAAGCCCTCCAAATTCGGGCCGAACAGCGCCTACCTCACCGGTTTCGAGCGCTCTAACCTGGGCACCCTGATGCAGCAGCGCCTGCAAGGCACCCCTTACAGCATCCACCCCGACCCTTACCCTGAGCAAAACCTGTTTTACCGCTCCGACAATGCCACACTGGCCCGCCTGGGTGTGCCGGCGCATACCATCTCCTCGGTGCAGATAGACCAGGACAAGACCTACCATACTGTCGAAGATGACTTCTCGCAGCTCGACATGGAGCACCTCACCAACATGGTTAAAGCCATCGCAAAAGGTTCAGCGGGTGTGGTCAGCGGAGAGGACACGCCTACGCGCGTGGATAAGACCAAGGTGAACTAAAACCCTTGGGTCGCACCACTTGCTTTATACCCGTCACGCCACCCTACTTTATGAAACGCTTGTCCCTTACACTTTATGTAGCGCTGCTCCTCACCGGTTGTAGCAAAGAGAAACTATCTCCCCGGCTTACCGGCAAGTTCAAATCAGATACGTTGGGCAGCATCCAACCGGTAAGGATGTATACCATGCACGGTCAGGTTACTGATGCTGCTACCATTGAGAAATACTTGCAGCGCCGAAACACACAAAATGGTTTTGACCTGGTGAACACCTCGTTTCAGGTACCGACGAATTTCTTGCTGCTAGATATAAACAAGGATAAGCAAGTGTCCGTTACACGTGCCCCCTCTGCCCCTTACAAAGCAAGTGTTATTAGCAGCACAGCTACTGAAGTACTGATTGCGCAGGAAGACTCTGTAAGCATTTTTGTGCCAGCCTCAAGTAACAGATGCGACAGACTCAGCCTGGAGGTAGGCGCGCACACGCCTGCTGGGAAATTTTTAGTGCCCCCTCCTCACACAGGTTACAACAGCGGCTACAAATTCAGGCCGCAGTTTACAGTGCAGCTCAAAGACGGCCAGTTGGTTCTGCCACTCCTGACTTTCGGGGTTAGCAACACCGGCAATGCTGCCGCTTGCTGGCAAGCTACTATACACATGTGGGATACGTTTAACCCTTCTGTGCTTAAGGCGTTGCAACACGGCGATACGCTCGTGTATCAGTTAAAAGAAATCAAACTCCTCCGTCTGTAAATATTTTTTCAAATGAGAGATGCTGAGCGAATAATAGCCTTTTCTGGACGAATAGCAATAACCTGCTAGTAGTTAGGCCTGTATACCTATCCATATAGGCCAATCGCCATTTGGCTTCGCCGCCTATCCAAACTTTTCAGGATACTTTTCAAAGACCTTTCGGTCAATTTTCTTATAATACAAGTTTATATAGTCCAACCTTAAACTAACCTGCTATGAGCGATAGAAAAGTGATTTTATACATCAGCATGAGCCTCGACGGGTTCATCGCGACCAAGGACGATGACTTGTCATGGCTATCCATTGTTGAGAAGGAAGGAGAAGATTATGGGTATGCGAAATTAAATGAAAGCGTGGATACTTACATTGTGGGCAGAGCCACCTACGACGTTATCCTGAAGCTTACTGGAGGCGACTTCCCGCAGGCTGACAAGTTTAAATGCTACGTCATCACCCATCAGGCGCGCCCCGATGAAAATGGGGTAACGTTTTATAATGGCACTATGGAAGCCCTCATCACTAAACTCAAGCGCGAAGAAGGCAAGCATATCTACTGCGACGGAGGCGGGCAGATTGTGAAGCTGCTGATGGAAAAGAACCTGATCGATGAGTACATCGTGTCTGTTATCCCAATCATTTTGGGGGATGGCAAACGCCTGTTCCTGGGAGACACCAACCGCATAAACTTGAAAGCCCTGCCCAGCAAACACTTCGATACTGGACTGGTGCAACTACACTATGTGCGAACATAAGCAATTGAACACTTAAAGCTCCTCCCTGTTCGATACCTTTTCAAGGTTTATATTATCTGCGAAGCACTGCTCTAACTTGAGGCAGTGCTTTTTTTATACCGATCTCTATCCTTTCACATTTACACTTTACATTTTCATATAATAATCATATCTTAACATTGCTTAATCATATGACATGTGTCAGTTAGCAAAGCTGGCTCCAAAGGATAAAACAAAACACCTTAAGACTGAAAAAGCATGAAAAAAATTGCGTCACTAATCATGGCCATGTTCGTTGCAGGAACATTACAGGCACAGAAAAAATTTAAGGTTGGCGACAAAGTAGAATTATTCGTTGCCGGAGATGCCAGCCACGGAGTTATTGTGAGTGAGTATGAGGACACGGATTATGGGTATGGGACCTACAGGGTGCACCTGGATGGGGAAAAGTATTGCAGCAACCATACCACCGACTCACGCTACAACGCGGAGTTTGTACGGGAGCGTTTCCAACCGGACTCTGAAGCAAAGTTAGCCGTGGGCGGCATGGCCGAAGTAAGGCGCTACGACGGTAAGGTGTACAAAGGCCTTGTGCTGGGCAAAGACGAATACAGGAACCGGTACGAGGTGCGATATGAAAGAGATGGGTATGAGACATCCGATTGGTTTCATGTGAATAATACCCGACAGGTAGCAACAGCCCAGCCCGTTGCCAAAAATACCCCTGCCCAACCTGTCAGTAAGGTAGTGATGCAGCCAACTCCTGCACCAACGCCGAATCCGGCTCCGGCAACTGCTCCTGCTGCCTGGGCGGGCCAAAAGTTTCAGGTAGGCGACCGGGTACTGTACAACGATTTGGGTTTTCTGACCAAGGCCGACTGGGGCACTGTTGTTTCGATCGACCCTAAGAAGAGGCTTTATACCATTCGCGATGAGTACGATGCTTCCTGGAAATACAGCTATGCGCCGCACCAAGTGCTAAACCCGGCAAAGCCCATCGATAACAGCTTTTTTATAGGGAAATGGGAAGTGCATATACAAGGCGCTACCTCCACCTTTTCTAAAAACGGCGACAATTACCGCCGCTTCAGTGGTGGCATGAAACTTCCTCCGCTAGAAATTAAAGCAGATGGCACCTATACCTGGGTAGTAGCGCAGAACAAGGTGATCCGTGGGAAATGGCAGCCCAGAAAAGACGTACCGGGCATTGTACTGCTCAAGGCAATGGACGGGTTGGACTATACCCTCTATGAGAAAACAGAAGCCTTTGCCACTACCAGCAGCACCCGCGACGAGATCGGCCTGCACCACCTGCCCAGCAGCACCGGCTACTACCACGCCTACCGCATCGGCCCGAATAAAAGCGAGTTGTTAGTAAACCGGAGGTTTGAGTAAGCGATACATCATTCACATAGTGCCAACAAGCGTATGCTGCACTATTAAGGTAGTTGTACCAAATATCAAAGCGCCTAGCCAAATAAAAAAGTCATATAAAATTATTTAAATATTTACTTATAAAAAGTAAACCTTATTTAATTCAAAATATGGATAATAAAGAGATTGAAGATCGTCAAGAATATAAACAACTGAGAAGAGAGATAGAGATTCTACAAGAGCAAAATAGGCAATGGGAAAAAGAGTTTAATTGTACGACTTCAGCACGGAGAGAAGCATTACAACTTGAGAAAGAGGGCAAATTATTTGAGGCATTAGCGATTTACCTCAATTCAATTGATAAGTATGAAAACAGCAACCAATTGACAATTTACAACTATGCTTTTGATATTGATAGAGTTATTGTACTATATGGGAAGACAAAACAACAAGAAAAGCTAAAGGCATTTCTTGAAGAAAAAGTATCTAAACACGCAAACTATAATAAAGCTAATGCATGGGTTGTAAGATTATCTAAAATCAAAAGCGACGATAAAGTAAAAACTACTCCAGTAAACCCAATTGATATTCATCCTCAGACCGCAAGTAATCCAACTCTCGGCAAACAGATTGATACATTAAAGAAAATAATGCCAGAGTTCAATTTCTATTACAACATGTCTGAAGGTTCCAGTACTTTAGGGTATTCTAGTAAAATACCATATGAATTATCAAAAAAGCTTAGTGAATTTAGACAAGCGTTTGAGATAATCAAGAGTAAAGCAAAAGTAGCCGAAAATGAAGGAGATTTTAAAATTGCAATAGAAACATATGAGAAAATGATTATTGAGGAATGTGAAGATGTCGAACCTTATGAAAGGTTGATAATAATATATTCGAAGCTCAATTGGAGACAAGAAGAAATTAGTGTATTAGAAAGAGCAATCATCTACTTCAGTAGACTTAAAGATAAGCAATTAGAATATGTAAATTACCTTGCTCAGAAATATGGAATGATTGATAAGGCCCAAGAATACATATCTCAGAACAAGAAAATTTACTATTACCATGGTGCATTTGAACTTTATAATCCACATATGACAAGATTAAATAAATGGAGAAAAAGACTGGAAAAAATAAAGTCAAAAACCCCTACTCTTGCTACTAGTTCTAATTGAATTCATTCCCCCCATGGACCCTCAAAAAGCCTACAGAATCTGGGCAGCCCAGTACGACACCAACCTGAACAAAACCAGGGACCTGGAGGCGGAGGCACTGCGCACCGAACTGGCGGAGGTGAAGTTTGGAAATTGCCTGGAGATTGGCTGCGGCACCGGTAAAAACACGGTATGGCTGGTAGAGCGAGCAAAGCAGCTAACTGCCGTAGACCTGACCGAAGAAATGCTGGCGAAGGCCAAAGAGCGGCTTCCGCTGCACAACATCCGGTTTATACAAGCCGACATTACTCACCCCTGGACTTTCGGAAAAAATGCGTATGACCTGGTGAGCTTTAGCCTGGTGATGGAGCACATCCAACACCTTGATCCTGTTTTTGAGGAAACAGCCAAGGCCTTGCGTTCGGGCGGCCACGCATACATCGGCGAGCTGCATCCTTTTAAGCAGTACACGGGCACGAAAGCCCGGTTCGAGACAGGAGCCGGACAGCAGATTGTGGCTTGCTATACCCACAACCTGTCTGACTTTGTGCAGGCTGCCAAGCGCTACGGACTGGAAGTAGTCACCGTAAATGAGTACTTCGACAACCACGACAGAACCCAGATTCCCAGAATCCTGACGCTGCTCCTGCAGAAGGTATAGAAATGCTTTTCCGGGTCAAACTGCCCGCTGCTGTCATTTCGAGCAAGGCGAGAAATCTGAGCCATTCCTCAATGCCGAACTATTTCAGATTCGTATGCGCGGCTTTCACCTCAATATTCTTCGAAATAACAACAGTGTACCCTTTCTACGGCGCAAGCATTCAAACCTATATCTATTTAACAGAATAGCGTCTGTGAATTAAATAGACCAATAGTTACAAAGAATACCGGCACAACTCATAAGATTTACCCAGATTTCTCACTGCGTTCGAAATGACAATAACTTATTTCGCCCGCTTGCTTTGGTTCGTACCATACTGCACCTCTACCAACACAGGGAAATGGTCTGAGGGGAAGTTGCCGTTGCCGTAGGTGGAGGTCAGGATGCCGTAGCGGGTTACCTTGAAGTCGGAAGTGAGCCAAATGTGGTCGATGCGCTCATCGGATTTCCGGTTGGCCTCGAAGCCGTTGAAAGTGCCTCGGGGCGCAAAACGCACGTCGGCCAGTTGGTATGCGTCCTGTAACAGGCCGGAGGTGCTGAGGGTAGTATACTTCTCGTCTTTCTGGCTGAAGTTAAAATCACCCACGAAGATGGCAGGCGCAGCACCAGCAAGCTCCTTGATTTTCCGGAGCATCAGCTGCACGCTCTCTTTCCGGGCCTGCTCGCCGCGATGGTCGAAGTGCACGTTGAAAAAATAAAAGCTGTAGCCTGTCTCCTTTACCTTCAACTGCCCCCATGTGCAGACGCGCGGAAAATCGGCATCCCAGCCCTTGCCCGGCTTATCGGGGGTTTCGGAGAGCCAGAAAGTACCCTGCCTCAGCAGATCAAACTTATCTGTTCGGAAGAAAACCGCAGAGAACTCCCCTTTCTCTTTGCCATCATCCCTGCCTACGCCAATGGATTTATACCCCGGAAGCGCCTGGTTTATGCCCTGCAACTGGTGCAGCAGCACCTCCTGCGTCCCGAAAATATCGAACTCGTTAAACCTGATCTGGTCTGCCAGCACCGGCAGGCGCTTGGCCCAGGCATTCACGGTATCACTTTTATTGTCGTAGCGGATGTTATAGGTAGCTACCCGCAGCGTACCGGTTTGGGCATGCACCGCACTTGCGCCGAGCATGGCAGTACATAAGATCAGGCTAAAAAGTGTCCATTTTAACATAGTGGTCTATCTTGTGGTTGAATATAAATGCGCGTGCGTAAGTAAGATAGTGTTTCTCTGCTGTTCTGTCAAATACAATCCAAGGCAGGAAACAGATGGCCGCAAGATGCGCCGCATCAGATTACGAACATCGCCTATTTTTTACGACCTTTGCAATCAGCTAAAGTAGAAACACCCTTGTCTGAGCTATTAAACTTCAATTACCCTCCCGAGCCCGCCACGGACCGCGTCACGTTGTTTGCCGATGTGATTCTGCCGCTGCCGTTGCCAAAGCTATACACTTACCGCATCCCCTTCGAGATGAACGATGAGGTGCTGGTGGGCGCACGGGTAATTGTGCAGTTTGGTGGCAAGCGGGTACTGAGCTGCATTGTAGCCGACATCCACGAAAACGCCCCCGCCGATTACCAGGCCAAGTACGTGCTGGATGTGCTGGACGATACCCCCATCGTGACCAGCCCGCAGCTGAAGCTTTTTAAGTGGATGGCCGATTATTACATGTGCACCCTGGGGGAGGTGATTAATGCCGCGCTGCCCTCGGCCCTGAAGCTGAGCAGCGAATCGCGGATACAGCTGCACCCGCACTATAACCCTGAGGAAGATGAGATAGCATTTGCGCCGCAGGAGGAGAAGATCATCTTTGCGCTGCAGCAAAACCAGGCCCTCACCTTTACAGAAGTCGGGATTTTGCTGCAGGGCAAGAGCTACCACAAGTTCATCAAGTCGCTTATCCAGAAAGAGGCTATCATCATTTATGAGCAGGTAAGCGATAAGTTCTCGCCCAAAGTGGTGAAGAAAGTACGCCTGTCTGAGCATTTTGTGCAGGAAGAGGGTATGCTGGAAGAGCTTTTCAACCAACTGGCCCCACAGCCTAAGCAACTCGACATCCTGCTGAACTACCTCCAGAAAGTACCCGTGCACCAGGACATCCACCTCAACTACAAAGGGCTGGAGAAGAACGTGCTCACCGGCAATCCGCATCTGTCGGCTTCGTCCATCAACACGCTCATCAAAAAAGGTGTGCTCGAGCAGTTCGATCAGGTGGTGTCGCGCTTCCCGATGGACAACGAGCCGCAGCAACTGCCAATGGCGCTCTCGGAGCACCAGTTGCAGGCGAAAGACGAGATTCTGGGCTTGTTTAAAGAAAAAGAAACGGTCCTGCTGCACGGCGTAACGGGTAGTGGCAAAACAGAGGTATACATCGACCTGATCAAACATGCTTTGGAAGGCGGCGGGCAAGTACTATACCTGCTCCCGGAGATTGCATTAACGGCCCAGATCGTGACACGCCTTATGAAGGTGTTTGGCGAAAAGCTGGGGGTATACCATTCTAAGTTCTCAGATAATGAGCGCGCAGAGGTATGGCAGGGCATTCTGTCGGGCCGTTTCCAGGTGGTGATTGGCGTGCGCTCGTCTGTCTTCCTGCCTTTCCATGACTTATCGCTGGTGATTGTAGATGAAGAACACGAGCCCAGCTACAAGCAATACGACCCGGCCCCACGCTACAACGCCCGCGAAACATCGCTGGTCATGGCCAGTTTACAGGGCGCGAAAACGTTGCTTGGCTCGGCCACGCCTTCCATCGAGAGTTATTACAACGCCAAAAACGGCCGCTGGGGACTGGTAACCATGAGCAAGCGCTTCGGGCAGGCACAGCTTCCAGACATACAGTTAGTGGACACGCGCAAAGAGCAGCAGCGCAAGGCCATGCACAGCCATTTTTCCAGCCAGCTGCTCACGGCCATCGAGGAGCGGCTGCAGCGCCAGGAGCAGGTGATTTTGTTCCAGAACCGCCGCGGCTATGCCCCGTTCATTTCCTGCGACGAATGCTCCTGGATACCGAAGTGCAAGTTTTGCGCCGTGAGCCTCTCGTACCACAAGTACAACAGCGAACTGCGCTGCCATTACTGCGGCTACCACGAGCGCATGCCCCACGACTGTCCTGCTTGCGGTGCCACCACGCTCAAAAGCATGGGCTTTGGCACCGAAAAGGTAGAGGACGAACTGAAGCTGATGCTGCCAAGCGCCGAAGTGCAGCGCATGGACCTCGACACGACCAAGAAGAAGAACAGCTACCAGCAGATCATCGCTGATTTTGAGACGGGCAGAACCAACGTGCTGGTGGGCACGCAGATGGTCACCAAGGGCCTCGACTTTGAGAATGTGAGCCTGGTGGGTATCCTGAACGCCGACACCATCATCAACTTCCCCGATTACCGGGCGCACGAGCGGGCATACCAGTTGTTTGTGCAGGTGAGTGGACGTGCAGGCCGGAAAAGCAAGCCCGGTTCGGTGATCATCCAGACCCGTGACCCGCTACAGCCCATCTTTAACAAGGTGCGCAGCAATGATTATCTGAGCCTGTACGACCATGAAATAGAGGAGCGCTTACGTTTTAACTACCCGCCGTTTGTGCGCATGATCAAAATTGTGGTGAAGCACGCCGATGAAAGGCTGACGGAAAATGCCGCTATTGTATTGGCCAAGGACCTGAGCGACCGGATGGGCAAGCAGCAGGTGCTGGGGCCGGAGGTGCCGTATATCTTCAAGATCCGGAACTTGTTTCTGCAGGAGATCCATATCAAGCTGCCGCGCGAGAACACCAATCTGAAAGCCGCAAAGCACCAGATTGCGCAGGCCATCTTCAACCTCAAGCTTCTCCCCGACTTTAAAGGACTTCGTGTTGTAGCGGATGTGGACCCCATGTAAGCTGTTATTTATTGAATAACTACAAAAGGGGCATTACCAACTAGCTGATAATGAATCAACTATATCAAAACAGGCATTCTCTTTCTAAAAAAATCACATATATATTACTCAAATATAAACCAAAGCTAATAGAGCGGCGTATATACCTATACCTTTGGCTAAAAGTTGAAAACCTAAGTACCTGATTGTTCAGAAGGAACAGTATAGATACTTAGGTTTTTCTTTTATACCCCTGCCTGATAACCGAGGGCTATTGGATTCTAGTGAAAACCATTAGAAAATTTCTGCCATCCTGTTAAGAAACTTAGTAGAAGGGAGCATAAGCCTATGTTCTCAGCAACCAGAATCCTTAAAGGAGGACAACTTAACGGCCTTACCCCTCATACCTGCCTGTCTTTCCGGAAGAGCATAAATGCATAAAGTACCCCGAAGATAAAAAACATCACCATCAGGAACAGATCCACTGTCGTGTGCTCCCCTTTTACCACCTTCAGTAGGTTTAGCCCCGCAAAAAGGAAGCAGGCAACCATGACAACAATTCGGAATAATTTTCGATTTTTCATATAGAATTAGTAGTAGCAATAGGATTACGTGGAAGCTGGTGAATCTTTCAACGCACATGCGCTCACATCATGTAAAGCATCACCCAAAAGGTTGTCACCACGGCCCCGATGATATTCAGTACTAAACCGGCCCGCACCATGGTCCCGATCGGTACTTGCTTGCTGCCATACACAATAGCATTGGGCGGTGTGGCAACAGGCAGCATAAAAGCCAGGCTACAGGCCACCACCACGCCCAGCACCGGATGCAGTAGCGGCAAATCCAGTTCCAGCAGCACCCCGATGATGATGGGCACAAAGGTGATGGCTATAGCGGTGTTGGAGCTAATCTCGGTGAGTAGCAGCACAATGGCCACCAGCATAAACACCAGTAATAGTTGCTCTTCAGGATCAATGAGTCCGGTAATGCCTTTGCCGATCACATCAGCAAGACCAGAAGTAAACACGAGTTGGCCCAAGGCCATACCCCCTCCGAAAAGCAGGATGGTATCCCAGTCGATCTTCACCAGGTCCTCTGCCGTTAGCGTGCCCCGCCCCTCATTCTCCTGCCCCGGCGGAATCAAGAATAGTAACAAGGCCGCCAGTATAGCCACCGTGCTTTCGGCAAAATAAGCGCTCATAAAGCTATAGGCCTGCGCCATACCTACCAGGTTAAACACACCCGGCAGGAGCCACAGCACCACAGCCAGTCCAAAAACAGCCATCGTTACCACCTCGCCTTTGCTGAGCGGTTTGTGCAGGGCCTGCTGCGCAGCCACATACTGTTGGACCGTGCGCTGATCGTAGCGGCATTGCTTCAGGAAGTGGCGCATGTACAGCACCATCAGCCCATACATACTCACCGCAATCGGAAGCGCCAGCACCATCCACTGCAGAAAGTCGATGGTGATGCCCTGCTGTTCGAGGTAGTTTACCCCAATCAGGTTCGGCGGTGAGCCGATAATGGTACTGATCCCGCCAATGGAGGCGCTGTAAGCGATGCCTAGAAGGAAAATGGCTGAAGGATTCTTGGTTTGCCCGGGTGCGGCAACCAACTGAATAATGCCGAGCATGAGCGGCAGCAGCATGGCCACCGTCACGGAATTGCTCACCCACATGGAGAGCAGAAAGGAGATGGACGAGAAGCCCAGAAACAACCGAAATAAACTCTTTTGAAAGTAGGCCCGCGACAGGATGAACAAGGCAATGCGCTTGTCGAGGCCGTGTCGCGTCATGGAGCGGGCCAGCAAAAAACTGCCTATAAAGAGCAGGATGATGGGGTGCCCCAGGTTTTGAAAGGCCGTGCTGGTGTCGGCTATCCCCAACATCACAGCTAACAGCACTCCCAAAAAAGCAGTCATCGAGAGCGGAATCACCTCCGTCATCCAGAACACCAGACAGAAAGCCATGATAGAGGCGACAGTCCGGGCCTCGAAAGGCAATGCTACCGTAAGCACCCAAACTAGCAGCGCCAGCAAAGGGGCCACCAAAAGGCCAGTGTTTCGACGGGTAAGGTGCATCCGGAAAGGGTATGATTCGTTTTGGTAGAGGCCTGCTTAGCTTTCAGGCGTTAAAGGTTATGCTAAATATAGCACCAAAACTATCTATAAGCAACGCGCCATTTCTACTACGCTTAGCCCTGCACCAGGTAACGCTCCCGAATGATTTTAAGGTGATGCACCTCGTGGCCCAGGATGATGTACCCCAGTGCCCGCACGCTTAGGGTTAGCCCACTAGCTGTGCCGGTTTGATTCAGGTCATCTGGCGTAAAGCTTTTGAAAAGCTCGATGGTGGCGTTGCGCACTGCGATGTACTCTGCGATGATGTGGTTGATTTCGCGAGCGTCTGCCCTGGAGGAAGGCACATACTGGTTCTCGTCGAAGCCGGGCAGTTCGGTTTTATCCTGGCGGGCAAAGCGGAGGGCACGGTAAGCAAAAATCCGCTCCGAGTCCATTATGTGCACCATCACTTCTTTGATGCTCCACTTGCCTTCTGCGTAACGGTGCAGCAATTGCTCCTCGTTCAGGCCCTGCAGCATCCCCATGATGAACACGTAGCTGGCTGTCAGCCCCTCCACCAGGTCGTCGGTTTGCGCCTGCTTTATGTAATTACCTACATAGCCATTGTGCTCCTCAGGAGCCGGGAAGCCTATTTTTACACTCATAGTAGTCGAATTCTATCCTGCTAAGGTAACCATCTTTCGGCATTGCACCTATATTTTGCTTTGAGCAAGCGCATTCAGAGATTTCGGGAATGTTTGTTGGGTTTTGGCGTTGGAATTGTAAGGTTCGTTTGTGTAAACCCACCCCTGCCCCTCCGAGGAGGGGAATTTCAATACTGTAAAAACTCCCCTCCTCGGAGGGTAAATCATACCGGTATAGGATACGCAAACAAATAAAACCCCTCAACCTGCGTTAAGGGGCTTTCCTTTATGCAAAAGACTTAGCTACTGCTGACCTACCAGGAAAACGGCATTGCCGAAGAGCAGCTTACCGCTTTGCCAGAAACCGCGAAAGAGCGGGTTATCGGCCAGGTATATCACCTGCCCACGGCCCATGTTCTGCGTTCCCAGAATCAATGCATCCTTCAGTTTTGCCTTGATGTCTGCCCCCACAAAGCCGGTGGTATAATTGTTCTGCTTCAGCACGCCCACGTTCCAACCGTTTTCCAGGAAGCTGAAAGTGTCATCCGAGCGAATGAGCGCAAAATAAGACGGTCCGTACCCAAAGGCCAGCGGGTGCGTGTTGTCCAGGTCTACCCGGAAAATGCTGCCCTGCACCTCATCCTGCAACGACTCCCGCTCACGGTTGCCATAGGTGCGCAGGTGCTTATAAGGGTCTTCTTTTTTAGTGCTGTCCTTTTCCTTCTCAGCTTCTGTAGCCTTCTTCTTCAGGTTAAAGCCGCTCTTGCCTGCCAGGTAGTTGGCTGCGCCTTCCATCGCGATTAGTTTACCGCCTGCGCTTACCCAGTCTTTCACCTTACCCAATGTTTCCTCGTCCAGCACACGGCCATAGGAGCCGGCGGGCAAGATCAGCACATCAAATTCATGCAGCGGCACATTGCTGAAGTACGACGTGTTGAGCACCGTAACCGGGTAATTGATCTGCTGCTCGAAGTAGTGCCATACCTCACCGAAACCGTATGGGGAGATACCCTCCCCGGACATCAACGCTACTTTCGGCATTTTCAGGTAACGCACGCTTCCGGAGCCAAAATCTGCGCCGCTGCTCACAAAACCGGTGGTAGTGGCACGCAGCGCTACGCCATATGCATTGGCTAGGCGCCGTACCGTTTCGTCCAGTTTGTCGCCTTTGGCTGTGTTGCCGGTGCGGGTAATGATGAGGGTTCCGGGCGTAAACTGCACGCCGCCTGTCTCGAACCCCTTCTCCGCCTGGCGCACTTTTATACCCTCCTGCATCAGCGCAGTCAGGAACTTGAGGTCTTGCAGGTTAGTCCAGCGGGCCAGGTAGGCGTATGGCTTCTCTGCGTCTAGTTTGATTGCTTCAGGCGTTCCGGCATTTTGCGTTGGCTCCAGTTTATTTTCGAGCGCATACGCCTGCACGCCATACGCGTAAGGCATCGCCCAGGAAGTAATGTCATAAGTCAGGGAGTCTTCCAAGCGGGCATTTGGCTCAAATAATACTTTTAAGAGTGTGGATTTCGGCTGGTACATGCTGATGACTACATCCTGCGGCGCCAGGCGCACGTTTTCGGTTTTGCCGTTGCTGTAGTTATACCCTTTCACAGAGCCGCTCTTGCCAGCGTAGCCATACCGGATGCCCTGCTGATCGAGGTAGGCCGTCAGCGCTTTCAGGTTGCCGGCACTTTGCTCATTTACTTTCAGCACGAAAGCTTTATAGTCGCCGCTTGGGTTGCGCTGGTTGTTGTCGTAGTATTTCTTGAACTCCTGCTTTAGCTGATCTGCTTTCTCAGAGGTTGCCTGCACGGTGGCTTTGCTGGCCGCCACGTGGTGCGTGATGCGGTCTGTCAACGTCAGCGTATCACCATCCTGTTTTTTATACGCTAACCCGGCCCGGCCAGAGCCGCCCTGCTCATAGGTCATACCGATAGCGCCCTGGTAAGTCGGGTATGTATCACCGTAGCTGGGGTAAAACAGGTCGAAGCTCTCGCGGGTAAAATACAGCCAGTTGTTCTTATCGAAGGCCTGCCGGTTATACTCCCCGATGGTGTTCTGGAACTGGCGCTGCCACGGCGTAATGCTCTCGTGGAAGGGTTTGGCGGCTGGCGAGAAATAGTACGGCGACTCTGCCCCCATCTCGTGGAAGTCGGCGTGTACCTGCGGCAGCCACTTATTATACACCTCCATGCGCTGCTTCGACTCCACCTGCGTTTGCCAGGCCCAGTCGCGGTTCAGGTCGAAGTAATAGTGGTTTGGGCGCCCGCCCGGCCACGGCTCATAGTGCTCCCAGGCATAAGGCGACGCGTTTCCGCCGCGGTTCGAGGCTTGCTGATACCACTGCACATAGCGCTCGCGGCCATCCGGGTTCACCATCGGGTCCAGGATTACCACCGTGTTCTGCAGCCACTGTTTTGACTGTGCATTCGCAGGGTCCACCAGATCATACAACACCTGCATGGCGGCTTCTGAACTCACCGACTCGTTGCCATGGATGTTATAGCTGAGCCATACCACGGCTGGCTGGCTGCCTTGCACCTGTCCGCTCTTCAAGCCTGCCTGACGCAGGTTGTTCTCCTGAATCTGCTCCAGGCGGGGCAGGTTCTCTTCAGAGGCGACATAGGCCAGTACCAACGGACGCCCCTCGTAGGTCTTCCCGTATGGCTTCACCTTCAGGCGGTTCGGAGCTTGTGCCGCCAGGTAATTTACGTAATCCAGAATGCGGTTTTGAGTGGTGAACTGCTGGCCTAACGGGTAGCCTAAAAACTGCGAAGGAGACTGGAGTTGCCCCTGCGCGACGGCTACGTGTACACATAGCAGCAGCACAAGCAAAGCGAAATGTCGCTTCAGCGTGTTTATCATGTTCTTGTGAGTTTTAATCTGTAAGGTTGGTACTGAATGAATCCACAATTTCCGCAAAATTGCTGAATAAGGCAAAGAGCAATGTTACCCCAGCAAGGAGGCTTCCGGAGTTACCCTTGCTTTGTTACGTATGGTATAAGATGCAAGGCATGTATCACCGGATTGGCGTCATATTGACGTGGCTGTTTGGGCTAATAATAGGCATGGCTGCGCTGTTCCTTTTCATGGCATTCGTGCTCAGTAGTTTCTCAGTCAACAATAGCTTTGCACAGGTGCAGGCAGACGATGAGCCGGTTGAAGTATTTGTGACCTCCAACGGCATCCATACCGATTTCGTGTTGCCAGTTAAAACCCGCACCATAAATTGGCGCCACACGTTGCCGATGCAGCATTTCCGGCAAGTAGACAGCAGTTATACCCATGTGGCCTTTGGCTGGGGCGATCGCCGCTTCTACATGGAAACCCCGTCCTGGAGCGACCTCACCCTGGGTGTTGCGCTTCGTTCGGCACTCTGGCCTACCCCCTCTGCCTTGCATGTGGTGTATCTGAAAGGCCCGCCCCGCCACACCAGGCAGCAACAGCCGCTCCTCTTAAGCCCCGAACAGTATCGAAAACTGGTAACTTATATCGATTCCCGGTTTCAACAGGCCAATGGCCAGTACAGGCACATCACTGGCTCGGGCTATTCCCCCAATGACACATTTTACGAGGCCCACGGCAAATTTCATATCCTCAACAACTGCAACAACTGGGTGAACCGGGGGTTAAAGGCCGCAGACACAAAGGCTGCCCTATGGGCGCCATTGCCTTTTGCCGTGATGCGCCAGCTGCGCTAAAAACAGCGCCCCGGCCAATGTATGGCCGGGGCGCTGTCTCTGGTCAATCATAATCCTGCGATTACTGCATCGGCACTTCTATCAGCACCACCTCAGCATCGCCTGAGGCCTTAATCTGGAAAGCGTCTGTTTCTGAGATACCCATACCGTCGCGTTTACCCAGTTTCTCCCCGTCAATTTCCACTTCGCCTTGCAGCACAAAAGCGTAAACCCCGTTTCCCGGCTGGTGCAGCTTGTACGCTTCCGAGAAACCCGCTTGCAGGCTTCCCAAGGTAAACCAGGCATCCTGGTTGATCCAGATCGCATCGGAGTTTTTGTCCGGAGACACCACCGTTTGTAACTGATTCACGCGGTCTTCCGGGTTGAAGGCTTTTTGCTCATAGCGCGGCTTTATATTAGTTTCCTTCGGGAACACCCAAATCTGCAGGAACTTCACCGGGACTGTTTTGGAGTTGTTGAATTCCGAGTGCGTCAGGCCCGTACCTGCCGACATGATCTGCACTTCGTTCGTGCGGATCACTTTGCTGTTGCCTGTGCTGTCTTTGTGTGCCAACTCGCCTTCCAACGGAATCGAAATGATTTCCATGTTATCGTGTGGGTGTGCCCCGAAACCCATACCTGCCGCCACCTCGTCGTCGTTTAAGACGCGCAGCAACCCAAAGCCCATTCGCTCTGGGTTATTGTAGCTGGCAAAACTAAAGGAATGGTATGAGTTGAGCCAGCCGTGGTTGGCATGGCCGCGTGTTGCTGCTTTATGAATTACTTTCTTGCTCATTACTTACTTGTTTAAGTCTCCTAATTTAAATTTTATCCCTGCCATTTTCCTCTGAAAACCAGGTCTTCGAGTGGCTTGCGCTTGCGGGGTGCCAGTTCACGTTCTTTGAGCTGCTCCGGTAATGTATCCGGGTCGCCGATGTACCCAAGGGCACCCATGGCCACGGGCTCATACCCCTCTGGTATACCCAAGGCCTCCCGCGCTTTGTCTGCCATAAAGCCGCCCATCAGATGTGCGTGCAACCCCAAGTCAGTGGCTTGCAGCAAAAAATTACCGGTGGCTAAGCCCACATCATGCCAGGCATGTGTGTTAGGTTTGCCGTTGCGGTCGTAGGCCGTTTTAGCGATCGTCACAAAAAGGACAGGCGCTTTGCCTGCCCAACTGTTCCCTTCCACCAGGCAGCTGAACAAACGCTCAAATTCCTCTTCGTTGTCTTTCGTAGCATAAATAAAGCGCCAGGGCTGCTCGTTCATGGACGAAGGCGCCCAGCGGGCCGCCTCAAACAGCGTTTCCAATTGCTCCTCCGAAACAGGCTGATCCGAAAAGGCCCGAGGGCTTTGGCGCTGCTCGATCAGCTGGTGTATATCAGTTTTATGCTCAGTGGGTATTGCCATGTGTTTAGTTTTTAGGTTTCAGGGATACTTTCCTACTAGATGAGTTCATATCTCAAGGTATCATACGAACACAAATTAAATGTATATACATTTAATGTACAAACATAACAAGAGATTTGTTTCACATGTTCCCAACTCTTCTAAATCCATCGCGGGAGCCGTTCTGGAAAAAGCTTGTTGCAATCCGATGGTGTCTTAAACTATGCGCTGCCATACCCGCACTGGCTGGTGTAACGCGAGCCTCCAAGTGAACATGAAATGACAACCAGCTGACTCTAACCGGTGAATCGCCTTACAATTCACCTCTTATCAAAATTCACCTTTTATCAACTCGGGTTGTGCCTTACACAGGAAGGCATTGAGCGTACTGACTTTCTGAGGGCCAAGGCTTGTAAGGCAGGCGGTTTTTGTCATCCTTTAAGGATCCTGGTTACTGCACGTATCGACTTGATTATCTTACTGTTATAAACATAGGAGCATGGGTTTCTACTGTGCTTACGACATCATATTACTTGCTGCTGGGAGGGAAATTTGGGTATAACAATGCATTCAGCGTAAGTAAATTGGCGATGGCATCAAACCATAATTTGAATAGTCAAGATCTAAAAATAGTTTTATGCCTAATGTTCTGAGGCTTTTGCTTATACCCCAAGCTTACGGAGCGCCAACAGGCAGAGGGCTACCGTGCCCGACACATGCAGCTGGCCGCTCATCACCATCCCGGCCACCTCGTGCAGCGGCACTTTCAGCACTTCTATCGCTTCAGAATCATCCAAATCCTGCTCCGCTACTCTGCGCACATTACGGGCCAGAAAGAAGTAAATCTTGTTGGTGTCTTTGGTGGGGTTGTCGGTTACCTCGAGCAGCATTTCCACCTCATCCGAAGTATAGCCGGTTTCTTCCAGCATCTCGCGCTTAGCCGCTTCAGTGGGTTCTATCTCGTGCTCATCCACTACGCCACCCGGCAATTCCACAAAAATATCGTTGGCAGCATGCTTGTACTGCCGCACAAAAAGCACATGGTTATCCTCTGTAACCGGGAAGGTAAGCACTACGTCCGGGCGGACGCTCACGTAGTAATCGTCCATCTCGAGGCCATTGGGCAAAGCCACATGGTCACGGCGTAGCTTATACCACTTCTCATTTACCACCATTTCCGATTTCAGTACTTTCCAGGGGGCGGGGGTATGCGTATTGTTTTTCATTATTTAGATTGAGCTTGAGGCATGTTTAAAGATATCCGGCACAAACGTCAACGCCCGCTTTTAAAGTAGCAGGCGTTGACGTTCATTTAAAATAATGTGTCTGAAGCACAAAGTATGCTTCACTGTTAGGGAGGCAAAAACTAACGGAATGCCTCTTCAGAATTATAAGAACTTGATGAGCATCGCCTTTACAGATAATCGGTCGCTGCCATCCAGCTCAGACTTCTGCACACCCAAGTCGGTGAACACAATCCCGTCGGCACCTGACTGCTTTGCCTTCTCTATCATCTTCGCTTTCACCGCCTCCACGTCATAATCCAGAATCTGGTCGTTGGTCATTTTGCCCATTACCTTGTACTCGCGCCGCACATCGCCCTGGTCATAGTAAACCTCTACTTCCTGGCTCGGGGCGTAGGTATCGCCCAGGTAATGGATGGAAGGGGCACACGCATGAAGCGCAACACCAATTAACATACAGGAGACCCATCGAAGGAAATTCCTCTTCCAACTGTGCTGTAAGCGCTCGGTTTTTTTCATAATCGTGACAAACAGGTTCAGGAAGTAAGTTTACCATAATCCGGTATAAAGTACAACGCCTGCTAAATATTTAGCAGGCGTTGTACTTTATACCGGATCAGGCGGATGAAGCAGTTGCATCATCTTACCTGGTAAACCAATTTCTTTAATCGGAACAGAGCCTTTTTATGGCTTTAAATACAATCAGGCAGTTTCATAGGTTAATTCCCCATGCTCTCCGTCCAGTGTCATCAGTTCCTCGGCATACGTCATGAGTTGCTTGACACGGCAAGCAGCTATGTGGTGCGAAAGCACTTTCTTGCGGGCACGCTCCCCAATGAGCTTGCGCTCAGATTTTGAGATCTCGCGCAGGAAGCTCAAGGTATCCTGTGAGGAGGTAGAAACCAGTATTTCCGAGTTGATTTTAAACACATCGTCCAGTCCATCCCAGTGATTCGAGATGATAGGGGTGCCACAGGCTGCCGCCTCTAATAACTGGGGGCTTGGCGCATAAGCAGCAGTTTCCATCTCGGGAGGTGTGAGTTGCAAGGCAAAACGCAGGCTGTTGAAGAACTTCCGGTGATCCGGCTCCTGTAATTGCTGGCTGTATTTAGTATTCGAGGGCCATTCCACAATGGTCAGATACTGCGTACCAGCCACCACAAACCGGCCATCAGGCCATTGTTGGGCAGCGTCCAGCATCAGTTTGTTTAGCTGGGGCTGGCTGTCCTCAGAGAAGCGGCCCAGGTAACCCAGGTCCCAAATTTTTTCCCTGAACTCAGGGTAAAACAATGCAGCGTCCACGGTGCGATAAAAAGGACGCGCTTTCTGGGCCCCGTATTTTTTCTCCAACACCTCGAGGTTGGGGCCACCGGTGATAGAGAGGTATAAGTCGAACTGTGGGATGAGCTCCTGGCTCAGGTAATCGCAATTTTTCTGCGCCAGTTTTGCCAGCGTAAGAGGCGTGTCCAGGTCGTAGAAAGCGCGGATGCCCTGCCCTGTCTGCAAGACCCACTCAGCCACTTTAATTCCTTCGGATACACGAGACCCTAGGATCACCATATCAGCGTCCCGCACCTGCTCGGTGAAGCGCTCCAGATCTTTCAGGGATTTGTAAGCGCCCGTTTCACAAAAGACGCTTTCCGAAAGCTTGCCTTTCACTTCGTAGGCAGGAACCTCGCGCTCCAGAAAGAGTACCTGGTGACCTTGTTTGTGTAATTCGTTCAGTAAATTCCGGTAGATGGTGGTGTGGCCACCAGCTTGGCTCGACGAAATAGCTAAGCCTAATATAACTATGTTCATGCTTACAGAGTAGTTTATGGTTCTCTTTCAGGCACAGGACCTCCCAATGCCTATGCGCTAAAAGAAATCGGTTTAGTATCAGGAATGCCCCTATATACGGGGCTTTCAAGATTTTCTATGTCCCGGAAAGCAAAATCAAGACAAAATCTATTTCATGTGAGACGGTTAGCTGAATACCAGCCTCTTGTGGTATACGAAATGCTCGCCCAAATCGGTCCATATTTCAACTTCAGGTAGCTGCATCTCCGAATACAGACTTAAATATAAAATTTTATAAAATAACAACAAAACCGCAAAAGCGATTATGCAATTTCCTTCACCTTAACCAGTTGCCTGTACACATGATCGTAGTCCTGTCCCATCGGGTCTGCGGTGTAACCATGCGAGCGCTTCACGGCACGGCAGCCTAACACATTGCGCACAAACTCGTCCTGGATCAGATTTTGCAGTGTATCGCGCAGTTCATCGGCACTGTTCGGGTCTACGTAGCGGGCGGCATTTCCCCAAATCTCAGCCTGACTCTCTGTCTTGCCCACCACCAACGCACAACCCGACATGGCCGCTTCCAGAATGGTCAGGCCAAACGGCTCGTACTTAGACGGCAGCGCATAGATTGAAGCTCTTGAGAGCCAGTCTGCCACTTCCTTCTCCGTTAACTGCCCTAAGAAGTGCACGTTTTCCAAATCAATTGGTTTGCCTGTAACCGGGTGGCGTTCGTCGCCGGCAATGTATACTGGCCAGGACAGGTCAGAGGCGATATGCGCCAGCATCGAGATGTTTTTGGCTTCGTCCCAGACACGGCCCATACTGAACACGAAAGGCTCCTTGGTGCCAAACTGGTAGCTGCTCTGGGCACGCCCATTATATATAACGGTGCGGGACTTAAATGGCCCGTAAAGGGCCTCTGCCTGGTTCATCATGGCCTGCGTAGGCGCCACCACCAAATCAGCGGCTTGCAGGCCGCGCGTTACCAGCTTCTTATACTGCTGCCAGCTTGCCGGAGTCTCTTCGCCCTTCACGGCTTTCCACCACGAAAGCACGCAAGAGTGCACCACCGCTACCACAGGCACTCCCCATTCCAGCGCGCCATGCACCATGCCATTTAGGTGCACCAGGTCTGGTTTCACGGTATCCTTCAGGGTAAGCAACCACTGGCCGGCATCTTCCACATCCTGCCAGGCGTCTTCCATCCATTCCAGCTTGTAAGTGCTTTCGTGCAGGGTCAGGTTGTTTAGCTCCTGGGCTTGCTCGCGTTGTGCCTCGGTGAGGGCGGCCCCCATGGTAGCCAGGTGAAAGTGCGTGCCAAATGGAGCCAGTGATCGTACGAGCTCGAGGGTATAATTCCATACGCCCCCAACCGTGTCGGTTGTCATTAAAATTTTTGAAAGGTGATGTGCTTCCATGTGTGTTATCTTTTGTCTTTAAGTTTATGATGTATCAACCAGATCAGGCAAGGAGGTACAGCGCTTCCACCTCCTCCTGGTCAGACTAATTCTTTGTGAATAATAAAGCGTGCATCAACGAGGATTATGCAACAAGCTGTGTAAATCATCTGGGGATCTGAGACAAACACCTTCACGTTATCAGCAGATTCAGGAAGAGATACCCGCATAAAGCAACTCATCCTGAAAGGCTTACAGCTTGCGTATCATTAATTGGATAATTCCTTTATATAGTTAATATAATCTCATAATATTTAGCTAAAACGCAATGTCACGAAACAGGGTTGTGCCGGCTTGAAAAGAATGCATGAAATACGGTGTATTTAAGCCACAAGCCTGATTTATTAATCTCTAAAATCTTCAGCCGTGATTTTATCCCATAACTTCAGTGGCTATCTTTAGGGATTGCTGTTTGCTGTGTTATCAAGCGTTTCTCCCATGATCCAATTCGACAATGTCCCTGTTTTAGAAAATGCCTGTGTGCAGCTCCGCCCTTTCCGGGAATCAGACATCCCCGCCTTGCAACAAATTGCGATGGACCCGGAAATCTGGCGTTATATGGTTACCCGCATCAGCAGCCAGCAGGAGTTGGAGGCTTGGGTGGATACTGTGCAAGCAGGGTATGCCCAGAGCGCACGCTATACTTTTATGGTGATGCACAAAGCGACAGGCAAGTTGGCAGGCAGCAGCAGTTACGGCAATATCTCGGTGCCCGACAAACGGCTGGAGATTGGCTGGACCTGGCTAGCAGAGAGCTTTCGGGGGAGCGGCCTGAACAGGCAATGTAAGTTCCTGTTGCTGCAGTACGCGTTCGAAACGCTGCAGATGGAACGTGTGGAGCTAAAGGCCGACGCTTTGAACCTACGCTCCCGACGCGCCATGCTCAAGATCGGGGCCACCGAAGAAGGCATCCTGCGCAGCCATACCCTCATGCACGACGGCAGGCGCCGTGATACGATCTATTATAGCATTCTGCGGACGGAGTGGGCGGAGATCAGGCAGCGCGTGTTCCCGGACCTCACGGCAGTTGGGCAGGTATAAAAACTCCTTTCCACCCGTATACCGTAAAGGAAGGTGATTTGCCTTTGAAAGGTTATCAGGTCTCAGGCCGAAAGTTTGACGCCGTGATCGTATACCAATAACTTAGAAAACCATCTTTGGAAACGCCCCCCCCTCCTGTTTCGCTTCCGCTCTGCCGGGTATTCCTCATCCGGCATGCCCGCCCCCTGGTATCAAGGCAGGGTTTTTTTAATGCCTCGGCGGCCCAGCATTTCGTCACGGACTACGATGCCGCTCAGGTGGAGGAATTCGTCCTAAAGCACGAAGCCATCCCCTACAAGGATATCGACCAGGTTTTTTGCAGCACACTGCTCCGCTCCCAGCTTACGGCCAAGGCAATTTTCGGGGAACAGGTGATGCTGCGCGTCGAGCATCAGTTCAGGGAGTTTGAGCGCAGGATATTCACGCTGCCCTATGTGCGCTTGCCGATTACGCTCTGGCTTGTTGCGGCGCGCGTGCTCTGGTTTTTAGGGTTTAACAGCAAAGGCATCGAAACGTACCGGGAAGCCAGGCACAGGGCCCGCCAATGTGCCGAAATACTGGCGGCAGAGGCAAGCAAAACCGGCACTACAGTACTTGTGGCCCATGGCCTGCTCAACCGCTTTATCCGGAGGGAGCTGAAGCAGATGGGCTGGCAACCGGAGATAGACGGCGGCAACAGCTACCTGTCGGTGCACCTGCTGGCAAAGCACACTAAATCCCCCTTGAGGTAACATATATACCTCAGATGCAGTATTTCAAGTAAAAAAGCGCGTTTACGGATGCGAGATGCCTTTAGCACGGTATAGAATCCTGTTCCTCTCCCACTCTCGGCTTATGCCTTGCCTCCCTTCTATTATGCTTTCTGCATCAATCCAGTGCATTTTTTGCGAATCTGTTTAAATTTCAATTATGATGTTATGACATTGTGCAGTAAATTGCCAAACATTTCTGCCATAAACGGGTTAAGCAGCATTATCCCAGCCTTTTCCTGGGTTTCTGGCGACGTCTTTTAATAAACTTCCACCTAATTAAAATCTAACATGAAGAAAAATGTACTGTTGAGTTTTCTACTGGTGTTCGCGTTGGTAAGCAGCGTGTTAGCCCAGGCTCAAACTGTTTCAGGTCGTGTGACCGCAGCCTCCGATGGCTCGGCGCTGCCTGGCGTAACTGTGCTTGAGAAGGGTACCACTAACGGCGTTACAACCGGTATAAACGGTGAGTATAGTTTGAATGTGGGCGCAAACGCGACCCTGGTGTTCCGGTTTGTCGGGATGCTGGCGCAGGAAGTGCCTGTGAATGGGCGCAGCACCGTTAACGTACGGCTTGCCACCGACCAGAAACAACTGGAAGAAGTTGTGGTGGTGGGGTATGGCACGCAGGAAAAAAGAGATGTGACAGGCTCTATTGCCAGTGTATCCGGCGAGGACCTGGAGAACATTCCTACCCCAAGCCTGGAGTCGGCGCTGCAGGGCCGTGCGGCTGGCGTGCAAATTGAGTCGGGCAGCGGAAAGGTTGGCCAGGGCATCAAGGTGCGTATCCGTGGCTCTGCCTCTATCTCGGCCAGCAACCAGCCGCTTTACGTGGTGGATGGCATTCCGATCACATCGGAAAACCAGGGTATCGGCAACAACGAGCCGACAAACCCACTCGCAGACCTGGACCCGAACGACATCGCCTCGATCGACATCCTGAAAGATGCCTCCTCGGCCTCCATCTACGGTTCCCGCGCCTCCAATGGTGTGGTCATCATCACGACAAAGAAAGGAACTGCCGGAAAGACCAAGATCAACGTTGGTTACTCTGCGGGTGTAAGCAAGGCAACCAACAAGGTAAAATTCCTGGATGGACCGCAATACCTGGAGTTGCTGAAAGAGTCTTTCGAGCGTTCAGAGACGATCAATTTCTACATAAACGCCGGCTTTTTCGCCGACCAGGAAGACGCCCTGGATTTCTTTTTACCGGAGTGGAGAAGCCCGGTTAACACGAACTGGCAGGAAGAGGTGTTTCGCACAGGCAAGTACCAGGAAGCCAATGTTTCGGCAAGCGGCGGTAACGACAAAACCACCTTCTACGTGGGTGGCTCTTTCAGCGACCAGGAGGGTATCCTGATCAAGAACGCGTTCAAGCGTTACAGTGGCCGCGTGAACATTGACCATCGCGCGACAGACAAACTAACCTTCGGCGCTAACTTTAACCTGGCCAGAACAGAGAACCGCCGGGTAGCTAACGACAACGCCTTTGCCACTCCGCTGCAAATTGTGGCACTAGCGCCGATACAGCCCGTGATTGACCCGGCTACCGGCCGCCTGAACGCCAACACGATTTACTACAATGGTTTGATCGAGGCAAGAGACGCCTACAGCAATGCCACTGTTTACCGTAACATCAGCAAAGTATACGGCGCCTACGACATCCTCTCGAACCTTACTTTCCGAAGTGAGTTTGGCCTTGACGTCCTGAACCAGGATGAAGATGCTTTCCAGGGCAGTGAGACGCAGGGCGGCGCTCCGTCCGGATCAGGTGAGAAAAGAAACGTAACGGTGACAAACTACACCACCAACAACTTCTTCAACTACTCACAGGCGTTCGGCGAGAACCACGACCTGGACCTGACAGCAGGCATGAGCTATCAGCGAAGCAACACCGACGAAACTTATGTAGCCGGTGAGGGTTTCCCGAACGACAGCTTTAAGAAACTGGCAAGCGCCTCAGACATCACGGCGGGTTCTTCGTCTGCTACAGCTAACTCATTGCTGTCTTATTTTGCAAGAGCCAACTACAAGTTGTTCAACAAGTATCTGTTCTCCCTAAGCGGGCGTATCGACGGTTCCTCGCGCTTTGGTGCTGATAACCAGTATGGCTTCTTTCCGGCTGTGGGATTGGGATGGATTATCTCAGACGAAAGCTTTATGCAGGGCATCGACTTCCTGAGCTTCCTGAAACTGAAGACCAGCTACGGTGTAACGGGTAACCAGGAGATCGGCAACTTCGCCTCGCGGGGCCTTTACTCGGGCATCTCGTATGCCGGTACTTCCGGTATTGTGCCGGTATCGGTAGACAACCCGGACCTGAAATGGGAAACCACCCGCCAGTTCGACGCCGGTATCAGCTTCGGATTCTTTAACGACCGCATTTCCGGTACGCTGGACTATTACCAGAAAAACACTGAGGACCTGCTGCTGAACGTGCAGGTACCTGCCACTACCGGCTTCACGAACATCACCAAGAATGTAGGCAAGCTGGAAAACAAGGGTGTTGAACTGAGCCTGACTACCCGCAACCTGGTAGGGGAGTTTAACTGGTCTACTACGCTGAACTATAGCAGAAACCGCAATGAGATCACCGACCTGGACGGTCAGGTGATCACTTCGGGGATTAACCGCGCCATTGAGGGCCAGCCAATCGGGGTGTTCTTCACCAAGAAATACGCCGGGGTGGACCCGCAGAACGGCAATGCGCTTTACTTCCTGGAAGAGGGCAGCGACGAGACAACCGACAATTACGGTGCGGCCGCTAACCAGGTGGTTGGAAATCCAAACCCGGATTACACGGGCGGTGTGATCAACAATTTTGCTTATAAAGGATTTGACCTGAGCATCCTGTTGCAGTTTGTGTATGGCAACGACATCTATAACAACGCAGGCCGCTTCCAGTCAGCCAACTTCGACTACCTGGACAACCAGACAGCCGATCAGCTGAACAGATGGCAGAACCCCGGTGACATTACCAGCGTGCCGGAACTCCGCTTCCTGGACGGCAACGGTACCGGCACTTCCTCCCGATGGATTACGGGAGGCTCTTATCTGCGCGGCAAAAACCTGACGCTGGGTTATACGGTGCCTGGCAGCGTGGCCAGCAAGGCGTTTATGTCCAGCATCCGGGTATACATGACGGCGCAGAACTTCTTCACCATCACCAACTACGATGGCTGGGACCCAGAAGTGAACACCCAGGGCACAGGTCCTTCGGCACAGCGGTCTAACGTTGGCGCGGGCACGGACTTCTATACCGCCCCACAGCCCAAGACAATTGCGTTCGGCGTGAACTTTGGTTTCTAAATCCCTTTCAACTAACAGCAAAATCCAGATGAAATTCATAAAAAACTTTAGCAGAACCATAGGCATCACCGCGCTCAGCGCGATGACCCTTTTTTCGGCTTGCGATGAGAAACTTGATATTGACCCACAGCAATCCATCGGATCAGATCAGGTGTACACCACTACCCAGGGCGTGCAAACCGCCCTGATAGGCGCTTACGAGCGTTTACAGAATGGAGCGCTTTACGGCACCAACCTCAACCTGGTGAGCGAGCTGATGGCCGCTTCGGGTACCAACATCCAATGGACAGGTACATTCCTGGGCTATCGCCAGTTGTTTTCCAAGAACATCACTGCTGAAAACACGGAGGCTTCCAGAACGTGGATCGTGGCTTATAACGCCATCAACATCACCAACAACATCATCGCTAACATTGATGTAGTGGAGGATGAAGATGTGAAAGACAGAATCCTGGGGGAGGCGCTTTTCATCAGAGGGGCCGTGTATTTTGAGCTTGTTCGCTTGTATGGCCTGCCTTACAATGCCGGCGACCCTAACGCTAACCTGGGAGTGCCATTAGTGCTGGAGCCAACCGTATCCATCACTGAATCGGACAAAGTAGCGCGTGCCTCGGTAGCCGCCGTATATGCCCAGGCGTTGGAAGACCTGACCCAGGCGAAGAGCCTTTTGCCAGAAACGAACGGCACACGGGCCACCACTTATACAGCGAGCGCTTTTCTGGCCCGCTTATACCTGCAGCAGAAGAAATACAGCGAAGCTTTGACAGAGGCTAACCGGGTAATTGAGTCGGCAGAGTATACGCTGGCCACAAATTACTCCAACGTGTTCAACAACAGTTCAAATATTGGCGAGTATGTGTTCGCGATCCAGCAAAATGCGCAAAGCAATGCCGGTTCTGCTAACGACGGCCTGGCTACTTTCTACGCGAACATCAACGGCCAGGGCCGTGGTGATGTGGATCTGGCGCCAGCATTCCTGTCGATGTACCCTGCAGGAGATGATCGCCTGAACATCTATTATGTGGATGCTGACGGTGTGCTTCGCAACGGCAAGTACCAGGACCCTTTCACGAACATCCCGGTTGTAAGGCTGGCTGAAATGTACCTGGTTCGGGCAGAGGCTAATTTCCGGATGAACAGCGCGGTGGGTGCAACGCCTCTGGCCGACGTAAACGTGATCCGTCAGCGCGCCAAGTTGGCACCGCTCACAGCTGTTGCGCTAGCCGACATCCTGCAGGAAAGACGCCGTGAGCTTGCTCTGGAGGGCCTGGCCCTGCACGATGTGAAACGCCTGGAAGGCACGGTTGGCAACCTGTCCTGGGATTCGCCGAGACTCATCCTGCCTATCCCGCAACGTGAGATTGACGCTAACCCGAACCTCGAGCAAAACAGCGCCTACCTGTAACATCTCAATCAAAATAAAAGGGCTCTATAACCAGAGCCCTTTTATTTTGATTGAGATAACTAAACTTTTAGTTTTAAAACTAAGTATATAGTTGTAAATTAGATAAGCCAATGCTTACACCTATGAAAGAACTAACTAAGGCAGAGGAAGAGATCATGCAGGTGCTCTGGCAACTGGGCCAAGCCTTTGTGAAGGATATCTTGGAACAATTGCCTGAACCAAAACCAGCCTATAATACAGTTTCCACGATTGTGCGCATTCTGGAGGGGAAAGGCTTTGTGGGGCACGAGGCGTTCGGGAAATCACACCGCTACTTCCCGTTAGTGGCCCAGGACAAGTACAAAAGCGACTTCCTCAAGAACTTTATGGGTGGATATTTCGGCGGATCTTTTGAGAAGCTGGTGTCGTTTTTCGCGAAAGACAATAACCTGAACGTGCAGGAACTGGATGCGCTACTGCAGCACGTAAAAAAAGACATAGAACCGGAGCAGGAGGATCCGAAAGATGGAGGCAACCGCTAGTTTTATACTGAAGTCCGGCGTGGGCCTGCTTGTGCTATACCTGTTTTACTATGCCCTTTTGCGGCACGAGAACAGCTTCCGGTTCAACCGGCTCTACCTGCTGCTAGCTCCGTTGGCAGCGTTAGTGTTTCCGCTGGTAAGCTGGCCCTCCCTCCTTTTCCCGGAAGCCGACATGCTGCACACGTTGCAAACTATCCAATTGAATGCTATTACCATCACAGCGGCAAAGCAGCCCATCCATGGTATCCCCCTGGCACCGGCAAAGCTACTGCTAGGCCTTTACCTGTTAGTAACTTTCTTGCTCGCCCTGAAGCTGGCCAGGCAGCTCCTTCAAATCCGGTTACTCAAACGGAAAGCGACCAGCATGGAGCATGACGTGGCAGGAGCCCGGGTGGTGCAGTTGCCCCGGGGGCATACCTCTTTCGCGTTCCTGAACACCGTGTTTCTCGGCACGCACGAACAACTCAGCGCAACCGAAAAGCAGCAGGTACTCACGCATGAGCTCTCGCATGTGCGCCTGGGCCATACCTACGATATCCTGTTTTATGAGCTTCTGAGCGTTGCTTGGTGGTTTAACCCGCTCCTTTGGCTTTTGAAGAAAGAACTGCGCAACGTACATGAGTTTCAGGCGGATGCCCATGTGTTGAAGCATTATCAGCCGCAGGCATACCGTACCCTACTCTCAAAGGAGGTGCTTTTTAACATGGGGTTGCCTGTTGGCAGCCATTTCCAGAAGCCGCAGGTATTGCAGCGGCTACACATGCTCCAAAAAAACGGGCAGAAAAGCGGTTGGCTGAAGCCTTTGCTCTCGCTCCCTCTGTTTGCCCTGCTCCTGGTTTCGCTTTCCTCGCAACAGCTTGCCTCTCCTAATGCAGCAGCCCTACCTCCTGCCTCGAATGGCAAAGTGCCAAAGAACGGCACAGCCATCAAGCAAGGAGCCCGCAGCCCGCAGGAAAGGCCCTATACCTATGTCGAGCTGATGCCCCAGTTTGAGGGTGGCGAGCAAGCCATGATGCAGTTTTTAGGTACGCACATCCGCTACCCGACCGCCGCCAAGGAGGCCGGACTATCAGGATTGGTCGTGATTAGTTTTATCGTGCAGCCTGATGGCCATTTAGAAGAAGTTGAAGTTCTCAAAAAACTGGGGCAGGGCACCGACGAAGAAGCCCTGCGTGTGGTGCAGCTGATGGAGGGCAAATGGGCACCCGGCAAGCAAAACGGCAAAGCAGTACCTGTGCGGTATACCCTCCCCATTCGGTTCGAGATGAACTAGCATACCTGTATCTGACGCCTTTTTGCGCGGCCGCAGGCCACGCCAGGAAAGCTATTGCCCAAAGAATATCACATGTTATACCTAAAACCATACACCATGAAAAAGTTAAGCAGCCTAAAATCAAGTTTCGTAGGGGGCATGATGCTTTGCCTCCTCACCGCTACATCCTGTACTACCGAGGATGAACCAACTGCTGCGGTGCTGAAAACAGAAAAAAGCAACATTGAAAATACGATTGATGCTGACAAGGCTTATGCTTATGTAGAGCAAATGCCTCAGTTTAAAGGCGGGGAACAGGCGCTGATGCAGTTCCTGGGGGAACACATCGAATACCCACAGGAATCCCGCAAAGCAGGCGTCGAGGGTATAACGGTCATCACCTTTGTGATCGAGAAAGATGGCACGGTCACGGATGTTACAACGGTTAAGCGCCTGAGCCCTGAAACCGACGAGGAGGCCCGCCGGGTAGTTGAACTTACCAGCGGCAACTGGTCTCCGGGGCAGCAGAATGGTGAAACGGTTCGCGTGAAGTATACAATTCCAGTTCGATTTGCTATCAGATAGCGCACCTGACACAACCCCACCCTACAAAAAAAGTCTTCGCCACAACCAAATGCTGTAGCGCAGACTTTTGTACTTTTAGGCGTAGGCAATCTGCTAAAACTCCCAGCCTTCGTTCAGGATCGGGATGGCATGGTGCGCCGTCATATCGAACTGACAGGGCACGATTGACACGTAGTTGTTCACTAACGCCCACTCATCGGTATCCTCGCCTTTGTCGAAGTTCACGAAACTGCCCGTCATCCAGTAGTACTTGCGGTTCCGTGGGTCCAGGCGCTCGTCAAACTCTTCCTGCCACTTGGCGTGTGCCTGGCGGCATACCTTGATGCCTTTCACCGGCTCATCGCTCTTCTTCGGCAGGTTCACGTTCAGGGCCGTGTTTTCCGGGATACGGTGCTGCAGGGCTTGGCGGATAATCTGCTCGATGAATTTTTCGGTATGTGAGAAATCGGCCTCATGGCCATAGTCGCAGAGGGAGAAACCGATCGAAGGCAGGCCCTCGATGGCTGCCTCGATGGCCGCTGACATGGTACCAGAATAGAGCACGCTGATGCTGGAGTTAGAACCGTGGTTGATGCCGCTCACTACCAGGTCAGGCTTCCGGTCTTTCAGCACGTGGTGCTTGGCCAGTTTCACGCAGTCGGCGGGTGTGCCCGAGCACTCGTAGGCCTCCACGCCCAGGTCCTCCAGCGCGATAGACCGGTCCAGGCGCAGGGTATTGCCAATGGTGATGGCGTGCCCCATACCCGATTGCGGACTATCTGGCGCTACCACTACTACCTCCCCTACCTTCATGGCGATCCGCACAAGGGTATGGATGCCCGGTGCTGTAATGCCATCGTCGTTTGAAACCAGAATTAATGGTTTAGCCATTTTAATATTTTAAGTTGATGTATAATTAAAGAAACGATTTTATAATAGATGCTAATATACTACAACCTGCACCTGCAGGACAAGGTTTAAGCTAACAAAGATACGAACCGCTACTGCCATGCTTATAAGAAATATACTATACGCGGTACTGCTGGGCGTGGGTATGGCCGCCTGCCTCTCGCAGAACGACGAAGCCGCCACCGAAACAGCCACAGCATCTGAAGCTACGCCTGGCGTAGCCCATGAAACCACTACCGCACCGGACCCTGCCACCCTGGTCATCGCCAAGGGCCGTGTCGGCAACATCCGGATCGGGATGCCCATTGAGCAGGTGCGCCAGGAAGTGCCAGCGGGAACTGTAGTGCAGGATACGCTGCTGCGCCAGGAGGGAATGGAGTCTACGGCATACCTGCTGCGCACCTCTGGCCAGCAGCAAGGCCTGCTTATAGAGCAGCGTTGTGAGCCGGACTGCCGTGTATGGCGCATTAACATCCTGAGCAATGATTTTAAAACGGCAAAGGGTATCGGCCTGGGCTCTAAATACAGCGAAGTGAAAGCGGCATACCCCATCGGTACCGTGGCCTTGGCCGAGGGCAACCTGGTGGCTATCTCAGAGGAAAGCGGGATGAGCTTTGTGCTGGAGGACACCAACCTGCCCCAGGATTCCAAAAATAAGGGGAAGTACAGCCCTGCCAATATACCGGCCAACACACTTGTAAAGCGCATTCTGCTATATTAACCCATTGCAATATTAGGTAGAAATACGTATTATTGCTTCTATGTCATTTATCCGTCCCAACTACTCTCACAGGGCCATCGGCCTGCTGCTCCTGCGCTCAGGCATCGGCACGTTGTTCATTTTGCACGGCTGGCCAAAGTTGGCCGGCGGACCGGAGACATGGCAGCAGCTGGGCCATACCATGCAAATGGTAGGCATTTCGTTTGCACCTGCGGTTTGGGGCTTTTTGGCTGGCTTTGCGGAAGTGGCCGGTGGTTTTCTATTGGTGTTGGGCCTCTTCTGGCGACCGGCTTGCCTGTTACTGCTTTTCACCATGCTGATCGCCCTTGCCTGGCACCTGACAAATGGGGACTCGTTTAATGGCTATGCTCATGCGCTGCAGTCGGCTATGCTGTTCTTTTCGCTATACTTTGTGGGGCCGGGCAAACACAGCCTCGACGGGAAGTTATTCCCGGGCGACAAGTACCGCAGCCGGTTTAGCCGGATCGTGATCTAACACTCTCTTCCGGAAATGTATACCAAGCCTCGATCAGTTCCGAGGCTTTTTTGTGCTACGGAAAAACTACGCAGTTCCCAATGCAGTGCGCCTGATCATACCCTAAAAGGCGTGTTCGTTACCATTTCCGGGGGAAAATTGGTAACATTACAGTTGCAACAATTCAGAACAGATGCTCACGACACTACTCCTGGCTGCACTTTTAACAACAGCTTCCCCCGGCCCCGAAAAACCTGCCTTGCTCACCCCCTATGAAAAGGGCAACGGCAACCAAACCGCCACCTACGATGAAGCCATCAACTGGTACCAGCAACTGGACGATGCCTACGAGGAGGTAAAGATGATGCCCTACGGCATGACGGATGTGGGCCGCCCGTTGCACCTGGTAGTGGTCTCTACGAGCAGGGATTTCGACCCGGCTTCTATACACCGGAAAAATAAGCGTGTTCTGCTGATCCAAAACGGCATCCATCCCGGCGAGCCCGAAGGCATAGACGCGACCATGCTTTTGGTGCGCGATTACCTGCAGGACAAGAAACGACGCAAGCAGTTGGATAACGTGGTGTTAGCTATCATCCCGGTCTACAACATCGGAGGCGCCTTAAACCGGAACAGTCATACCCGTACTAACCAAAACGGCCCGGAGAGCTACGGTTTCCGGGGCAATGCCCGCAACCTCGACCTGAACCGTGACTTCATCAAGACGGATTCGCGCAACGCCCAGACCTTTCACCAGATCTTCCGGGAGTGGGACCCAGATGTGTTCATGGACAACCATACCTCTAACGGCGCCGATTACCAGCACGTGATGACGCTCATCGCTACGCAGCACAACAAGCTACACCCCACCCTGGCACGGTACCTGTCGGGCAAAATGGTGCCTGCCCTGTATGCAGGCATGCAACAGGACGAGTTCCCGATGGTTCCGTACATGAACCACGCCGGAGACACCCCCGACGAGGGTATAATTGGCTTTATGGAGTCGCCGCGTTATGCCACCGGCTATACCGCCCTCTATAACACCATTGGCTTTGTGCCCGAAACGCATATGCTCAAGCCCTTCAACCAACGGGTACAGGCCACTTACAAGCTGATGGAAAACATGATCGAAACGGTGCACCGCGACGCGGCGGAGATCGGCACACTGCGGGCACAAGCCAAAGCCCAGACAGTACAGCAAAAGCTTTTCCCGCTCGACTGGAAACTGGATACCACGCAGGTAAGTCAAGTACCATTCAAAGGGTATGCGGCCAAGTATAAACTAAGCGAAGTGAGTGGCTTGGAGAGGCTATATTATGACCGAAAGTCGCCGTATAGCCGCATGATCAACTATTACGATGCGTTTACGCCAACCGTCACGGTGCAGAAACCCGTTGCCTATATCATCCCGCAAGCCTGGCATGAAGTGATCGATCGTTTGAAAACGGATCAGGTAGAGCTTCGGCAGCTAAAAAGGGATACAACCCTCACGCTAGACACTTACTACATCACCGATTACAAAACGAGTCCGCGCCCTTACGAAGGGCACTACCTGCACAGCGGGGTGCAGGTGGAGACCAAGCGCATGGCCCGTCCGTTTTACAAAGGCGATTATGTGGTATACCTGAACCAGCCCGCCAACCGCTTTGTAGTGGAAGTGCTGGAGCCGCAGGCCGTGGACTCTTACTTCAACTGGAACTTTTTCGATTCCATCCTGATGCAGAAAGAGTATTTCTCAAGCTATGTTTTTGAGGACCTGGCAGCAGAATACCTAAAGCAGGACCCCGCGTTGCGCCAGCGCCTCGAAGACCGCAAGAAGCAGGACCCAGAGTTTGCCAAAAGCGCCCGTGCCCAACTGGACTTCGTGTACCGCAACTCCCCGCACTACGAGTACACGCACCAGCTATACCCCATCGGGAGGCTGGTAGAAGACCTGAAGCTGCCGCTATAAAACAGAAGAGCCACCCGCTGAGGTGACTCTTCTGTTTTGTGGTTTGTTTACCTGGGCTTATACATCCACAGAATCGTAGACAACCACCTTCTCCCATAAGTGGCTGTAGTTTTCCACAAACTTCAAGTGGGTTGGATGCTTTTGGTAAACCTCCTGATCGGCCAGGTTGTCGAAAAACAGCAGCCATGACACTTGGTAACCATTCTCGATCACATCGCGGTTGGTGCCGGCAGGTTCTCCGATGCGAGCCAGGCGGATGGGTTTGATGGATTTCAGGGTATTCAGCCCCTCGATGAGTTTCGCCTTGTCCTGCGCAGATTCCGGGTTTTTCAGCCAAAAGTAGACATGGTGCACAAAATCCCCTTTCGGTTTCTTGCTGTTTTTGGCTAACGCGGGCACCGCCCCAAATAGCCCGGCAAACGACAACAAGGCACTGCTGCCAAGAAATGATCTTCTGTTAAATTTTTTCATATGGTTCAAATGCTTTTGCTTTGACAATAAACGGATACAGTATCTGTTGCATCATCCTTTGAAATAAACACATTTTTTTGAGAATTCCGAAAATTGGCTGTAAACAAGGCTAGTTTATACCTGCGCATCACCGAGTAAACCAATTAGGCCTTGCTGCGGTATCATGTACAAACTACATTTTCTTGTGATGGAGGAAGTATCTGTGAATCCGTTCCTGCTCCAGCCAAATGGCAGCATTCCAAACAACCCAAAGCTCCCTGCGTTGCTGTACCAGCAGGTTTTCACCAACCCGCAAAACTTAGAGCAGCAATTCAAAAAGGCTTTTGCCCTAAATGGCTGGGGTGGCACCTGGACCAACAGCGTGTTTGATTACCACCACTACCACAGTACATCGCACGAGGTGCTGGGCGTGGCAGCGGGAAAGGCAACCCTGGTATTGGGAGGCCCGAATGGAAAGGAGGTGCAACTGCAGGCCGGAGACGCGGTGGTGCTGCCAGCGGGTACCGGCCACTGCCGCCAGCATGCTTCTGCCGACTTTAGCGTGGTAGGCGCATACCCGCCTGGCCAGGAAAATTATGATAGCTGCACCGCGCAAGATGACCCGACCGCAAAGCAGCGAAACATAGACCGAGTAGCCTTGCCTGCCACAGACCCCGTTTTAGGCAAGAGCGGGCCGCTGTTGCGGCATTGGCAGCAGAAACCCTAAACGTATACCTACCGGTTCAGGAACTGGAGAAAGGCATCTTTGTACTGGTCGCTGACGGCGAGGTTTGCTTCCCCGATCTGTACTTTGTTACGCGTTACAGCCGCTATTTTGTCGAGCGCTACGATGTAGGAACGGTGGATGCGCATGAACTTACGGGCAGGCAGTTTCTCTTCCAGGGCCTTTAGGCTTGTCAGCGACAGGAGCGGTTTTGGCTCGCTTTCCAGATGCACTTTCACATAGTCTTTCAACCCCTCGATGTAGAGAATATCCCGGAAAGCAACGCGCACCAACTGGTATTCTACCTTCAGAAAAAGAAACTCGTCTTCTGTGGCTCCAGTCGGGCCGGGGAGTGCCGGGGTAGGCTTCTGGATCAGGTTGGCATAAGCCTGTGCCTTGGTAGCAGCCTTCAGAAAATCGGCGTAGTTAAAGGGCTTGACCAGGTAATCCAGCGCATCCACTTTATACCCCTCCAGCGCGTACTGGCTAAAAGCAGTAGTGAAAATGATGCGCGGCCCGGTGCCATATTCCCCTTTATCCAGTACACGGGCCAGTTCTATCCCGCTCAGGTCAGGCATCTGGATATCCAGAAAAACCAGGTCGACGGGTTGCTCATGCAGGCCGCGCAAGGCTTCCACCGCACTCGAGTAGCGCCCCATCAGGTTCAGGAAAGGAGTCTGCTCGATAAAGGCGGCAATCATACCCAAGGCCAGGGGCTCATCGTCTACGGCTATGCAATTCAGCTTCATGCTACGTTTAGCTTTAGGTTTACCTGGTACTCGTTCTGCGGGGTTCTGTCGGCCACCTGCAGGGTATACTGGCCGGGGTACAGCAGGTCAAGGCGGCGGCGGGTATTCGCCAACCCGATGCCGCTGCTCTCCTCCAGCACCACCCGTTTTTCGGGCAGCAGCGTGTTCCGCACTTCCAACTCCACGGTTTGCCCCTGCTGGTAGATGGCCACATGGATCTGGCTGGGCAGCAAAGCACTTACTCCATGCTTAAAGGCATTCTCCACATAAGGCAGAAACAACATAGGCGCTACCTGTACATCGTGCAGCGCAGGGGGCGTATCGAAGGTTACAGTTACTTTCTCTGTCAGCCGCAGCTTCATCAGGTTGATGTAGTCGTGCAGGAACTCGATCTCCTTGCTGAGCAGCGTGGTGCCGGACTGTGTGTCGTACAGCACGTAGCGCATCATCCGCGACAACGTATGGAGCGCCTCGCGTGAGGTCTCGATGTTGATCATGGTGAGGGCGTAGATGCTGTGCAGGGTATTGAAGAAGAAATGCGGGTTGATCTGCGCCTTCAGGAACGATAATTCCGAGCTCACCTTCTGGCGTTCCAGGCTTTGGCGCAGCTCGCTGTCCCGTTGCCACTTGCGCACAGTTTTAATGCTGGTACTGATGCCCAGCACCAGCATGGTAGCCAACAAGGTCACCGGGTTGATCCGGATCCCGAAGCGGTGCGATGGCTTGCTACCGTCCGGGTTAAAGGCCTTGTGCATCAGTTCCGGAAGGTTTAGCCATGAGCCAATCAGCATACTGGCCCCAATCACGAATATCACCGCGCACAAAATGGAAATGGTGAAGGCCCCCACTTTGTTCTGGAACAGCAGGCGCGGCACCAGCAGTTGTGTGTTCAGGTAAAACAACCCTACCCACATGGTAAATACAATCGCCTGGTTCATCCAGAACTGCCGGGGCAACTCAATGTCCCAGGCCAGGGGCTGACACAGCAGGAGCAACAGACCCAGCAGCACTAGTAGCTGAATCATAAGGTATCCGTGGCGATATAGAAAGGTATTGTTGCCCATTGCAATGCTTAAGTTAACAGAATATCCTAACAAACATAGTGCGATGGTCTAAACCAAGCATGGCCAATCTACCAACTGGGCCATTTCGCCGACCGCTTGCTTACTTTCGCCTATGGTTTCGGAATGGGGCAATGGCAGAAGCGCGCACGGCAAAACCATCGGTTGCCAGTGCCTGTTTGTCGGTGTTTCCCGCGAGTCGATCTATTCCATTTTTTTATGCGCTGCTGAACGAGTTGTTTTGTATAGTTCTAATTGAAAAAATAAACTATGCATAAATTATTCTCATTTCTCGTACTCACCTGCTGCTACCAGTTAGCCGCGGCACAGGCCCCTGCATCCAATTTCGTAACCCCAACCAGCACCTCCGGCACAAGCGTATCCAAGGCGGTGGCAGGCAGCATTTCCGGCACCGTGGTAGACGCGGCCACGCAGCAGCCCGTGCCCTACGCCACCATTGCCCTGGTAGACCCTGCCACTAGCAAACCCATAGACGGCACCATGGCCGACGACAAAGGCAAGTTCTCGCTGCCTAAAGTGCAGGCAGGCGCTTACCGGCTGGCTGTTTCCTTTATCGGCTACGAAACCAAAACCTTAGAGGTAGAGATCTCAGACCGGAACAGCGCCGTTAACCTGGGCCAGATTACCATCGCCTCGGCGGCAAAGGCGCTGAAGGAAGTAGTGGTAGAAGGCCAGCGCGCCATGATCGAGGAGAAGGTGGACCGCACCGTGTACAACGCTGAGAATGATGCATCGAACAAAGGCGGCGATGCGGCGGATGTGCTGCGCAAAGTGCCGATGCTCTCGGTGGACCTGGACGGCAACGTGACCATGCGCGGGAGCCAGAACATCAAAGTACTCATCAATAACCGCCCTTCTACCATCACGGCGGGCAGTGTGGCCGACGCCCTGAAGCAAATCCCGGGCGACTTGATCAAGTCGGTGGAGGTGATCACCTCGCCTTCTGCCCGGTACGACGCGGAGGGCTCTGCCGGTATCATCAACATCGTGACCAAGAAAAACACACTGCAGGGCGGTACCCTGAACATCGACACGGGTGTGGGTTTGCGCGGCAGCAACCTGGGCCTGAACGGCAGTTACCGTACCGGCAAGATGGGCTTTTCGTTGGGCGGCTTCGGACGTGCCGGCTATAACACACCCGGAAGCTTCGAAAACGTGCAGACAACCGTCAACGACGGAGTAGAGAATGTTATCCGGCAGGAGGCCGACACCCGCAACAATATGTCGTTTGGCCGCTATAACTTTGGCTGGGATTACGATATCAACGAGAAGAACTTCCTCAATGGCTCGGTGCAGTATGGCCTCCGCAACGGACACCGCTTCCAAGACAACCTGCTGTCGCAGCGCTACCAGGAAGGAACGTTGACCAGCCGCACCCTGCGCGACGTGGAGACAACCGACAACTCCGGCACCGTGGATGTGAACCTGAACTATACCCACACGTTCAAGCCGCAGAACGAATTCAGCGTCCTGACGCAGTTTAGCCGTAATAACCGCACCAACGACTTCATCAACGAGATATTTAACGGCGATGAGACATCGATAGCCCGCAGGCTCAAGAACATCAACGAGAGCTTTAACCAGGAGTCTACCATCCAGCTGGATTATACGAACGCCATCAGCAAGAACCAAATGGTGGAGTTCGGCGGCAAGCAGATCATGCGCCAGGTAACCAGCGACTACGAGACCTTTACCGCCGAGGGCTCCGGCCCTTACACCAAAGTGGACGGCACGAACCTGAGCAACGTATTCAATTATGATCAGAACGTGTCGGCGGGTTACTTTTCCTATACCCTCACCACTGCCAAAAACTACAGCATGAAGGCCGGTGCCCGCTACGAGTACACCACCATCAACGCCGACTTTGAGAACAGCGACGAAGAGGTGAGCATCCCCTCGTATGGCGTGCTGGTACCGAGCGTAAACGTATCAAAAAGGCTGACCAACGGCAATACGCTGAAGGCCTCTTACAACCGCCGTATCCAGCGCCCGTCGCTGCAGTTCCTGAACCCGAACGTGCAGAACGAGAACCCGGCCCTGCGCACCGTGGGTAACCCCGAGCTGAGCCCGGAGTACACGAACAACTACGAACTGTCGTACAGCACTTTCTTCAAGTCCACCATGCTGAACTTCTCAACTTACGTTCGTACCACCAACAACTCCATACAGGCGGTGCGCGAGAGAGCGGAAGATGGCGTGCTGGAGACATCGTATTTTAACATCGGGCAGGAAGAAGCCTACGGTGGAAGTATTTTCGGGAGCATTAACCTGAGCAACAAACTGACTCTGAATGGGGGCACCGACATTTACTATGCTAACCTGAACAACAACGTGGATGACCCAAGCCAGCGAGCCAGCAACAGTGGCCTGGTGTACAACATCCGGGCGATGGGTAACTACAACCTGGGCGAGGGCTGGGGTATACAGGGCTTCGGTTTCTACCGTGGTCGCCAGGTACAGCTGCAGGGCATGCAAGGCGGTTTCGGTATCTACAGCCTGAACCTGCGCAAGGAGTTTAACGAAAAGAGAGGCAGCATCGGCTTCGGCGCGGAGAACTTCCTGAGCACCACCATGAAAATCAGAAACGAGCTGAACTCCCCTACTTTCAGCCAGAACAGCACCAACGTGATGCATAACATGAACTTTAAGGTGAACTTCAGCTACCGCATTGGCAAGCTAACCTCGGATGCGCCACGCAGAAGAAGGAAGTCGGTGAACAACGATGACCTGAAGGGCGGCGGTGAAGGCGGCGCACAGGAAACCAGCGCGCAGCCAAGTGGCGCTGTGCAGGGTGGTATGGGTGCTCGCACCGGTGGTGCGCCAGCAACGGGTGGCGCTAAACCAACTGCCCCAGCTATTGCCCCGACCTCAGTAGACAGCACCAGCGCATCAACTGGCAACGTGAACCCAACCGGGCGCTGGCAAGGCAAAATGGGCGAGCGTGACCTGACCCTGAACCTGGTAGCCAGCGGCACAACACTTACCGGCAGCATCGTGACGCCACGAGGCGAAATGCCGATCACAGACGGCAGCGTGGACGGGGAGAACATCCGCTTCTCGCTTTCCTTCGGGCCAAACACCATGGTATACCAGGGCAAACTTACCGGAGAGCAACTGCAGCTCTCTACCGAGTTCCAGGGCCGCCCTGTGGCAGGCACATTGCAGCGCATACAATAACAGAAAGGGCATCTGGCAATTCGGCAGGTGCCCTTTTTGCTTCTGTGCCAATTTGATTAGCGTTTTATACCTTAACCTTAAAACACATACACATGAAAAACTATCCTGTACTTTTGGGAACGCTGGCACTGGCTGCCTTGCTTCAGGCAACTCCGGTAACTGCCACCGATCATCCTACTGGCACCACTCAAACCACGAGCAAAGCAATAACCACGCTACCCGTGAACGTAGCCGCCAGCACCATGACCTGGAACGCCAAGAAATTTGGTGGGGAGCATGCAGGCAACGTGAAACTGGCCAGCGGCAACCTGGAAGTAAACGGAAAGAAACTGACAGGCGGCACGTTCGTGATTGACATGACCTCGATCACAGTGACCGACATTACCAACGAGAATTTCAACAAGAAGCTTACAGACCACCTGAAGTCAGAGGATTTCTTTTCGGCGGAGAAGCACGGCACCTCTACTTTCAAGATCACGAAGGTGCAGCCTATCGCCAACGCCAAATCCGGGGCACCGAATTATAGCGTTACTGGTAACCTCACGATCAAGGGCATCACCAACCCCATCACGTTTCCGGCCACGGTACAGATAGACGGTAAATCTGCTGTCGCCTCGGCAAAGGTGGAACTGGACCGCACGAAGTGGGACATCAAGTACCGCTCAGGTATGCTGGGTACCGCCGCCGACAAAGTGATTGAAGACACCTTTACCATCGACCTGAACCTGGTAGCGGGCAGTGGCAGCCCAGTGATAGAAACTAAACTGAAGTAAGCAGAGACGAAAGCCGTTAAACTCGTATCTACTAGTAAGGAATAATTCCCAACAAGCAGTAGTACAAGACATGAACATCACAAGGCGCCATTTCTTTACGTTTATTGCCGCTTTGCCACTCATAGGGTTGGTTTCGGCGTTTCCGCTGTTTAAGCGCCCGAAAACGCTGCAACCAACCCCGGAGTGTGATGACCATGACGAGCCTACCCCCCCGCAAACCGAGGGGCCGTTTTATACCCCCAGCTCGCCTGAGCGCAGCAACCTCCGCGAAAAAGGCATGCGCGGAACCGCTATGGTGCTGACCGGACAAGTGTTGGATACCCGCTGCCAGCCCGTGGCCGGTGCCCTGCTGGATTGGTGGCACGCCGATGACCAAGGAAATTACGACAATGAAGGGTATAAACTCCGTGGCCACCACTATACCGACAAGCAAGGCAAGTTCCGGCTCGAAACCATCATGCCTGGCCTGTATCCCGGCCGCACCCGCCATTTTCATGTGAAGGTAAAGGGCCCTGACACCCCGGTGCTTACTACGCAACTCTACTTCCCTGGTGAGCAGGGCAACAAACGCGACTACATTTTTAAACCCGCCTTACTGATGCAGGTAAACGAAGGACCCGACGTCACAAACGCGACGTATACCTTTGTGCTGAAAGCCTAGCCTGTTCCGGTGACGCGTAATCCTCGGGTAAGTACTTAAAACAGCTGCTTCAGGTCCGAAAAGGTATGCAGTTGGGGCACATCCGCAGCTACCTCTCCAAAGCCGTATCTGGCAAATATAAAAGGTACATTGGCCTGCTGACTTGCATCATAATCCCCTTTGGTGTCGCCGACGTATACGGCGCTGTTCAGGCGGTTGCGCTGCATAATCCCTTTGATGTTCTCTCCCTTTGGCAGGTGGTTATCACCGTAGCAACCGTGGTCGAGGAAAAAGGGCTGCATCTGGTGTACCTCCAGGAAAATATCAATGTACCCCACCTGGCAATTGCTGACGATAAAAAGCTTATACCTTTCTTGCAGGTAGTGCAGGGTCTCCGCCAGGCCATCGTATAAAATCCCCCCTTCTGCTCTCAGGTGCTTTAACTCCTGCTCGGCGCAAAGAGCCATCAGTTCCTCTCGCTGCTGCTCATTCAGGTCAGGGAATAGTTTGTCGTAAATGGTATTGTAGGGCATACCGGCAATGCCCTGTACATCCTCGCGGGTAATTCTGCGGGTTACATAGGGTAACTGGCTGATTGCGTTTTGCCATGCGTCGGCCACTGCCTGGGTAGAGTCCCACAGGGTGCCGTCGAGGTCGAAAATGATTCCTTCTATATCTTTTGCCATATGTGTCGCTAGTTTATACCTGCTAGGCAGGCGCTGCACAAAGGTAAGCCATAAAAAAAGAAGGTGCTGAAAACCTACGGATTTATACTGCTGGCTGTAATTTAATTGCTGCCCTTTTTCCCTATCTTCCGGCAAAGCTGTATCTTAAACCAATCATCCAACGCACCTACACGTGGCAGACATACTGGCGATCCAACACCTTTCCAAGCGCTACAAGAATATACAGGCTGTCGATAACCTCTCCATACAAGTAGAGCAAGGCAGCATTTACGGAATTTTAGGGCCAAACGGAAGTGGCAAAACGACAACCTTGGGGATGGTGCTGGGGGTGATCCGGCCGAGTGCGGGAAACTTTTACTGGTTCGGGCAGCCTATCAGCCGCGAAACCAAGCACCGGGTGGGCGCCCTGCTCGAGACGCCTAACTTCTACCCCTACCTTACAGCGCACAGAAACCTGGAGATAGTGGCCGATATAAAAGGCATTGCGCACAGCAAAATCGCTTATGTGCTGCACCTGACAGGGTTAAAAGACCGGATGCATACTACCTTCAAGGGTTTTTCGCTTGGTATGAAACAACGCCTGGCCATTGCCGCTGCCCTGCTCAACGACCCAGAGGTGCTGGTGCTTGACGAACCCACCAACGGCCTGGACCCGGAAGGCATTGCCGAGGTGCGGGAGCTGATCCTGAGGGTAGCCCAGGAAGGCAAGACCATCCTGCTGGCCAGCCATATGCTCGATGAGGTGGAGAAGGTCTGCACGCATGTGGCGGTGCTGCAGAAGGGTATCCTGAGGGCCCAGGGTCCTGTTGCTTCCATTCTTTCGGCCAAAGACCAGGTGATCATCACGGCCGCAGATTATCCTCGACTTTTGGCCGTCGTACAGCAATTGCCGTTCGTAGACAGCTCCCAAACAGTAAACGACTCTTTGCACCTCACTCTAAAGGAAGGCTTTACCAGTGTAGATGTGAACAAAGCCATGTTTGAGGCAGGCATTGTGCTGTCGCAGTTAACGGTGCGCCGCAAGAGCCTGGAGGCCCACTTCCTCGAAATCATAAAACAGAACGCCTGATGAATCTTATCCGCATAGAACTGCATAAGCTATTGCCCTACCGAACTACCTGGATCATATTAGGGACCTTCGTTGGCTTGCTGGTATTAGTTTTGAACTTCAGCAGCAACGTCACCATCAATGGCCGTGCGCTCGGGGACGAGATGTATGCGCTGCCTGCTTTCTGGCAGCGCCTCACCTACATCGCCAGTTTCTTCCACCTGCTTTTCGGAGTGCTGGTGATCGTGCTTGTTACCGACGAATACAGTTTCCGGACGTTACGGCAACAGGTGATCGACGGCTTGTCGCGGGCGGAATTAGTGCTGGCAAAGTTCTACTTGGTGCTTGGGCTTGGCTTGTTTGGGGTTGCGTTGCTCTTGCTGCTGGGCTTATACTTCGGACTGCTGCATTCCGAAGACCGCGCTTTCAGTACGATCTTTGGAGGAGTGGATGCGCTGTTCTATTATTTGGTGCAGGCTGTGGGCTATATGTCGTTGGCCATGCTTTTTGGCTTTATCATCCGGAAGAGCGGCCTGGCCATTGTAGCGTTTGTGGCTTATGCTAAAGTCGTGGAGCCCATCATTCACTTCCGTTTACCCGATGCAGTTGACAAGTACATGCCTATGAAAGTGTTTGGCAGCCTCACACCCATGCCGGGCCAGAACTTACTGGATCAACTCACAGCTTCTCCCACGGAGGTGTTGTCGCCTGCCGTAGCTGCACTGCCAGCCATTGGGTATATTATATTGTTTAACCTGCTCAGCTACCTTATCCTGAAGTTGCGGGATTTGTAGCCTCACAGTGTATTGACTCACAGTGTGTTGAAATAATTCACGATGGCAATCAGGCGATGCGGCAAATCATAATCCAGGTCGCGTTTCTTCACATACGCTTTCACGGTGCTTGATTTCTGCCCGAATATCCGCTCCATGTCTTTGCGCACGTTCCGTAGCGTAACAACCTCCCCATCAGGCAACAGCATGTAGTACTGTACTTGCGCCTGGTAATTGGCAAGGGCGTTTTCATCCGTTACAGGCTCGGAGTAATTGGCCCGGCTATACGGATTGCTTTTGCGCTTGAACTCCTGCCCATGAGGCACCTGCCGACGTAGCAGCGTATACCCTCCGCGGTTCAGCTGCTCAAAGAACGTGGGTTTTTTAAAATCAGAATAGTCCCGGCCCATGTCCCAGGACAACGTTTTAAAAATATGCGTTTGCCCGGCTATCTGTTCCTTCCCTACAAAATACTTCACGTTCACCGGCGAATATGCGCTTAAAGTACCATCCTCATTTTGCACGTACACCACATCCTCAGTCCGGAAATAAGAAATAGGCCCGTAAATCGTGTCCCCTGAAAACAGGACTACTTTTCCCTCCGGCCACCGTACTACCTCACCAACCAGATTGTACTGAGCGCTTGCAGGGAGGCTATAAATCAATAATCCTATTATAATACCTATACCCCCTATTGATTTGATTAAACACTCTTTCATATCCTGAAACTTCTAGAAATAACTACTTAGAAAATCATACTATATTCTAAGTAGATTACAGGCAAAATGTTTCTAATTATCAATAAGTTACAACATAATCAGGATAATACACAGAGGTATAAAACATCCAACAAAAGTTCCCTTTTATGGATGTTAGCCTACCAAGCACGATTCATCGGGCATATTAAAAAAATACTAAATAAGAATATAACTGCATTCTATTTGCTTCATGTGTCTATCTAAATTTGCTTGGTGGCGCTGCTGGAGCAAAAAAGAACCCCACTCTACCAGCAAACAGAGGGTATAAACGCAAAAAGGCCCTGCGCCATAGCTTAACTTGCTACAGCGCAGGGCCTCCTAAATAAACAGCCTTCCAATCAATCAGAAAGGGTACGTTGCTTATTGCTGGTTCATATTAGACTGATGCTTCAATGTCACGCTTTTCAGGATGTCGTGGCCTAGTTTGTCGCGCTTTGTGGTCAGGTAGCGCTGGTTGTGCTCGTTTGGCGATATCTCGATGGAAACGCGCTCGACAATCTCCAAGCCATACCCCATCAGGCCAGATCGCTTCTTTGGGTTGTTGGAGATGAGCCGCATTTTGGTCACGCCGAGGTCACGCAGAATCTGGGCTCCAACCCCGTAATCACGCTCGTCCATGCCGAAGCCAAGTTCCAGGTTCGCCTCTACGGTATCCAGGCCCTGTTCCTGCAGTTTATAGGCTTTCAGCTTGTTGATCAGGCCGATACCGCGTCCTTCCTGGTTCATGTACACCACCACGCCTTTGCCTTCAGCTTCAATCATGCGCATGGCCTCATGCAGTTGCGGCCCGCAGTCGCAGCGGCACGACCCGAAGATGTCGCCTGTTACACAAGAAGAGTGCACGCGCACTAAAATGGGCTCACCCTCCTCCCAGGTTCCTTTTACCAGTGCCAAGTGCTTGGCCCCGTTACTGCGCTGCGTAAAAGCGTACAGGTCGAAGTTGCCGTAGTCGGTTGGCATTTGCACCGCAATTTCACGGTCAATCAGGCTCTCCTTCTGCAAACGGTACTTGATCAGGTCTTTGATCGAGATCAGCTTTAGGTCAAACCGATCAGCAACCTGGAACAGGTCTGGCAGGCGGGCCATCGTGCCGTCTTCGTTCATAATCTCGACCAGCACGCCTGCCGGAGACAAGCCAGCCAAACGGGCCAGGTCAACAGCCGCTTCGGTATGGCCTGAACGGCGCAGCACGCCTTCTTTCTTGGCTTTTAACGGGAAGATATGCCCCGGCTTGCCCAAGGAATGCGGATCAGTAGCAGGGTCAACCAGCGCCTGGATGGTTTTGGCGCGGTCAGATGCCGAGATGCCGGTGGTGCAGCCATGCCCGATCAAATCCACAGAAACGGTGAACGGTGTAGCGTGCAGCGCCGTGTTGCGGCCCACCATCAGTTCTAACTCAAGCTCATCGCAGCGCTCTTCGGTAATCGGGGCGCAAATAAGCCCTCGCCCATGCGTTGCCATGAAATTGACGATTTCGGGCGTAATTTTCTCTGCAGCGCAGATAAAGTCCCCTTCGTTTTCGCGGTCATCATCGTCTACCACAATCACTACTTTTCCCTGGCGTATATCCTCAATAGCAGACGCAATAGTATCTAAAGGCCTGGTATCATTAGTTGTATTGGATTCCATACTATGTTTTTAGTGCCTGTGCTACAAAATAAGCAGCGCGTTAGGCTATTGTTATACTAGTAAAGCGACGTAAAATTAAAAAGTTTACCCCGCAATCCCGTTTTTATTTAATCAACAGATTTAAAAGCAATTTAGTTGAGGGAAACAGCCGAGCTCACCGGCCTTATCCAAAGTGTTGCCTAAAAGTTGAATTCTAGCGAAAATGCACGGGATTGCCTCTGTATTTGACAGGGTAGCAATGGAGAGGGTATAAAAACATGAAGTTAACACGAGCAGGCAGGGCTGCTCTAACCATCCGTCTGCTTTGAGCTAGGGGTTTTAGGATAAAATTATTTACCTGTTCACCACGATCCCCAGCATATCGCCTAGCTGGCAATGCAGGGTTTTGAGGTTGCGGATGAAGGTGAGCTGCTGGATTTGCTCCTGCGGGTCGGTTACAAGCCGTAGCTTTTCCATCTCCCCCTTGATCATCAGCTCCACGTTGCGCCACTTCAGGCGCAGCACGGCCCGCTCTGCGCCATAAGGCAGCAAATCGGTTTCGGTGGGCACAAAGATGTGGTGTGTCTCCCAGTTATGGCTCAGCTCATGCGGGTCGGAGAGCAGGTTGGTCGCTTCGGTGCGTATGTCCTGGTCGGGGTGATGTATAAAGTCGTCGGCGGTTGCCAGCTTGCCATCGCACAGCAATTCCTTAATCAGCTCCATCAGGCGGGCATAGACCGGCGTCCGGAACTCTACATCCTCCAGCTGCTCCAGCATATACTGGCAGGTGTTCATTCCCTCTTCCAGCACACGGTCGGGGTAATTGAGCAGCATCCGTACAATCTCGCGCTCGTAGCGCCGGAGCATATCAGCATCCGACACGGGCTTCTCCGGCTCAGCGGCAGGTGGGGCAGCGTATGGGGCATCCGGCGCACTGCCAAGGCTTTGTTGTGGTTGCTGGCGGTCCTGGAGCTGCATTTTGTTGTACTCCGAGATCAGCACCTGTTCATCGATATCGAAGATACGGCTACAGTTCTGGAAGAAAACGGTGCGCTTGATCGAATCCGGGATTTTGGCGATAGAAGTGACGATCTCGCGGATAGCCTCTGCTTTTTTCACGGGGCTGCCTTTGGCCTCGGCTGCGTAAAGGCTTGTTTTGAAGGAGATGAAGTCCTGCGCGGTCTCTTTGATGTAAGCCTTGAAAGCCGTGTCCCCTACTTTCTGAATGTAAGAGTCCGGATCGTCGCCTTCAGGGAAGGTCACCACATCCACATTGAGTCCGTTTTCCAGGATCAGGTCAATTCCGCGCAAAGACGCTTTTATACCGGCTGCATCGCCATCGTAGAGCACCGTGATGTTCTGGGTATAACGGCCGATAAGTTTGATCTGGCCTTCGGTAAGCGAAGTGCCCGATGAGGCGACCACGTTCTCGATGCCACCCTGGTTTAACGACAGCACATCCAGGTAGCCTTCCACCATGTAACACATGTCCTGCATCCGGAGGGCCTGCTTGGCCTGAAAAAGGCCGTACAGCACATTGCTTTTGTGGTAGATATCAGACTCCGGGGAGTTGAGGTACTTCGGGCTCTTTTTATCGTTCGTTTTGAGCGTACGGGCACCAAAGCCCACCACGCGCCCCGACACGTTGTGAATCGGGAACATGACCCGCCCCCGGAAGCGGTCGTACTTCTTGCCGTCTTCGCGGGCGATGGTCAGGCCGGTTGCCTCAAGGTATTTCTGCTGGTAGCCTGCTTTCAGGGCAGCATCCGTCAGGTGTGTCCAGTCATCCACGCTATACCCCAGTTCAAACTTTCGGATGGTCGTGGCACTCAGCCCCCGCTGCTTCAGATAAGACATCCCGATACTGCCCTGCTCGTGCGCGTGCAGCACCTGCTGGAAGTGCTTGTTGGCAAAATCAGAGACAATGAAGAGGCTGTCGCGCTCGCTCTGCTCTTTGGCGTATTCCGGGTTAGGGCTATCCTCCGGCACCTCAATGCTATACTTCTTGGCCAGGTACTTGAGCGCCTCCGGAAAGCTGGTGCCTTCCACATCCATGATAAACTGCACCGAGTTGCCGGCCTTGCCACAGCCAAAGCACTTGTAAATGCCCTTCGCCGGCGAAACCGAGAAGGAAGGTGATTTTTCGTGGTGGAAAGGGCAGCAGGCCCACATGTTCTGGCCCTTTTTCTTCAGCGACACAAAGTCTCCCACCACCTCGGTAATATCGGCGTGGGCTAAAATCTGGTCAACAATTTCTTTCGGGATCAGGGACATGGCAATGGGTTAAGCGGAGTGCAAAGATAAGCATTGCCCGAGCGATTGCGTGAAGGAGGAGGCAGAAATTTTGAAAGCCGCCTCCGTTGCTTCTACCATAAACAGGTCGCGACCCAATGCCGTCAACGTAAGGAGAAGCTGTCATTCCGAGCCTTTGCGAGGAATCTGAAAAATCACATGATACTAAAGCATTCCAGATCTCTCCTTTCGTTGAGATGACAGAATGAATACAGCTATTTCTTAGGTTAACGGCATTGGGCCGCGACCTGTCTATACTACTGTTTTGAACCAGAGTTAAGGCTTGTGCGTGCAGACACTGCTGGGCTCTCTTCCTACTTCTCCCAAAATTTGCTAATTCTGCTATTTCTCAGCCGGCGCATGGTTGGGCAAATCGCAGCCCTCTGCTGTCTATTCAATAAAAGAATGTCATTTCAAGTGGCGGAAGAAATCAGCATTTCACTACCCTGCGTAATGCCCCAGATTGCTCCCGTTGGTCGAAATCACAAAGCCGATCCGATGATCCGGCATTGGGTTGTAACCCGGGCCCTGCGAAGGGTATGGGTTTACCCTCTCAAAGCCTGTTGGTAGAGCTTCAGGTTCTCGTCATCGAAGCAAACGAAAATTATTTGCTGCAAACTAGTTTCGTGCTGCTGCAGGTAATCCTGCACGGCCTGCACGGCAACCTGGGCGGCTTTGGCCTTAGGATAGCCATACACGCCGGTGCTGATGTTTGGGAAAGCGATGCTAGTAAGGTTCTTTTCGGAAGCGATCCGAAGGCTGTTCTGGTAGCAATTGGCTAACAGTTCGGGCTCACCCTGCTTGCCGCCAGCCCATACCGGCCCCACAGTATGGATAACGTATCGGGCGGGCATGTTGCCTGCCGTGGTGATCACGGCCTCGCCTGTGGGGCAGCCCCCCTGCCGGGCCCTTATCTCTTTGCACTCCTCAAGGATGGCGGGGCCACCTGCCCTGTGAATAGCACCGTCCACCCCGCCGCCGCCCAGCAGGCTGCTATTGGCAGCGTTTACCACGGCATCTACTTCTAATTTAGTAATATCGCCTTGCTGTACTTCGATTATTGCTTTTGCCATAACTGCTAGTTTGTTTAACCTTTCTGCTACTAACGCATTAGCGGAGCATGATTTGCAGCAGAAAGGGGACTACTGCTTACAATACCGAGCGCTTTTTTGCTGCAGGCTTCACTTGGGGCGGTGCCAGGGCAGCTACTTTGCCCTCCGGCATCAGTTCGTACTGGGGTGGCACGTGTGGGGCAGGCGGGTCTGCCGTGCCCACCAGGTTAAGGCCAAAAGTGATGGCGACAATGGCGAGGAGAAGCAGCAACAAGCTGCCTATTCCTTCTGCACGTTCATTTTCCATAGCGTAGATAGGTTGTAGCGTGAATAATTGACTTAACGAATAGATTGCTTTTTATTGTATACTGTTGCATGCCGCCACAAATAAATAACTGAAAGCCAAAGGCAAACCAAACCGACTTGCCGCTTGTTGCACTCTAAAGGCCTTGGCTTATGATAAGCGATATTTGTTCGTATCTTTGCAAGGCGAATAGCAAAGCAGAATTTCATTATATATGGCTATCACAAAAGAAGATATATTAAAAGCCCTCAGCTATGTAGAGGAACCCGACCTGGGCAAAGACCTCGTAACGCTGAACATGATTGAGGATGTGCAGGTGGATGGCAGGAACGTGAGCTTCACGGTAATCCTGACCACGCCGGCCTGCCCTTTGAAAGACCTGATCCGGAATGCTTGCGTAACGGCGATCCATACCATGGTAGACAAGGAGGCGGACGTGACGGTGAACATGACCTCGCGCGTGACTTCCGGTCGTGGCGATACCTCTGAGGTGTTGCAGGGCGTGAAAAACATCATCGCCGTAGCCTCAGGCAAAGGCGGTGTGGGCAAGTCTACGGTAACCTCTAACCTGGCAATTGCCCTGGCACAGTCAGGTGCAAAGGTGGGTTTGATTGATGCCGACATTTCCGGTCCTTCTATCCCGACCATGTTTGGTGTGGAGCAGGAGCGCCCACAGATGGTGCAGGGCGACCACGGCAAAAACTACATCATGCCGGTAGAAAAGTATGGCGTAAAGATGATGTCGATCGGATTCCTGACACCGGCTGACGGTGCGGTGGTATGGCGCGGCCCGATGGCCAGCTCTGCCCTGCGCCAGTTCATCTCGGATGTAGAGTGGGGCGAACTGGATTACCTCTTGCTGGACCTTCCTCCGGGAACCTCAGACATCCACCTGACCATGGTACAGGCCCTGCCGGTAACAGGCGCGGTGATCGTGACCACACCACAGAAAGTGGCGCTGGCCGATGCCGTACGTGGCTTGCAAATGTTCCGCCAGCCGCAAATTAACGTGCCAGTGCTAGGAGTCGTGGAGAATATGGCTTACTTTACACCTGCCGAACTCCCGGAAAACAAGTACTATATCTTTGGTGAAGGCGGCGGTAAGGCGCTGGCCAAGAAGTACGAGGTAGCGCTGTTAGGCCAGGTGCCGATTGTGCAGAGTATCCGCGAGAGCGGCGATGAAGGAACTCCTGTGGTGATGCAGAACGATTCTCCGGCTTCGGGTGTTTTCAAAGAGTTAGCCCAGGCTGTGGCCCAGCAAGTATCGCTGCGCAACGCCACCCTCGGCAAAACAAAACCTGTAGAAATTAAAAGCTAAGATAATGGCAGCCATAAACGTAGATCAAGATTTCATGCTCCGGGTAGAAGGTGCCCTTGACCAGATCAGGCCGTACCTGGAAGCCGACGGAGGCAATGTGAAAGTGCTGGAGATAACCGACGAGATGGTGCTGAAATTAGAGCTGCTCGGAGCCTGCGGCACATGCCCGATGTCCACGATGACGCTGAAGGCAGGTGTGGAGCAATCGGTGCTGAAGGCTGTGCCTGAGATAAAATCAGTGGAGGCTGTTAACGTAACGCCGCTGTCTGTATAACATATCCTTTTCCTGTCTGAAGGATGAGCGGGTGTGGCAATTGCCATACCCGCTTTTATTTTCCCTATCCCGGAATGAAGTGGCGCGCGCACCTGGCTGCGCTAGCTGCTTTTGCGTCTAAAGCAAAAAGGGTATATTTACCTAGGCAACCAGACGCACGCAAACCATGATCAAAGCCAACGACCCCAACCTCCATTCCTGGATAGAGATTCTGCCCGGAAGCGACTTCCCGATCCAGAACCTCCCTTTCGGAGTTTTCACGACGCCCGACCGGGACCCGCGCATCGGGGTAGCGATTGGAGAGTATATCCTGGACCTTTGCGAGTTGGGCCGGCGTGATTTTTTCGCCCTCATCGAACTGGACCCCACCGTTTTCCATCGCCCAGCCCTTAACGACTTCATGGCGCTTGGCAAGCCTGTCTGGCGGGCTGTGCGCAACAGGGTATCGGAGGTGCTGCGCAACGATAATGAGGAGATCAGCGGAAACAGCGCCCTGATACGGGTATGCTTGGTGCTGCAAAGCGAGGCCACCATGTTGCTGCCGGTGCAGGTGCCTAATTACACCGATTTTTATAGCAGCATGGAACACGCCACCAACGTGGGCGCTATGTTCCGGGATCCGGAAAACGCTTTGCTGCCTAACTGGAAGCACCTACCCGTAGGCTACCACGGGCGTTCCTCGTCTATTGTAGTGTCAGGCACGGATATCCACCGCCCGAAGGGGCAAACAAAACCGGCAGAGGCTGCATCGCCTGCCTTCGGACCCACTTCGCAATTGGACTTTGAGTTGGAAGTGGGCTTCATCACGGGGCAGCCGACTACTCTTGGGCAAAGCCTGACGCCATACGAGGCAGAGGATTATATTTTTGGGCTAGTGCTTTTCAACGACTGGTCGGCTCGGGATATCCAGTCGTGGGAGTATGTGCCGCTCGGTCCCTTTTTGGGCAAGAGCTTTGCCTCGACTATGTCGCCGTGGGTCGTGACGCTGGATGCGCTGGAGCCGTTCCGGGTGAAAGGCCCTGAGCAGCACCCTAAGCCACTGCCCTACCTGGAGGCCCTGGGCAGCCGCCATTATGACATTCACCTGCAGGTAGCCCTACAACCCAAAGACGGCACGGAGAACATTATCTGCCGCACAAACTTCAGACACCTCTACTGGAGCATGTGCCAGCAGCTGGCGCATCAAAGCAGTAACGGCTGCAACATCCAAATCGGGGACCTCTACGCATCTGGCACCATCAGCGGCCCGGAAAGAAGCATGTTTGGCTCGATGCTGGAACTCAGCTGGCGCGGTACCGATCCGTTGCACCTAGCCGACGGGCAGAAAAGAAGCTTTGTGCATGATTACGACACGGTGACACTCCAGGGCTATGCTGAGCGCGAGGGAATCCGGATTGGATTTGGCGAGGCAAGGGGCACGGTGCTCCCTGCTTTATGAGGCGTGCATTTTGATAGGCCGGGCAGGCACCCCAACTGCCGTGCAGGAAGCAGGCAACGACTTCACGACTACAGCTCCCGCTCCTACAGTCGTATTGCTTCCTACCTCTATATGGTTGATGATGGTAGCTCCTGCCCCAATGTAACAACCTTCGCCAACCGTCACTCCCCCGGATATATTTACACCAGGCATCACAGCAGTATAATCGCCCAACACTGCATCGTGGCTCACCAGGCTACCGATGCTCAGCAGCACATGCTTTCCTAGCTTGATGTTGACTGTCAGGACGCAGTTTGCAGTAATGATGCTTCCCTCGCCAATCTCCAAATGCGTTCTATTCGCCATCTGCACGCTGGGATGTATGAGCACCGGGAAATAGACAGCAGTATTTTGCAGTTGTTCTACAATCCGGGCTTTGATGGCAGGCATACCGATTGCTACCACCACGGCCAGTGCTTCCTGCACCTGGTTCAGGGCTGAGACATTGCCGCGGCAGGCATAGCCGTTCACCAAAGTTCCGGCAGGTATACCATCATCATAAAACCCCATCACTTCCCAGGTCGGGACGGCTGCATTAATCTGCTCCAGCAGCATAGCCACTTCCCTTCCTAGCCCTCCGGCCCCAACAATGGCGATTTGTTTCATATCTTCTCTTGGTGACTTGTTGCTACAGCAGTGGGTGCGTTTGCTGTTCCCCGGAAGGGCGGCATGGTTTCCTCTTCCGAGGCATTCACACCATCCTGCCGGATTACCTTTCGTAGGGTGTAGTAAAGTATCTTTAAATCGAGGATAAAGCTGCGGTTATCCACATACCAAATGTCGAAATTAAATTTCTGCTCCCAGCTGATGCCGTTTCGGCCATTCACCTGCGCCCACCCCGTAATGCCGGGTTTTACCTGATGCCGGCGGGCCTGCGCAACAGAGTATAGCGGCAAATATTCCGCTAAGAGCGGCCGCGGCCCCACCAGGCTCATCTCACCATTCAGCACATTCAGTAGTTCCGGCAATTCGTCCAGGCTAGTCTTGCGCAGCCAATTTCCGAACTTGGTAACCCGCTTATAATGGGGAAGCAGAACCCCTGCAGCATCCGTCTCGTTCGTCAACGTCCGGAATTTATACATGCAAAACAACTTGCCGTGCAGCCCGGGGCGTTGCTGCCGGTAGATTACAGGCCTCCCCAGGAAAACCCGCACCAATACGGCAAGCAGCAGTAACGCTGGCAGCAAAAACGCCAGCAGCGTAACCGCTGCTACTTTATCAAACAGAATTTTGGTGAAGGGATACATGGCTGCAATGGATTTTTTTAGCCGCTAAGCCGACATCCGAAAAATACGTAATTCCGGCCAAATAATCAGTCGCGTTACTTTTCTATAATGCACGACAGTTGCACCATAGTTTCATGGGAGCCTCTAATTACACTGGTTTATCCTGTCCCGAAAGCCCTTGGATAAGGTAGTAGTACTTTAGTTTAGTATATTTGAATAACACCGAAGCACTTTAACACCATGAAAATAATTGACCCGCAAGAGGCATCCGTCGCAGAACTTTACGCGCTGATGTCGGGTGTGGTGGCCCCACGCCCTATTGCCTTTGCCAGCACCACCGACCTAGACGGCAACGTAAACCTGAGCCCTTTCAGCTTTTTTAATCTGTTCAGCTCCAAGCCTCCTGTATTGGTTTTCTCGCCCCTCAGCCGCATGCGCGACAACAGCAGCAAGCATACCCTGGATAACATCCTGGCAACGAAAGAAGTGGTGGTCAACATCGGCAACTACGACATGGTAGAGCAAATGTCTTTGGCCAGCACCGAGTACGACCAGGGTATAAACGAGTTCATCAAGTCCGGGCTTACGCCTGTGGAGTCCATCAAAGTGCATCCGCCCCGGGTAAAGGAATCCCCCGCTGCGTTTGAGTGCAAGGTAACCGATGTGATTAAGCTCGGGAATGAGGGCGGTGCCGGAAATCTGGTCTTGTGTGAGGTTGTGCTCATGCACATCAACGAGGAAATTCTGGACGCGCAAGGCAAAGTGGATCCCTATAAACTGAACGCCGTGGCCCGTATGGGGGGTGATTATTACCTGCACGCCATCCGGGAGTCTATCTTTGAGTTGCCCAAGCCAAGCCGAAACAAGGGCATGGGCGTGGACCAGTTGCCTGCCTTTATCCGTAACAGCAATCTGCTGACAGGCAACAACCTGGCACGCCTGGCGAATGCGGAGGCAATGCCCCCTGCCGAAGAAGTTTTAGCCTTTAAGAACACCCCTTTGGTGAGCCTCTTCCTGAACAAGCACCAGGATACGCCCGACATTCTGTGGGCAGAGTTGGAGAAACTGGCAAAAACACTGTTGGAGGACAACCAGGTGGCCGAAGCCTGGAAAGTCCTGCTGCTGCATGACCATATAAACTAAGCCATACCCCTTTTAAGCAAACGAGCAGCACCTGCCAAAGCGGGTGCTGCTCGTTTGCGATAGCCATGCAGGTGTACCTAGTTTCGAACCGCGATCATCAGTCCTAATTCTTTATAACGCATTCCGAATCGCTTGGCAATGTGCCCGTTCGTCAGGCTGCCTTTATAGATATAGACCCCGCTGCGGTAATGCTCGTTGGTGAACAGCACCTCATTGATGCCGCCATACTTCGAGAACTCCGTGAAAATCGGGGTAAAGATATTGCTGAGTGCTTGTGAGGCAGTACGTGGCACCCGCGACGGGATATTGGGTACACAGTAATGAATCACATCATACTTGCGGTAAACAGGACGGGAGTGCGATGTAACCTCCGATGTTTCGAAGCAGCCGCCCTGGTCGATGCAGACATCAATGATAATGGACCCCGGGTTCATCTGGGAAACCACGCTCTCCTCCACCATACAGGTAATCTGGCCTTCTTCGGCTACCAAAGCCCCAATTACCACATCGGCTTGCTTGATTTCGTGGTATAGCACCGACTTATCCAGCGTGGACGTGAAGAGTTGCGTGCCCACGTTTTGCTTAAGGCGGCGCAATTTGTAAATGTGGTTGTCGAAAACCTTTACCTCGGCACCTAATCCAAATGCTGCGCGTGCTGCATGTTCGGCCACTGTACCGGCCCCCAAAATCACTACTTTGCTGGGCGGTACCCCGGTTATACCCCCTAAAATCACCCCTTTGCCATCGCTGCTGCTGCTCAGATACTCTGCGGCTACCAGCATGACGGTGCTGCCCGCAATCTCACTCATGGCGCGCACCACCGGCTTCGCTTCCGACTTGTCCCGAATCAGCTCAAACGAAATGGCGTTGATTTTTTTATGCAGGAGCGCATTGATATAGTCCGCTGTCAGGTTGCCGAACTGTAGCGCCGAAATCAGCGTCTGGCTTACCCGCAGGTACTCAATTTCCTCGTATGTGGGTGGGGCAATTTTCAGGATGATGTTAGCCTCGTATACCTCCTGCGTGGAATAGACAATTTTAGCGCCTGCCTCTGAGTACTCATGGTCAGAGTATTTGGAAGGACTTCCGGCGCCGGTCTCTACCCAGATACGGTGACCTTGGTCAGTCAGCTGCTTTACCGCGTCTGGGGTGAGCCCGATGCGGTTTTCCTGGAACGAAGACTCCTTTGGGATGCCAATAAACAAGCTGCGGCGCCTATCCTCCAGCGCCAGCATCGATTCCTTTGGGTAAAGAGCCCGGCTTGTCGCCAACTTCGCTAAATCAACGGCTAACTTTTCCGTCATACTACACTTTTTTTATGGTCATGGTCCGCACCTCACCAGTAGGGTCAGGCTGCAGCGTAACAAGCAGGTAATGCTCCGGCAAAAGGTTCGGGATCATCGAGGGCCACTCGATCAGGCAGAGCCTGCCCGAATCAAAGTACTCCGGGGCACCGATATCCAGTGCTTCCCGCTCCTGGTTTATCCTATAAAAGTCGAAGTGATAAATAAGTTTCCCCTTATCGGCCTCATACTCATTCACTAGCGCAAATGTAGGGCTACTAACGTTCTCCTGTACACCCAGCTGCAAACAAATTTCTTTAATGAGCGTGGTTTTACCGGCCCCCATCTGCCCCTCGAACAGGATAATGGGTTCTTGTTGGGCGGCCTCTATAAGCGCAGAAGCCGCCGCCGGCAAATCAGCCAACGACGACATCTGAATAATGGCAATATCTGTTTCTGTGTTAGGCATTCTTAGGCGAAAGCGTGATAAACGGTATAATCACCTCCTCCAACGACACACCCCCATGCTGGAAGGTATCTTTGTAGAAGTTCACATAGTAATTGTAGTTGTTCGGGTAGGCGAAAAAGTAATCCTCTATCGCGAACACAAACGTAGTGGAAACGTTGGCCTTTGGCAAGAAAAATCGCTCAGGCTTGCGCACCGTAAACACGTCTTTGTCGGTATACCCCAGGTTTTTACCGTGCTTGTAGCGCAGGTTGGTATTGGTGTTCCTGTCGCCGATAATCTTGAAGGGGCGCTTCACCCGGATCGTGCCGTGGTCGGTGGTGATGACCAGGCGGCCCTTTTTCTCGGCAATCAGCTTCAGCGTTTCGAAAAGCGGAGAGTGCAGGAACCACGACTTGGTGATGGAACGGTAGGCCGACTCATCCGGGGCAAGCTCGCGCACCATGTTGCTGTCGGTGCGGGCATGCGAGAGCATATCCACGAAGTTATAGACGATCACATTCAATTTGTTATTGTCGAGGTTGCTGAACTTGGCAAGCAGGTCTTTCCCGGCCGCCGGGTTGGTGATCTTGTGGTAGCTGTGCTTCTCGGTCATGCGGTTCTGCTGGAACTGGATGTCCAGGAAATCCGCCTCGTGCAGGTTCTTGCCCTCTTCTTCGTCATCCCCCACCCACATGTTCGGGTACTTCTTCGCTATTTCGGTCGGTAGCATCCCCGAGAAGATCGCGTTACGGGCGTAAGCCGTGGTAGTGGGCAGTATAGAGTAAAACATCTCCTCCTGGTCCACGGTAAAATATTCGGCAATCAAGGGCTCCAGTACTTTCCACTGGTCGTAGCGCAGGTTGTCAATCAGCAGGAAGTATACCGGCCGGTCCGACTCCTTCATCATCGGGAACACACGCTGCTTAAACAGCTGGTGCGACATGAGGGGGGCTTCGTCGTCGCCGTTTATCCAGTCCTCATAGTTCTCCATGATGAACTTGGCGAAGTTAGAGTTGGCCTCGTCCTTCTGCATATTAATCACGTCGGCCATGCTTCTGTTCTCGGTCTCATCAATCTCCAGTTCCCAGTACACCAGTTTCTTGTAGATATCTGCCCACTCCTGCGGGCTCAGGCGCTCCCCAAAGGCCATCCCCAACTGCCGGAAATCGCGCTGGTAGCTCATGTTGGTTTTTTCAGAAACGAGGCGTTTGTTATCGAGCACCTTCTTTACCGATAGCAGGATCTGGTTCGGGTTCAGGGGTTTGATCAGGTAATCGGTGATGCGCGAGCCGATGGCCTCCTCCATGATGTGCTCTTCCTCGCTCTTTGTGATCATGATCACGGGCACGGTGGGTCGGATGTTCTTGAGCTCAGTTAAGGTCTCAAGCCCGCTGATACCCGGCATGTTCTCATCCAGGAACACCAAGTCAAATGTGCGCTCCTGAAACACCTCAATGGCATCGGTGCCGCTGTTAACAGGCGTGATGTTGTAGCCGCGATCCTCGAGGAACAGTATGTGCGGCTTGAGCAAATCTATCTCATCATCAGCCCATAAAATATCGTATCTTTGCATAGTTTTAATTTGATTGCTAAATGCTATTTGTTGGTAGCTTAAGGCTACGGGTACTGTTTAATATTAAGGTTATACTAAAAACCCACAAAAAGAGCGCAAACACCTGTTAGTTATTTGCGTGGCTGTTTGCACACACATCCAACAACAGGCTAAACGTGGCTCCCTCGCCGGGCATCTATCAACAACCTTACCATCAACCCCAAATAAGGTGAATAAGAAAAAAATACTTAACGATCCTGTTTACGGCTTCATTACCGTACCCACCGACCTTATTTTCGATATTATCAACCATCCTTACTTTCAGCGCCTGCGCCGCATCAAGCAACTGGGCCTGACAGAGATGGTATACCCCGGTGCCCTGCACACGCGCTTTCACCATGCGTTGGGTGCCATGCACCTGATGGACACGGCGCTGCACACGCTGCGAAGTAAAAATAACGAAATAAACGACAAAGAATTCGAAGCCTCTTTGATCGCTATCCTGCTGCACGATGTCGGCCATGGTCCTTTCTCGCATGCGCTGGAAACGGCCATCTTCAAAAATGTGCATCACGAGCATCTCTCGCTGCACATTATGCACATGCTAAACGAGGTTTTTGATGGAAGATTGACCCTGGCCATCGATATTTTTACCGATAAGTATGAGCGCAGGTTTTTCCATCAGTTGGTTTCGAGCCAACTGGACGTGGACCGCCTGGACTACCTGAACCGCGACAGCTTCTATACCGGTGTGTACGAGGGCAAGATCGGTGCTGACCGCATCATCAAAATGCTGGATGTGGCCAACGATAAGCTGGTGGTGGAGGAGAAAGGCATTTATAGCATTGAGAACTTCCTGGTGAGCCGCCGCCTGATGTACTGGCAGGTATACCTGCACAAAACCGTGATCAGTGCCGAGAACATGGTGCTGCGCGTCGTACAGCGTGCCCGCGAGCTGTTGCAGCAGGGTATGGAAGTGCCTGCCAGCCCCGGCCTGAAGTTCTTCCTGGCCTCCGACCTGACGATGCAGGACTTTCAGCGTGACAGCACTATTCTGGAGCGATTCGTGCACCTCGACGACCATGATATCTGGGGCGGCATAAAGCTTTGGGCCTCGCACCCCGATGCCGTACTGTCTTTCCTGGCCAACAGTATCCTGAACCGTCGCCTGTTCAAAGTCATCATCTCGAGCAAACCAATCGATCCTGAAATGCTGCTGGGCATCAGTGAGTTGGTGCAGGAAAAATTCAACATCGAAGAGCAGGATGTGAAATACCTGATGATTTCCGGGCAGATTGGCAACAACGCCTACGATGTAGAAGGCCAGACCATCGACATGCTGACGAAAACAGGGTATGTGGTAGATGTGGCAGAGGCATCTGACCTGCCAAACATTCGCGCCCTCAGCAACAAAGTGGAAAAGTACTACGTGTGCTATCCGAAGGAAGTGGCAACACTGCAGATGTAGCATGAGCCTGTAATATAAGAATACCAATTTCAGTGACTTATTAAACTCCTAACCATTTAAAGCCACCCTTTCAGGTTAATTTCATACCCACTTTCTTTGTATTAACCGCACTGTTTAGCAATGCAACCTTTAGCAATCAAATGTTCTCTTACTGGCAGAGCCACTAAGTTTTGTTAAGTTTGCAGGCTGTGAAGGAGTAGTGTATTAAAGTTTTTGCCATAATTTTACGGGATGGAATTTACTGTTCAACAAATAGCGGACCTGCTGCAGGGCACATTAGAGGGAGATAGTTCAACAATGGTCAGCACTTTAGCCAAGATAGAGGAGGCGCAGGAAGGTGCCCTGGCGTTTTTGTCTAACCCGAAATATGAGCCTTTCCTTTATACCACGCGGGCCAGCGCCGTGATTGTGTCGGAGCAGCTTGTGTTGAAGAAACCAGTAAGCGCCACCCTTATCCGCGTCGCTGACCCGTATTCCAGTTTTTCCACCCTGCTCACGTATTACCAGCAAGCCCTGATCGCCTCGAAGACCGGCGTAGAGCAGCCTTGCTTCCTTGGTGAGGGCAGCCAGGTAGGCGAAAACCATTACCGGGGGGCTTTTTCTTACATCGGCAGCAACTGCAGCATTGGCGCTAACGTGCGCATTTTCCCGCAGGTTTACATTGGCGATAACGTGAAGATTGGCGATAACACGACCATTTTTGCCGGCGCCAAGCTTTATACCAACACGGTGGTAGGCAGCAACTGCACCATACATGCGGGTGCGGTGCTGGGCAGCGACGGCTTCGGCTTCGCCCCACAACCGGATGGCTCTTATAAAACTATCCCTCAGATTGGCAATGTGGTGTTGGAGGACGATGTATCTATCGGGGCCAATGCCACCTTGGACTGCGCGACCATGGGGTCAACTATTATCCGCAAGGGGTCCAAAATAGACAACCTGGTGCAGATCGCCCATAACGTAGAGGTAGGCCAGCATACGGTCATTGCTTCGCAGACCGGCATCTCAGGTTCCACTAAAATTGGGAATAACTGCGTGATAGCCGGCCAGGTAGGGATTGTAGGCCACATTTCCATTGCCGATAAAACGACGGTGGGGGCGCAGTCAGGTGTATCGAAGACAGTAAAAGAGTCGGGCACGATCATTCAGGGCTCTCCCGCCTTTGACTATAAGCAGAACCTGCGCGCCATGACAGTGTTCCGAAAACTGCCCGAGCTGCAGCGCGACCTCGACTTCCTAAAAGCTAAAAGCCAAAACTAAACCACCCTCTGACGCTATAGTCCTCGCTGTTGCTACTTTCCGAATAAAAAGTGGCAATAGCGTCTATAATATCTTAAGTTTGCAGGGGCATTGGCATACATTGCCTTTTGCCTGCTTATGTAACAACGGCAGCAGTTTCGCTGCCGCTCTTGTTATACCTCTGCAAGCACTTAACACGACTAAGATACGTGCATGAACGATAAACAGCATACCATTAACGCTCCGGTCACGGTATCGGGCATTGGGTTGCATACAGGCGTGGTTTCTAACATGACCTTCAAGCCTGCCCCTATTAACCATGGTTTTAAGTTCCAGCGCATTGACCTGCCTGGCCAACCCACGGTGGCTGCGGATGCCGACAATGTGGTAGACCTTTCCCGAGGCACCACCATTGAAGAGAACGGCGCCCGTGTAAACACTGTGGAGCACACGTTGGCGGCCCTTGTCGGGCTGCAGATCGACAATGTGCTGATTGAACTGGACGGCCCTGAGCCTCCGATCATGGACGGTTCTTCCATTGAGTTTGTAAAGGCCCTGCTAACTGTAGGCCTGCAGGAGCAAAACGCGCTGCGCAACTACTTCGAGATCCCTTCGGGCATCACCTACAAAGACGAGAGCCGTGGCGTGGAGATTGTGGCTTTGCCGCTGGATGATTACCGCCTGACGGCGATGGTGGACTATAACTCACCGGTGCTCGGAAGCCAGCACGCCTCGATCACCGCTATGGAGCAGTTCGAAAAAGAAATTGCCCCTTGCCGCACCTTTGTCTTCCTGCATGAACTGGAGGCACTCTACAAGCAAGACCTGATCAAAGGTGGCGACCTGGACAATGCCGTGGTGATTGTAGACCGCGTTGTGCAGGATGAGGAACTAGCGCACCTTGCGGACCTGCTGCAAAAGCCAAAGGTGGAGGTGAAGGAAGAGGGCGTTTTGAACAACACAGAACTGCGCTTCCGCAACGAGCCGGCCCGCCATAAGCTACTGGATTTAATGGGCGACCTCGCCCTGATCGGGCGTCCGATCAAAGGTCAGATTCTGGCAGCTCGTCCTGGCCATGCCGCTAACGTGGCTTTCGCCAAGAAGGTGAAGAAGATGATCCGGGAGGCAAGCATCAAAAACGTGCCGGTGTACGACCCAAAGAAAAAGCCCGTGATGGACATCAACCAGATAGCCGCCACCCTGCCGCACCGCTACCCGTTCCTGCTGATCGACAAAATTATACACCTGGACGAAACAACTGTGACCGGTGTGAAAAATATAACGCTCAACGAGCCGTTCTTTCAGGGTCACTTCCCCGGCAACCCGGTGCTGCCGGGCGTGATCCAGATCGAGGCCATGGCCCAGACCGGCGGTATCCTGGTGCTGAGTACCGTGGAAAACCCGGAGGATTACTGGACTTACTTTCTGGGTATAGACAAGTGCCGCTTTAAGCGAAAGGTTATACCAGGAGATACAATTATTTTCAAATGTGAGCTGCTGGCTCCTATTAAGCGCGGGATTGCCAAAATGAGCGGACAAGCCTTTGTGGCAGGTCAGTTGGTGATGGAAGCAGAAATGTCGGCAAGCATAGTAAAGAAAGACGCATGAACCAGCCATTAGCATACATACACCCAGAGGCTAAAATCGCGCAAAACGTTGTGGTGGAGCCTTTCTCTACCATTTACAAGAATGTGGAGATCGGTGAAGGCACCTGGATCGGACCTAACGTGACCATCATGGAAGGTGCCCGCATCGGAAAAAACTGCAAGATTTTTCCAGGCGCTGTCATCTCCTCTGTGCCGCAGGACCTGAAGTTTGCCGGAGAGGACACCATTGCCGTGATTGGCGACAATACCGTGATCCGGGAGTGCGTGACTGTGAGCCGCGGCACCATCGACAAGATGAAAACCGTGATTGGCAACAACTGCCTGGTAATGTCCTATGCCCACATCGCCCACGATTGCATTATCGGCAACAACTGCATTCTGGTGAACGCCGTGCAGTTGGGTGGCCACGTGGAGATGGGCGATTATGCCATTATTGGCGGATCCAGCGCAGCACACCAGTTTGTGAAGATCGGTGCGCATGCCATGGTTTCTGGTGGCTCCCTTATCCGCAAGGATGTGCCACCGTACGTGAAGGCAGCCCGCGAGCCGCTTACCTATGCCGGTATAAACTCGATTGGCCTGCGCCGCCGGGGCTTTGCCAGCGAGCAGATAAACGACATACAGCATGTATACCGCCTGTTGTTTATGAGCGGCCTGAACAACTCAGAGGCGATTGATAAGATCGAGGTTGAGTTGGCCCCAAGCAAGGAGCGCGATGAGATCCTTAACTTTGTCCGCAACTCTGGCCGTGGGATCATTAAGAGCTATTTCACGAAGGATGCAAATTAACCTAAGCAAATTAGGTAAACGATACAATTACGAGTGGATTTTCCGGAACCTGACTTATACCTTTGAGTCAGGCACCTCTTACGCCATATTAGGGCATAACGGGTCCGGGAAGTCCACTCTTCTCACTACTATTGCCGGGTACAACCTGCATAGCGAAGGCGAGCTAAACTATGTAACCGGAGGCAAGCAGATTGCGCCCGAAGAGGCTTACCGCCACCTGTCGCTCACGGCCCCTTACCTGGAACTGGTAGAGGAATTCACCTTGGTTGAGCTGATCGCCTTCCACACCCGCTTCAAGTCTTTGCGCCATGCCCTCTCCCATACCGCGTTGATTGACCGTATGGGCCTGCAACGGTCGAGAAACAAGTTTGTGAAGGACTTTTCCTCAGGTATGAAGCAGCGCCTGAAGTTGGGGCTCGCCATTTACTCCGATGCTTCCCTGCTGCTGCTCGACGAACCCACCACAAACCTCGACCAGGAGGGTGTGGACTGGTACCAGGAGCATGTGGCGCAAAACCAAGAAGGGCGGCTCATCATCGTCGGGTCTAATATCAGGCACGAGTATAGCTTCTGCCAGCAGCAGTTACGGATCACGGACTTTCATCCCTCGGCCAGAAAGTAAGGGGTTGACTGCTATATGGCTCCACCATAATGTTGTTGAAGAAAAGGATCTAAGGCCATTCAACGGATCAGCTATTCAAACATCACCCATTATCAATCAACAAACCACTACCAATTTACATAGAAGCTACCTAACTTTGTAAGACACACGTAACTCATACCATGGGAAGAGCATTTGAATTTAGAAAAGCCCGTAAGTTTAAACGTTGGGATAAAATGTCGAAGGCGTTCACGCGCTTAGGCAAAGAGATTGTGATGGCTGTGAAAGAAAGCGGCCCGAGCCCTGACACGAACTCCCGTCTGCGCGCCGCTATCCAAAACGCCAAAGGCGTGAACATGCCGAAAGACCGCATCGAGGCGGCCATCAAGCGGGCATCCTCCAAAGAAGAGAAAGATTACGAAGAAATTGTATATGAGGGCTACGCTCCCCACGGTATTGCGGTGGTAATTGAGTGCGCCACCGATAACCTGAACCGCACTGTTGCCAATGTGCGTATGCACTTCTCCAAAGGCGGCGGTTCGCTTGGCAAAACCGGCTCCCTGGATTTTATGTTCGACCGCAAGGGTATCTTCAAGATTGCCGCGGAGGGTGTGGACCTGGAGGAGCTAGAACTGGAACTGATTGATTTCGGTGCCGAGGAGATTTACGAGCATGAGGGCGAAATCATCATCGAGACCCCATTCACTGAGTTCGGTAACATGCAGAAGGGCTTGGAGGAAAAAGGGATCGAAACCATTAGCGCCGACGTACAGCGCATCCCGACTACCCGCACCGAACTAACCGAAGAGCAGGAAGAGGAAGTACTGGGCCTGATCGAACGCTTCGAGGAAGATGACGACGTGCAGGCAGTATACCACAACATGGCCTAAGCTTACGAACAAAGCATATGATGGCTGTCCAGGGTTTTGGCTTGGACAGCCATATTTTTTTACCACTTTTATACCATCCCGACCGGTTAATCTAATTTAGTCAGACACAACCTGCCTGCTATGCTGCTCTACTTCCTTTTTATACTTGGTTTCATCATCCTGATAAAAGGGGCAGACGTGCTGGTAGCTGGCGCCTCCTCCATTGCACGCCGATATGGCCTTTCCGAAATGGTGGTGGGCCTGACCATCGTCTCGTTTGGCACCTCCCTGCCTGAACTGATCATCAATGTGCTGTCGAGTATGCGGGGGCAGTCGGAACTGGCCATTGGCAATGTGTTTGGTAGCAACGTGGCGAACCTGCTCCTGATTCTGGGAGTAACTGCCATCATCTGCCCCTTGCCAATCAAGCGCAACACCATCCTCACGGAGCTCCCGTTTTCGCTTATTGCCACCCTGCTGGTAGGCTTCCTGGCCAATGCCACCCTCATGCATAACCGTACTGAGCTATACATCAGCAGGCTGGACGGCGCGATACTGCTCTTTTTCTTTGTGCTGTTTATGGTATACATCTACCACATTGCCCGCACCAACAAGGAGGAAGTGCTGGCCCACCAGGACGATTTGCCCATTATGCCCATGAACAAAGCTATCCTGCAGATAGTCTTGGGCGCTGCAGGCCTGTTTGTGGGTGGTAAGTGGGTTGTGGATGGGGCTGTTTTTATTGCGCAGTCGTTTGGATTGAGTGAGTCGTTCATTGGCTTGACGATCGTGGCCATTGGCACCTCGCTGCCCGAACTGGTAACCTCGGCCATGGCTGCCTATCGCCGCAACATCGATATTGCCGTGGGGAACGTGATAGGCTCCAATATCTTTAATCTGCTGTGGATATTGGGCATCAGCGCCCTCATCCGCCCGCTGCCTTTCGATGTGGTCAGCAACTCTGACATAGTGATGATGATCTTTGCCAGCACCCTTCTGATTCTGGCCATGCCCCTACCTATCCGCAACGCCATCAGCCGCTGGAAGGGTATCTTCTTTCTCTTCGTTTACTTCAGCTACATCGTTTACCTGATCATGCGCGGATAAGGGTAACACCCTTTTAAGCTGAATCCAGCTAACCGATGTACAGTCCATTTTAACACCAGGTAACCATCCACTCACCTATCCATTCCTGTTTTCTGTTCAGCTGCCCTTTGAGTTAGCGGTTGCTTGCCGACCATAACTTTTCAAGCTATTTCCCTCCTCTGACACTCCCGCAATGCCATCCTGCTAACTGACATTGTAGGTAATCCGCTACTTCAACAAGCTCCTTAAACCCATTTGAACGCCATGACACTCCGACTTGGGTGTTGATGGCCCAAAAACACATATTAATCTCATAATCAATATATTACATACAAGATTTTGTACTTGACGTAGCCATGACGTAGCCCTCGAGTAGCCGTGATGTAGGTACTTTTTTCGTGGTCCGGGGCGGGAACTGTAATATTGAGAGACAACCTAAACAGGCAACAAGCTATTGCTCCAGTGATTTCACTTCGGGGTATATGGAGACCCACCCAGCGGTTGTTTGCATGGCAAAAGGTAATTGATTGATCACAGCAAATTTTAGTAACACCCTAAGCACACCTAAAGAACACCATGATGAAGAAACAATTTTACACAGCACTTGGCTGCCTTACCTTAACTGCCTGCTTGCATACAAGCACTTTTGCAGGCGGCTATAGTATGTTGCGGCCAATGCCAACACTTGCTGCGCAAGCGGCAACAGTTACAGGAAAAGTAACGGATGAAAAAGGCATTGAGCTGCCAGGCGTTACAGTAGTGCTGAAAGGCACTACCAAAGGCACCACCACTGACGTGTCTGGTAACTTCTCCCTCCCTTTGCCTGACGGAAACGGCACCTTGGTGTTCTCATATATCGGGTATTTGGCGCAGGAAGTTCCGATCAACAACCGCGCTGCCATCAACGTCTCCCTTAAGCTGGATATGAAAACCCTGGAGGAGGTAGTAGTGGTAGGTTATGGTACCCAGAAAAAGAGCGTGGTTACCGGTGCGATCAGCAGCGTGAAAGGCTCTGACCTGGAAAACCAGCAGATTACCCGCGTGGAGCAGGCCCTGCAGGGCCGTACTACTGGTGTAACAGTTGCCTCTAACTCTGGTGCTCCTGGTTCAGCAGCGACGGTGCGGGTGCGAGGTATAACTACCCTGAACAGCAACGATCCGCTCTATGTGGTGGACGGTGTAGTGGTAAATGGTGGCATTGACTACCTTAACCAGGCTGACATTGAGTCTATTGAAGTACTGAAAGACGCTGCTTCTGCCGCTATCTACGGTGCCCGTGCCGCCAACGGTGTAATTCTGGTGAGCACGAAGCGTGGCAAAGCCGGTGTGATGGCTGTTAACTACAATGGCTATTATGGTGTGCAGGGCCCGGCGCGAAAGCTGGATCTGCTGAACGCCACGGAATACGCCACCCTGCGTAACGAGGCCTCTGTAGCAGGCGGTGGAAACATCGTGTATGAGGATCCCCGCTCACTTGGCGAAGGCACAGACTGGCAGGAGTATGTATTCAACGACAATGCCCGTATCCAGAACCACGAGTTCAGCATCAGCGGCGGTAACGATAAGTCTACCTTCTTCAGCTCGTACGGCTACCTGGATCAGCAAGGTATCGTTACCAGCGAGATCTCGAACTACAAGCGCCACAACATCCGCCTGAACTCCACTCACAAAGTGGCCAAATGGCTGACTGTGGGCCAGAACCTGGGTTACTCGCATATCAAGAGCCAGGGCAGCCTGAACCCGAACACGGAGTTTGGCGGACCGCTTAGCTCAGCCATCAACCTGGACCCAACCACGCCGGCGTTGATCACGGATGAGGCGATTCTAAGCGACCCAAACAGCGTCTATAACACACAGCCTACGCTGCGCAACCCACAGGGCTACCCTTACGGCATTTCCACTACGGTGCAGCAGGAAATGACAAACCCACTGGCATACGTACAGACGCAGCTGGGCAATTACGGCTGGTCCGATAACATTGTAGGCAACGTGTTCGCAGAGGTAGAGCCGATCGAAGGCTTGAAACTGCGCTCTACGGTAGGCACAAAGCTGGCTTACTGGGGTGGTGAGAGCTTCAGACCGATTTATTACCTGAATGCCTCTAGCGTAAGCCAGCAAACGGCTTTCAACCGTGACAGAAGCAAGGCCTTCGATTATAACATCGAGAACGTCCTTTCCTACACACGCGGCATCGACAAGCATAACTTTACCCTGCTTGCAGGTCAGGGAGCCTACAAGGACAGCAACACCAGTGGCATGTTCATTTCCTTCTCCAACATCCCGGCCAATTCTTTTGACGAGGCTTCCTTTAACCTGAAAGTGCCTACTGCCAGCAGAACCGCTGACGCTTACGAAGGCATTGAGCACACGGTAAGCTCACTCTTCGGCCGCGTGGTGTATAACTACGACGAGAAATACCTGTTCACAGGTATCATCCGCCGCGACGGTTCTTCCCGCTTCGGTACAAACAACAAGTACGGTTACTTCCCTTCTGCCTCACTCGGCTGGGTAGCTTCACGTGAAAACTTCTGGCCAGCCAACGACGCTGTGAACTTCCTGAAAGTGCGCGGTTCTTACGGTGTGGTTGGTAACGATGCCCTGGGTAATTTCCGCTACATCTCCACAGTGGGTGCTAACCGCAACTATACCTTCGGTAACGACAACTACCTGATCGGTTACAGCCCGGATGCGCCAGCCAACCCAGACCTGCGTTGGGAGGAGACGACACAAACCAACGTTGGTTTCGAGACAACCCTTTTCAACGATTGGAACCTGACATTCGACTGGTATAACAAGAAGACGACAGGCATCCTGCAGCAAATCGACCTCCCAGGCTATGTGGGCGCAACCGGCAGACCTTGGGGCAACGTGGCCGACATGGAAAACCGTGGTGTTGAGTTGGAGTTAGGCTACCGCAGAACAATCGGCGACCTGACCTTAGGTGTAAATGGGAACGTTTCTTACCTGCACAACGAGATCACGTACCTGGGTAACGGCAAGCAATTCTTAGAAGGAGGCGAAGGCGTCCAGAATATCGCTTACCCACTGACACGCAACGCAGTAGGCCAGTCTTACGGTGCATTCTACGGTTTCCGCACGATGGGCATCTTCCAGAACGAGGCAGAGGTAGCCAACTACAAAGGTGCTAATGGCGAGGCGATTCAGCCAAACGCCAAGCCAGGAGACTTCCGTTGGGCAGACCTGAACGGCGACGGCCAGATCAACGCCGACGACCGCACGTTCATTGGCAAGCCGCTTCCGGACTGGACGTATGGTATCACGCTGAACGCCGCCTACAAAGACTTCGATTTGATGATCTTCGGACAGGGCGTGGCAGGAAACCAGATCTTCCAGGGGCTTCGTCGCCTCGACATCCCGACAGCAAACTGGCAGCAGTCTGCGCTGGGCCGCTGGACTGGTGAGGGAACGTCAAACGAATACCCACGCCTGACCACCAACGACACGAACCGCAACTTCACCTACCCTTCTGACTTCTTCCTGGAAGACGGGGATTATTTCCGCATCAAGACGCTGCAGGTAGGCTATACCCTGCCAAGCACACTTTCTTCGAAGCTGGCCATGCAGAAAGCTCGTGTATACGTGAGCAGCAACAACCTACTGACCTTCACGAAATACTCAGGGTATGACCCGGAAATCGGCGGAAACATCTTCGGTATCGACCGCGCTTTCTATCCGCAGGCCCGCTCGTTCATGGTAGGTGTTAACATTGGATTTTAATTAAAAGAAGCTCAAGCAAAATGAAAAATACATATATAAAATACGCCGCTATCCTGGCGCTGGGCTTACCGGCGCTGAGTGCCTGCGATAAAGACTTCCTGGAGGTAGAACCGAGAGGAACCGTACTGGAGTCTAACTACTACAGCAACCCACAAGAGGCATTTGCCGGCCTGGTAGCCGCTTACGACCCTTTGGGTTGGGAAGCCGGTGGCACCTTCCACAACATTGCAGCCATTAACGGAGCCTCGGACGATGCCTACGCAGGCGGCGGTGGTTCTTCTGACATGAACACCTGGCAGGTATGGAACAACTACACACTGGACCCGGCCATCGGGCCGCAGAGCGAGTACTGGAACAGAAACTATACCGGTATCTCCAGAGCCAACACCATCCTGGAGAAGGTACAGGCGGGCATCCCGGGTATGGACAATGCCATGCAGGCCAGATTCATAGCTGAGGCCAAGTTCCTGCGTGCTTACTATTACTTTGATCTGGTGCGTCTGTTCAAAAACGTGCCCCTTATCACAAACTCGCTTTCTACAGAGCAGATTTACAACGTGACGCAGGCAAAACCGGAAGAGGTATACGCCCAGGTAGAGAAAGACCTGACGGAGGCTATCCAGAACCTGCCTAAAACTGTTCCGGCATCCAGCGAAGGCGGCCGTGTAACCCAGGGTGCTGCCAAGGCACTGTTAGGCAAAGTACACTTGTACCAGAAAGAGTGGAGCCAGGCAGCAGCACAGCTTGCTGATGTGAACGGCACACCGGGCGGTACAAGCCAGTATGGCTACAAACTGATGAGCAACTTCGGAGCGATCTTCAGCCCTGCCAACAAGTTTAACAGCGAGTCTATCTTTGAGATTGTGCACACGTCTGTGGCGAACGGCCATTGGGGAAGCTGGCCAGGTTTCGAGGGTAACGTAGCCGTTACCATGATGGGGCCAAGAGGTTACGCAGGTTCTACTTATGTGGCTGGTTGGGGCTTTAACCCACTTACCCTGGACCTGGTAAACGCACTGAAAGGCGACCCGCGCTACAAGTACACAGTAGCGAACTTAGATAGCCTGGAGAAAGCAGGTGTAGCCTCTTACGAGAAGGGTTACCAGAACACAGGTTATTTTGTAGAGAAGTACGCACCGAAAGCCGCTTGGAAGAGCACCGGTGGTGGTGAGCCATTGCTGAACTGGCCGAACGATTACATCGAGATACGTTTGGCTGACACTTACCTGATGGAGGCAGAAGCGCTGATTCAGGGTGGTGGAGACTTAGCCAGAGCGGCAGCTTTATTAAATGCCGTTCGTGCTCGTGTTGGCCTTGCCCCGGTAGCAGCTACACTCGAGAACGTGTACAAAGAGCGCCGTTTGGAGCTGGCCACCGAAGGCCACCGCTGGTATGACCTGGTGCGCACCGGCAGAGCGGCCACCATGTTGGCATCAAAAGGCTTTGTGGCAGGTAAGCATGAGGTACTTCCTATACCGCAAGCCGAGCTGAACAACACCAAGCTTGTTCAAAACGCCGAGTACCGCTAATCAATAGCTAATCCTTGTTAAAGAAAAGAATCATGACTTATAAGATTTCTAAAACCAGACTGTATTCATTCCTGGCTGCGGCGTTGCTTTCGAGTATGTTTGCCGCCTGTACCCCGGAGGAAACGGATTTGGAGCTCGCTCCGGCCCCTACCTCTGAGATGGTGACCTTCTCCATGACGCCGAAGGCTGATAACGCGAACATCATCACCTTCACAAACGAAACGCCAGGCGCCTTCAAGGCGATCTGGGATTTCGGAAACGGTTCTACCGCTGAGGGGATGCAGGCAGAAGGTGCCTTTGCCGTAGCCGGCGACTATACCGTGAAGCTGACCGTTTTCACGGCGGGCGGTTATACCACTAACACCAAAACGGTTCGTATCGCGCAAACCAACGTGGCGATGCTGAACCGCGAGGACTACAACTTCCTGACAGGCGGTGCCAGCAACGCGACAGGCAAGACCTGGGTGATTGAGAAAGACCAGAAAGGCCACATGGGTGTGGGCCCAATCAGTGCGGCCACGCCGGAGTGGTGGTCTGCCGCGCCGAACGACAAAGCCGGTGAGGGTTTGTATGACGACGAGATGGTGTTCAACCTGAACGGCTTCGCTTATACCTACAAGAACAACGGCACGACTTTCGTGAACGGCGCAAACGCGTCTGGATTAGGTGGTCAGAACGGTGGTGATTATACCATGCCCTATACCCCTCCTACCAACATGACCTGGACTATTGTAGAGGAGAACGGCAAGAAGTTCCTGACACTGTCAAACAAAGGCTTTATTGGGTACTACACGGGTGTTTCGCGTTACGAGATCCTGAAGTTGGAGGAGAACGAGCTGTACCTGAAAAGCGGAGAGGCGGCCAACGCCGGTAACGGCTGGTGGTTGCGTCTGGTACCAAAAGGCTACAGCCGACCAGTAGCTGAAAAGCCTTACAAGGCAGCCGATGTGAACGACACCTTCGATGCAGCCGGAAACGTGGTATGGAAAAAGGATAACCTGACGCTGAACGAGAGCTACGACAACCCGGCTCCACTCGGTATCAACACATCTGCCAAAGTGGCCATGTATGTGAAGCAGGAAGGACCGGCGTTTATGTTTGCGAACATGTTCACGGAGTTTGCACACAAGCTCGACCTGCGCCAGCGCAACGTGATCAAGCTGAAGGTATTCATCCCTAGCTACAACGACTTCACGACTGAGGCTGGCGAAGGCTGGGCCAACAAGCGCTTGCTCAAGCAGGTATCTGTCAAACTACAGGATGCCTCATCAGCGCAGCCATGGACGAACCAGGTAGAAGTGAAGCAGCAAGTAAGCCAGCTGGACAAGTGGGTAGAGCTTACCTTCGACTTCGGCGCGGCAGATGTGATCAGCAGAAAAGACCTGGACCGCATCGTGATTCAGGTCGGCGGCGAAGGAAACCACATTCCGGGTATCTTCTTCCTGGACGACATTGAATTAGTAAAGTAGTAGCTGTTTGGAAAAGCCAGGGCCTGAAAACCCTGGCTTTTTTCTAAGCACACACCCATTACCTGCAAGGGGCTTCTCCTGCCGCTTGCTCAAAACAAATTCTTTATGCTTTTCCTCAGTATCAAAAACATTTATATTTCATTGGTGGCCCTCTCGCCTTTGTTTGTGTGCAACTCCTGCTCCGATAAAAAAGAGACGCCCATGCCCATTGTTACCAGGCCGCAAGCGCCTACCGACAAGAACTGGCAGTTCGAGACAACGCCCGTTTGGGCAGATGAATTCAACGCCACCGGTGCACCCGACCCAAACAAGTGGGGGTATGATGTCGGGGGTAGCGGCTGGGGCAACAACGAGCTCCAGTATTACACCAACAGCCAAAGCAACGCGAGCATGGCCGACGGCAAGCTCACCATCACGGCGCGCAAAGAGAACATGAATGGCAGCGAGTATACCTCAGCCAGGTTAGTAAGCAAAGGAAAGGGTGATTTCTTGTATGGCCGTTTTGAGATCAAGGCGAAGTTGCCAACCGGAAAAGGCACCTGGCCCGCTATCTGGATGCTGCCAACCGATTGGGAATACGGCGTGTGGCCTAAGTCTGGCGAGATAGACATCATGGAGCACGTGGGCTATGACCAGAACAAAGTGCACATCACCGTGCATACCGATGCCTACAACCACGGCAAGGGCACCCAGAAAGGAAACAGCAAAGTTATTGAAACGGCCAGCACCGAGTTCCACCGCTACCGCGTAGACTGGACCCCTTATGCCGTGAGAGGCTACATCGATGACGAACCGGTATTTGAGTTCATCAACGACGGCAAGGGGTATGCCTCCTGGCCTTTCAACAAGCGTTTCCACCTGCTACTCAACATTGCGGTTGGCGGCAACTGGGGAGGCGCCCAGGGCGTGGACCCGAACGTGTACCCGCAAAGCATGGATATCGACTATGTGCGGGTATACAAAATGATTGAGCAATAACAGTTTCCAACCGGTTTATAACTTTAAAACAATTGCAGCCGAATGAAATTTAAAAATATAGCCTGGGCAGCCTGTCTTGCCCTTGCGTGCCTGTCTAATGCGCAGGCGCAGAAAACGAAACCCACAGCCTCCTCTAAAGCGCATGCCCCTTACAACGAGGCCGATGTGAACAAGAAAGTGGAGGCCCTCCTGCAGAAGATGACGCTGGAGGAAAAGGTAGGGCAGATGGCCCAGATCACGCTGGATGTGGTAGGCAAGGGCGACAACCGCTACACGAGCTTTGAGCCGCTGGCCCTTGACAAAGACGCGCTGAAGAAAGCATTGGTGGACTATAAGATCGGCTCGGTGCTGAACACGGCCAACAACCGCGCCCTGACGCCGCAGAAGTGGTACAGCATCATCAGCGAGATCCAGCAGGTGGCCATGAAAGACACGCGACTTGGTATACCCGTTATCTACGGCGTGGACCAGATCCACGGTGCCACTTACACGGCCGGGGCCACCATGTTCCCGCAGCAGATAAACCAGGCTGCCAGCCGCAACCGTGCCCTCGTGAAGCGTGGCGCTGAGATCACAGCCTACGAGACGCGCGCCAGCTCTATTCCCTGGAACTTCTCGCCGGTGCTGGACCTGGCACCGGACCCGCGTTTCCCGCGCCAGTTCGAGTCTTTTGGCGAAGACCCCTACCTGACCACACAACTGGGTATTGAGATGATCGACGGGTACGAAGGCGTGCATAACAACATCGGGCACCCCGAGCATGTGGCCTCTTGCCTGAAGCACTTCCTGGGTTACCAGGTGCCTACTTCCGGAAAAGACCGCACCCCCACCACTATTTCTGATGTGGACCTGCGCGAGTATCACCTGCCAGGCTTTAAGGCGGCCATTGATGCCGGTGCCCATACCATCATGATCAACTCGGGCATCATCAACGGGGTGCCCGTGCACTCTAACCACGACCTCCTGACCAAGCTCCTGAAAGAGGAACTGGGCTTTAAAGGTTTGGTGGTAACGGACTGGGGCGATATCGAGTACCTCATCAACCGCGACCGTGTGGCCAGCACCATGAAAGAAGCCATCATGCTGGCGATCAATGCCGGGGTGGACATGTCGATGATCCCGTACCAGTATGAGCCGTTCTGCGATGGATTGGTGGAACTGGTAAAAGAAGGCAAGGTAAAGGAAGCGCGCGTGAACGATGCCGTACGCCGCATCCTGCGCGTGAAGTATGCCCTGAACCTGTTTGAGCAGCCAACCACCAACCCGAAGAACTACCCGAAATTCGGCAGCAAGGAATTTGAGGATGCCGCCTACCAGATGGCCGCTGAGTCTATTACCCTCTTAAAGAACCAGAACAACGTACTGCCGCTGCAGAAAGCCGCAAAGGTATTGGTGACTGGCCCGAACGCCAACAACATGCGCACCCTGAACGGTGCCTGGACCTACTCCTGGCAAGGTGAAAAGACAGATGAGTTTGCCGGCAAGTACAACACTATCCTGGAAGCTGTACAGCAAGAGATTGGCAAACAAAACGTGACTTACGTACCCGGCGTGAGCTACAAAATGGATGGCAAATACTACGAGGAAAACACTGACCAACTGGATGCAGCCATCGCGGCAGCGAAAGATGTGGACGTGGTGATTCTTTGTGTGGGCGAGAACACTTCCACTGAAACTCCCGGCAACCTGAGCGACCTATACCTCTCTGACCTGCAAACGGAGCTAGCCACCAAGCTTTTAGCCACCGGCAAACCGGTTGTAGTCGTGTTGAACGAGGGCCGTCCGCGCATCATCAGCCGCATCGAGCCAAAGGCGCAGGCCATTGTGCAGATTTACCAGCCAGGCAACCTGGGAGGCAATGCATTGGCCGATGTGCTTTTCGGAGATGTAAACCCTTCAGGCAAGCTGCCATACAACTACCCGCGTTTTCCGAACGCTTTGGTACCATACATCCATAAGCCAGCCGCTGAGCAGCAAACGGTGGCAGGAGCCTATAACTACGAGGCGGATTACAGCCCACAGTATGAGTTTGGCCATGGCCTGAGCTATACCACCTTCCAGTACAGCGACCTGAAAGTGAGCAAGCCTGAGTTTGGCGCAAATGAGCAGCTGACGGTAACCGTGAACGTTAAGAACACAGGCCAGCGCGAGGGGAAAGAAACAGTGGAATTATATACCTCCGACCTGTATGCCAGCGGCATCACCCCGGACATGCGCCGTCTGCGCCGTTTCGAGAAGATCAGCCTGAAGCCGGGCGAAAGCAAAACCGTAACGTTTACCCTTTCTACTGAGGACCTGGCCTTTATTAACCGCGAAGGCAAAAAGGTAGCTGAAGCCGGTGAGTTTGCCGTGAAAGTAGCCGATCAGGCCCAGAAGTTTAAGCTCACTGAAACGAAGACGCTGTAAGCAATGCTTTTGAATACGGGTATATCAGTCTACCTCCCCAAGCAAACACAGCGCTGTCCCCCAATAGCAGCTGGTTCGGGAAGCCAGACTGACTTACCCAACAACTACCATTAACCCTAAAAAGAAGCGGCAGGCCAAATGGCCTGCCGCTTCTTTTTAGGGTTAATAATGTAAACTTGTGATTTCAAAGCCTTGATAATACCCTCGTATTTCCAAGGTCACATTATCAATAGTTGAGCACAAACTCCGTCAGGTTCTCCTCCTGGTCGAGGTTCATCTTTTTCCGGATGCGGTATCGGCTCGTTTCTATACCCCTCAGCGAAAGTTTAAGCAAAGACGCAATTTCCTTGCTGGTAAGGTTCAGGCGCAGGTACGCGCACAGCTTTAGATCGCGGTGCGTCAGCTCGGGGTAATCCTTGCGCAGGCGTTTCAGGAAATCCTGGTGCACTTGGTCGAAATGCAGCTCGAACTGCTCCCAATTGTTTTCAAACTTTATCTCCTCATCCACCGACTTCAGCAGCTTCTTAACCTGCTTCTGCGTGTCTTTGCATGAGATCTGGTCCAGCGTTTCCTGCAGTTGGTCGCGCACCTTGTGCACCGCCTGCATGTTCTGCATCACGTGCACCGCCGAACTGGTGAGCTCTTTGTTCTTGTGCACCAGCTCGTTCTCCAGCTTTTCGTTGTTGAGCCGGATGATCTCTTTCTCAGCTTTCAGCACTTCCTCCATATGCCTTGCCTCTTTCAGCTTCAGCTCCTTCTCCTTTTCCTCCTGTAGTTTTGCCTTGGTAGCATTGATATGCTGGTCCATGAGGTGTTTGAGTAAGAGCAAGAGCAGCACCCCCAGCACCAGATAACCTACATATGCCCAAACAGAACGGTACCACGGCGGCAGGATAACAAAGCTATAGGTGGCTTCCTCGCTCTCGGTGCCATACACGTTTTTTGCCCGCACCCGGAAGGTATAGCCACCCTCCGGCAGGTTGGTATACTCTTTCTGCAGGGAGCTTGTCCACGGAGACCATTTATGCTCGAAGCCCTCCAACTTATACTGGTACTGCACCTTGTCGATATCGTCGTAGGAGATGGCGCTGTAGGTAAACTTCAGGGAATTCTGTTCATAGGGCAGTTCAGCCAATTCATCCTCCGACTGCTGCATCACAGCCACCCCTTGCCGTTCAAAGGTGCCGCCCGACACGAGCGAGTCCTGCGCCTGCGCCGTAGAGACTATCCGCCGAAGCAGAACCTGAAAGGTCTTGTTGAAATTCTTGGCCTGCAGGTAGGTTGGGTGATAATGCACGAAGCCCTCGTCTATCCCGATCAGCACATTCTGCTGGTTGTAGTGCATGATATGTTCAAAGCCCCCGATCAGCTTGCCTTCCAGCTTATTGAAAAGCATTTTCTCCATTTCGTAGCTGCCATTGCTCCGCCGCTTTAGCACACCCAATTCTTCCCCTGACGAAAACCAAATATTCCCCTCGCTGTCCTCAATCAGCTTCCTGACGTGGGTCTCTTTTCCGAAGAATTTATTCAGCTCCTCATGCGGCTCGAACTTGTTGGCAGCCTTATTGTATTTGTACACCCCACGCTCTCCCGTAAACACGAGTTTCCCGTCTACCTTAAATACGTTGATAAAGAGGTTTGAAGGGAAGCCTGCCTGCTGATTGTAAAAATCCAGCTTAGCTACTTTATCGAGCTTTTCGGTGAGCTGCAGCTTGTACACGCCTTTGTAACCGTGCGCCACCCAGATGTTGCCCTCCTTGTCTTCCTCCACGATTCTGGACGATTCATCAAAGCCGCTGATTCTGTTCAGAAACATCAACTGCCCGTCAATGAATTTGTAGAGCAGCAGGCCGTTGTAGGTACCGCATAGCACATAGCCGGGATGAGAGGACAAAGGCACAAAAACCCAGGCCCCAAGGTGGTTCGACAGTTTCTGCGCTCTGTTGTTTTTGATGGTATAAGGGCCGGTATGGTGCGACATCAGGAGCTGCCCGTTAATCTTCTGCAGGTTATACACCTGCCCCTGAGAGTTTTCGACTAGCCTGAATGGCGAAGGGTTGAGCGGATTCTCGGCATTAGACCATGTTTTATAGTACAGGCCATCGTTTGTACCAAGGTAAAGTATCTCCCCATCCATCAGGGAAGTATACCCCGTGCCCGGAAGTCCGTTTTTCGCGTTAAAAAGCGTGAAAGCAGAATTTGTCTCCACGTAATCAATGCCGTTGTTCAGTGCCAGCCACAGGTTTCCGCCATGGTCCTGATATATATCCCGGACGGTGCTGTTTTGCAGTCCTTTCTCGCGGTTCAGGTGCTGGCGCGGTTTCCCTTCCTTATCAATGATCAGCAGGCCATTATGGGACGTCCCGAGGGCATATTCTTCTCCTAAGGCAATGGCTGTGGTAATTTTATTTCTGGCCAGAAATTCCTCTACTTGCCACTGGGTTGGCTCAAAATTACTGTAGCCGTCATAAATATAAATCCCGTCCTCCTCTGTCATGATCAGGGATTTGGCACCGGTATAGGGTAGCATGGCCACAATTACCTTATCGGCAAACAACTCGCTATCCGGAATCAGTACATACCGGTTGTTCTTCAGTTCGTAGATACCCTTGCCCGGCACAGGTACCAAGAGCTTGTTCTGGATGATAAAGGGGAAGCCGCTTGGGGAAACAGGCGCTTCGTACACGGTAATTTCATCGTCTCGCAACCGGTATACTGCCAGCACCGTGCAAAAAAAGACATCATCGTCAGAGGTATAAATCTTCCAGACATCATCGAAACTCTGGTACTTTTTGGCCAGCTTGTCTTTGAGCGACCTATACCTCATGAGCCCTGAAACGTCCGGTTGCAGATACCCGAAGTCATCCTGCCCGCCCACGTAAACCCGGCCTTTTCTATCCACAGCCAATGAGCGCACGATGGTGCGGTTATCCAGGCTGATTGTGCGCCAATGGTTGCCGTCAAACTCCAGCACCCCGAAGTTGTTGCCAAAATACATCAGGCCCCTATGGTCCTGCACCACTGCCCAGTTCTGCGGGGAAGCCTTGTACCCTTTCTGCGAGTAGGTAGTAATGTACGGGATTCCCTCGTTCTTAACTTGTGCAAACGCAGAAGCACATACCAGAAAACTGAATACCAGTGAAAGAAGTGAATTTCTCATTTAAAACCTGCTCTTTTTTAGCCAGATCAAAAGTAGGAGCATCTTAAAATATGCCGAAACAAGCCGCCTGTATCAAAGATAAAGCTAATTATGATAATGCCCATCAATTGTCTTAAAAGGCATAGGCATCCTATAGTCCTATTAAGACAAGTATAACTTCTTATAAACCGCAATTTACGTTTAATCGGAGGAAGTGCATGTTGGGGGTAGAACCAAATTCCGTGCACAAAAGTTGCTGACACTGTTTAGGCCCGGTTCTGTCATCCTAACCAGGAAGGTAGAGGGCATCTCTTTTAATGGATATAAGACCATTCAGGCACCAAGTACGTATTGTGTTAGCCACCTCGGCAAAGCGTTGCCAACAGCACCCTAGTCAGGCATGCGCGTAAAGCTGAAAACTACGTGGCCCTCGTCCTGCAGGCTAGCAGGACGAGGGCCACGTAGTTTTCAAATAGCCCCTAATAGTTCCAGGGGTATAGATCCGGTTCCTTGCCGCCCTTGGTTTTCATGCGAAGCGGGTGTACGGCCTCTGTCTCGTCGAAATAAAGAAACGCATCGTAGCGCTGGGTTATATGGGAGGGCACGTAATTGCCCAGGGCCTCGTACTTGGCGTCATATACCACCCCGATCGCCCGGTGACCGATGCGCTTTCTGAGTTCCGGCACCTCGCGCAGGTCTTTGGACAGAATTATTTTATCGTTTGTGTCCATGTTGTGCAGCATATCCTCCCAACTGCCCGGTATGGCAGGCGGCACATCCATTTTCTGCATTGGCGCTCCCCACGATTTTCCGGCTACCACCGTTCCCTGGTACGACCCAAAGCCAACCAGCTTCACCTGTTCGCGGCCATATTTCTCACGGGCCAACTGGCCGATGTTGAAGAGGTTGTCGTCGCCCATGTCAGTATAGGAGGCATCGCCTATGTGCGTGTTGTGCTCCCATACAATCGCCTTCGATTCAGGGCCATGGAAGTCGAGCAGGCGTTCCAGCGTTTCCATCATGTGGCTGTCGCGCACGTTCCAGGAGTTACCGCCACCGCGCACCATTGTCCGGTAGTATTTCTCGGCATTCACGGCTACCAGGGCATTTTGCTGGGTATGAAAATCATTCTCCGGGTCGTTGGTATAGTTGCGCTGCGCCTGCACCCGCTGCAGCATTTCAATCACTTCTTTCTCGCAGTTGGTCGGCACAAAAGCTGTGGCGTGGGCATACTCCTGCGGGTCACGGTTAAAGGGCTCAAAGCAGTTAATGGCAGTCTGGGCCGCTTCGGCCGCCTGCCCATCGTTGTTCTCCAGGTACTTTACAATCTGGTCCAGCGACTCCCAGAGGCTGTATACATCCAGTCCATAAAACCCGGCCTTGTCCTGAACCTGCTTTAGGTGATTATACTCGCGCATCCACTCTATCAAGGCCGCTACTTCCCAGTTTGCCCACATCCAGGTTGGCCAGCGCTGGTATACCTGCAGCACGTCGGCAATTTTGCTGCCTGCGTTATGGTAGCCCTTAACCAGGCGGTTCACGGCATAACACTCAGGCCAGTCACCTTCCACGGCTATAAAATTGAAGCCCCTGTCGTGTATGAGGCGTTTGGAGATGGCGGTGCGCCAGGTATAGTATTCCGATGTTCCGTGCGAGGCTTCCCCCAGCATGACCACGCGGGCATCCCCAATCTCCTCGATCAGCACATCTAAATCTTTCTCTTTGGTGAGGGTGGTATAATTAAAAAGTTTGTTTGCCATGGTAGTACTCGCTAATGGTAGCGCAGGGTATACCCGCCCTTAAATTTTGCTGTATTGTACTACTAATCTGCACTTTATGTTGTACAAAAAAGCCCTTGATATGTCCATATAGACGTAACAAGGGCTCTCGACGCAACAGGTTTTTGGCTTATGACTGGTTTTCTTTCGTGAACACCCTTCTCAGCAGTTCGGTTGTACGGGCAAATGGGTTCTCCCGGATGTTTGCCTCTTCCTGCGCCACCAGCATAAACAACCCGTCTATTGCCTTTCTGGTAGCATAATCCTTCAGGTCAGGGTTGGCTTTCTGGGTAAGCGGTATTTTATTGTACTGTGTGATGATATCGGTGTAATAGCGGGTAGCGTTTGTCTTCTCCAGCGACTGCACCATGATCGGGCTGAACGCGTTATACAGCTGGTCGGAAGTAGTGCGCCGCAGGTATTGGGTGGCAGCATCTTTATCGCCCCGCAAAATCGCCCAGGCATCGGCAATAGTCAACTGCCGGATAGCGCTCAAAAAGATAGGCACGGCGCTTTTGGCAGCATCCTCAGCCCCGCGATTCAGCGTCAGCACAAATTTGTCTACCTCTTTGCCCAAGCCCACCTGTCGCAGGGTATTCTCCACGCGCTGCACATCCTCCGGGAAGGGAATCCGGATCAGGGAGTTGCCGTAATACCCATCGGTTTGGGCAGCCTGACCGGCTCCATTTTTAATGCCCACCTCAAGGGCTTGTTTCAGGCCGGAGGCAACCTCCTCGCGGGTAAGCGGCGCACCTGTAGTGCCCGCCAGCACACCGTCTACGGTGCGTTGTACATCAGCCACGGTGCAGGCGGAGGCGCCCAGCGCAAGACTAATAACGGTAGTGTAAAGTATTTTTTTCATATTGATAGAACATCTTTCGCTTGATGTAGTTTTTGAGACTTACGCACAAATCAGACCAAAAAGAAAATGAAACCAGTAATCGCTGAAATCATCACCATCGGAGACGAGATCCTGTTCGGCCAGATCGTGGACACGAACTCAGCCTGGCTGGGCACCGAACTCACAAGCATCGGGATACGGGTACACCAGATCACCTCCATCTCCGACAGTGCCGCCCATATTGTACAGGCCCTGAACGATGCCCAAACGAGAGCCGATGTGATTTTGTTAACCGGTGGCCTTGGCCCCACCAAAGACGACCTGACCAAGCATGTGCTTGCCGATTACTTCCATACCCCGCTCAAACTGCATGAGCCGTCGCTGCAGGACGTGACGGCCATCTTCGAGAGCAGGGGCCGCGAAGTAACTGAGTTGAACCGGCAACAGGCCTTCTTGCCGGAGGCCTGCACCCCGGTGCGAAACGTGCTGGGCACTGCCCCCGGCATGTGGTTTGAGCAGCAGGGAAAAGTTTTCGTGTCGATGCCCGGTGTGCCCTTTGAGATGAAACGGATGATGACAGACATTGTGCTGCCACGGTTGAGGAGCTTTTTCCATACCCCGCACATTCTGCACAAAGTTGTGCAGACGGTGGGTATAGCCGAGTCGTGGCTGGCCGACAAGCTGGAAGATTGGGAAGGGCAACTGCCGCCACACATCAGGCTGGCCTACCTGCCACACCTGGGCGGCGTGCGCCTGCGCCTGACCGGCACCGGGACAAATGCCGCCGTGCTGGAACAAGCACTGCAGGCCGAGGTTGACAAACTGTCCCTTATTATACCGCAGTATATTTTTGCCTACGGTGAGGTACCGCTTGAGCGGGCCATCGGTAAATTACTGCAGGAAAAACAGCTGACCATCGCTACAGCCGAGAGCTGCACCGGTGGCCACCTGGCGCACAAAATCACCAGCATCGCCGGTAGTTCGGCTTATTACCAGGGCAGCGTAATTGCCTACCACAACAACGTAAAAGTGCAGGAACTAGGCGTGAAACCGGAAACACTGCAGCGGCATGGGGCTGTAAGCGAGGCAACAGTGCGCGAAATGGCTGAGAACGTGCGCCATAAATTCAACACGGACATAGGCGTTGCCACCAGCGGCATTGCGGGCCCGGATGGCGGCACACCCGAGAAGCCCGTTGGCACCATCTGGATTGCGTACGCCGATAAAGACAAGACAATAGCCAAGCTGCTGAATTATAACAAAGACAGGATATTGAATATCGAATATACGACCATGGCTGTTTTAAATCTGGTTCGCCAAAGTTTAGCAACTGCCGTTGAGGAATAGGCTAAAATTCCTAACTTTGCTCAGGTTTCCATCCGGAGGCCTGTTTTGAAGAAAATAAGTGACGGCTCACTCTTGCATTATTGAGCAATCCACTGCTTAGCATATACCTGAATTCTATACACTAACAACGACTAACACAGATAACATATATGGCACTTGTAGAAATGGTGATGCCCAAAATGGGCGAAAGTATCATGGAAGGTACCGTTCTGAAATGGCTTAAAAGTGTGGGTGACACCATCGAGCAGGACGAGTCGGTGCTGGAAGTAGCCACAGACAAGGTGGACACGGAAGTACCGGCCTTGCAGGGAGGTACTTTAAAGGAGATTCTGGTGCAGGAAGGAGACGTGGTAGCCGTGGGTGCTCCCATCGCGATCATCTCTACGGACGGCGAAGACACTGACACAACTGACGCCCCTGCCGCCGCATCACAGCCACAAGCAACTGCCCCACAGGACAGCAGCACCGCCCCTGCCGCTGTAGCCACTGAAAGCGCTATAGCCAAACTTGATAAGCCTGCCACAGGCCGTTTCTATTCGCCACTGGTATTGAACATCGCCCGTGAAGAAGGCATCTCGATGCAGGAATTGGAACTGGTGCCTGGCACTGGCAGCGAGGGCCGCGTATCCAAAAAAGACATGATGACTTATGTGGCTAGCCGCACAGGCGCACCACAGCAAGCAGAAACTGCGCAGCACATCAACAACAATTATACCCCAGCAGCACAGCAACCCGCAGCAGCCCCGGCGGCACAGCCGCAGGCAGCCTCGGTGAAACCGTCGGCTTCTGTTAACGGTAGCTCCGAAATTATCGAGATGGACCGCATGCGCAAGATGATTGCCGACCGCATGGTGGAAAGCAAGCGCACCTCGCCGCACGTGACCTCTTTTGTGGAGGCCGACGTGACCAACCTCGTGAACTGGCGCAACAAGTGGAAAAACGAATATAAGAAGCGTGAGGGCGAGAACCTGACCTTCACCCCGCTCTTCATCGATGCGATAGCGAAAGCGATCAAGGATTTCCCGATGATCAACGTATCGGTGAACGGCAACCAGATCATCCGCCACAAAGACATCAACATCGGTATGGCTGTGGCGCTGCCTAGCGGCAACCTCATTGTGCCGAACATCAAGAACGCTGACCAGCTGAACCTGAATGGGCTGACCAAGAAGGTGAACGACCTGGCTAACCGTGGCCGCATGAATAAGCTGACGCCGGATGACCTGGCTGGCGGTACGTATACCGTATCCAACGTGGGCTCTTTCGGCAACGTGATGGGCACGCCGATCATCATGCAGCCGCAGGTGGCGATCATGGCGGTGGGCGCCATCACGAAGAAGCCTGCCGTGATCGAGACGCCGCAGGGCGACCTGATCGGTATCCGCCACTTCATGTTCCTGTCGCACTCCTACGACCACCGCGTGGTGGATGGCTCATTAGGGGGCATGTTCGTGCGCCGTGTGGCGGATTACCTCGAGAACTTCGATGTGGACCAGGCCATCTAAGTCTGTTAGGCATATCCAAATTGCTGCATCGCCTGCCCCGGTAAAAGGGCAGGCGATGCCTTTTTATACCTCCCCAGAAAATTTAGGCTGCCACAACCTGATTAGCGCCATAATTCTATATCTTCACTACTCTAATAGTCTAACAAAAAGCATTTAAAAAGATGAAAAAACTTCTCCCCTGGATACTGGCCGGCATTTTCCTTTTCCTGGCTGTTTATTTTTATGTCCAGGCTACCGAGGCCGAAGGCCGCCTGGCAATCGCCGACAACGAGGTAGCTGAGATTGACCAGGAGCTCGACCAGAAAGACATGGCTGTGGACTCGCTGGAGGATATGGTTTTAGCCCCTGACACCATGGGACTGGTGCCGCCGGGCGGTGCCGCCTTCGTGGATGAGCTGGGCTCCTTGAGCGAATCTGACATCCAGCGCCTGCAGCAAAAAGGCTTGCGCAACCCCGAGACAGACCTGATGAACGACCTGAACCGCAATCAGAAGCGCCTGATACCGGCTGAAGGCACGCTGGGTGGCTCGATGGCCATACAGGACAGCCGCATCCTGAACGACCGCTACGCCATGGCCTACTACGAAGACGGCCACACAGGCGGCTACATGCTCCTGAAGTACAGCGTCAGCAACGGCCGCATCACCTGGACTGTGGTGGACAACTCGCGCTTATAGCTTTTGCTACCCCCGTTACTAGAAAAACCTATGAAATCAATCGTATCCCTGCTGCTGCTCTTTTGCCTAAGCTTTGCTGCGGCAGCACAAAGCACGTCTCCTGAAAACCGGATTGTGGTGCTAGGGCAAGCCACAGTGATGGTGCCTGCAAACCAGGTAAAATTCATGGTCGTGCTGGAGTCAACTGACTCTACCAGCGTGGACAAAGTGTACCAACAGCACCAAGAACAGGAGGCCAAACTGGTGAAGCTGCTGAAGGAGCTACAAATACCAGCCGCAGATATCTCCTACTCGTTGTTTTCTGTTGGCAAGCAGCAAGACTACAGAACACAGAATTGGTATCTGATGGGGAGACAAACCGCAGTGTTCACTGTTCAATCCGTCAACCAGTACGCAGCGATACAAGCCCTACTGATAAAAGAAGGGTTTACGGGTTTTAGCAGCAGCTTCGCCTCCACGGAGCTGGAACTGAAGAAGCAAGAGGTGATGGAGAAAGCCGTGGCAGTGGCCAAAGAAAAAGCGGCTGTGCTGGCCGCTGCCGCCGACAGAAAAATTAAGCGGATCGTAAAGATAGCTGACACAGAAGATACAGACCCTTTATTGGAGAACTACAATCATGTAGCTTTGGCCGAAATGGTAGTAGCAAGTAACAGCGGGCAGTCCCTTACGGAATTTCAGCAAACCATTCCGCTGAGGACCACGGTGAAAGTGGTGTTTGAACTAAAATAACATTCGGCACAGCATTTGAGTAATAATGGGCAAACCTCGGCCAAATAATGCACCTATCCCTTTTGCTCCCGCTTCTCCTCTCCTACCTGCTGGCTTTTAGCCCAACATGGCACCTGCCGCAGGACCTGCAACAGGATTATACCCGCCTAACGCAAAACGGGGGATACTTCATCAGCGACAACAGCACCCCGACACCCTCTGTGCAAACCGTAGCCAGCGATTTGGCGCTGTTTCAGCTGGTAGCCAACCTCGATCTGTCTGGAGCCAAAACTCAACACTATACCTCCGGGAACCATACCGTAACAGTATGGCAGTTGCCGGAAGGAGACATTCGGAAGGTATACCAGGTGGAAAGCCAGCTACACCTGGACACGGTCGTGACGCAGCGCTACCTCGACAACCGCCGCCCCACCCAGCAGCGCCTCGTCAACGACTTCACTTTCCGGAGCTATACTGTTGCCACAGCAGACGATGCCACCAAGCTGCATTACCTGACTGAGGCTACCCAAGGCTTGTTGGGGTATAAACTAGGGGAAAAAGAAGTAGTCATCAACTACTCGCCTGCCAAAGAAGGCTTGGCTGATGTGCTGCCAGTATATGAAAAGGAAGTAGCACAGGCTCTTCTGAAAGCACAGCAACTTTAATAATAATCCATCAAAAAAGGCTGCGGCTGCCCTCGATTGAGGGCAGCCGCAGCCTTTTTTGATGGATTATTAGCTGTTACAAAGCGGCCAGGTTTTGCTCTAAGGCGCTGATCTTTGCTTCTGCATCTGCTTTTTTCTTGCGCTCGGCGTTGATCACTGCTTCCGGCGCACCGCTTACAAAGCGCTCGTTGCTCAGCTTTTTATCTACCGATGCCAGGAAGCCTTTGGTGTACTCCAGCTCCTTGGAAAGGCGCTCGCGCTCGGCAGCCACGTCAATGTTGCCCTCCATTGGGATAAAGAACTCATCGCCACCCACAATAAAGCTGATCGCACCGTCCATACCCTCTTCCACAAACTGTACCTCGTTCAGGTTAGCCAGCTTGCGCAGAATCGCCTCGAAGTTGTCATACGCAGACTTGTCTGCCACTTTCATGTACAGGTCCAGCTGCTTGTTGTTCGGGATGTTCTTGGAGTTGCGTATGTTGCGCACGGCGCCCACCACCTGCAGTACATTGTCCATCCTGGCGATGATCTGCTTGTCGAACTTGTCCTTCTTCGGCCATGCTGACACAATGAGGTATTCTTTCTTTTTGCGCTCCTTCAGGTCATGCCAGATCTCCTCTGTGATGAACGGCATGAACGGGTGCAGCACTTTTAGCACGTTCTCCAACAGCTCAACGGTGGCGTCAATCGTTTTGCGGTCGATTGGCTGCTGGTAGGCTGGCTTGATCATCTCGAGGTAGTTCGAGCAGAAGTCATCCCATACCAGTTTATACACGGCCAGCAGGGCATCTGAGATGCGGAACTTGCTGAAATGGTCCTCGATCTGCACGAAAGCCTCGTTAAAGCGCGACGCAAACCACTTGATGGCCGTTTCGTTCGGGGACGGCAGGCTCTCGTCCACTTCCCATCCCTTTATCAGGCGGAAGGCGTTCCAGATCTTGTTCGTGAAGTTACGGCCCTGCTCTACCAGCTTCTCATCGTAGAGCAGGTCGTTTCCGGCCGGGGAGCTGAACAGCATACCGGCACGCACGCCGTCGGCACCAAACTGCTCGATCAGGTCGAGCGGGTCCGGGGAGTTGCCCAGCGACTTCGACATTTTGCGACCCTGCGCATCACGCACAATACCCGTCAGGTACACGTTTTTGAACGGCATCTCCTTGCGGAACTCATACCCCGCCATGATCATGCGCGCCACCCAGAAGAAGAGAATCTCTGGAGCCGTCACCAGGTCGTTGGTCGGGTAATAGTATAGAATATCTTTATTGTCCGGGTCTTTAAAGCCGTCGAACACAGAGATTGGCCACAGCCACGAAGAGAACCAGGTATCCAGCACGTCCTCGTCCTGGCGCAGGTCAGTGAGCTGCAGGTTTGCGTTGCCGGACTGGCTGCAGGCCTGCTCCAGCGCCTCTTCCGGCGTGGCGGCTACCACAAAAGAGCCGTCCGGCAGGTAAAAGGCCGGGATGCGTTGGCCCCACCACAGCTGGCGTGAGATACACCAGTCGCGGATGCCCTCCATCCAGGAGCGGTACATGTTCTTGAACTTCGGTGGGTGCAGGCGGATCTCATCGTTCATTACCGCATCCAAGGCAGGCTTAGCCATGCTGTCCATCTTGCAGAACCACTGCATCGAGAGGCGCGGCTCGATCACGGCGCCTGTGCGCTCGGAGGTTTGCAGCACGCTGGCATACTCCTCTATCTTCACCAGCAAGCCGGCCTCCTGCAAGTCCTTCACCACGTTGCGGCGGGCGGCGAAGCGGTCCTGGCCCACATACAACTGCGCCTGCTCGTTCAGGGTACCGTCGTTGTTGAGGATGTCGATGGTTGGCAGTTTGTGCTTCTGGCCCAGTTCGTAGTCGTTCAGGTCGTGGGCCGGCGTCACTTTCAGGGCACCCGTTCCGAAATCAATGGCCACGTATTCGTCCAGGATCACCGGAATCTCCTTGCCCAGCAGCGGGATGCGCACCGACTTGCCGTGCAGGTGGGTATAGCGGCTGTCGTTGGGATTTACGGCCACGGCCACGTCCGCCATGATCGTTTCCGGGCGCGAGGTGGCCACCGTGATATATGTCGGTTCCGTGGTGGCGCTGCCTGTCACCACCTCGTACTGCAGGTGGTACATCTTGGCCATCGTTTCCTTCGGCAGCACTTCCTCGTCCGAGAGGGCTGTTCCCCCAAGTGGGTCCCAGTTCACCATGCGCACGCCACGGTAAATCAGGCCCTTGCGGTACAGGTCCACAAACACCTTAATCACGGCCTCCGACAGGTCATCCTCCATTGTGAAGCGGGTACGGTCCCAGTCGCAGGAAGCGCCCAGCTTTTTGAGCTGCTCCAGGATGATGCCGCCATACTTCTCTTTCCACTCCCAGGCATAGGTCAGGAACTCCTCACGCGTCAGGTCCTTTTTGCTGATGCCGCGCTCTTTCAGCATGGCCACCACCTTCGCCTCTGTGGCGATGGAGGCGTGGTCGGTGCCGGGCACCCAGCAAGCCTCCTTGCCCTGCATGCGCGCGCGGCGGATGAGGATGTCCTGAATGGTGTTGTTGAGCATGTGGCCCATGTGCAGCACGCCCGTTACGTTGGGCGGCGGGATCACGATGGAGTAAGGCTCTTTATTCGGGTTGGGCTCTGAGTGGAAGAAGCCGTGCTGCATCCAGCTGTCGTACCACTTCTGCTCTATTTCCTTGGGGTTATATTTTGTTGAAATTGACATCGTGCAAAGGTTTTCCTGAAAAATTTGGGATGGTAAAATTAGGTATTTTTTGCGACCAATCCGCACTGCGCCGCGCATCTTGTCCGGGCACCTCTCGCCACAGCCTATTTGCCGAAACCCGCCAGGATTCTAGCAGGCAGTTGCGGTGCTGAAAATACGCTGCCAACTTTGATAATCTATCCTGCTACTGCTGCGTTTTTAATCCAGGATTTAGCTAACTTCATATCAAGGGCCCTGAGCCTTTGTAAACCGACGCACCACCATGAAAAAGAAAGCAATCCTGCTGTTGCTGCTCCTGACGGGGCTTATACCCCTCGCATGCTGCCCTGAAAACCCGAGCGGCCCTTACCTGCTCCAGCTAAGGCACGCCAGCCTGCGCCACGAAGGCTTCCTGTCCCGGAATAGTGTGCACGCGGATACCTTCCTTGCGCCAGAAGAGGTTTATACCGAGGACACGCTGGTGCTGTCGCTTTCGTTTGATTACCTGCTGGCGCAGCAGCAGACGGCGTTCTCTCTGCAACCAACCGCCCTTGCCCTCAGTTGCGATGAGTACCCCGACTTAAAAGCCCTGCACGACAAGATCACGGCCATCACCATTACCAGCAACGCACCTTACAACGGAGTGGCTGCCGGAGAGCCACTGGATGCAGCGGGCATCGCGTTTTTTGGCCCTGACGAGTCACTCATCCCGCTGGCGCAGGCGATATCCGACATCAACGGCATAAGCGGAAATGACTTTTTTACCACCTCCAGCCAAAGCCTGGTGCTTTCGAACAAGCCACAGGAAGAGGCAGAGCGCACATTTAAGGTTACCGTCCAGTATGCCAGCGGCAAGAAGGAAACGGCCGAAACAACACGCCTGACCTGGAAATAAAAAAGCCTGCCCCGAGAGGCAGGCTTTTCAGCTTTTTGTGGCTAGTAATTAGCTGGCTTGGTGCAGCCAGTCTTTCTTCGCCAACAATTCCTCTTCAGTTTCACGGTAGTCAGGGTCATCCACACAACAGTCTACCGGGCAAACCGCGGCGCACTGTGGCTCCTCATGAAAACCCATACACTCCGTACACTTATCTGAAACGATGTAATAGAACTCGTCTGAAATAGGCTGCTGCGGCGCATCGCCCGGGATTACTTCCCCGCCATCGATCTCCACTTCGCTCAGCTCAGTACCGCCGCCCCATGTCCACTCCATACCACCTTCGTAGATGGCTGTGTTTGGGCATTCTGGCTCGCATGCACCGCAGTTGATGCACTCATCGGTTATCATTATTGCCATAGTCGTATCTCCTGTATATTTTCTTTACTTTTGTAAATCGATTTCAATTAAACAACAAAATTAGGAACATTAAGTATTCCTATCAAATAAATTTTCAAAGTTTGCACTCGCCATGACATTAGAAAACAGGATAGAAGCCTTTATTTCGCTCGGAAAGCAACTTCAAAACCTAACCCTGGAAGACCGTCAGGCATGGGCCCAGAGTGCCATGTCGCGCAACACCTGGTTTACCGAAGAAAACGTGTCCTGTGCCTTGAATGGCATCATCCAGATGCTCGACGAGCAGTATCTGCGTGAGTGGCTGTACCCCTATCACCTCAAACAGGTTACACCTAAAAAGGTTGGCGTGGTGATGGCCGGAAATATTCCGTTGGTGGGCTTCCATGATTTTCTGGCGGTTTTGATCAGCGGGCATTACCTGCTGGCCAAACTCAGCTCCAACGACGAGCCCCTGATGAAGCGCCTGGCCGACATGCTGGTGGGTATAGAGCCCGCTTTCGCCAACCAGATGGAGTTTGTAGACCTGCTGAAGGAATCGGATGCCATCATTGCGACAGGCTCTGACAACACAGCCCGGTACTTTGAGTATTATTTTGCCAGCCGACCGCACATTATCCGCAAAAACCGCAGCAGCATCGGCGTCCTGACGGGCCACGAAGAAACAGAGGAGCTGCGGGCACTGGGCGACGATATATTCCGCTACTATGGCTTGGGTTGCCGCAACGTATCAAAGGTATTTGTGCCGATGGGGTATAAGTTCGATAAGTTCTTCGAAGCCAACGAGCACCGCCAAAGCCTGCTCGACCACCACAAGTACCAGAACAACTACGATTATAACAAGTCTATTTTGCTGGTAAACGCCGTGCCTCATTTCGACAACGGCTTTATGCTTGTGCAGGAGGCGCAGGGCTTGGTTTCTCCTATCTCGGTCCTGTTCTACGAAACCTTTACGTCGCTGACAGACCTACGTGGGAAGCTGCGGGACCTGAAAGACAAAACGCAGGTAGTGGTATCGGCGCACGGCTGGTTAGAGGGAAGCGTTGCATTTGGCCAGGCGCAGTCCCCGATGGTCTGGGATTATGCCGACGGTGTGGATACGATGCAGTTTTTACTCAAACTTTAATAATTCAATGGCCTAACATACAGATTAATAAAAAATTCGTATATTAGTTAAGTGTTTAATCACTCCACAACATTTCAACAAAGTATATGATCACAACAGAGAACCCGATCCCGTTAGTAGAGAAAGAGCAATTAGCTTCTTTTGAATTTGCCCAGGAAGAAGTGCTGAAAGACCTGGCTGCGCGCCAAAAACGCCAGTGGGACATCAGCAGAGCGACTTCGCTTGGTAACGCATACCAGGGAAAAGTTGAAATTACTTTTCAGACAGCCGATGGGCAGAAGAAAAGAGTAGACACGACCGTTTGGGCCATGGACGATTTATTCATGATACTGAAAGCAGGTCGTTACATTCCAATCATGGCCATTCTAGGCGTCGAGTTTTTTTAACCAGCAAAACCCTTCACAGCAAAAAGCGGCAGGCCCCGGCAACATCAATTGTCAGGGCCTGCCGCTCTTATAGCCTCTAGTGAGTAGACTTATACTAGACCCGTGCCAGCACCTTCAGAATCAGGTCGTCGATCACCTCGTTGGCATTATCCGCAAACGTATGGTTTACGCGGTTGGCGACCATCGCGTTCAGCGAAAGCACTTCGTGGCCCAGCAAGCGCCCGAGGCTGTAGTAGCCGGCGGTTTCCATCTCGAAGTTAGTGAACTTATACCCCTCCAACTGAAAGCTATGGTATGTTCGGAGCAGGTTATCGTTGCGCAGGCCCGCCCGCAGCACACGCCCTTGTGGGGCGTAAAACCCTGGGCAGGTCAGGGTGTTTCCCGGAATCATATCATAGGCCACTTGCTTGATCAGTTCCTGGGAGGCGTTTACGCAATAGGGCGTAAAGCTAAGCCCCAGTGCCTGTTGCAGCGCCTGCCCAATGGCCAGTTCGTTGGCGTGCTGCTCAAGCGGGTAAAACTCCATCAGCGAATCCAGGCCGACAGCGGTGTGCGAGGCTAAATGGCTGCCCAACGGAACGGTGGCCTGCAGCGCACCGGACGTGCCGATACGTATGATCTTAAGTTTTATCTTTTCCGGGTTCGGCTCCCGTGTTTTCAGGTCGATGTTTACCAAAGCATCCAATTCATTCATCAGGATGTCGATGTTGTCGGTGCCCATCCCCGTGGAAATAACCGTAAGGCGCTTGCCTTTATAGTAACCGGTATGGGTAACAAACTCTCTCCTTGATACAGCAACCTCTATCTCATCGAAATACTTACTGACCATAGGCACCCGGTCGGGGTCGCCTACCGTGAGGATTGTATCGGAGATATGCTCTGGCAGCAGGTTGAGGTGGTAGATCGATCCGTCTGGGTTAATAATTAGCTCTGATTCTGGTATTACAGCCATTTTATTGCGTTTATGGTGCTGGAGAAACTTTCTTAGGCTGGTCATCAACACCTGTCAGTGACTGGCCTGCTATCCTCCAAAGGTATAAAAAAGGAAAAAGCGTGCACGACGGGTGCACGCTTTTCATAAAATTTATTGCTGAAAACAGGTATTAAGCGTTCGCTGCCTTGCGGCGGTTTAGTCCTTTCAGCGGGTTATACCCGTTCATTTCCTTCTGGTAGTAACCGGTGCCATCGTAGGGGCGTTTCTCCGGGTGCTCCTGGCAAGCCGGTGAGCAGGCACCGTCCAGTGCGGTGCCGCAGCTCTCGCAGATGGGCACGTGCAGGTTGCATACAGGGTTTGCGCAGTTTACCATACGGTCGCTCTTGGTGTGGCACACATAGCACTCCGACACCACGGTTGGGTTGACGCGGTTCACGTCCACGGCCACGCGGTTATCGAACACATAGCACTTGCCCTCAAAATCCTCGCCGCCAGCTTCTATGCCATATTTAATGATACCGCCATGCAACTGGTACACATTGTCGAAACCCTGTTCCAGCAGGAAAGCGCTGGCTTTCTCGCACTTGATACCGCCTGTGCAGTACGTCAGGATTTTCTTGTCCTTGTACTTCTCTTTCAGCTCACCCACTTTGTCCGGGAACTCGCGGAAGTTCTCGATGTCCAGCGTCACGGCGTTTTTGAAACGGCCTACACTGTGCTCATAGTCAGAGCGCACATCCAGCACCACCACGTCCTCGCGGTCTTTCATGTCCTTAAACTCCTTCGGCGACAAATGCACCCCGGTGCGAACATTCGGATCGACGTGCAGCAACCCGGAGTGCACAATCTCGGACTTGGTGCGCACGTGCAGTTTCGTGAAGGCATGCGCCTCCGAAGCATCTACCTTAAAGTCTGTCTTGGCGAAGCGCGGATCTGCCTTCATCACCTCCATGTACTTTTCGCAGTCTTCCTTCAAACCCGATACAGTGCCGTTCAGGCCCTCATTCGAGACGATGATGCGGCCGAGCATGTTCAGCTCCAGGCACAGCAAATGGTGTTCCTCCCGGTAAGCTTCGGGGTCTGCTATCGGTGCGTAGCAGTAATAAAGCAAAATGCTATACGGTTTATTCATAACGGCTTAGATTCCAGCTAAGTGTTAAAATTGATTGTTTAATTGACTGCCCCTGCAGGGCTATGGTTAAATTGTTGGATGGCTATACTGTTAAACTACTGATCCTTTTTAACAATTAAACAGTCCAACCATTTAACAATTTGATTTCAGTTTTGAAACAGCAGATGCCGGCAGAAAAGTTTATTTGATAGGCGCAGCCGGGTTTCCGAACACTGTGGCTTTCGCGGCCACATCGGCTACTACCACGGAGCCAGCTCCGATGCGGGCATTCTTCCCGATCTTCACACCCGACACGATCACAGCACCTGAACCGATAAAGGCTCCTTCTTCCACCACCACCTCTGAGTTGATGACGGCCCCTGCCCCTACCTGCACAAAGTCTTTCAGCTCGACGTTGGCATCTACCAAAGCCCGGCTCTGCACCACGCAGTAGTTGCCTATTTTGGCATTATTATTCACCACAGCGCCGGCGGCAATCAGGTTACCATGGCCCAGCCACGCGTGCTCCGAAACAGCGCTGAATTTGTGGATCGCGTTTACCGGCACTACCTTGTACTCGTCCTTCAGCATTTTGATGAGGCCTTTGCGTGCTACAGAATCCTCCACGGCCACAAACACATCGCACTTCTTCCCGATCAGCTTCAGGAACTCACTGTCTTCTGTGCCGCTCATCACCGACACATTGTTGATTTCCTCCTGCTGCAATTTACTGTTATCGTCCAGGAAACAGTATACGATGACACTGTTGCTGTTAAAGGCATCTAAAGCGGCAGTACCCAAATTCTGGGCACCTAAAATGATTACTGGGTTTTGCATGGCTACAGCTTAAATAAGGCGCAAAGGTACAAATTTGTAGGCGAGTTTAAAAGAAGCGGTTACAACCCTAAACGTTGCAGCCAGGCCTGCGCATTCCGGTTCTGCAGCAGCAGGTATACCAAAAAAGGCAGAAACACGATTCGGTAACGGCTTAGAGAGCCGAAGTTAGGTGTTGAGAGCCCCACCACGCCGCCCAGCAACAGCACGAACAATAAAAACAGCCCGTGATGGAGGCTAAATTTCGGCTTGGCCTCGCTGAACAACGCCGCTACTGACATACCCGATAACAGCAGCAACAGCAGGTTTTCAATCCCCACTAATACATAAAGCGGTTCCCAGGCCTCACTAAAAAAAGGCCTGTAAATTGTGCTGAGGGTAGCTTCCGGGTAATGGCGCAGCATACTTGATACCGTGGGTTCCAGCCCCTCCAGTTGCACGTGCGGCCCATGCAGAGAACGCGCTAAAATAGCATAGTAATTCTCCGATGTCAGGTACAAGGCATATTCGAAAGGCAGGTAAGCATGGAACAGGTATAAACCGAGGGATACCACTACAAACGCCAGCCCATACATCGTTACATGTGTCCTCGGTTGTGCCCACAATCCACCCGACAACGAGGTGCGCTTGAGTAACACATACCACAACAATAAAGGCAGCATGATCACGGCGAAGAACAGCTTGATCTTAAAAAACACGTACCCTGCCACTGCCACCAAAAGCACCTGATGCCCTTTGAGCGCTTTACCCTGCGCAGTGGCAAGCGCAAAGGCAACCAATAGACACATGCAGCCAAACATGAGCGTATCTTTTGACAGTCCTGCGCTCCAGAACACTACCGAAGGCATAAAAAGGAAGGCTACGATGCCTGCTTTGCCTGCCGGGTCTGGTATAAACCGTTTGAGCGCAGCGGCAACCGAAGCGGCACCCCAGAAACTGAAAAGCGATAGGTAGAGGCTGTTGAGGTAATAGGAACTCCCGGTTAGGAAATTCAGGACGCTCAACAGCTTGATGAAGTAAAAGGAGTTGCTGAAATTGGGGAACCGGCTGAAAGGGATGGTAGCCCGGAACGCCTCGCTCTCAAACGTATTGAAAAACAAGAGTTGCGCATACCCCTGGGGGTTAGTGCTTGCGTAGCGGGTGAGAGTCAAGGATGCCCGGTGGTAACTGGTGGTATCGCCACCGGCATAATAATGCGTATACAACAAGCCCAGCAGCACACCGCAGAGCAGCTTAAAGCCCAACGCCGGATAAAAGTAAGGGTACAGGGCTTTTGCCCAGGTTTGCCGCTGCATCCACCACACCAGCGCCCCGAGCAGCAGGAAATTCAGCACATAAATCAGGATACTCACGCCACAAAGGTACTTTGTTTCATGATTTTATTGCCAATGGCGCAGCGCATACAATTTACAGGGTTGCAGTAGCGCACGTAAAGGCTCAGGGTGGCCTGGCTGTCGGCGGCTGATCTGATGGCCCAGCCCAAGTCCTCGTAAAGGCGGGTATAGGTATTGCAAGCTTCTTTGAGTTGCTCCAGCAGCGTCAGGGCTTTCTCGAGGTATTGCCGCTCACTGGTATAAGTGGCATAGGCCGAGAGTAACGGCACCGCCACGTTGATGATCAAATTGTGCACGCTGCCCTTCCCCATGCCCTGCTGCCGTGCCTTCAATTGCTTGCCGAAATGGTAGTGCCCCTGCCAATAAACCGACACCGATGCTTGGAAGAGAGCCTCATAGGATTTCACCTTTTCCGTAGCGAGGAGTTTCGAGAAAAAGGCCTGCTGCTGGTGCAGCAAAGCAGCCAGTTGCGCCAACCTGACGGTAGGGAAGTTGGCGGGGCGCATGCGCAGGAATTTCCAGAGGTGTTTGGGCATAGGCTGCAGCGCGTATTTGTGGCGCAGGAAGCCATACTCTTTTTGGAGTTGTGCACTGTAGTTATCCCCCGTTTCGGCCAGAAAGCCTGCTTGCCCGAATAGCAGGGCCTCTAGTTGCAGGGGATTGTGCTGGTGCCGGCGCACCACCGACCACGGCAGTACGGCCGCTAACTGCTCAAATGCCTGCTGGTTTGATTTAAAGCCAAAGCCCCGAAGCAGGGTATGGTAGGCCGTCTGCTCCCAGTCGTTGCCATACTGCCGAAAGATAGCTAGCACCTCCTCCCCTTTCGCTTCCAACCGTTCCACCAAGGCTCGCTCCAGCATCAGCGATTTCGTAACCTCTGGCACGTCAGGCCAGAAAGCGGCACACGGAATCGCGTGCTGCGATTGTTGCAGTTGCCCATAGGTATGGATCAGCGCCAGGTCCACGCGGCCTTGCAGCGAGAGCACCGGTACCAAAGTGCCATCCATCCGGTGCACGGGCACGTCGGCTTCCCATACCACATGCAGCACTACCTGGTCGTACTTCCGGTCATGCTGGTGCTGGTGGCGGTGCCAGTCGGAGGCGCGCAGGTGCACTTCCACGCTCCCCGACCACTCGACATCTCCAATCCTCAGCAGCGCTTCCTCAAAATCCGGTCCGGCATGGGTGTTCAGGAAACCAGTGCGCAGCACCTGTATCGGTTCTCCTGCTGTGGTCGTTAATGCTTGTTTCTGGAAATACTGGTGCTGCCAGATGTAGTGCAGGAAGTCTTCTTTCATGCTGCCGGATTATACATCAAGATGGTCAAAGTATCGAATAAATCCAACTGAAAACAGCAACGCCTGTTCCGGGTATGGAGCAGGCGTTGCTGTTTATATTGTAAGCGTAAAAGCGCTTCTAATCATGGTACTTGAGCTGCATGCCATGCAGGAAGTTTCGCAGGATCTGGTCTTGGCATACGCGGTAATGGTGGTGGTCAGGCTTCCGGAAAAAAGCGCTTAGTTCTGCCTTGCCTAACCGGAAGCGCACCAGTTCCAGAATCTCCAGAATATCCTCGTCTTTGAGGTTGAGAGCAATCTTTAACTTGCGCAGGATGATGTTATTGTTCAGCTTTTTTTCCGGCGCTGGCTGCGGGCCGTCTTTTTTGCCCCGCTTCTCAATAATGAAGCCGTTCAGGAAGGTGGCCAGCTTTTCGTCCTCCAGTTCCTTGTATTCCGGGTCGTCTTCTTTCTTCAGCCAGTCGCTTACCTCAGCCCGCGTCACCTCCAGGCCTCCCATGCCAAAGAGTTCTATCATCTGTGCATCGCTATACTCAAAGGTGTAGCGGATGCGGCGTAGTGTATCGTTATTATTCATTTCCAAGTAGTATAGGCGTTTTCTTTTGATCAGCGCAATAATGGATTACAGGTAGCAACCACATCGCCATACAGCGCTCCAGGCAAAGGTACTCAAGTTGCCTCTAATTCTTGTTGCCTGTCCTTTATTCGTCCTATCGTTTTCTCGCCCCCCTGCCAAATATACAAGCGACACGCTATAGCTAAACCTTTAGCTATGGCGCGTGCACCCTCGGTCGTGACGGGCTATTGTTGGGGCCTCTGGCCGAGTGAAGTCAACGACTCGACACTATTGTAAGTCACTCCGAGGTTTTTCGGGGCACTATAAAAGGTTATACCTGGTATAAGTTGCTGCTAAAAAGAGTTGGTTGAAAACAACGCTTTGACTTAGCCACCCCTCCGGGGAGCAGGGTCGTTTCATTCTCTACTTTACTGGCGCCCCGAATGCTTTCGGGGTGTCTAAAATGAAGTCGAGTTTGTAATTCGACTGGGCCAGAGGCCCAAATCTTGCTTACACGCGCGAGACGCGAGCGAAGGCAATGATGTAATGTACAGTCTCAAGTAGCTGTTAAGTAAGAGTTGGTTGAACACAGCGCCCCAATTTACCCACCCCTACCCCTCCGAGGAGGGGAATTTTTCACAGTATTGAAATTCCCCTCTAGGGAGGGGCAGGGGTGGGTTTATATAAAAATTATCACAATTATGAATACCTAAATCATTGCATACTTCTCCACCATCAGCCATCACAAACTCGCCTCTACCTTTTGCAAAAAACTGTTAAACGACATCAGTACGGCTCTTGTCTGGCTGCCGGGTTTTCTGGCTTCGATAGTGGCTGCCACCTGCCTGCCCGTTTGAAGCTGCTGTTTATCCCAGGCGGCGGGCTCGGTGGTGCTCAGATATACCAGCCCGTTAATGATGGCGCTTGGCGAGAGGGAGTTGATATTGCGTGCGTCGTACATGCGGAGGGTGTTTGTGATGGCTTGCGGAGATGCCCCGTAGTCGCGGACCAACGTTGCCACAGCGCTTTTACGCACCTGGGCGGTGTTAGCGTTCATCTGCGATACCAGCATTGTGATCGGCTCGTTTTGAATGGCGGCAATGCCGGTTTGGCCAATGGAGCGTAAGGCGGTGTCGGAGGATGCCTGCAGGCCTGCAAACAGTTGTTCGGCCTCGTCTTTTGTCAGGGCAAGCCGGGCTAAATTAAGTGTGAAGTTCCGCTCGTTTTCGTCTTTTCCATTCAGGGCAGGGAAAAGGCTGAGCACCCATTTGTAACGGTCAACGCGCTCCTTCGACTCCTCCACACCGGTCGTCCGCTCTTTGAGCTTCATTTCCAGCGCTTGCAACTCGCTCTCCCGCTTATCTATCAACGACTTGGTATGGGTGTTCCAGATCGTTAAGACAATCGTGACAAGCGAGCCAATGATGCCCACCCAAAAGCTTAGCTGCGCAGAAAAGGCAGGTCTGGGTTTCGCGACCTGATGGTCAGGCAGCGGGGTATGTGTAGGGTCAATGTCTCCCATTGCAGCAGTTTTAATACACCTCTGGCAGGTATACCTCTTTACTGCTATAATCAAGATTTAGATATGATTGGTTAGAAAGCTAGAACACCTCCTCTGCAGCAACTTAGGTCTTTTGTGACGGATGTATGCTAACTTCTTTTTAACAGAAATCGGCCATTCAAAGGGCGTCCAGCAAATACGCTGACCATCAAGATTATCGTTAGGTTTTAAATTTCAACGTACTTGTGTAAACGACGGCGAGGCCATCGGCCGCTGCTGACGTTTACACAATGTTAGCAGTAGAATTTTTATTTTCCACGCAAGGCCTTTATCATTTTATTAAAGCTAAAGCCCACTCCGTAAAAGTTTGGTTCTAATAATACTCCTTCTACTATAGCTTTGCCAATCCCTGGTTTAAGCTCTTTTGCTACTTTAAAATCATTCAAATCCTTTCCACTTTTTATATCATTCGTAATTTTTATAAGAGCATTAACAACATCCGTTGTCGTGTTACAAAACTTCTTTAAAGGGATAAGAATTAATTTTAAATCAGTATTAGTCGTTGAGGTATGACTTTCTGCTAATTTTTTAAATTCAGTTGGGGGTCTATTGGTAACTAGAATTGCTGGAAGCAAGTTTTCCCTTTCTACATCTTGTCCATTGATACTGTGCCAAGAAAGTACTTCATCATTAAAATGGATTCCTTCAATAGAAGGTCTTATAACAACACCTTTGTGTTTAGAGACGGAAGTAGCAATTTTGTCGAAATTATCTTTAAGCGCTTGACCCAGAGGTTCGTCCCAACCAAAGTCTAATAGATAGATGTAATATTCTCTGTCTGATGTTTCAGGCAAGTCTTCTAATGACCTTACAACGAGTCCCATAGTTATATTTTTTTATTTTATATTTTACCACCCAACGTCTGGGCTATGGTGCGTTTATGCACTATAGCTTTTGTTGTAGCGTGTTATTATCTTATTTTTCATTTCAGCATTTACTCTTTTAAGCACCAATGTCATTGGCTTTTTATAAGCTGGATCAGTAAAACCAATTTCTAAATCAGAGCCATTATCTGATAAGCTGTTAAAATCAACTATTCTTCCTTGGGCTACCTTCCCAATGCTACCTCTGTTGAAGGGAAGTACAGTAGGAGTTAAGTAAATACTTTTACCCATTAGCTTAGCTTTTCCAATCACCACAAGGTTATCTGCATTCACAATCAGGTCACATTCATTATAATCATAAGTAGTTTGATGGGAATCAAGGTTAAACTTATTGGTCTTTTCAAGAATGTCGAAGTTCTTCACCCATACCTTAAGGTTCTGGAATAGCTCAGAAGACTCCGTAGTATGTAATGTAATAATTTGGTTAGCCTTCTTTTTTAGCGACCACAGGTATAGCTGAAAGAACACAATAGGGAAAGCTAAAACCAAAGTCCCCGAGATAACCTGAATCAATGTAGGCATTTTCTATACATTTAATGTGCTACAACTACTGGATAGCAGGAGTACCTACTCCTACTATCTGCACTATGTATGAATACTAAACCTATACTAGCCAATCAACAACTCATCTAATAGTCCTTCCATTTCGCGTTGCACAGTAAGGGCTGCTTCGCGGGCGCGATCGGCAAAATCTGGGCCGGAGGAGGCGTAGATAATGGCGCGCGAGGAGTTAATCAGCAATCCGCACTGGCGGTTCATGCCCATACGGGAAATTTCCTGGAGGCTGCCGCCCTGTGCGCCTACCCCCGGTACCAACAGAAAATTATCTGGCGCTACCTGTCGAACGCGTTGCACAAAATCGGCTTGCGTGGCCCCTACCACATACATCATGTTATCGGCATTTCCCCACTCCTGGCTGGTACGTAACACCTGCTCAAACAGGTATTCTTCTTTGCCATCGGCCAGGCGCAGCATCTGGAAGTCCTGGCTGCCGGCGTTGGAGGTCAGGGCCAGCAAGATTACCCATTTGCCATCCATTGTCAGAAAAGGCTTTACGGAGTCTGCGCCCATATAGGGTGCCACCGTTACCGAGTCGAAGTTCAGCTGATCAAAAAAAGCCCGGGCATACAGTTCCGAGGTGTTCCCGATATCACCGCGCTTGGCATCGGCAATCGTGAAAATATTGGCAGGAATGGCGTTGATGGTGCGCTGCAAACTTACCCAGCCTTGTGGCCCCTGCGCCTCGTAAAAAGCAATGTTAGGCTTATAGGCCACGCACAGGTCGGCAGTGGCTTCTATGATCTGGCGGTTGAATTCAAACACCGGGTCCTCGAGGTCCAGCAGGTGCTGAGGTATCTTAAGCGGGTCGGTATCGAGGCCCACACACAGGTAGGATTTTTTCTGAAGGATCTGCTCGAAAAGCTGCTCTCTGGTCATGGACTTGGCATATTAGGTTTATACAAAAATATACATTTGCCACAGAGCACGAAAGATAAACCCAGTTATATGCACGTATGCATGCAACTAAAGCGTTCTACAGTGGGTCAACTATTCATACCCATATGTTTTAATAACTTAGCACCTATGCAAAGCCTCACTCTATTGATTGTCTTGTTTGCCATCACCTTTTTCGGATGTAATAAAGAAGCCAACGAAATCAGCCTGCGCACCGGCGAACAGCCCGCCCCGGTCCTGAAAGTTGAGGTATCAGAACAGCAACTGAACATCAAAGTAAACGAAACCGTGGCCTTGCAGGTGTTTTTTGAGGTGCACAACTATTGCGGTGAGTTCGGGAGCTTTGGGACAACCACGCAAGGCCAGGCCCTGACCATAACGGTATACCCACATTATAGAACAGACATTATGTGTGCCCAGGCGTTTAACACGCTGCAGACCACTTATACCTTTAAAACAGAGACTCCCGGTACGTTTACCCTTAACTTCTGGGCTGGCGAAAACAATTATATCACCAAAATCATCCGCGTGTCGAGATAACTAACTCCTCTCCGGAATTTATACCACCTGCTTTAAGTAAGCACGCAGGTAGGCAGGCTCTGCCAATATTTTCAGTTCGTGCTTTAATTGCTTTACATCACGCTTCAACTCGTTTCGGGCGGTGCCCAGGCCATGCTCCATCTGCTTGGGCGAGCTGCAATACTGCTGATAGAAAGCACTGTCGGGGCCATTCAGAAACTGCTCCTGCTCTTCTTCCAATTCTTTTGCCTGTAGCGATAGCAACTTCAGAAAGTATTTCAGCTGTGCATCGGGCACCTGGTCTAATTCTTTGTCTGGTCCCGTTTTATACTGCAGTTGCAAGCGCAATAACTCAAAGAAATCATCCTGCTTATAGGCATGCGTAATGCGTTTCATGGCCTCGGTCTTCCAGATCCGGGCGGCTTCATCCAGTTCTTTATCAGGGTGCAGTAGCTTGGCGAGGTCGGTATACACCCGGCGACTGGCTTTGCTGGTGTGCAGCAAAGCCAGTTTCTTACGTTCTTCCTTTGCCAGCTTGGCCGTGCTTTTCCCGCGGTTTGCCTTGCCAGCCGCCTTCGCGTTCTCCCGGGCCGATTGCTGCTGCTCCAGGTGCGCCTCCAGATGTTCCAGGTCCAGTTCGTCCTCCAGAGCCATGTCCAGCGTCTCAAAGTTCAGTGGCTCTTGCTGCCGGGCACGCGCTTCATCCAGCTTTTGCTGTAATAATTCTGCATAGGGTATGGCGGCGTATTTGTTGTGCAACGGAATAAGCTCCTCTACCTCATACCCCTCCATCAGGCTAAATGCGATCGACACAATCAGACCGGCTATTTTGTCCTTCTCCCGCTTACGGAACTCCTCCAATTGATACGCCCTGTCCAGCAGTTTCACCAGTTCTACCCGCTTTTGCACCACCTGCATCACCAAAGGCCGCAACTCATGCGTTACCCGGTTCTGTGCCAACTCCAAACGTGCCCGCATCTCTGCCAGCTGCTGCTTTAAAGCATCTACCTGCTGTACCTTCTGGTTAAATTGCCGCTGCAACTTCGACAATTGCCCGTTGCCCGGCTTATTTATATGCGGAAGTTGCTTTAGTATGATAGCGTCCTGCTCTGTCATGGAGGTGTGATGTTTAGTCTGAGAGTGTGGCAACAAGAAAGGCTGCCTTTACCGGGCAGCCTTTCTTGTTGCGGAAGAATGTATTTGTTTAGCGCAGGTCCACCACGGTCACGCCTTTGTACTTGGCCTTATTAAAGGTAAAAGCATCGGTGGCCAGTGTTGGGTTTGCCTGGAAATTCTTGATGGTATAGGTATAGCGGTTTCCGTTGTTACGGAACATCTGCCAGCTCTTCAAGGTCTTGTCTTTCTGGTTGATGTATAAACGCACCTTGTAAATCGGGTTTTTGCGGTCTTCCGGAGCCAGCTCGATTACATCAAACTTGCTGCCTTCAATGGTTTCGGTGCCAGCGAAAGAGTATTTATACCCTTTCTTATACATCTCGAAAATCCTGCTTGGGGCCATTGCTTCAGCCTCAGCATCGCTTTCGGTAATGGTCACTTCGTTGGCATCTTTCAGGAAGGTATACATGTTCTTGCCATCACTTATGATCTCCTGGCCACTTACACCCAAGCGGTATTTCTCGCCGCTTACCAGAATATTGCCGTTCATGGTCTCCTTCACTTTTGCAGACGGGTTCTCGAGGGTCTGGGCAAAGTCAGCCTTAAAAGCCTTCATCGATTTATACTTCTGGCTCATGCCATTCAGAATCGTACCGGCCTTCGGGTCTTGCTGTGCCTGCGCCACGTGAATGAACATAACGGCCAGCAGTAGGAGAGAGAGTATCTTTTTCATGTTAATCGGTAATTGTATGTGTGTTTACCCGAGGGTATTCAATAACTGTTCCAAACTGTATTCGTCCGGAATTAAAACTTCGCGGGCTTTGCTCCCTTCAAAGGCTCCCACAATTCCCGCCGACTCCAATTGGTCGATCAAACGACCGGCGCGGTTATATCCTAGCTTCAGGCGGCGCTGTAGCAGCGAGGTGCTCCCCTGCTGGTGCTGCACTATAATACGGGCAGCTTCCTCGAACAAGGCATCGCGGTTACTCGGGTCGAAATCGGCTTTCTCGTTGCCGCTCTCATCGCCCACAAACTCCGGCAACAGGTAAGCATCATCATAGCCCTGCTGGTTTCCGATAAACTCACAGATGCGGTCCACCTCGGGCGTGTCCACAAACGCGCACTGGATACGAATCATATCCGAGCCGATGGAGAACAGCATATCTCCCTGGCCTATCAGCTGGTCGGCGCCGCCGGCATCCAGAATGGTGCGGGAGTCGATTTTAGAGGTTACCTTAAAGGAGATACGCGCCGGGAAGTTGGCTTTGATAATACCCGTGATCACGTTTACCGACGGACGCTGCGTGGCCACTACCAGGTGTATACCGATGGCGCGGGCCAGCTGCGCTAGGCGAGCGATCGGTGTTTCCACCTCCTTGCCTGCGGTCATCATCAAGTCAGCCAACTCGTCAATCACCAGCACGATGAACGGCATGAAGCGGTGCCCCTTCTTCGGGTTCAGCTTGCGCTCCACGAACTTGCGGTTATACTCCTTCAGGTTGCGGCAACCGGCGTCTTTCAACAGGTCGTAGCGCATGTCCATCTCCATACAGAGCGAGTTCAGCGTGTTCACCACCTTTTTGGTGTCGGTGATGATGGCTTCCTCGCTGTCCGGCAGCTTGGCCAGGAAGTGGCGTTCAATCTTATTGAACAGGGATAATTCCACTTTCTTCGGATCGACGAGCACGAACTTAAGCTGCGATGGATGGCGCTTATACAGCAGCGAGGTCAGGATGGCGTTGAGGCCAACCGACTTACCCTGACCCGTGGCACCCGCCATCAGCAAGTGCGGCATTTTGGCCAGGTCCGTAATAAATACTTCGTTGGTGATGGTCTTACCAAAGGCAATTGGCAGGTCCATGTCACTCTTCATGAACTTCTCGGTCGCCAGGATAGACTTGATGGACACCATCTCTTTTTTGGTGTTCGGCACCTCGATACCGATAGTACCCTTGCCTGGAATCGGGGCGATGATACGGATACCCAAAGCGGCTAAGCTTAGGGCGATGTCGTCTTCCAGATTCTTGATCTTAGAGATACGCACACCGGCATCCGGCACAATTTCATACAGCGTAACGGTCGGCCCGATGGTGGCCTTAATACTGGCGATGCTGATGTTGTAATGCCCCAGCGTCTCCACAATCTTCACCTTGTTCGCTTCCAGTTCCTCCTTGCTTACCTGTATCTTGTTGGTGCCGTAATCGGTTAGCAGGTCGATGTGGGGGTATTGGTAGCGGGCCAGGTCGAGCGTCGGGTCGTAGTTCTCACCGGAAATCACCTCCGCTTCTTCGGGCGTTTCGGCTATCTGAAGCTCCATATCCTCTTCTGGCTCCTCTCCAAACGTATCCTCTAATTCTACCTCATCATCCAACTCGATGTCTAGTTCCAGTGTCGGAACGGCAGGTTTCGTGGGTACAGGTGGTACTTCCGGCTTCGGCGGGATCGAGTTCAACTCCATCTCCAGCGCCCGGTTTATCTCATCATCGTCTTCGTCAGCGTAAATTTCTTCCTCATCTAACGCTTCTACTTCCAGCGAGGCAGTCGGGTCAGCGTTGTGGTTGATGCCCCGGGCGGCAGAGCCCATCACATCGCCCAACGAATCGGCATAGCGGTTAGCTGGGACCGTATCGGTATCGTCCGGGTCCAGGGCCAGCACGGGTTTGCTTCCCCAGTTCAAGCTGGTGATGTTAAAGAAGCCTACCAGGAAGATGAGCAGCAAAAAACCCAGCAGCAGCCAGGAACCCCAGCCGATCAGGCTGTTGAGCCAAATGGCTGTTTCGATGCCAATGCCCCCACCCAGGAAGCCCAGGCGGTCGATGGCACTAGCGGAAAACACCACGTAGCCCAGTGTAAGGCTGGTCCAGAGCATCGAGAAGCTGCACAACCCGATGATGTAGGACATGGAAACCGTTACCCGCTTGAACACAATGCGCAGTCCGGCTAAAAACAAGACCGGGATCAGGAAAAAGGCACCCAGGCCTGCCCAGTCATATATAAACAGGTGTGATACCCAGGCTCCAAACAAGCCTAACCAGTTCTCCGCCTCCCGTCCCGACTCCTTCAGGCCGGTGCCGTTCACGGTCTCCACCACGCTCTGGTCGGCATTGCCGGTAAAGAGATAGGATACAAATGCGATGGTCAGGAAAAAGGAAATCAGCAGCAGCGTGAAGCCGATGCCCAGTTTAAAGCGCCTGTCATGCAGAAACCCGATCCGGAAGGAGGGCATCTTCGGCAATTTAAAAGACCAGTTCCGCTTCGCCTTTTTTGGCTTCTCCCCCTTCGGTGCATTCGTTTTGCGTGGCTCGTTCTTACCCCGCACCTCGTTCTTCCGCGCTGCGTGCAGCGTGTCGTCTCTGTAAGTGTTCTTGGCCATACCCTTTGCTAAAGTTCAGATTCAAATTTACATTTTTTTGGGTAGAATCGGCGGGAATGGTTGATTTGTTGGAGGGTTAAATTGCTGAAAGGCCAAATACTTGAATAGTTATATATATGAGCATAGCGACAGGTCTAAATGACGCCAAGATCCGGGGTCACTGCATTCTGTGCAGGAGCTTTACAAGGCGAGGCAATTGCGTTTGGTTATGGGTATAGCAGCTATTGCCTTATTGGTTAACCGGATAGGACCTGCACCACCTGATGTGCCTATAGACAACCATTAACAATTTTACCATTCAGCACTTACCCATTCAGCAGCTTTTTGTTGATTTTGCTAATCAGGGCGGGGCCTTCGTAAATAAAACCGGTATAAAGCTGCACTAGGTCGGCACCCGCCTCTAATTTCTCCACGGCATCCTCTGCCGTCATGATACCTCCTACCCCAATGATGCGGATTTCGGGCGGCAGGAAGGTGCGCAGGTGCCGGATAATCTGGGTAGAGTGCTGCGTCAGGGGCTTGCCGCTCAAACCACCCATCCCGATATCGGAAACGCGGGCGGCGGAAGTCTGTAGTCCCTCTCTGGACACAGTAGTGTTGGTGGCGATAAGGCCACTGAGTTTGGTCTCGATGGCAATCTCGATGATGTCGTTGAGTTGAGCCATGTTCAGGTCCGGGGCGATCTTTAGCAACAGCGGTTTGGCCTTCGGCATTTTACTGTTCTGCTCCTGCACGGCCAGCAGTAGTCGCTTCAGCGGTTCTTTGTCCTGCAGGGCGCGCAGGTCCGGGGTGTTGGGCGAACTCACGTTCACCACAAAATAATCCACCACATCATAAAGCGCCTTAAAGCAATAGAGGTAGTCGTTGAGTGCCTCCTCGTTGGGTGTTACCTTGTTTTTGCCGATGTTTCCGCCCACAATTACCTTGCTCTTGCGGTTGCGCAGGCGTTCCACGGCAGCATCTACGCCTTTGTTGTTAAAGCCCATGCGGTTGATGATGGCCTGATCCTCCGGCAAGCGGAAAAGGCGCGGTTTGTCGTTGCCATCCTGCGGCTTGGGCGTCAGGGTACCGATTTCCACGAAGCCGAAGCCCAGTTCGCCCATCTCATCTACCAGCATCGCATCCTTATCAAAACCAGCGGCCAATCCTACTGGGTTCGGGAACTTCAGGCCGAACAGTTCACGCTCCAGCCGCGAATCTTCTACCCGGAACATGCGCTGGCTCATGTTTTTGGCATAAGGCACCTTCAGGGAGGCACGCAGCAGATCGGTTGTCAGGTAATGGACTTTCTCGGGGTCGAGCTTGAAAAGGAGCGGACGCAGCAGGCTTTTGTACACAGGCTTGGGCTTTGGTTATACAATACCCACAAAGATAAGATGCTGCGCGTAGGATGTAAGGCCCGATTGGCTTTTTTAGCGATTTGTTCGCGCGGGTGCCATACGTATATCTAAATCCAGGAATGCATCCGCAGCAGGTCCTCCAGAAAATCCCCGGCAAAGTACGCCAGTGTGGCCGCAATGCCCCCCCATAAACAGCGTTTCGGCGATGCCTGCAAACACGTTTTTGCCGGTTACCGTGCTCTTTAGGGTGCCGATGATGGTGAGACCCAGCCCTGTGAGCAGACAGGCGTAAAAGAAAAGGTTGGTTCTGTCGGTGTTAAACACTAGCGCGTAAACATAGGCGGCCAAGGGTATAAATCCGATCAGTAGAAACGAGAAGAAGGTAATGCCAGCCGTATGGAAAGGTGATTTGTTGTCGCGGGTCATGTTCAGCTCCTCCTTCATCATGGTGTCGATCCATACCTCCCGGTCCGATGTGATCACGGCCACCACCTGCTCCAGCAACTCGCCTTTAAATCCCTTGTTCCGGTATATCTCCCGGATTTCCTCTACCTCGGTAGCCTCGTCGTTGCTGATTTCCCAATCCTCTATCGCCTGGTGCTTGTCGAAGTTGGCGATGCTGGCTTTGGTGGAGAAGAAGTTGCCCACAGACATCGAGAAGCCGTCCGCAATCAGGTTGGCAAAGCCCAGTATAATCACCACCGGGATATCGAGGTCCGCACCTGTGGCACCCGCCACCACGGCAAAGGTGGTGATGGTGCCATCGATGCTGCCGTACACAAACTCCGGCAGGAAAGCCTTGCTGATAATTGGCAACCTGCTGTTGCCCTGTGTCTTGGCCATACCCCTTGCTGCTTTTCTCACTTATACGAGCCGATGCAACGAAGCGGGTCACAGTGAGGAAGAACCCGGATAGTCTAGCTTACAATGCTATAACCTTCTGAGGGCAGTTTAGTATCTCTAAAGATTCGCAACCTAACAAACACTATGAGAGAAACGAAACTTTTAAGCGCTGTTCTCCTGGCAGGACTCAGCGCGGCAACCCTCCTGACGCAGTGTAAGCCAGACGCAGGTTCCACGCCCATTAAACACCGCCCAACTGCCACTGGGCTAATGTATGCCGAGAACCCGAAAGGCAACCTCGACTCGATTTACGGCAACATCATATCTGCGCTGGAGGCCAATAAGGCAATTGGCATTGTGGCCCAGGTTAACCACCAGGAGAATGCCGCCACGGCAGGTATGGAGTTGAACCCGACCCGTGTGGTGCTCTTCGGCAACCCGAAACTGGGTACGCCGCTGATGCAGGCAAACCAACAGGCCGGGCTGGACCTGCCACAGCACATGCTGGTATACAAAAACGATTTGGGGGATGTATACACGGCCTTCAACGCCACGGCTTACCTGGCCTCGCGCTATGGTATCAGTTCGGTTTCCACGCTCCCTAAAATAGAACAGGCACTGACCGGGCTTGTAAAACAGGCCACCGGACAAGAGGTAGCCGCTACAGACAAGCAAACCGTGGCACTGCATGAGGGAATTGTGGAGGTTGAGAGCGCCAACTCCTTTGCAGACACCTACGACAAGCTGCGCGCCGCCATTTCGGGGCTCGACCAGGTTAAAATTATAGCTGAGCTCGATCATCAGCAAAATGCGCAATCAGTGGGCCTGACGCTTCCGCCTACCAAGCTCATTGTGTTCGGCAACCCGGCCCTCGGTACACCGCTCCTGCAGGCGCAGCAAACCATCGGCATCGACCTGCCCCAAAAAATACTGGTGTATGAAGACCCAAGCGGTAACGTGAAGCTGATCTACAACGACCCACACTACCTGGCGGAGCGCCATGGCATTTCAGGGCAACAGGATTTACTAGACAAAATTGCCACCGCACTAAGCAACCTGGCTAAAGCGGCTACAGAATAAACTGGAAGTGAGCACAGACGCACGATTTCTTTGCAATAGCCTTACTTCGGGAGTTAAACTTCTGGAGTAAGGCTATTATGATTTTGGTGGGTCTGAACACCTGTAATTACTTATGCAACTGATGGATGAGGCGTAGCGGGGGTTAAGGCTGTACCGGTTTATACGTCTTTGCTTTATATACCTATTACATCCTTGCGAACTTCCTTGCGCCACTTCCTCCCATACCGGTTAGTACAGGCTATGGTGAGGCGTAGCCGAGCATAAAGCCTGTGCAGGGTTATGGGCAGTTGTTCTTCAACTATTTATTACTACTACTTCGTCAGGTTTGGGGTAGCGATTAAGTTGCTCAAAATCTACCTTCCAAAATTCTAATTCATAAAGTTCTTGGTGATTGTCTAAGGTCAAGGTGATTATAACTGGGACGTTATCTTCGTCTTTATACTCAACCTGTACTAAGTCTGCTGCATACTTTCTTTCAGGCTTACCACTAAAAAAGCGAATAGTCCCCATTTTACCATCTTTCAATTCTTCAACCAAGTCGGGAATATCATAGGAGCCTTCCTTCTTTGAAATTCTTACAAGGTGCCTTACAAGATTCCGTTCGTTTTCTTTTAACTCCCTTGTTTCCATTTCTATAATTACCTATTTCCCATAACTTGTAGATATATGTATTCTGTTACGTTTAGCCAACAACCGTTGTGCGCAAAACTGTAACCTGACTACCGAATATACTATATAGCAAGTAAAAAATAAGCCCAACAACACCTCATTGTGCTCCCTCCCCCTTCTTGGCCTTAATTGTTGTATCTTTGCAACGTGGCCACAGATATGTGGCTGCCTCATCAAACTTACTCTATGTCGTTTTCATCTCTGGGCTTGTCTGCCCCACTTCTAAAGGCCGTTGCCGAACAAAACTATACCCAGCCTTATCCGATTCAGGAGCAAGCCATACCTGCCATACTGCAGGGCAAGGATGTTTTGGGCGTAGCCCGAACGGGTTCCGGTAAGACAGCAGGCTTTGTGCTACCCATCCTGGAGCGGCTACAAAACAAGGGTGCATCCCGCAATAGGTATGTGAACACACTCGTGCTGGTGCCTACCCGCGAGCTTGCCGTGCAGGCCGCCGAGGTTTTCAAGGCACTAAGCACCCACCTGCCGAACCGGGTAAAAACCCTGGCGGTGTATGGGGGCGTGTCGGTGAACCCACAGATGATGGCGCTTTCAGGCACAGAGGTACTGGTGGCAACGCCCGGCAGACTTCTCGACCTGATCTCGTCGAAGGCCGTGCATCTGTCGGAGGTGGAGACATTGGTACTGGATGAGGCCGATAAGATGCTGCACTTGGGCTTTGAAGAGGAAATGAACAAGATATTAGCCCTGTTGACAGCTAGGCGGCAGAATATCCTGTTTTCGGCAACCATGGGCAGCGAGGTGGCAGCCGTGGTGGAGAAACTACTGCACAACCCTGTAGAGATTCGGATTGTGGAAGAAGAACAGCCGCTCGAGCAGATCAAGCAAGTGGCCTATCATGTGGCTCCCGAGCGCAAAGGCCCCTTCCTGCGTTACCTCATTAAGCAGCAGCACATGCAGCAGGTGCTGATCTTTGTGTCGGCTACCCGCACCGCCGATAACCTGGTAGACAAGCTGAACAAAAATGGCATTGTGGCCGCGGCCATGCACAGCAAGAAAAGCCAGGGTGCCCGCACCGAGGCGCTGAGTAAATTCAAGTCCGGTAAGTTACCCGTACTGGTGGCCACTGACCTCGTGTCGCGGGGCATCGACATTCAGCTACTCCCTTACGTCATCAACTACGACCTGCCGCGCTCCCCCAAAGACTACGAGCACCGCATCGGCCGCACGGGCCGTGCCGAGGCCGTGGGCGATGCCATCTCCCTCATCTGCCCCGACGACCGCCACCACTTCAAGATCATCCAGAAAAAGATGGGCAAACGCGTGGAGATGCTCGAAACTGATGATATTGACCTTTAGGGGGTATAACGAGTATACCACGATAAAATAATAATGTCATCTCGACCGTAGGGAGAGATCTGAAGTGCAAATTAATAGCTCAGATCTCTCCCTACGGTCGAGATGACATATGGGGAGATGTTACAATAAAACCCTGCCCCTAACTCCTCGGGTGATAATCCTTTATCACTTGCTTCAGGTAATCCCGGTCTAGGTGGGTATAGATTTCGGTGGTGGTGATGGACTCGTGGCCCAGCATTTCCTGCACGGCGCGTAAATCGGCACCGCCCTCAATAAGGTGTGTAGCGAAGGAGTGACGGAAGGTATGCGGGCTCACTGTTTTCTGGATATTGGCTTTGGCGGCCAGGTCCTTGATGATAGTAAACACCATGACCCGCGACATTTTAGCCCCGCGCCGGTTCAGGAACAGGATATCCTCATGCCCTTTCTTGATGGTAAGGTGACAGCGAACGCCCTCCCGATAGAGTTTGATGTGCTTCAGGGCATCGCGCCCAATCGGCACCAAGCGCTCCTTATCGCCTTTACCCGCCACTTTTAGAAAACCCATGTCCTCATACAGGTAACTGATCTTCAGGTCCAGCAATTCGGATACGCGCAGCCCCGAGGCATATAGCGTCTCGACCATGGCGCGGTTGCGCGTGCCCTCGGGTGTGGATAGGTCGATAACGGCCAGCATCTGCTCAATCTCGTGGAAGTGCAGCGTATCGGGCAGTTTGCGGCTCAGTTTGGGGGCTTCGATGGTATCGGTCGGGTCGGTCTGCAGCATGTCCTCCATGATGAGGAACTTGTAGAAAGCCCGGATACCGGACAGCGTGCGGGCCTGCGAGTGCGCCGTCATGCCCAGTTCCCCGATCCACTCCAGGAAATCGCGAAGAATGGTTGGCGTTATATGCTTCGGCGCAACCTTCAGGCTTTTTAAGTCCAGGAACTCGACCAGCTTGCGGATATCACGCCGGTATGCCTCCACAGAATGGCGCGACAAGGACTTTTCCAATTTCAGGTATTCTTCAAATTGCTTGATACAGAGCGGCCAGTTCACTTTTTTAATTACGAATTACGAATTATGAGTTCCGAATTACGAGTTGAATGCTTCAAGTCGTTTACTGTTGATTGGGTATAAAGTATGAGGTGTAATCCACTGATGTAGAAAACCCACCCCTGCCCCTCCCAAGAGGGGAGTTTCAATACTGTAGAAAAATTCCCCTCCTCGGAGCAGGGCCGTTAAGTTCTACCTGATTCTGGCGCGAATCTCCAGATTCGTGTCTTAAAGTGAATGTTGAGTCTCCGACTCAACTGGCCCAGAGGGCCAGAAAATAGTAGGACACGAGCGAGGACGCTCGCGCCATGACTTAATATAATGTAGAACTTAACGGCCCTACCTCCTTGGAGGGGTTAGGGGTGGGTTGAGTTTTTACGAAACTTACTCCCAAATACTTTATCCCTGAAGTAGCTTACTTAGATGCTATACAACTAAAACCGTGTATTTTGGATGTTACTACCAAGGTCTAAATTCTTCTAAACAATCAACCACAAATATTATAGGGCAAAGATACTTAATCCGTACCTTTGTATCTCGGAAATTTGCAAGCACGCTAAATCCCTACCCTATGAAAATCCTCATCCTCAACGGACCAAACCTAAACTTGTTAGGCATACGCGAGAAGGCTGTTTATGGCACACGCTCCTTCGAAGACTACTTCGATGAGTTGAAAGAAGCTTTTCCGGCCCTGGAGCTGACGTATTTTCAGTCGAACACCGAGGGGGTGCTGATCGACAAACTGCATGAGGTGGGCTTTGGCAACTACAAGGGCATAATATTTAATGCCGGTGCTTATACCCATACCTCGCTGGCTATTTCAGATGCCATCAAAGCCATTGAAACCCCGGTGATAGAGGTGCATATTTCCAATGTGTTCGCCCGTGATGCCATTCGCCACAAAAGCATGATGGCCCCGTTCTGCACCGGCAGCATCAGTGGCTTTGGCCTGGAGAGTTACCGGCTTGCCCTGCAGTACTTTGAGCGCCTGAAACCGAAACAAATTGGCTTTGGCGCAAAGAATTAGCCCGAAACACCGTTCTATACATACCGTTCTATTTTTAACCTGCCTGTAGCCCTGCGCTAGAGGAATAACGCTACCACCGCTATGCTCAACTTCTATCCTGGCCCCTCCAAAGTATACCCTGAGGTGCGCAACTACCTTGTAGATGCGTATGACGAGGGCATGCTGAGCACGCCGCATAGAGGGGAGCAGTTTGTGCAGATGTCGCGCGAGTTGGTGAGCCTGATCAAGCGCCGCCTCAACATCCCCCAGGATTACTATATCTTCTTTACGTCCTCGGCCACGGAGTGCTGGGAGATTCTGACGCAAAGCCTCACCAAGCATAAAAGTTACCACATTTACAATGGCTCGTTTGGCGAGAAATGGTTTCAGTATGCCCAGAAGCTGCGCCCAAAATCCGAAGGGTTTTCCTTTGACGTGAACAGCCCGATGCCAGTATCGGACCTGGAGATCAGTTCTGATACCGAGCTAATCTGCATCACGCATAACGAAACGTCCAATGGCACCCAAGTTAGCCCCACGTGCATTCTGAACCTGCACAACAAATACCGCGACACGCTGATTGCCGTGGACGCGACTTCCTCGATGGCGGGCCTCAACCTGAAAATGATCAAGGCGGATATCTGGTATGCCTCGGTGCAGAAGTGCTTTGGCCTGCCGGCTGGTTTGGCCGTGATGGCCTGCTCACCGCGTGCCATTTTCCGGGCAAAGCAAATGGGCGAGCGCGGGCACTACAACAGCCTGGTGCCGATGTACGAGAAAATGCTGAACTACCAGACCACGCACACGCCTAACGTGCTGAACTTATACCTGATGAAGCGCCTGCTCGAAGACCGCCCGTTCATCAAGACCATCGACCAGGAACTGACCACCCGCTCGCAAGACCTCTATGCCTTCTTCAGCCAGTTCACTGATTTCAGGCTTTTGATAGAGAACGAGGACGTACGCTCTAAAACAGTGCTGGCCCTGCAGGGCAGCGAAAAGCTGATAGACGAGTTGAAGAAGCGCGCCCTGCACCACAACATGCGCCTTGGCAATGGCTATGGCCCCTGGGCGCGCAACACGTTCCGCATTGCCAACTTCCCCGCTATTCTGGATGAGGAGTACGAGGAACTGAAACGCTTTTTCCTGCACTATTACGCATAAGTCTGCTACCTTTGCGGCCTGAACGGGCACAGGAAGCAGCCACGGTATTTAGCGACGTGGTTACCCGCGCCCCTTCAGCTTCAGGCATCTTTAAGAGAAAACTCATGTTCAGTGCAAAGGAAATAGCTTCGGTTACGCTCACGCTGTTTGCCGTGATCGACATCATCGGCTCCATTCCCATCATCATCAGCCTGCGCCAGCGCGAAGGCAAGATCGAATCCGAAAAAGCCACGGTTATTTCGGGTGTGCTGATGATCGCCTTCCTGTTTCTAGGGCAGTCTATTCTCAGCCTTTTCGGCATCGATTTTCAGTCGTTTGCTATGGCGGGTGCCATCATTATTTTCCTGATTGGTTTAGAGATGATACTGGGCAAGGATTTCTTTCACTCCGACCCAGAATCCAAAAGCGGCTCCATCGTGCCACTGGCTTTCCCGCTAATCGTGGGGGCTGGCACCATGACCACGCTGCTTTCGCTGCGCGCCGCCTACTCACTGCCAAACGTGCTGGTGGGAATCGTCCTGAATCTGGTGTTCGTCTACATGGTTCTGAAGTCCTCGGCCTGGATTGAGCGCAAGCTCGGCAAGGAAGGAGCCAATGTTCTCCGCAAGATTTTCGGTATCATCCTGCTCGCGATTGCGATTAAACTCTTTAAGACCAACTTGTAATTTTGGATGATTGAATTTTGAATTAGTGAATGGAAAAAAGCCTAACCATATTTTTGAAATTCACACCAGCATGCATTCAAAATTCAGTCATTCAATTATTCAACATTAACCTATGATCGAACTCTATACAGACGGCTCTTCGCGCGGCAACCCCGGCCCGGGGGGGTATGGCGTTATTCTGCGCTGGAAACAGCATGTGAAGGAAATGAGCGAGGGTTTTCGCAAGACCACGAATAACCGCATGGAGTTGCTGGCTGTGATCAAAGGCTTGGAGGCGATCACAAAGCCCGGCATGCCCGTGACCATCTACTCCGACTCTAAATATGTGATCGATTCGGTGGAGAAGGGCTGGGTGTTTGGCTGGCAGAAAAAAGGGTATAAAGGCAAAGCCAACGCTGACCTATGGGCACGTTTCCTGCGAATTTACCCCAAGCACAAGGTGAAGTTTATATGGGTGAAGGGCCATGCCGGCCACCCCGAAAACGAACGCTGTGACGAACTGGCCGTAGCCAGTGCCATGTCGTCTAAACTACTGATTGACGAGAGCTTTGAGTCCGGCGTATCGCAACCTTCTTAATTTTGAATGCGTGAGTTTTGAATGAGTGAAAGAGTGAATCTCTATAAATTAACCCACCCCTGCCCCTCCGAGGAGGGGAATTTCTTTTACTGGCGCAAGTTTTCAAACTTGTGTCTGAAAATCATGTCGAGTTTGCAACTCGACTGGGCCGAAGGCCCAACTATACCCTACACGCGCAAGATGCGAGCGTAAGCATGTTTAAAATAAAACGACCCTGCTCCGAGGAGGGGAATTTCAATAATGTGAAAAATTCCCCTCTTGGGAGGGGTTAGGGGTGGGTCTCTCCTTCCGAACTAAAATATCCAGATTCCATACATCCAATCCCCATGGCCAATACCTATTTCCAGTTCAAGCAGTTCCGGGTGGAGCAGGACAAGTGCGCTATGAAGGTGTGCACGGATTCCTGTGTGTTCGGGGCTTACATGCCAATGGCAGGGGCGAAGCGAATTTTGGATATTGGCGCTGGCACCGGGCTATTATCATTACAGGTAGCGCAACGCACCGAGGCGACGATTGATGCCGTGGAGATAAACCCAGAGGCGCAGGTGCAGGCCACAGAAAACTTTGCGGCAAGCCCTTGGGCAGACAGGTTAACGCTTCATCCGCAGTCACTGCAGCAATATGCTGCACAGCCGCAACCGGGGTATGATGTTATTTTCTCAAATCCACCGTTTTTCCTGGCTTCCCTAAAATCAGAAACGGCTGCCAAGAACACGGCCAAGCATACCGACGACCTGTTTTTTGAGGACATCCTGCACTTTACTCAGCGGCACCTCGCACCGCAAGGCCATTTATACCTTTTGCTCCCTCCTGCCGAAGCCCTCTATTTTGAGAAAGCCGCAGCCAAATTTGGCCTATACCTCACGGATACGGTAGCGGTTTATGCATCCATCGGCGGTAAATGTATCCGGCATATCCAAACTTTTGCCAAAACGCCAACTAAGGCTCCGGTTACAAAGCAGTTCTTTATCCGGTTGGAGGATAAGGTTACTTATACCCCGGAGTTTGTGGAGTTGCTGCAGCCTTTTTACCTACATTTGTAGTTTCCTTTAAGTCTCCCTACTATTTGAGAGGATAAGATTGGCAAAAATAAACCCACCCCTACCCCTCCCAGGAGGGGAATTCCCATCCCTTATTTTGCTGACCTAAGTTTTCAAACTTGTGTCTGAAAACGATGTCGAATTTGCAACTCGACTGGGGCAGAGGCCCAAATATACCTCACTCTCGCGAGACGCAAGCGAAAGCAAAGTTCGAATAAAATACCCCTCCTTATACCAAGAGGGGATATTTTCACAGTATTGAAACTCCCCTCTTGGGAGGGGCAGGGGTGGGTTTTTCGTTCTGTATAAATTATACTTCCTACAAAGCTCTCAAATAAATCTACTCCTCCAGCCTACTGTCACTCTCCACAAAGTCAATCCCATACTGCTTCAGTTCTTCCAGCACCGGTTCGTAGAGGTCGGGGTATACCGGCACAACCACGCCATGCTGCTTTATCTTACCTTGCAGCAGCATCCGGGCTAGTATGCCGACAGGCAGGCCGACGGTTTTCGCCATGGCTGTGTGCACCTCGTCGTCGCCGGTTGCTACGAGTGTAGATGTTACCGTGTGCTTCTCTCCGCCTAGTTCATAGTCAAACAAATGTTGCATCACAATCATATCCTTGTCGCCGGGGGCCAGGGCCCACTTGGCTTTCAGGATCTGCTCCAGTACTTGGGCGGGCGTGGCATCGGTCAGGGCTACCGGGGTTTCCTCGAACAGCCCAAGCCACGTCAGTTTTCCCATTACTTCACCATCAACCGGGAGGTGCAGGTAGGCGCTCAGGCGTTCTGGTATACTTTGGGTTGATTTGGCGGCGGGGGGTAAAAAGGCCTCTATAAAGCTGCGGTGCGTCATGTGTCGCGAGCCTTCGAGGGTATAGCTGTCGTCGGTGAGGCCGAGTTGCACGAACACGTCCCAGGCAGCGCAGTAACCGGGCCGGCGCAGGGTGCCACGCAGCATCGTCGGGATGTCGCGGAGGCCGTAAAGTTCGCGGTAACTCAGCGAATCGCGGTTGGCGTAGCCTTCGAAGGCGCCATACCCCGCTACCTCCAGTTTATCGGTGCGCCTGAACAGTTGGTGGTATGGAATATAGGTATAGCTACCGTTCCTAATATACTTGGCTGTGCCCTGCCCGGCCAGCACCACGTTGCGCGGGTTCCAGGTAAATTTATACCGCCAGGGGTTGGTGTCGGACTCCGGGGCCACCAGTCCGCCGGTGTAAGACTTGAACGAAGTGATGTGACCACCAGCCGCCTTGATGCGCTCGATCACCACCATCGCCGACATGTGATCAATGCCCGGATCGAGGCCGGACTCCATGATAAAGGTCAGGCCCTTTTGCTGCGCCTCTTCATGCAGCGCCCGGATGGCAGGCGACACATAGCTGGCCGTAATCAGGTGCTTGCCCTGCCGCAGGCATTCCCGTGCCACTTCCGCATGAAAGGCCGCTGGCAACATCGAAATTACCAGGTCGGCCTGCCCCACCTCCTCTGCCCGCTGCTGCGCGTTGTGCACATCAAACACCAGGATGTCGGCATAGGTCAGCGCTTCGGTCAGGGGTTGCAGGTGCGCCACCGCGATATCGCCAATCCGGAGGTGCCACTCTTCGGAGGCAGCATGGTGCAGTAGGTATTGGATGAGGGAAGAGGCCGAGCGTCCGGCACCGAGTAGCAGGATATTTTTCATAGCAATGGCAGCAAGTTCAGCCTTAATTTAACCATTACTGGCAGGAAGGCAAGCATTCTATATTGTTATGTCGGAATATTAGCTTACATTTAAAGCCCTTTTCTAGTTTTAGATTTTAACTTGACCCGATGGCAAGTACTTTAGACATACATATCAGTGTGGACGTGCTAGCGCCAACCGAACTTACAGCGCAGGAGCGCCAGGCAATGCAACTGGCCCAGGAAGCCGCGAACGATGCCTATGCGCCGTACTCTAACTTTCTGGTGGGCGCCGCGCTGGTTCTGGAAGACGGCAGCATGTTTAAAGGCAGCAACCAGGAGAACGCGGCTTACCCCTCGGGCCTGTGTGCTGAACGTACTGCGCTTTTCGCTCTGAGTGCCAACCACCCAAACAAGCGAATTAAGCTGCTGGCAGTAACCGCCCGCCGCCGCGACGAAAAGCAGTTTCTGCCTGCCATGCCTTGCGGTGCCTGCCGACAGGTAATGGCCGAATACGAGCACAAGCAAAAAGAGCCGATTCCGGTGTTGCTCCAGGCCGCAGACGGCAAGTTTTACCGCTTTAAAAATGTGGCCGATCTGCTGCCCTTCCAGTTCACCTCAGACCACTTGTAAGCGCATTATGTGTTACGGGTTTGGTATACTTTTACATAAAGACTACTAGTGGAAGAACACAAGCTTACCGTACCCCGCACTGCCCGCTATTATACCCTTGGCACGCCCTCTGATGCCATTCAGGACCTCTGGATTGTTAGCCACGGGTATGGGCAGTTGGGCCGCTATTTTCTGCGCCATTTCAATGGCCTGGATGATGGCCGTACCCTGGTAGTTGCCCCCGAGGCGCTGTCGCGGTTTTACCTGGATGGGTTCTCTGGCCGCGTTGGTGCCACCTGGATGACTAAAGAAGATCGCCTTTCTGAAATAGACGACCAGGCCAGCTACCTCGACCTGCTCCTGGCCGAGCAACTGAAACAACTCCCCGAAAACGTTAGAATCACTGTGCTGGGCTTCTCGCAAGGCGGGGCCACCGTGTCGCGTTGGCTGGCAAACGGCAATGTCCCTGCGCACCGCCTGGTGCTCTGGGCCGCAGCCTTCCCCGAAGACATTGACTTCACGGCTGGCAAAGCCGCCTTTGCGCATCTGCCCGTAGCTATGGTTTACGGCACCCAAGACCAGTTTATCACCCCCGAGAAGCTTGAACAGAAACAAGCACTAATGGCACAGTTAGGCATAAAGCCACAGGTTTATACCTTCGAAGGCGGCCACAGCATCCATGCGGAGACTTTACTTACGGTGCATCAGCAGCTATAAATTTCAGAAGCACACCTTGTACTTTATTTACATTTTACTATATTTAGATAGTAAATTCGAACACCACACATAGTGCAGATAAGCCGAATAGACTTCGGTATATCCAATAGTTAGGCTTCATGAAAATAAAATGAACTTCTTTAAAAGCATATTCAGGAAAGCAAGTAAAAAAGAGATCAAGGGAGCATTCTTTGGGTCAAGTGCTTATGAATTAAAAAATATGCTTTGCGGAATTGGGGAGTCCAAAATCAATGATTCGTCTATTCAAATTACTGAATATCCCTTTAAGCCTTCTTCTGCTTATCCAGATAAGTTGATTTCAGCAAATCTAATAGATGCAGTTTGTTTAGATTCTTACCCGCCTTTCATTAAAAAAGAAAATGAAGCGATCTTTATCTCCAGGGAACACCTTACTGAATTGGAAGATTTTGTAGCCAAAAACCAAATACCCATTATTCAGCCAACAAATAACTGGATGTGGATATTAGAACCTTATTTAGATACAGAATATACAGACGAAACTCACAGAAATCTGATTAACCTGTTAGCAAAGAAAGGAATAACAGAAGATGAGGTTAAGGCAATAAGAGCGGAAGTAAAGGAGCAAATGTTCAAATACAACTTTGACACAATGCTTTGGGAATGGGGCATGCTTGATCTCTCAAGTGTTTTGGCAGCTATGAGAGTAAAATATGATGATGAGCAGTTCCGAGACTTCTATTGGCGGGCTATGGAAATAGAGTTTCGAAACAATAAAATCACGAAAGCCTAACAAGGTACAAAAGTCAAGCTTCGGCTATACCTTGCTCGCCTTATGTACAAGACGTTACCTGCAATTACATTTATGAATTTCCCCAATAGTATATTTCCATCAGACATAAAGAAAAGAAGGTGGCTTTCAGTAACCCTTACAATTTTGATTGCAGGGCCACTGACTGTTTGGGGAATTTATGGTATAGGAGAGTATGGAATTGCTCTTTTCGTCCTGACTCCTCTGCTTATAGGGTTAGTCTCAACTATACTGTTCGGATATAACAGAAGTGTAACTTATAAGGAGTCAAGAAACATAGCATTTCTCACTCTCATAGTCTTCAGCTTAGGACTAATAGCCTTTGCGTTAGAAGGTTTAATTTGTATTGCAATGGCGGCACCCATAGCCGTACTATTAACCTGGATGGGTAGCTTTTTTGGTCATGAAATTATCTCAAGAACTCCCAATAGCTCAGCAACGGTAATTTTGATAGTTATGGCTTCAATTCCAACAATGGCCTTCATTGAAAAGGAACAAGAACCTCATCTCTCTTCTGTTATTACTTCTATTGTTATTAATGCTTCTCCAGAGATTGTTTGGAAGAATGTGGTGGAATTCCCAGAACTTGATGAACCAACTGAATTTATCTTTAAGACAGGTATAGCTTATCCTATTAATGCCAGAATAGAAGGAAGTGGTGTTGGCGCAGTTCGGCATTGCAATTTCACAACAGGAAGTTTTGTTGAGCCTGTAACGGTTTGGGATGAGCCAAGACTACTTAAATTTGATGTAGTAGAACAGCCAGAGCCAATGAAGGAGATTAGCTTCTGGGATATTGACGCACCTCACTTGCACGATTATTTTGTGTCTAAACAGGGGCAGTTCAAATTAACAGCTTTACCTAATGGACAAACAAAGTTAGAAGGTACAACTTGGTACTACCATAATATTAAACCTGGCTTCTACTGGCGACCTTGGAGTGACTTCATTATTCATCAAATCCATGAGAGAGTACTGAACCATATTAAAGTAAACTCGGAAGAAAACAAAAGCAGGTAACAAGGTGCAGCTTTAACCCTTGCTACGCATCGGGCTTCGGCTGCACAAGTCCGTTATATAATCCCCCTCAACAGCCAGAAAACTATAGTAGTCAGTAAATCGCACAAACAACGCCTATGAACAAGTATGGATTGCACGGAAAACTGAAAGCGAAAGATGGCAACGCTGATCAGCTTGCTGACATTTTGATTCAGGCATCAAAGCTGGTTTCGACGGCAAAGGGCTGCCAGTTATATGTGGTGAGCAGAGACACGACCGATAAAAACGCGGTATGGGTAACTGAAATCTGGGACAGCAAAGAAGACCACGACAATTCCTTGAAGGTGGAAGGAGTAAGAGAACTGATTTCTCAGGCGATGCCGATCCTCGACGGTATGCCGGAAAAAGGACAAGAACTCGAGATACTGGGCGGAACAGGAATAGAGTAAGCCCGCTGCCTTACGAACAGTAGCCGCCGCTCCCATGCCAAAGCCCCTGCCTAACGCTATTTCTGCATCCTTCATCAGCTGTTTCCAAGGTTAACACGCTTGTGTCACTACTTCAAAAGCAACATACCGTTTCCATTGGTTACTAAATCTTTAGGATTCAACAACCTATCACTTTAGTTTTCTCAACTTTTTATACCCTCGCGACTTGACATTGCGTAAATGTCTATTAACTTTGAAACTCAAAGTACTTTATCATGAACCATCAGCAAGACCAGTTAGCCGACCTGCGCGAGATCCGCAACATTATGGATCGCTCGTCGCGCTTTATTTCACTCAGTGGGTTGTCCGGTGTTTTTGCGGGTCTGTCGGCGCTTGCCGGGGCGGCTGTCGTGAAGTGGTACTTTAGCCAACACAACATCAACTACAATGCCTATCCGGCTAGCCTGACAAAGGAAGACGTGCTTTTCTTGCTGGCTGTAGCGGCGGCGGTGCTGCTGCTGGCTTTTTGCACCGCTACGTACTTTACCGCTCGCAACGCCCGCAGAAAGAACCTCCGCACCTGGGACAGCCAATCGAAGCGGCTGCTATGGAACCTGGCTATTCCTTTGGCCACCGGAGGAGTTTTCTGTAGCACATTGCTATACCACGACCTTTTACAACTGATAGCCCCGGCCATGCTGGTTTTTTACGGGTTAGCACTGCTCAACGGGAGCAAGTACACCTTCGGTGATATACGGTATCTGGGCATCCTGGAGATTATATTAGGCTTGCTGGCCAGCTTTTTTGTCGGCCATGGCCTGCTCGCCTGGACAGTGGGGTTTGGCATGTTGCACATCGTGTACGGCGCGCTGGTATACTTTAAATACGAACGCTAACAGCCCGGTGAAAGACTACCTCGAAAATATAAACAAGGCGTTCGAGAGCCGGGTGCGGCTGGGTATTATGTCGGTGTTAATGGTGGAGGATAAGGTTGGTTTTAACACCCTGAAAGAAACCCTGCAACTGACTGACGGGAACCTGGCCAGCCACTTGCGCGCCCTGGAGGAAGCAGCTTACCTGCAGGTTGAAAAACAATTTGTCGGCCGCAAGCCCAATACCACCTACCAGGCCACTGATACCGGTCGAGAGGCTTTTAAGAACCACCTGGATGCATTGGAGCAGCTCATTTTGAGTAACAGGCAAAACGATTAATTTTTTTATACATACACTTTGAAACTCAAAGTACTTTAAAACAATGTCATGAAAGCGCAAATCTTATCCAGCATCAACAATCCGGGACAGCTTGAGCGGCTGTACCGGCAAAACAAAGCAGCGTTCAGGCAGGAATTCAGCGGCATCTACCCGCAGCTCCGCGGAACGGCACTGGCAGATTTCTGGTATGAGCGGCTGAACTATGAGTCTGAGGAAATTTCATGGGGCTCCAGGAAAGAGTTTGTGTTTGTGCTGGTGGCCTGTTTGATTGCGGGCATCCTTGCCAAGTTACCGGCAATCTTCTATATCAACCCGGAATTCTATTACCCACGAAATGCTGGCTTTATCGTGTTCCCCATCTTAGCGGCCTACTTCACCTGGAAAAACGTGCTGGAACGAAACAAAGTCTATTGGCTGAGCGGAGGGCTGGCGGTATGTCTGGTATACATTAATTTCCTGCCCGACAACAGCACCAGCGACACCCTGCTATTGGCATGTATCCATCTGCCCTTGTTGCTCTGGGGTATATTTGGGGTGTCGTATGCAGGGAATGACCTGGGCGACCATACAAAGCGCCTCGCCTTCCTGCGCTTTAACGGCGACTTGGCTGTCATGTCCGCCATGCTGGGCCTCGCCGGTGTACTCCTGTCGGGCATTACCATCGGGTTATTCGAGCTGATCGGATTTAAAATAGAGGAGTTTTACTTTGAGTATGTAGCCGCTTTTGGGTTGCCCGCAGTGCCTATTGTAGCGACTTACCTTACCCAAATCAATCCGCAACTGGTTAGCAAAGTATCGCCGGTTATCGCAAAACTGTTCAGTCCGCTGGTTTTAGTTATGCTGGTCGTATACCTGGGGGCCATCCTCTTTTCAGGCAAAGACCCTTACCACGACAGAGATTTCCTGCTCCTCTTCAACCTGCTTTTAATCGGGGTTATGGCCCTGATTTTCTTTTCCGTTGCCGAAACCTCCAGCAAAGACAGGCATACAGCAAGTGTTTGGGTACTGCTGCTGCTTTCTGCTGTGACAATTGCGGTAAACGGTATTGCGCTTTCAGCAATCTCTTTCCGGATCTCGGAGTGGGGCATTACCCCTAACAGGGTGGCTGTGCTTGGGGGCAATGTGCTTATATTGGTGCATCTGCTGCTCGTGACTGTGATGCTCCTGAAAACAGCAACTAAGAAAGCCGCCTTGTCTGAGGTGGGAAGAGCCATTGTGCTGTACCTGCCCATTTACCTTCTCTGGGCTGCGGTGGTCGTTTTCCTCTTCCCGCTTCTCTTTGGCTTCAAGTAGAAAGACGTCATCATACTTAACTTCATCCATTTACTTTAAAACATACCTTATGGCAACTCAAAACAAAAGACTCTTGGGCATTGTGCTCGTCGCAGCGTTTCTGTTACTCCTCCCATTCATCGCCATGCAGTTTACACCAGCGGTAAACTGGAGCACGTCGGACTTTATAATTGCAGGTATCCTGCTGTTAGGCACCGGATTAGTGTGTGAGTTGGTGCTGAGAATGATACACAAGCCTGCCCTCCGGTTGATCCTATGTGCTATGCTGCTGCTCGCCCTGCTCCTGGTATGGGCAGAACTCGCCGTCGGTGTTTTCGGAACCCCATTCGCTGGCAGTTAGGTGCAGGTTTAACGTGCTGGTATAGCGGAAGGCGAGGCTATCAGCCGAAGCATTGGGTATAAACCTTGTTAGGCTCAAGTTTTATTTTCTTCTTCCTCTTCTTCAGGCGAGTCGTCGAAGCTTCCTTCTATTCTTGCCTCACAAGTTTCAAAGCCTAAAATTTCTTGTTCCAAGTATTCTTCAAGTTGGTCAAACACAGCTTGGTAATCTCCTTCAGGTTTCATATCAAGAGCTACATAAATATTGTTAGCCCGTTCGTAAGTAACACTAAGACTTCCTATAGAGTCCAAAATAGCTTCTTGTTGGTCTCTGTCTATATGTTCCTTGAAAAAGACCCGAAAAGTCCTGTGACCACTTGGCGTTATAAGTTCTCTAATTTCAGGTATGTAATCTTCGGAATCAGGTGTTGCGCGAACAACATCTTGGAAGTTGAGACCATAAGCATAAAAGGGGACATTCTCGATTTTATATAAGTTATTCCCCAGTGGCTCAGCCCAAAGTGACTCGCCTCCGATTCCCCAGTGGTTCGGCAAATCAATATGTATTTTTACTAATCCTTCTTCGTTCATCTGAAATTATGCCTAACGGTCTCGTGTAAAAGACGGGCGAGGCCGTCGGTCGAAGCATGACTTTTACACGAGACCGTTAGGCAATGTTATTTTTTTACTTTGGCATTTCTTTATCAACGATTTGCCGTAGCTCAACAATTTTGTAAAGCGAATCTGCTTCACTTTCAATAAGATTTTTCCTTTCAATCCAGCTGATTTTTGTCTCCATATCATATTCGCCGATTAGTCCGTCCAAAAGAATATAAATGGCCTGATTCAATTGTGGTTCATCTTTATAATTTCTGATGTTTAATTCTAAACCTATTTTTCCCTTGTCGTACCCATAGCGGAAATAAATATCCTCATAGCCAAGTTTGAGAGAATCACCTAGCTTAATAACTATGTCGTCGCCAGGTATCCTTTGTCTGAACGCATTTATTTTCCATTTCTCAATCTTTGGAGCTATCCCAACTAATTTTGTAACAATCGGAAAGGATTCAACAATCCCCTCTGCTGATATGGTGAACTCCTTTGTTCCGTCCTCATGAATTGGACTAAATTCAAACACTAAATTTTCATCGATTTGCTTGAGTTCTTGAGAAAGTCTATCAAATTCAGTTTCTTGGTTCTGCTCTAGCTGATAGTAAGTCTGTTCATTTTTTGAAAACCAATCCCAGAATTTTTCTTCCTTAGTTTTTGTGCTAATGTTAGAGCAAGCCATTAATATTCCTGATATGACTAATATATAGACCTTTGTTATTTTACTCATCATTTTTATAATATTGCCTAACATCTGTATAGCAGGAGTACCTACTCCCACTAGCTGCACTATGTGTGGAAGCAACTTGGCGAACTTCGCCAACTCCGTTGCAGTGTTTGCATAGTATACCAAGTCGCTTTTGCATTCATATTAAGATAGGAATATTTATTTAGTCGCATAATGCCGCTGAGAATATTTATCTTCTCAATTGCAGGCTGGAACAGGAAAAATGGTATGGTTGGCTCTTCTGCTAAGACATTCCTGTAGTCAGTAAACGGAGTGCTTCTGGCAACTCAGACAGTAGTTCAATAAATCTACGGATACCCATACACCAGCTTTCGACAGCGCCCGGCTCACCCCCTCTCCCACATCCCTTCCATTACAATCTCCAATAGGTGTTGGTCGGGGTCGCGGAAATAGAAAGAAAAGTAGCCCCCGCCCCAATCGTGTTCCTGCTCTATCGGGATGTTTCTCTCCTTAATTTTTTCCTTCCACGGCGTATAGCGGTCCTTCGCTACCTCAAAGGCCAGGTGCAGTTGCCCGGAGCCGAAATGCGGCGGCAGTGTGGTGCTCTCTTTCGACACCTCTGCCAGAAAGCAGAGCAACACCGAAGCTCCGGCCCTGAAAAACACATGCCGGCCCTTCACTTCCCCTATCAGCGGAAAACCTAGTTTTTGGGTATAAAACGCTTTGGTGGCCTCTAGATCAGATACGTAAAGGCAGGTTTCCTTTATCTTTTTAACTTCCATTTGCAGTACATGCCATCAGGACAGCTGCTTGAGTGCACGTGTCCTGATATTTTTATCATGATATAGCTAACGCCGGAGAGGCGCTTGCCGTTAAGCTTATTACGCTTATAAATTACCAATAAATGAAGCTTATGATAAAAGTAACAGCTGTTTTCGTGGCCCTCATTGGCCTGCTGTTCTATTTCACCCGCGATATGCCCTCCGCTCCTACCACCAATACCGAAGCAGCCCCTCGTGCCGCTTTCGAGAAACTGGCCAAATTGCCGGGGGCTGTGCAGGAGAGTTCCGGCCTGATTGCCCTTCCCAAAAATGGGTTATACCTTACCCATAACGATGCTGGTAACAAGCCATACCTCTATGTGATAGATGCAAAAGGCGAACTTAAGGAAACCATCAAACTAGACCTCCGGAATGTAGATTGGGAGGACCTGGCCCGCGACGACCAAGGGAACATATACATCGCTGAGACCGGCAACAACCATAACAACCGCCGGGAACTCAGCATCTACAAACTAAACCTCGACAAACCACAACAGGTAGCGACAATCAGCTTCACGTACGAGGACCAAAAGATGTTCCCGCCTTCCAAAAAGGACCGCAACTTTGATGTAGAGGCTATCTTTTACAGCCGGGGCAATATCTACCTAATCTCCAAAGACCGAGGCAGGCAGAAAACGGCAAAGGTATACCAGGTTCCGGCCGAAGCGGGCACCTATACTGCCAAATTGATTGGTACCCGCGACATAAGCGCACAGATTACCGGGGCTGACATTAGCCCGGACGAGCTCAAAGTGGCACTGCTTAGCGAAGGCAAGCTTCACCTTTTCACAGACTTTTCGTCGCCAGCCAGCTTTTATGAGGGCAAGTACAAAGAACTGCGCCTGAAAGATGCCGGCCAAACAGAGGGTGTGGCATTCGAGGACAACGAAACGCTGATGATCACGAGCGAAGGCGGGAATTTGTATCGCTATAGCCTGTAGTTAATGCACGTAATTACACCCCCTTCTTGACTTCGGGTATTACCGATTAGTTCTTAACCCACCCTTACGGAGAGGGGTATTGCTCTAAACATGCTGCATGGGATAGAAATTTGTGTCATCCATTACCCCCATCAACAAAAAGAGGCCATTCCCGCTAAGGAGTGGCCTCTTTTTTATTTTAAGCTTTAGTTAAAGCCTATGCTTTAGAATCGGCTAATCGCCCGCCGGGAGTTGCCGGGGCTGGGTTTTGCCATACCCTGAAGAGGATGAACAAGCCCACCAGAATCAGGGGAATACTCAGGATCTGACCCATGTTCAGCGCCATAGAATCCTCAAATGCTTCCTGGTTCTCTTTCAGGAACTCCACCAAAAAGCGGAAACTGAACAGGAAGGTGACGAACAAACCAAACAACAAGCCTTTTGGCAAGGCCGTTCTGTACTTGTTCCAGAGCCAATACAGCACCACAAACAGTATAAACACGCTCAGCGACTCGTACAGCTGCGTCGGGTGGCGCGGCACATGCGAGAACTCGTTGCTGCGATAGAAGATGAAGCCCCAAGGCAAATCTGTCGGATGGCCGAAAATCTCGGAATTCATCAGGTTCCCGAACCGGATTAAGGCACCACCAAGGGCCACCACAATCACGATCCGGTCGAGCACCCACATGTAATCAAACTTCTGCCGCTTACTAAACAGCCACAGCGCAAACAGGATACCGATGGTAGCACCATGGCTGGCAAGTCCGCCTTCCCAGATCTTCAGGATCTCGATGGGGTTGCTGAGGTAGTAATCCGGGGCATAGAACAGGGTATGGCCAAGGCGTGCGCCTACCACCGTACCGATGATCATGTAGAGCGTGATCACGTCTACGTCGCCTTCGGTGCGGCCTTCTGCAACGTAGATCTTGGTCAGGATGCGCTGACCGATGACAAAGCCCAAGGCGAATAGCAAGCCGTACCAACGGATGGACAAGGGGCCAATACTGAAAATTTCTGGATCGACATTCCAGGGAATGTAGTGGAGTAAACTCATAAGGGTGATTATGTTCGTATCAAAGTTACAACAAATCAGGTACGGAAAAAACACAGGCGCCACGACAATGCCGTGGCGCCTGTGGCCCTGCTACTGCGCAGGCTTTATTTTGGATAGTTCCTCCCGGAAGCCTCCGCTCAGGATTGGGAACCGGAGCCAGCTGCGTGGGTCAATGTTGTAATCGTCGAGGTGGAAGGATGGGGCAAAACGCTCCCGCTTCCACTGGTTCCGCGACCACAGGCTGTAGAATTTCGTGATCCAGGTCTGCAGCATTTCCGGGGCCGCTACTTTTTGCTCCAGCAGTATGTCATAAACTTCGTGCGGCGCGTACCGGTCATGGAAGGCCAGGCGCTCAATCTGGTTCAGCACCTCATACGGCATCAAGTCCTTTTCATCGGTCTGCTCTTCCTCGGCGGGGCGTAGTTCGGCGCTTGGCTGCAGGCTGTTAACGTACTGCAAGCCCTCATACCCCAGCTCCACTTGCATCCATAAAAGCAACTGCCGTATAAAGGCTTTGTCGATACCGGCGATAGGGGAAATACTGCCCGCGGTGTCACCATCCATGGTAGTATAACCGACCGACCCTTCGCTACGGTTAGAGGTCGCCATCAGCAGGGCATTGTTGATGTTGGCCAGCATCCAGATACCGGGGGCGCGTACACGGGCCTGTATGTTCTGCAGCGTAATGTCATCCTGCTCCCATGTAAGGGGCCGCTCCAGCACCTGCTCTATCGTGGAGACATAATTCTTCACCTGCGCATCAATGGTCCAATCAAAGAACTTGGCTCCAATCGAGTCGGCCAATCCTTTCGCAGAGTTGTAGGTATCATCCGAGGAATTGACAGTGCCTTGGTAAGCACACGTCAGCAGGCGGTTCACGAGCTCTTTTTGCAAGGTTCCTGCCGACATAGTTTCAAAGCGGGCCACGTCTTTGAGTGAGAACATTTGCATTTTAGCGATAAACAGGACAGCGCCAAGGCTTTCTATACCCCTTCGCACCATCTCGGCTACCGCAACGGCACACAAAGAAGAATCCGCACCGCCACTTAGCGAAAGCACAAAACCACGGCTGCGGCTCTTACGCATGTAATCATAAAGCGCCAGACTTAATGCCGCAATCACCTCTTTGTTCTCGTCTATCGGTGGCAGGTACTCAATAACCTCCTCTATCTGCGGGTTAGCCGAAAAACAGACCTCCGCGCACTCCATATCCACGTCTTTGAAGCAGAGCAACTCGTTGCGCCGGAGTAGCTTACCGTTCTGCGCAATCAGCACCTCCCCATCGTAGATCATCCGCCCTGCCTCATTGCCGAGTAGGTTGGCATACAGGTAGGCACACTGGTATTTTTTAGATGCATCTACCACCAGGCGGTGGCGCACATCGGTTTTACTAAGGGCAAAGTGGCTCGCGCTTGGGTTCAGGATCAGCTGTACGCCTTTGGGCATGTGGCGCTCCGCTGGCCGGTTAGCGCGCCAGGCATCCTCACAAATTTCGAAGGCGTATTTCACGCCCTGCTCAGTATAGATGATATCGCCGATGCGGTAGGTCTCGCCAAACTTCTCGAACTCCTGTACCTCATTCGCAGGCCAGGGCGTAAACCAGCGCGGCTCGTAATGCACGCCGTCATTGGCCAGGAACTGTTTGGCGGTGAAGCCCACAATCTGCCTGTTCTTGATTACGCAAGCGGTGTTGTATACTTTTTTGTCGAGGAAAACAGGAAGGCCAACCGCCACCGTAATGTTATCGCACCACTCCCTGATTTGCAGCAGTTTCTCGAAGGCAACGTCAGAGAGCCATGGGCTCAGGAACATGTCTTCGCAGCCATACCCTGTTATACAAAGTTCAGGCAGTAAAAGCAGCTGTATCTGGTTCGTTTTGGCTTCGGTAATGGCGTCTTTTATATGCTGCAGGTTTGCGTCCCAGTCCATTGGGGTCTGGTTTAAGGCGGCTGCAGCCAGCATGAGTCTCGTTTCTTCCATGGGATTTTATAACGCAACTTTAGGAAAGCAAGTTAAGAGCAGGAATGTAATTTTGAATAAGCGCGTTGATGAATTATAGAATATATTTCTGAAAGCAGGTTTACCCTTACCTTCCGGGATAAATCAACAAGGAGGCAGTAAATCTCAGGAATTAGTTGAGCTTGAGTGTGGCAAGGCCTTTTTCGGCTGCGGCCTGGTCTGCCTTTTTCTTAGACAGGCCCACACCAGTGGCGATAGGCTCATTGCCAATGTATACCTCAGAGGTAAATTCGGTGGTGTTGCCCTGCTGCTTGCGCTTCACGATGTCAAAGCGGATTTCTTTGTTCTGGCTCTGGGCCCACTCGATCAGCTTGCTCTTAAAGTTGATGGTGGTGGTAACCAAGCTGTGTAGGTCTACGTGCGGCTTCAGGATTTTGGAGAGGATAAAACGCCGCGTGTTGTCATACCCCTTGTCGAGGTAAATAGCGCCGACGAGCGCTTCAAGAGCATTGCCGTTTACGGATTTGTGGCGGCTGCCGTGGTTTGAGCTGTCTACTTTCACCAATAGGTTCAGCCCTATTTTCAAGGCAATGTAGTTGAGCGACTCCCGGTTCACAATGCGTGAGCGGATCTCGGTCAAGAAGCCTTCGTCTTCGTAAGGAAATTTGTTAAAAAGGTGCTCTGCCACCACTGCCCCCAACACGGCATCGCCCAAAAACTCCAGGCGCTCGTTGGTTTCGTGTTTGCCTGCCGCATTCTGGCGGGCAAACGAGGTATGGGTAAGGGCAAGCTTGTAGAGCCTGAAATTGTCTGGTGTGCTGCCTATAATGCCAGCAACTGCGCGTACTAAGGTTCTGTCTTTGTTGAACAGCCTGTGGTAGGCGCGCCGAACTGGTTTTATAGGCCCAAACACACTAGTCGTTCAGTTGACGGAATATTACCGAGGTATTATGCCCACCAAAACCAAAAGTGTTACTTAGGGCCACATTTACCTGACGCTCCTGCGCTTTGTTAAATGTAAAGTTCAGGCGACTGTCGAGGTTTTCGTCGTCTGTGAAGTGGTTAATGGTTGGAGGCACGATGTTGTGCTGGATCGCCAGGATAGAAGCAATTGCCTCGATGGCACCGGCAGCACCCAACAGGTGGCCTGTCATCGACTTGGTAGAGCTGATGTTGAGGTTATAGGCGTGGTCGCCGAACACCTGCTTGATCGCTTTTACCTCACTGATGTCGCCGAGCGGAGTTGATGTACCGTGCACGTTAATGTAGTCCACCTCCTCTGGCTTGATGCCAGACTGCAGCAGCACATTTTTCATCACCGCCAGCGCTCCCCGGCCCTCCGGGTGAGGTGCCGTGATGTGGTAAGCATCTGCAGACATGGCGCCCCCGATGATCTCGGCGTAAATTTTAGCACCACGCGCTTTAGCGTGCTCATACTCCTCCAGGATCAGTGCCCCTGCACCCTCTCCCAACACAAAACCATCACGTGCTGCATCAAAAGGGCGGGAAGCTGTCTCTGGAGAATCATTGCGCTCCGAAAGGGCTTTCAAAGCATTGAAGCCACCGATACCGGCCTCTGTCACCGCGGCTTCAGAGCCGCCGGTCACAATTACATCGGCCATACCCAAACGGATATAGTTGTAAGAGTCGATGATGGCGTTGGTAGCGGAAGCACAGGCCGAAACAGTTACAAAGTTCGGGCCCTTAAAGCCATGCTTAATAGAGATGTGGCCTGCACTGATGTCGGCAATCATCTTCGGGATAAAGAAAGGGTTGAAGCGCGGTGTGCCATCGCCATTGGCGAAGTTCACGCACTCTTCCTGAAAAGTGCGCAACCCACCGATACCGGACCCCCAGATCACGCCTACACGGTCGAAATCTGCGTTCTCCTCGGTGATGTTGGCATCTTTTACAGCCTCGTCGGCCACTACCATCGCAAACTGCGTAAAGAAGTCCATTTTGCGGGCCTCTTTGCGCTCGAAGTAATTCTCCGGGTCGTATCCTTTTACTTCGCAGGCAAACTGCGTCTTAAACTTACTCGCGTCAAAGCGCGTGATAGGGGCAGCCCCACTCACGCCATTGATCAAACCATTCCAGTATTCTGAGACAGTATTTCCAAGTGGCGTGAGTGCGCCCAACCCAGTAACTACAACTCTCTTAAGCTCCATAAGCTGCTAGTAGAGGATAGATAGTAGAAAATTTGTTCTGATAGTAACCTAAATGGGTGATATTACTTCGCGTGCTCTTCGAGGTAGCTAACTGCCTGACCTACGGTAGAGATATTTTCAGCCTGATCATCTGGAATAGAAACATTGAACTCTTTCTCAAATTCCATGATAAGCTCTACTGTATCTAATGAATCAGCGCCAAGGTCATTCGTGAAGCTAGCCTCTGGAGTAACCTCTGACTCTTCAACACCAAGCTTATCAATGATGATAGCCTTTACTTTTTCTGCGATTTCTGACATTTTTCTTATAGTTAATTAAAACACTGTGCAAAGAAATAACTTTCGACAGACAATGTCAAAAAAAATCTCGCTATTCGCGCTGTATTCACTCCTTTATAAAAGTTTTATCCTGTATATGCCATTTTTACAAACTTAGCTTACTATTTTTGGGACTTGATAATATCTATGCACACATTCCAACTAAATATAGAGTACGACTACGATTTCGATGTGTATGGAGTGGCATCATCGGTAAAAGAGTACAAATTGGCCTGGGCACTTAACAGGCTGCTGGGCCTGCGCCTGACAAAGAAGCAGGACCTGCAGTACAACCTGGAAGAGCAGGAGCACATGGTTATCTCGAATTATGAGTATATTACGGACTATTACGCGGTTCGTCTCCTGAAAAACAAAGCACTCGGAATGAAATCGTTCCTGCTTCCTGAACTGAAAGAATACGACTACGTGCTGCAGATAACCGGGGCCCTGCAGCAATTATACCCGCAGGAGTTCATCAACACCCTGCTCCGCATACCCCTTATCCGGTACGCGAAACAATTTGACCCGTTAACATTAAAACTAAAGGAAAACCTGATATTCTAAAGTATGGCAATATCCTTCAATAAAACAAAGATCCTGGCTACGGTTGGCCCCGCAAGCAATACCCCAGAGCGCCTGTTGGCACTCACTAAAGAGGGCGTGAATGCCTTCCGCCTTAACTTTTCGCACGGTGCCTACAGTGAGCACCAAAAAGTGATTGACCATGTGCGCAACCTGAACAAGGAGCACAACATGAACATCAGCCTGGTGCAGGACCTTCAGGGCCCTAAAATCCGGTTGGGCGATGTAAAGAATGGCGCCATAGAGATCAAGGAAGGCCAGATCATCAAGCTTGTTTGTGACGGATCAATTACCGTTGAGGGAAGACTTTCTACGATTTACCAAAACCTGGCAAAGGACGTGAAACCAGGCGATGCCATCCTGCTGGATGACGGCAAGCTGGAGATCAAAGTGATCAGCACAGACGGAGACATGGAGGTAGAAGCCGAAGTGATCTACGGCGGCACTGTAAAGCCCCGCAAAGGCATCAACCTGCCGGACTCTAAAGTGTCTGCCCCATCCATGACGGAGAAAGACGTAGAGGACCTGCACTTTGGCCTTGACAACGACGTGGAGTGGGTCGCCCTATCGTTCGTACGTAGAGCAGCTGACATCGAGGAGATCAAGCGCATCATCAAGGAGCGCGGCAAAGAAACCCGCGTCATCGCCAAGATCGAGAAACCAGAGGCCATCACCAATATCGACGAGATCATCGAAGCAACGGACGCTATCATGGTGGCCCGCGGTGACCTGGGTGTTGAGGTAGGTATGGAGAAAGTACCGATGATCCAGAAGATGCTGGTGGAGAAGTGCAACAGAGCAGGCATCCCTGTGATTGTGGCAACCCAGATGATGGAAAGCATGATCACAAACCCACGCCCAACACGTGCTGAGACCAACGACGTAGCTAACGCTGTGATTGATGGTGCCGACACCGTGATGCTGAGCGCTGAGACTGCCGTAGGTGCTTACCCGCTGGAGACCATCCGCAGCATGAGCCTGACCATCCGCACCGTGGAAGCAAACGCTGATATCTTTAACAAGCGTTATGGCCAAAACAAAGAGTCTGGCAACTTCTACAGCGATAGCCTGGTAGCCAACGCCTGTAGCCTGGCCCACGATACGCATGCCCGCGCCGTAATTGGCATGACAAAGTCTGGCTACACGGCCCTGCAACTTGCCAAGTACCGTCCGAAGGCCGACATCTTTATCTTCACCGAAAACCATAAGTTGCTGAGCACCCTGAACCTAGTGTGGGGTATCCGCGGATTCTACTACAACAAGTTTGAGTCTACTGACGCAACCATCGAGGATATCAAGCAGACGCTGCTGGACGGTGGCTACATCCAAAAAGGCGATGTATTCATCAATACGGCCAGCATGCCGATCACGGAGCAGAAACGCACCAACATGATCAAGCTGAGCATCGCTTAAGCAGGATCTGATCCAATAAAAAGGGCGGCCCCTGAAGATGCATCTTCAGGGGCCGCCCTTTTTATACCTCCTGGCTATACCCGTTGTACTTGAAGTGTAAATCAAATGTAGATTTCACCTGACAAAGGCTCATAAGGCAAAAAAGCCTTACACATCAGGATGTGCAAGGCTTTTCAGAAGCTTATTCAGCAAAAATTAAGCAGCGGCCAGGCCGTTTACAAACTTAGCCAATCTTGACTTGTTGTTTGACGCTTTGTTTTTGTGAATGATGTTTTTCTTAGCCAAACGGTCAAGCATAGAAGAAACCGTCTTGTAAAGTTCCTGTGCTTCCGCCTGATCAGTTGTGCTCTCTAATCGCTTGATAAAAGTACGGGTAGTTTTCGCCTGATATCTGTTACGAAGACGTTTAGCGTTGTTCGCTCTGATTCTTTTTAATGCCGACTTATGATTAGCCATATGAATTTTATGTAATTAAAGCTTTGTTCCTATCTTTTAAGAGTTTGCAAAGGTATGCCCTTTGCGATTAATATCCAAAGCCTTGCTTAAAAATATTAAGCTGCTTTGGCACTTCACAAATATAGGGAATCCCCTCTTTACATACTACCTCTAATTGCTTTAATCGTGGCTTTGCGGGGTAGGTTTAACAGTGCTCATAAAAAAACACCGCTCCTCCACAGAGAAGCGGTGTTGCTATAGTTTCGGGCTAAGGCATTATTGCCTTTCCTTTTCCACGTTTACATCCACGTCCACATCTTCGATGTTGCCCAAGCGGCGCTGCACGCTGTTCTCCAGGTCGTTCCAGCTTCTTTTCATCTCCTCCCACTCACGCTTTGTCTCATCGTCCCAGGTGGCGCTTTCGCGTTCAAATTCTGCTTCACGGCGTCTGTATTCCGTTCTGGCTTCACGGAACTCCTCCTCTGTCATGGTTTCGGCGCGATTTGCGTTGTTGTCTACCCAAGCGTCAAACTCCCGGAGATTATTATTAGCCTCCATGTTTTCCTCGCTCATTTCCACTTGCGCCTCGTCAACAGCGTTGTTTGTGTCTTCCACCGTTTCCTGGCTACAAGCCACCGTAAAGGCACCTAATGCCAGCGCCATACCTATCGTTTTGAATTTTGATGTAACTTTCATAGTTGTTTATTTTGTTAGTCTGATTACATCTGTACGCTATCTTTTTGATATATGATTTATCTGCTGCAGATTTCAGCCTAAAAAGCGTCTATACAGCTCCGATAAGCACATTTACATCCTTTTATCATACCCATGCCTGTAATTTCGTCTGCCCACAAAGCTCCTTTTTATCTGTTTAACGGGCACCTGCAAACCATCATCCCCAGCCTTTACCGGCAAGTAGACGGGGTGCATTACCAACGCGAGCGGATTGTAACGCCCGATGACGATTTTATTGACGCAGACTGGTCGGTGGTTGGCTCAGACGATCTCTTGATTCTTTCGCATGGCTTGGAGGGAGATTCCAGGCGCCCATACATCACCGGGATGGTAAAGGCCTTTAACGCGCGAGGCGTGGATGCCCTGGCATGGAACTACAGGAGTTGCAGCGGTGAGCCTAACAAATTGCTTCGCTCCTATCACCTTGGGGCGTCTGATGACCTTGCTTATGTGGTGGAGCATGCGCTGGCGCAGAACAGGTATAGCCGCATTTTCCTGGTTGGTTTCAGTGCCGGGGGCAACATCACGCTCAAGTACTTAGGCGAAGCGCCTGAGCAGGTGCCCGTGCAGGTGCAACGCGCCGCCGTATTCTCCACCCCTGTCGACTTGAAGGGGTCTGCCCAGAAGATCTCAAAGATCTATACCAGGCGCTTTATGAAGTCGCTGAAAGTAAAACTGGAGCAGAAGCAGAAATTTTATACCGATAAGGTAGACCTGACAGACTATAATATCCTGTGGACCTTCCCGGAGTTTGACGACAGGTATACGGCTCCGCTGCATGGCTTCAAGGATGCCGAAGACTACTATGCCCGCGTGAGCTCCCGGCAGTTCATACCCCATATCAACGTGCCTACCTTGCTGATCAACGCCAAGAATGACCCCTTTCTGTCGGAAGAGTGCTACCCGATTGCGGAGGCAGCGGACCACCATTGCTTTTACCTGGAGATGCCAGGACACGGGGGCCATGTTGGCTTTGTAGAGGATTTTGGGGCGAACCGATACTATTCCGAAGCCAGGGCCCTGGCGTTTCTGCTTCACAAGGAAGCATAGCGCCGGAGCAGGTTATTTCATGGCAACGTGAACAACTTTTTTCGTGTCGAAAAACTCCTCATTGAAGTAATCCTTCAGGTCATATACCTGCGCAATCAGGCCCGACTCTGCAATTTCCTCCGCCAAATCGCCACCTTTCAGGTAGTAAAGCCCTTTGGTAGGCAAGTCCGTTTTTTTAAAGCTGTTGGCGATCCAGGGGTAGAAATTAGCCAAACGCGTTACAGCGCGGCTCACCACAAAATCGAACTTCTCGCGCACCTGCTCGGCACGGGTATGGCTGGCCGTTACGTTGTGCAAGTGCAACTCACGGGCAATTTCCTGCACCACATGGATTTTCTTGCCGATGGAGTCAACGAGATGGAATTTTACTTCCGGGAACATGATGGCCAGGGGCAGGCCCGGTAAGCCACCGCCCGTTCCTACATCCAGCACGGCCGTATGCGCCGGGAACTGCACCACCTTGGCTATACCCAGGGAGTGCAGGATGTGATGCACGCCCAGCTGCTCCACGTCCTTGCGCGAAATCACATTGATTTTCTGATTCCATTCCGCATACAGCTCTCCCATCCGGTCGTATTTCTGCAGTTGGTCTTCTGTCAGTTCAGGGAAATATCCGGCGAGCAAGGTTTTAATGGCGGTCATGTTAAGTTGGGTTACGAATGATAAAATAAACGTGCGCTGCTAAGCGATGATGAGGTAGAGTGCCCCTGCAAGCAGGCTTACAACCACTACCACGGCCAGCGCCATAAAGATATCGGCTAGCAGTACAGTGGCGGCATTCTCGAACTGGCCCTGGTACTTCTGGGCCAGCTCACGCTGCACCCTCCCCTTCTCCCTGTAACGGAGGTAGAGGTAGGCTTTGCCTAAAAGTGAAAGCGCATTGTTGCCTGAACTGTAAGCCATGGGTGGTATAAGTTAGCGTGCCACTCGGGTTGCCGCTGCAAAAGTATGAAATTAGAACGGGAATCGCTTAAAGGTATAAAGCCCCTGTCGCACACAGGCAACAGGGGCTTTAAACGCAATCAATAATCAACCTTAATTTAAACTCTTCCTAGATGAGGTGCTTCTTGTTTTTCACCATGTCATAGAGCAACTCGCGGGCCCGGTGCAACTGGGCCTTCACGGTGCCTAGCGGCGCGTTTAGCTCCGTGGCAATCTCCTCGTAGCTCAGTTCATTAAAGTAACGCAGCGTTACCAGGCGCTGGTACTTGTCTGGCAACTTGGCCACCACGTACTGCATGATCTCGATCTTCTGGTTCTTGATCGCCTCCTCCTGCGGATTCAGGTTCTTGTCCTTGAAATCGATCGTGATCTCGTCGCCGTTGTCAATCTTGATGGCCGAATCGATGGACATCGTTTTGATCCGGTTCTTACGGATAAAGTCGATACAGTTGTTGGTGGCAATACGGAACAGCCAGGTACTGAAGGCATACTCCGGGTTGAACTTGTGCAGGTTCCGGAAAGCCTTCGCGAAAGCCTCTATCGTTAAGTCCTCTGCATCGTCGGCGTTGCGCACCATCTTCAGCACCACATGGTATACGGGCTTTTTATATATGCTCATCAGTTCGGCGTACGCTTTTTCATCGTTCTCCTCAACCGCGGCCTGAATAAGTTTAAAGTCGTGCTTTGCTTTCGCAGAGAATTGTTTGTTTACTTCCATCTGAATTTTTTAAACAGTATTACAGATATCCCAAGGAACAGGTAGTTTATAAAATAAACTACGTCGAGCAACGGCAACAGCAGCAAGGAGACGGACTCCCCTAGTCTGCGGGCAACCAGCATGTAGACCGGAATAACCGACAGGTACCGGATACATACAAGAGCGAACAAGATAGCCAAATGGCTGCTTAGAACAAGAATGCCGAACGAAAGAAAGTAAAAAAGCAGGTTGGCTGCTACAAAAGCCCCGACTCTTCTTCTGACAGGCGCTTTGTACTGTCCTCCCACAGACATATGCCTGCGTTTCTGAACGATCCACTCCCGAAACGTTTTTTTAGGAATACTGACCGTTTGCCCTTCCTTGCTGATAACAATGCTAATGCTACTATTGTTAGCGGCATCCCTGACAAAGAGGTCATCATCGCCGCCTAATGTTTTGATATGAGATGCAAACCCTTTGTTCTTAAAGAAACAATCTTTTGTATAAGATAAGTTTCGGCCGACGCCCATGTAGGCTTTCCCCCTGTTTGCATGAGACAGATACTGCATTCCGGTCAGCAAGGTTTCATAACGCACCAAGTGATTTAAAAATCCTTTTAATTGTGCATATGGAGAATAGCCCAGTACCACTTCTGCGCCATTCTGGTAACCGCTCTGCATTTTTTGTATCCAATTCAGGCTGGTCGGCCGGCAGTCGGCATCGGTCAGCAGCACATGCGCATATTTGGCGGCCCGTATACCCAGCGCCAGCGCATATTTTTTCGGGTTCAGGTAGTCCGGCGTCTTTTTCACGGTCACTACCTTAAAGTTAGGGTACTGCCGCTCCAGCTCGTAAAGGTAAAACTCGGTGTCGTCTTCCGAGCGATCGTTTACCAGCACCACCTCAAACTCGGGATACTGCTGGTCCAGCAGCATCGGCAGCAACTCCACCAGGTTCTCCAGCTCATCGTGCGCCGCCACCACCACCGACACCGGCCATACCGCCGTCGCCTCAGGGTCCTGGTGACGGGCAAGCGGCAGAAAGTACACGAGCGAAAAGTAAACCTGCACCAGCACACAGAGCGCCAGTAACACCAGCAATATTGTTGAGACCAAGGTATTGGGTAATTTTAAGGTATAATTGGCGATGGAAACGCATCGTTTATCGGCGCAGGGTATACCTGCCTCGCATTTTCTGCCTCCTGCACGCCCATGCGATTCTGAGCCGATGGGCTGCTTGCCTCGCCGGGCCTGTTACATTCAAAATTAGCTATTCTTATGGCATTTCCGAAAGCGGAGATGATTTATTAAACGAATGCGGTTTGCACCACAGCAGTTCGTATCTTTGCAGGTTGATATTTTTCTAACTAAAGAAGCAGCTGCCCCAAAGGGCAATGCCGGCATCCCCGCACTGTTTTTGCAGCGCCTGTTGCCAGCTACATTTATACCATGCAATTTAACCTGATCGCCACAGACCCACAGTCCAAAGCACGCGCCGGTGTGGTGCAAACCGACCACGGCCTCATCGAAACCCCTATTTTTATGCCCGTTGGCACGGCTGGCACTGTAAAGGCAGTACACCAGCGGGAGCTGAAGGAAGACATAAAAGCTGAGATCATACTAGGCAACACGTACCATTTATACCTCCGCCCGGGCCTTGAGGTGTTGGAAAAGGCCGGTGGCTTGCACAAATTCAACGGCTGGGACCGCCCTATGCTAACCGACAGCGGCGGCTACCAGGTTTTTTCGTTGGCCGGCACCCGCAAAATAAAGGAGGAAGGGGTGAAGTTTAAATCGCACATCGACGGGTCTACGCTCAACTTCACGCCCGAGAACGTGATGGATACGCAGCGCACCATCGGGGCCGATATTATCATGGCTTTCGACGAGTGCACCCCCTACCCTTGCGACTATACTTACGCCAAGAACTCGATGGAGCGCACACACCGCTGGCTACAGCGCTGCGTGGACCGCTTTGACAGCACTGAGCCGAAGTATGGGTATAACCAAACGCTTTTCCCGATCGTGCAGGGCAGCACTTACAAAGACCTGCGGGTGAAGTCAGCGGAGACCATTGCCGGCTTTGGCCGCGAGGGCAACGCCATCGGTGGCTTGTCGGTGGGCGAGCCGGCCGAGATGATGTATGAGATGACGGACCTGGTATGCGACATACTGCCGAAAGATAAACCCCGTTACCTGATGGGCGTGGGCACTCCGGCTAACATCCTCGAGAACATTGCCTTGGGTGTGGATATGTTTGACTGTGTGCTGCCAACCCGCAATGCCCGCAACGGCATGCTATTTACCACGCAGGGGGTCATCAATATCAAGAACAAAAAATGGGCGGATGACTTTAGCCCGATTGACGAGGAGCTAGGCGGCTATGTCAGCACGTTTTACAGCAAGGCCTACCTGCGCCACCTCATCCACAGCACCGAGTACCTGGCCGGGCAGATTGCCAGCATCCACAACCTGACGTTTTACCTGTGGTTGGTAAAGCAGGCCCGCCAGCACATCATCAACGGAACTTTCCGGGACTGGAAAGATGTGATGGTAAAGAAATTGATGACAAGGCTCTAATTAGAAATGAAAAATTACGAATTAGAAATTGTGAGTTGCAATCAATACCATACCTTCTTTTAGAATCAGGCCATTTCTAATTCTGAATTCATAATTACATTAAGTTGAAGCTCCTCGATAAATACATACTAAAGAAGTTCCTGACCACCTACGTCTTCACGGTACTCATACTGGTGGCTGTTATTCTGGTGATTGATTTTACCGAGAAGAACGATGACTTCATCAAAACCAACCCGAGCGTACGCGAGATCCTGTTTGACTACTACCTGAACCTGATCCCGTTTTACGCGAACATGCTTAGCCCTATCACGGTGTTTATTGCCACGGTGTTCGTTACGGCAAAGCTGGCCTCGCATACCGAGATTGTAGCCATTCTGAGCAGTGGTGTAAGCTTCCGAAGGCTGCTGGTCCCTTACCTGATGGGCTCCACACTGATTGCGGCCACCATTTTTGTGCTCATTGGGTGGGTAATCCCGAATGCAAACAGGGAGAGCGTGGCTTTTCAGGTGAAGTACATCAAAAGCCCCTTTACTTATGATAGCCGGAACATCCACATCAAGATAGCCCCGGAGACCTATGTGTACATGGAGAGTTACAACAACACAGCCAATGTGGGGTATAACTTCGCCCTGGAGCGGATAGATGGCACTGTGCTGAAGCAAAAGCTTACTTCTAACAGCATCTCCTGGAACAAGGAGAAAGAGAAGTGGCACATCGACAGTTATACCATGCGCACCTTTAACGGCGAGCAGGAGAGCATCATCAAAGGCCACTCCCTGGATACGACCCTGAACATGTGGCCAAAGGACTTTGAGAGCACTTACAAACTGGAGCAAACACTCACACTCCCGCAACTTAATGATTACATCGACGAGAAGGTTGATCGCGGGGCCGACGACATCGAAATATACCTGATCGAGAAGTATGAACGCTTCAGTTACCCTTTCGCCATTATTATCCTCACAGTAATTGGTGTGATCATGAGTGCGCGTAAGGCCCGTGGCGGGGTGGGTTTCCAGATTGCGTTGGGCTTTTTCCTGGCGTTTATCTTTATAATTTTCGTGATCGCTAGCCGAAGTCTGGCGCAGGTTGGCGATATTGCCCCCCAGATTGCCGCCTGGATTCCGACCATTATCTTTTCGGGGATAGGGTTTTTGTTATACCGTTACGTTCCGCGTTAACATGCCGCGTTTCAAAGATTTTCTGGAGCTTCACTTTGTGATTTTCCTGTGGGGCTTCACTGCCATTTTAGGCAAACTGATCAGCATTCCGGCTGTGGAACTGGTAACCTTGCGCACCCTCATCACGGCGTTGGCCCTGGCCTTGATCATGTACCGGCGTGGCACACCTTTCCGGCTCGGCACCAAAACCGTGCTGATGATCTTCAGCGTCGGGTTTATCATTGCAGCCCACTGGATCCTGTTTTTTGCGGCGGCCCGTGTGGCTTCAGTTTCTATCTGCCTGGTGGGTATGGCTACCTGCAGCCTCTGGACGGCTTTCCTGGAACCGCTGTTCACGAAGAGTAAAGTCAAGCCGCACGAGATATTGCTGGCCCTGCTCATCATCTTTGGCCTCTACATCATCTTCCAGCACGAAACGGAGTTTAACAGCATCCTGGGGATTGGCATGGCGATTGGCTCAGCCTTGATGGCCTCCATCTTCACCATCATCAACTCGAAATTGGTAAAAAAGATACCCTCCACCACCATTACCTGTTATGAAATGGCGGGTGCTTGTGTTGGAACGGTGCTGTTTTTCCCCTTCTATACAGCGTTTTTTGCAGCAGGCGGCACACTGCATTTTGGCATGACCGCCATGGATTGGGTATACCTGCTGATCCTGACGCTGGCTTGTACCGTGTACGCCTATACGGCAGGGGTGCGCCTGATGCAGCGCATTTCGGCTTATTCCATGAACCTGACCGTGAACCTAGAGCCGGTGTATGGCATCGTGCTGGCCTGGTTTATCTTTGATGAAGGCGAAACCCTCTCCTCTGGCTTTTACACTGGTGCCGCTGTCATATTGCTTAGCGTGTTCATATACCCTGTGCTGGATGCCTACACTTCGCGGCGTAACAAGCTAAAGAGCACCTTGCCAGACCAGGTAATGGTCGGGAAAGATTAGGCTATCCGGTACATCTCCCTCAAACAAACCATAAATGGTGGAGCCTGAGCCCGTCATCGCGGCGTAAGAGGCTCCGGCTGCGTAGAGTTTTTCCTTCACCTGCGCTAATTCCGGGTATTTCGGGAAAAGCGCGTCTTCAAAATCATTGTGCAGCACATCTTGCCACACGTGCACGTCCTGCTTCAACAACAACCGCATAGAGCATGTCGCTTCTTTTGGTTTGATGCTGCCGTACGCCTCCGCTGTGGTGATATGGATGCCGGGATACACCAGCACACAGTTATAACCGCTCAGGTCTAATTTGGCCGGGGTGAAAACATCTCCGCGCTCCGAGGCAATGACGGGTTTGTTCTGCACAAAAAAGGCGCAATCGCTACCCAGTTGGCGGGCATAGTCCTCCAGCGCCTCCGGGCTCAGTTTCAGCTCGAACAACTGGTTGAGAATGCACAAAGTAAAAGCCGCATCGGCGGAGCCGCCTCCCAAACCAGCCCCCATCGGGATTACCTTGTGCAGGTGCAGGTGCACGGGCGGCAGGTTGTGGTCTTGCTGCAAAAGCCTGTACGCTTTCAGGCAAAGGTTGTTGTCCGGGTCACCGGGAACAGGCAGCCCTGATTGCGTGAATTTCATCTCCTTGGCAGGCAGAATCTCCAGCGCGTCGCACCACTTCACAGGGTAAAAGCAAGAGGCGAGGTCATGGAAACCATCCGGCCGCTTTGCCGTGACATACAATCCTAGGTTTATCTTCGCGTTTGGGAAATCAAGCATGAGGCGTTTTTATACAGTAAATCTTGTTGCAATCTATAAAATTGCGCTGAAAAGGCGGAGCATGTCCACGCATTTATAGGTCTAGTACGTGGCCGGTTCCCACACGGTCTGTCAGATTATACCTGGCTTTGATCGGGCCCTAAACCTATCCGACACCTAAAGGAAGTAACTTCGCTTTTCTTATTTGCAGAATTAGCCTGCGCATTCGTATCATTTAGAAGACCCAAGCAGTATATTGCTTAAAAATACCCGTCTGTTTCCTAAATAAGCTTGCCTGTTGGGTAGCACCTTGATTTAATCTCCCGCTGTATGTATCGCTACGTTCGCTACCACCACAAGAAGAACAGCATACAAGGAGTTTTTCAGGCGTTGGAGGGGTGAGAGATCTTATTGGGTACAACAGCCATAAATAGCATACTGCACAGAACGATATGAACTACAGGCCCGGACGAATTTTCCTCTCGGTACCTCACATGGGCGGCCACGAGAAAAATTATGTACAGAAAGCGATAGAAGACAACTGGGTGTCTGCTGCCGGTCCGAACCTGGTCGGGTTAGAGCACGACATCTGCCAGCACACCAATGCCCGTTACGCCGTGGCCCTGAACTCAGGCACAGCGGCCCTGCACCTGTCGCTGCAACTGCTGGGCATTAAACCCGGCGACGAAGTGCTTTGCTCCACCTTTACGTTTGTGGCTTCGGCCAACCCTATTTTATACCTCGGTGCCATACCTGTTTTTGTTGAGAGCGAGCAGGAAACCTGGAACATGTGCCCGCATACCCTGCGCCAGGCCATCATCGACCGGCAGCAGCATAGCAAAAAGCCAGCTGCCATCATCCTGACGCATCTATACGGCATGCCTGCCCAAATGAAACCGCTCATGGCGGTGGCCGATGAGTTTGGGATACCGGTTGTGGAAGATGCTGCCGAGGCCCTTGGTTCGCGCTATGGCGGACACCAGGTGGGCACTTTTGGGCGGATAGGGATCTTCTCCTTTAATGGCAACAAGATTATTACTACCTCAGGCGGCGGCGCCCTGGTTACCGCCGATGAAGCGCTTGCCACGCAAGCCCGGTTTCTGGCTACGCAAGCCAAGGACCTGGCGCCACATTATGAGCACTCCCAGGTGGGGTATAACTACCGGATGAGCAATATCTGCGCAGGTATAGGGCGTGGGCAAATGGAGATGCTGGAAAAGCGCATCAAGCAGCGCCGCGAAAATTACACGTTCTACAAAAACCAGTTGGAAGCCATCGAGGGGGTAGCGTTCTTACCGGAGCCGAAAGCTTGCTTTTCAAACCGGTGGCTCACAACGGTGTTGCTGCCCGATCACCTTAGCCCGGAGGAAGTGCGTGTTGCCATGGAAGCGGAGAACATCGAAACCCGCCCTCTCTGGAAACCGATGCACCTGCAACCGCTCTTCCAGGATGCAGCTTATTACGGCGATAACCTTAGCCAGAAGCTGTTTGCGCGGGGGCTTTGCCTGCCCAGTAGCAGTAGCCTGACGGATGAAGAACTCGAGAAAATCGTGAAGCACTTGAAGCGGCTGTTAATTACTGCCTAAACGTCAACCTGCTTACCTTCTATACCTGGAGTATAGCGCCTGCCGGCGTATCCCCACTCGTCAGCGTGTGCTAAACAGCCGCCAACGCGATATTCAATTCCTCCAGCAATTCCTCCGGCTCTTCTATACCTACTGAAAAACGAATAACGCCGGCCGTTATACCTAGCTTTTGCTGCTGCTCCGGGCTCAGGGCGCGGTGCGAAGTACCCAGTGGGTATGAAATGGAAGTATTAACGCCAGCTAAAGAAGGTGCAAAAGGAATGGTCGGGAGGGCTTGCATAAAACGGTTCACGGCTTCTCTGTCGTCCTGTATCCGGAAGCTGAGCATACCCCCAAACAGGTTCTGCCCTTGTTGTTTGGCCAGTTCATGCTGCGGGTGTTCCTCCAACCCTGGGTACCACACTTTCTCTACTTTAGGATGCTGCTGCAGGTATCGGGCCAGTTCCAGGGCATTGCTGCTGTGCTGCTTCATGCGTAAACGAAGCGTCTTTAGGCCACGGGCTGCCAGCCACCCCTCAAAAGGGCTCAGGTTCAAGCCATACACCATCATCACCTTCTGGACACGTTGCAAGTCTTCCTGCTCTTTACAAATCACCACACCCGCCGTTACATCACTGTGGCCGGAGAGGTACTTTGTAACGCTATGAATCACCACATCTGCCCCCCACGTAAGCGGTTTGGTGAGCACCGGCGTGGCAAACGTATTGTCGATCACGAGCTTGATCTGCTGTTGCCTGGTTGCTTCCGCCAGTTTGGCTACATCCAGTACTTGCAGCAAAGGGTTACTCATAGTCTCTGCCAGCAGCAATTTGGTATTTTCACTGACATAAGGTGCCAGGTCGTATAGCTGCTCATTCGGCACATACGTCACACCAATCCCAATGCGTGTCAGTTCCTGCGAGAGTAAGGTAGACGATCCGCCATAAATCTCCTCTGCGCATAGCACATGGTCGCCGGCCTTGCACAGCGCCAGCACCGCAGCCAGTATAGCCGACATGCCCGAGGAAGTTACCACTGCCCCTGCCCCCTTTTCGAGCTTGTTTACCTCCTGCGCCAGCTCATCCGTATTCGGGTTGCCATAGCGGGTATACATATAGCTTTGGCCGGGTTGCTCAAAGTATTGCTCCAGTTCATTCAGGTCTTCAAAGGCAAATACCGAGGTTTGGTAAATAGGTGTGGTTTTCGGGTGGATGTGCGGCATTATCAGGAAATTTAATTCAATCCCAAGGTAAACAGGATTTACCGCTATTTAAAATAAATATAAGTCCTTTCGCTCTCTCCTATACCTTACCACAACTTGCTTGCGCGCCTCCTGAAAGTCAGCAGAACCAAAGCGCAGGCAGCTTTATTCTAAGCAACCTACCAGGTATGATTATCCACTCTGCATGATGGCCTGGCGCTGTAAATGTTTAACAAAGGTAAGTTCAAAGTACAGGTATTCGCGGCAAGCTAGATAACATTTCAGCTGCTCTTGTGTTACTCGACTGCTTGCATACCCGTACGTTCTAACGGATGCAATTTTTAAATTAAACGATACAAACCAATGTCAACAGTTAATTCGATACTCTTCTCAAGCTTTAAGATCAAGCATAAAGAATTCAAAAACCGCTTGGGGCTGGCCCCCATGACCCGCACCAGCGCCAATGAAGACGGCACGCCGAACGCGGAAATGCAGGCCTACTACACAAAATTCGCAAAAGGCGGTTTTGGGCTGCTCATCACAGAGGGTACTTATCCCGACGAAGCCTCCAGCCAGGGGTATACCGACCAGCCGGGCATTGCCAACGAAAAGCACATTGCAGCCTGGAAAAAGATAACTGACGCAGTACACGAAGCAGGCAGTAAGATTTTCTGCCAAATCATGCATGCGGGCGCGCTCTCTCAAGGCAATTACTATACGCAGACCAAAATTGCCCCTTCGGCAGTGGAGCCTAAAGGCGAGCAGCTCAGCTTTTATGGCGGCAGTGGCCCCTATCCTACGCCGAAGGAAATGACAACCGAAGACATAGCCGCTGTGAAAGAAGGCTTCGTGCAAGCAGCGCAAAACGCCGTAGCGGCGGGTTTCGACGGAGTGGAGATCCATGGTGCCAATGGCTACCTGCTCGACCAGTTCCTGACGGACTATACCAACCAACGCACCGACCAGTATGGTGGTGGCACTGAAAACCGCATAAGGTTGTCAGCCGAGATTGTGCAGGCAACGCGGGAGGCGCTGGACGATAGCATCCCCGTCGGCATCCGGATCTCGCAGAGCAAGGTAAACGACTATACCCACAAGTGGGCTGATGGCGAGAAAGAGGCGGAGGTTATTTTCTCGGCGTTGGCAGCCGCAGGCGCGGACTTTATCCATACCACTGAGTATGATGCGCTGCAACCGGCCTTCGAATCCGCTGACCTCACTTTGGCGGCCATTGCTAAAAAGTACAGCAAGCTGCCGATTGTTGTGAACGGTAGCCTGAACACGCCAGAGCTGGTTGCGCGCATGCTGCAAGACGGCGGTGCCGACATCATAACGATCGGGAAAGGCGCTTTGGCTAACCAGGATTGGCCAAACAAGGTAGCCGGGGGGAAAGACCTGGAAGCGTTTAAGCCAGAGAACTTCCTGGCTCCTAACGCCAAGCTAAAACCACACGAGCTATAACCTATAAACAGGCATAAACAATAAGAGCGCTCCTTTATCAGAAGCGCTCTTATTGTTTACGGTGCAGTCGAGAACCTATTCAGTCACCGACTCTGCCAATACTATAATCTTGTTGTTGAGGACCTCGACAACGCCACCATCTACTGTAAAGTACTCCTGGCCTTCGTTGGTTGTGATCCGGATACGTCCTTGCTCCATCGTGCTGATGAGCGGCGCGTGCTGATCCAACACCTCGAAAGAGCCGTTAGAACCTGGGAACTGCGCCGCAAGCACTTCGCCTGTAAAGACTTTTTTATCCGGCGTGATTATCTCTAAATACATCTTTATTAGTTATGAGTTTTGAGTTCCGAGTTCCGAGTTATGAGCAGTATCAACCAACTCGTAACTCAGAATTCGTAACTCGTAACTAATTCGAAATTATTTTGCTTCAGCCATCATGCGCTCGCCTTTGGCAACCGCATCTTCGATGGTACCTACCAGGTTAAAGGCAGACTCAGGAAGGTGGTCATACTTACCGTCCATAATCTCGTTGAAGCCTTTGATGGTGTCCTTGATGTCAACCAGCACACCTTTCAGGCCAGTGAACTGCTCTGCTACGTGGAATGGCTGCGACAGGAAACGCTGCACACGGCGCGCTCTGTGTACTACCAGCTTATCCTCGTCAGAAAGCTCGTCCATACCCAAGATGGCGATGATATCCTGAAGTTCCTTGTAACGCTGAAGAATCTCTTTCACGCGCTGTGCCGTGTTGTAATGCTCCTCGCCTACCACATCCGGAGAAAGGATACGGGAAGTAGAGTCCAGAGGGTCTACCGCAGGGTAGATACCAAGTTCAGAGATCTTACGGGAAAGTACAGTGGTGGCGTCCAGGTGGGCAAATGTTGTTGCCGGAGCCGGGTCGGTCAAGTCATCCGCAGGTACGTATACCGCCTGCACCGATGTAATGGAACCACGCTTTGTAGACGTGATACGCTCCTGCATGGCACCCATTTCAGTTGCCAGCGTTGGCTGGTAACCTACCGCAGATGGCATACGGCCAAGAAGTGCCGACACCTCAGAACCCGCCTGCGTAAAGCGGAAGATATTGTCCACGAAGAACAGGATGTCACGGCCAGCGTCGCTAGAACCAGGCTCACCGTCGCGGTAGTACTCCGCCATGGTCAGTCCGGAAAGGGCCACACGTGCACGCGCCCCAGGAGGCTCGTTCATCTGTCCGAACACGAAGGTCGCCTTAGACTCCTTCAGCTCTTCCAGGTCTACTTTAGAAAGATCCCAGCCACCGTGCTCCAGCGACTCCAGGAACGCCTCGCCGTAGCGAACGATACCTGCCTCGATCATTTCACGAAGTAAGTCGTTACCCTCACGCGTACGCTCACCCACACCGGCAAAAACAGAAAGACCACCGTGCGCTTTCGCGATGTTGTTGATCAGTTCCTGGATCAATACCGTTTTACCTACACCGGCACCACCAAACAATCCGATCTTACCACCTTTTGCGTAAGGCTCGATCAGGTCGATTACTTTAATACCTGTGAAAAGTACTTCAGATGAAGTGGCAAGGTCCTCGAAACGAGGGGCAGCTCTGTGGATTGGCAGACCACCTGTGCTCACAGGCTGCGGGATACCGTCAATGGCTTCGCCGATCACGTTGAAAAGACGACCTTTGATGCCTTCGCCTGTCGGCATTTTGATAGGGCCACCCAGGTCAAGCACGTCAATACCTCTGGAAAGACCCTCGGTAGAGTCCATCGCAATGGTACGCACACGGTCTTCGCCAAGGTGATTCTGAACCTCCAGCACGATTACCTGGCCATTGTCTTTGGTCACTTGAAGGGCATCCAAAATATTTGGTAGCTTAATGTTGTCACCCACAAAGCTAACGTCCACCACCGGACCGATAACCTGGGTAATTCTGCCAATATTCGCCATTTGACTTTGTTAAATTAATTAACTATTGTTAGGGAGTTATTTCAAGGTGCAAAACTAATGTATAAAACCATGAAAACCATGCCAGGCTCTAAAAACTTTTAGGTCATGGTTTTATCCGATTCCGGTGTAGAGCTAAATAAAAGAAGCTGCGAAGCAGGCAATTTAACCTACATCGCAGCTTCTACAACGCGTCTGATGGATTATAAATCAAGTTTGATGACCCAGCGGCCGGGCTCGGTTACCGTAAAGCGTACTTCCCGGTCATACACCATGGTGCCTAGTTTATTTGGGGCCTTAAAGCGCACGTTACCCTCAAACGGGAAAGACACATAATCGTACCCTGTATAATTTGTGGTAATAACGGGGGTACCACTGCTCCCGATCATCTGCAGGTCCTCTATATTACGCACTTTCATGCCTTGGCTCATTACCAAAACTTCCACGCTCGTGCCTTCATCGCTTTGCTGAGACAGGGTGGCACGCGTAATCTCACGCTTCATACTAACCTTTGCTGCGGCAGGCTTACGCTCTTTCTTGGCCTTCTTTAGGGTGCTAACCTGCACTTTAGTTGTATCACCCGGCTGCAAGGCCGGAGCAGCCACCGCACTAAATACGGTGTTGGCGGATAAGGCCTCAGACGAGAAGGAAGCCAAACCGGCTATACCTAACAGGCCAACGCACATAACAGTAAAAGTATTCATAAGCATTGTTCTATGAGTAGAAACTAAAAGTACGCATTATACTTTTCATTATCAACACATTAACAAGGCTTAAAGCTCCTTTTACAAGTGTTTCAGGAGTTCTATCTGCTCATCGTTCAGCAGGATGTAGCGGTTATTGAAGGGGTTGGCGTAAAACTTCTCGGCAATAATGTACTCCCCTGAGCTGAGCTTATGGATGTTGTAGCTAAACAGGCTGTTCGACCGTTCGATTACTAAGTCCGTGTTACTTAGGTTTAGTTGGCGGCCACAGGTAGTCGTAACAATTTCTGGATTAGTAGTAACCATAGGGAAAGGATAAAAGGTAATTGCCTGCTTCTTTACGCAGAACGCCGGAAGCGGGTATCTGTATTTGCTAAGAAAACATAGCACTTTTTAAACAAACCTGATTTCTTTCTGAGGGCCTTATACTTCCAGACGATGCCTCCTGCCCTGTGTTTGTTGCCATATCGCTAAAAAGCAGCAAGTTCTGCTGTACTCTTAAGGCAGAGCTTGCTGCTTTTGTTGATCGTTATCAAAGCCATACCAACGAGGAAGAGCAACTGACAACAGCAGAAACTGCCCCGAAGCTTGGCCTTCTGGAAGAGGAATATGAGAAAATAAAGCAAATCTTAGGGCGCACGCCTAACTTCACTGAGCTGAGATCTTCTCGGTGATGTGGCCGGAGCAGTGTTCTTGCAAGAGCCCAATCGTATGGCTTAAAACGCTGTTGAAAGACTCTCCGCGCATGCTGGCCAAGGCCGGTGAGGAAACCGCCGGATTGGTGGACATCGGCGACGGCTATGCCTGCAGCTTCAAGATCGAGCCGCCCAACCACCCTTCCGCCATTGGGCCTTACCAGGGCGCAGCCACAGGCGTGGGCGGCATCAACCGCGATATCTTTACAATGGTCGCACGCCCGATCGCACAGCTTAACTCGCTTCGCTTCGGCAACCCGAGGTCAGAGAAAACACAGCGCCTGCTACGCGGTGTGGTAAAAGGCATCGGCGATTATAGCAATGCTTTCGGAGTTTCTGGTCACACACCCTAACATTGCCTCTAAGCGCTGGGTATACCACCAGCACCGCCACCATGACGACCAACGCGCCTTCGGATGCCGCGCTATCGTGAAAGTAAAAGGCACGGATCAGTTTATTGTCGTAACCGTTGACTGCAACAGCCGCTACGTATACTCCGACCCGAAGCGAGGCATTGCAATTGCCGTGGCAGAGGCTGCCTATCATTGGTATGCTGGGTATTCTCGAGAACAAGGACAACAAGATGACGTTGGTCTTCCAGAACGCCGGCGATGCCATTAATATGAGGGTGATGCGCAGAACGACATCGCCTCTTTGGAGTATCTATACTCTTTTCACAAAATGAAGCTGTCTCCTGCTCCATACTTTAACCTGGACGAAGAGTTGAAACTGCATGCTGCGGTTAAGGAAGTCATCGAGCAGAAGCTGATTAACTCGGCGCACGATGTGGCTGACGGTGGTTTATACATCACCCTGCTGGAGGCTGCGATGCCAAAAGAACTGGGCTTCGACATCGAGACAGATAAAAATTTCAGAAAAGACGCCTTTTTATTTGGTGAGAGCCAGAGCCGCGTGGTGGTTTATGTTGCGCCTGAAAAACAGGCTGACTTCGAGAAATCACTGCAAAATAAGGGCGTGAATTTCACAAAGTTAGGTGCCTTAACAGGCTACGACTGCCATATCGACAGCGAGCTGTTCAGTGGCATCACGGTGGCAAAAAAGCACTATGACACAGCGCTAGAGCAGATTTTAGACTAAAATATTTAAATAATTTTTGCGCAATAGTTTGCAGTTTAAATTCGTCTCTCTATCTTTGCATCACCAAACGATAACAGAACGAAAGTTCAGAAGTCGAAGCGGAGATTGTCCGATGGTGTAACTGGCAACACGTCTGATTTTGGTTCAGAAGAGTCCAGGTTCGAGCCCTGGTCGGACAACATTAAAAAGAACAACACTCAACCGGGTGTTGTTCTTTTTTTGCTTATGGAGCAGCTGTAAGTATTTAAAAATCAGAAATATTTGATGCGCGACAGCTGGAATTTTGGTAGCTTTGCAGGCATAATAAATTCTACTAAACTTTAGTTTTAGCATCCGTTATGCCCCAGGTTAAAATTTTTTCCGGATCAGCCTCCAAGTACCTCGCTGAGAAAATAGCCGCCGCATATGGCACAAAGCTTGGTGACCTGACCATTTCCAGCTTCAGCGATGGAGAGATTGGTGTCCATTTCAACGAGTCTGTTCGTGGCGCGGAAGTGTTTATTGTGCAGTCTACCTTCCCTCCGTCCGATAACCTGATGGAACTGATGCTGCTGGTAGACGCCGCCAAACGTGCCTCGGCACACAAGGTGATTGTGGTGATGCCCTATTACGGCTATGCACGCCAGGACCGGAAGGACAAGCCGCGTGTGGCCATTGGCTCTAAAGTGGTAGCAAACGCCATACAGTCGTGCGGCGCAGACCGCCTCATGACGTGTGACCTGCACGCCGGCCAGATCCAGGGCTTTTTCGACATCCCGGTAGATCACTTGGATGGTTCGGCCATTTTCGTGCCTTACCTGCGCAGCCTGAACCTGGGCAACGACCTGATCTTCGCATCGCCTGACGTAGGAGGTGTGGTAAGGACCAGGTCTTTTGCCAAGAACTTCGGCGCTGAAATGGTTGTCTGCGACAAGCACAGAAAACGGGCTAACGAGATTGCCTCGATGCAGGTGATCGGAGACGTGGAAGGGATGGATGTGGTGCTGGTAGATGACATGGTGGACACTGCGGGCACCATCACGAAAGCAGCTGGCCTGTTAAAGGAAAAAGGAGCAAAGTCAGTGCGTGCCATCGCCACACACCCGATTTTGTCGGGGCCAGCGTATGAGCGCATCGAAAACTCGGTACTGGAGGAGTTGGTGGTTTCAGACACGATCCCGCTAAAGCAGCAGTCTCCCAAAATAAAGGTACTGACTTTCTCAGACCTGTTTGCCCGAGCGATCAATAACGTGGTAACCCACGAGTCGATCAGCTCATTGTTTATCTAATTGTTGCTTGATGATTGTTAATTGTTTTTTAATTAAGACACACAACAATCAACCATTTAACAATTAGCAATCAAAATTCGGCTATACTTTTGTAGCACATATATTTAACAAATTCATTTTTATGAAAACTTTAGAGATTATAGGGTTTAAAAGAGCAAATCTCGGTAAGCAGCAGTCCAAAGAGCTGCGCAATGAGTCGTTTGTACCAGGCGTATTGTATGGCAACGGTGAGCAAGTTCACTTCTATGCCCCGGTTATCCTGTTCAGAGACTTAATTTATTCTCCAGAAGTATACGAAGTAGACCTGAACGTTGAAGGTACACATTACAGAGCCGTATTGCAGGACGCACAGTTCCACCCAGTGAACGAAATGCTGCTGCACGTAGACTTTCTTCAGTTACAGGACGACAAGCAAGTTAAACTTGATATCCCGGTGAAGTTTGTTGGAACATCTCCAGGTGTGATTGCAGGTGGTAAGCTGTCTGTTAAGTTACGCTCCCTGAAGGTAAAAGCGATTCCTGCCAACCTGCCAGATTACGTGGAAGTAGACATTTCTGAGCTGGAGCTTGGCAAGTCGATCAAGGTTTCGAAGGTAACCCCTGACAACTACGAGATCCTGACAAACCCGAACTCCCCTATCGCAACGGTAACTGTTCCTCGTGCCCTGAAGAGCGCGCAGATGGAAGAAGCCCGCGGCAAGAAATAAGGAGCTCTCACAGCTTTTTGACATCAGATCCTGTCCTGCTCCAAAGCGGGACAGGATTTTTTGTTCCATACCCTAATTTAAATGCAGCACCTGGTTGTTAGACGCAGTACTTTAAATGAATGAACCCGACAGAATGAATCCTGTCTTCTGAAATTTGTCTATATTCTGACGCCTAACGTCTAAAAAAGCATGCTGCAAACCCTAAAAAGTTGGTTCGGCCTTGTGCCTGCCACCCCTGATGAAGATACCCATATGAAATACCTGATTGTAGGCCTTGGCAACATCGGCCCGGAATATGCAGATACGCGCCACAACATTGGTTTTATAGTGCTGGATTACCTGGCCAAAAAATTTGACGCCTCCTTCGAGGTAAGCCGACACTCCTTTGTGGCGGAGATCAAGAGCAAGGGCCGCACCTACGTACTCGTAAAACCAACCACCTACATGAACCTGAGCGGCAAAGCCGTTGGACATTACCTGAACACGCTGAAGTTACCCCCGGAGCAGATGATGGTCATCACAGACGACTTAGCCCTGCCTTTCGGCAAGATCAGGATCCGGGCCAAAGGGAGCCCCGGTGGGCACAACGGCCTGAAGCACATCGAGCAGACCCTGGGGCATAACAACTATCCGCGCTTGCGTTTTGGCGTAGGCGACACTTTTTCGAAGGGCAAGCAAGTAGACTATGTGCTGAGCAAGTTCAGCGAGGACGAGCAGATAGAACTGCAAACAATCGTTGAGAAAGCGGCAGAGGCTGCGCTGGCTTTCGGGAGTATTGGGCTGGAGCGCACCATGAACCAGTATAACACGAAGTAAGGGCGCTCTCGTTAATGTATTCTGATGCCTTGCCCGGCAGCTTCATTACTGTTGCTGTTATACTGCCACCTACAACCCTATGAAACGAATCCTGCTGCTGTATAAAAACGCGTTCGGCGGCCTCTCCAGGCCTGCCTGGATGCTTTCGGTGGTGATGCTGATCAACAGGAGCGGCTCGATGGTGACGCCCTTCCTAAGCCTCTATGTAACCGACATGCTGGGATACAGCCTGCGCGAGGCGGGCATTATCCTAAGCATCTATGGGTTAGGCTCGGTGTGCGGTGCGTTTCTGGGAGGCTGGCTCAGCGATCGGTTCGGGCATTTCTGGGTGCAGTTTGTGGCGCTTACGCTGGGCGGCACCTTGTACTTCCTGCTGCTGCACCTCCGGGAGTTTGAGTACCTGGCAGGGGGCATCTTTATACTGAGCCTGGTGAACGATACGCTCCGACCGGCCAACGCCTCCTCCATAGCTTTTTATGCCCGCCCCGAAAACATGACGCGCGCCTTCTCCCTCAACCGGATGGCAATTAACCTCGGTTTTTCGGTGGGTCCGGCTGTCGGGGGTATGTTGGCAGCCCTTTCTTATCGCTGGCTATTTATCGCCGACGGAGCCACCTGCATTGCCGCGGGCATCTTCTTTTTCCTGTACTTCCGCAACCAACGCGGCCACCAGCAAACACCGGTAGCTGAGACCAGTACAAAAGCAACTGCGCCGGTGCGCTCTCCCTACCGCGACGGCTATTTCTTACTGTTGGCCCTGTTCTGCTGCAGCTATGCCGTCATGTTCTTTCAATTGTTCACCACCATGCCGCTCTACTACCGCCAGGCGTACAGCCTGCCCGAAAGCAGTATCGGCCTTTTGATGGCGCTGAACGGGGTAGTCGTTTTCCTGTTGGAGATGATTGTGGTATACCTGGTAGGCGAGCGTATTTCTAAGCGGCTCCTGATCTCGGTGGGGATGCTCATGCTAGGATTCTCCTTCATACTCCTGAATCTAACTGCTCATGTATCCATTCTCTATGTTTCGATGCTGCTCCTGAGCCTGTCGGAAATACTGGTGATGCCTTTTCTGGCCACGCTCACTGTAGAGCGCTCCGGCAGCACTAACCGCGGGGCCTATATGGGCCTCTATACCATTTCCTATGCCGCGGCACATGTCATCGCGCCTTACTTGGGCACGACCATCATCGCTGCGTATAGCTTTGCCACGCTTTGGTGGGCAACCGGCGGGCTGTCTGTTGTGACGGCGGCAGGCCTTTTCTGGGTAGTGCACCAAATGGAGAAGCAGCGTCTGGCACGGCAAGCCGCTACTGCCCAGCCGGATACCGCCCTGGCCGGATAAACAAATTAAACACCTTCAGAAGGTTGCAATAGAAATATTGCATATTTTGTCAGTGCAATCACCCTGGCACGCCCCTGATATGGGATCAATAGCACTAACCGTACGCAATGCATTCAGCGGGCTTAACAGGCCTACCTGGTTGCTGGCAATTATGATTCTGATCAACCGCATCGGGTTTATGGTATTGCCTTTCCTCGCAATCTATACTACCGAGGTATTGCACTATGACATAGCCAAGGCTGGTATCGTTCTTAGCTTCTATGGCTTGGGCTCTGTTTGCGCTTCGGTTATAGGGGGTTGGCTGACCGACCGGTTTGGGCAATTCCTCATTCAGTTTTTCAGCCAAATAGCGGGCGGTATACTTTACTTCTTGGTTTTGCAGTTACAGCAGTTTGAGTATGTGGTGGCCGGGGTGTTCGTCCTGGGTTTGGTGAATGACCTTATCCGCCCGGCAAATGCGGCAGCCATTGCGCAGTATGCTTCTCCCGAAACTACAACGCGCGCCTATTCCCTCAACCGGATGGCCATTAACCTGGGTTTTATGGTGGGTCCGGCGCTGGGAGGTATGCTGGTAGCCCTGTCTTATGATTGGCTGTTTTATGTGAACGGTACCACCAACATCGTGGCCGGATGTTTCTTTTTCTGGTATTTCCGAGGTATCCGCGACGCCGGGGCTCCTGATCATCCTGGAGAAGTGCCAGAAAGGCTAGCCCCTGCCCGATCTCCATACCTGGATATGACCTTCCTGCTTTTTGTATTGCTGTGTTCTTGCTTTGCCACCGTCTTTTTCCAACTGTTCTCTACTCTTCCGCTTTACTATAAACAGGTATACCAGCTGCCCGAAGACCGCATTGGCCTGTTGCTCTCATTAAACGGACTGGTAGTCCTGCTGGTAGAGATGGTGCTGATTTACCAGTTGTCCAAATACGCTAAAAAGAAGGTATGGATAGCAGCTGGTGTCTTGCTGCTTGGGATATCGTTTATCCTCTTAAACCTGGTGCAGCACGCGTTCATACTCGTGGTGGCCATGTTGCTGTTCAGCCTTTCCGAAATACTGGCGATGCCGTTCATGTCCACGCTGACGGCAGAGCGTTCAGATGCCAACAACCGGGGCGCTTATATGGGGCTGTTCACAGTATCGTGGGCAGCACCGTTAATAGTCGCGCCTTACCTCGGCACTGCCATCGTGACCACTTATGGCTTTACTACATTATGGTGGGCTTCGGGCGGGCTGGCTTTGTGCACGGCAGTCGGGCTATATGGGTTGGTGCAAAAAATGGAGCAGCAGAAAGAACGGCCTGTGCCTGCATTACACTAGCAAATTGGGCCTGCTTTGCCGAACACATGCCTGCTGAAAGGCGCCATTTGTGTTTTAACTTTATATTTCCTTACTTTCACAGGGCTTAGATCATCTTCAGCCCTATGTTGGCAGGTTAGGCTGAGCATTGGAACGATGCTTGCAACACTGATCACATCACATTAGCTACAAGAAATTATGAAAGTAGAGTTTAGCGAGGACGAAAGAATTAAAGCACTTAGACGGTATGAAATCCTGGACACGCCGGAAGACGGCAGTTGGGACAGACTAACGCGTTTGGCTGCTAAGATATTTAACATGCCAATTGCTGTGGTTAGCCTAGTTGATACAGACCGAATCTGGTTCAAATCCCATTATGGGTTAGATGTTCGGGAAATTGGCACTGACCCTGGTTTGTGCACGACGGCCATCTTATCAGACGATATTTATATTGTGGAGAACGCTATCGAAGACCCGCGCACGCTGACCAACCCGCTGGTGGTGTCAGAATTCGGCCTTCGGTTTTACGCTTCTGTGCCCCTCAAAACGGCTGATGGCTTTAACATCGGCACCTTCGCCGTCATCGATAACAAGCAGCGCTACCTCACGGAGTCGCAGCAGGAGACTTTGAAAGAGTTGGCTGGCATTGCCATGGACGAGATTGAGCTGCGCCTAGCTGCCCGACGTTCGGCCAGGCAGGTAAACCAACTTTTAGAGGCGACACGCTCGCACCTGCAGGATGCGGTGGTAGAGATTGCCATGGTGCCCGTAACCGAGCGAAAAGAAAGCTTTACCAAAATAGCGGAAGCTTCCCGCGAGATCATTTCACACATTGAGGATCACCTCTCGAGCCAGAATTAAGTTTATACCCTCTACCAAAAAAGCCCCGCCATGCAGTTCAGCGCATTGCGGGGCTTTTGTATTGGGGCGAATATAGCAGAACGCTTCCTTGCGCAATACTACAGCTAGGTTGCTAGCTAACGTTTCCTCCGTTTACGATCTGTTTGCTCGGCTGCACAAAGGCCAGTGAGCCATCTGCATGCTCTGCCATCAGGATCATCCCCTGGCTGGTGATGCCCTTGATGTCGCGCGGGGCCAAGTTCACGAGTATGCTCACCTGCTGTCCGACAATATCCTCCGGCTTGAAGTACTCCGCGATTCCGCTTACTACGGTGCGCTGGTCGATCCCGGTATCAATCTTGAGCTTCAGTAGTTTCTTGGTTTTCGCTACTTTCTCCGCTTCCAGGATAGTGCCGATGCGGATATCCATCTTCGAGAAATCCTCAAACGAGATATTCTCTTTGGCGGGCTCCGCCACGGCATTGGCAATTTCATTCGCCTTTTTGGTGTCCAGTAGCTTTTGCACCTGCGCCTCCACGGCAGCGTCCTCTACCCTCTCGAAGAGTAGTGCCGGGGTACCGATAGTATGGCCGGCTTCCACCAGGTCAGCAGCTCCCGCCTCTGCCCACTTGCCTACCGGCTTGTTCAGCATGCTGCTCAGTTTTTGCGAAGTGGTAGGCAGGAACGGCTCCATCAGGATGTTGAGGCTGGCAGAGATCTGCAGCGCGATGTTCAGGATCGTCTTCACGCGCTCGGCATCCGTCTTAATTAGTTTCCATGGCTCGGTGTCGGCCAGGTATTTGTTGCCCAAGCGCGCCAGGTTCATCAGCTCACTCAAGGCCTCCCGGAAACGGTAACGCTCGATAAGGTCCGCAAGCAGGGCTGGGTACTTGGCCAGTTGCTCCAGTGTTTCCTGGTCGATGGGCTGCAGCTCATTGCGGGCTGGCACTTCGCCTTCATAATACTTTTGGGTGAGCACCACGGCGCGGTTGATGAAGTTACCGAGTATGGCCAGCAGTTCATTGTTGTTACGGGCCTGGAAATCTTTCCAGGTGAAATCGTTATCCTTTGTCTCCGGTGCATTGGCCGCCAACACGTAGCGCAGCACATCGCCTTTGCCCTCAAAATCCTGCAGGTACTCGTGCAGCCATACCGCCCAGTTCCGGGACGTGGAGATCTTATCGCCTTCCAGGTTCAGGAACTCGTTGGCGGGCACGTTATCCGGCAGGATATAGTCGCCGTGGGCCTTCAGCATGCTCGGGAAAATGATGCAATGGAACACAATGTTGTCCTTACCGATGAAGTGCACCAGCTTCGACTCCTCGTCTTTCCAATACTTCTCCCAATCATCGGTCAGGGCTTTGGTGGCGGATATATACCCGATTGGGGCATCGAACCACACATACAGCACTTTACCCTCAGCGCCTTCTACCGGCACCGGTACGCCCCAGTCCAGGTCGCGGGTGACGGCGCGTGGCTGCAAGCCCTGGTCTATCCAGGATTTGCACTGCCCGTACACGTTTGGCTTCCAGTCGGCTTTGTGCCCTTCCACGATCCACTCGCGCAGCCAGGCCTCATACTCGTTCAGGGGCAGGTACCAGTGCTTCGTTTCGCGCATCACCGGCACAGCGCCGCTCAGCGTGCTCTTCGGGTTAATCAGGTCTGTCGCGTTCAGGGAAGTCCCGCAAGCCTCACACTGGTCGCCGTAGGCGTTCTCGTTGCCACACTTGGGGCAGGTGCCCACAATGTAACGGTCGGCCAGGAACTGCTGCGCTTTCTCGTCATAGTACTGCTGCGTGGTCTGTTCAATAAACTTGCCGTCGGCATACAGCTTCTTAAAGAAATCGGCGGCTGTTTCGGCATGTACCTCGGAGGAGGTACGGTGGTAGATGTCGAACGACACATTGAAGTCCTGGAAAGACTGCTTGATGAGCTCATGGTACTTGTCCACGGCCTGCTGCGGCGTGATGCCCTCTTTCTTGGCGCGGATCGTGATCGGCACGCCGTGCTCGTCGGAGCCGCACACAAATTTCACGTCGCGCTCCTGCGAGCGGAGGTAGCGCACATAAATGTCGGCGGGCAGGTATACGCCTGCCAAATGACCGATATGCACAGGCCCGTTGGCATAGGGCAATGCAGCGGTAACAGTATATCGTTTTGGAGTTGTCGTCATGGTCTGGTCTAAAACACAAATATACAAATAGAGAACGTATTGCGCGGATACCTGTTAGCAAATGCCAAAATCAGGAACCGCAACCGTCCTCTTTCTCGTTTTCCCGTAAGAGGAGCATCACCTATTTAACCACACGATCATGAAAAACAGCGATAATTTCAGAACCCGCAAGGACGATGGCGGCAGCCTGGGAGACAAGGACGAAAAGAAAAAAATAGCGGACAAGCCAGCCCCAAGAAAAGTAGACCGGGAATCGGAAAACACCCCGCCAGACCACGAGGTATACGTGGACCTGGAGCCCGATGAGCTGCACATCGGGGACGAGGAAGTAGATGATGCTTCGAAAAAAGATTGACAATCACCTAAGCAAAAGGCCTCCGGTTCATCTGAACCGGAGGCCTTTTGCTTGAACATATTTGTCATTCTAGTCTACTGGAGGCGCGGGTGGCGGCACTGGTGCGGCAGGCGGCACGGGGGCTGCCGGTGCTGCAACTGGCACCGGGTTTGCAGGCGGAATGGGCGGCACCACCGGGGCAAAAGGGGTATAAACGTTATGCCGCGAAGAATCTATCGGTGCATAGGGCAATTGCCTTGGGCGCAGGGCATTGGGTGTAGTGGCTGGCAGGTTGCGGTCAAACTCTTCGATGTTGCGTTTGCGGTTGATCTCGCTCGCCTGGCTGTTCATGCGCCGTTGCAGGTTATCGCCTGCGTTGGAGCGCAACGTTACCCGCTCATTTACCCGCACATCACCTGGCAGGCTCTCCTGCCCCTCCGACAATGAGGTACAGCTGACTGCCCACAAACTTATTCCTGCTATGTACACTCCTCCTGGTATCTTCATCACATATCCGTTTAATAGTCATTTGTCTTTTCTAGTACTTCCTCTAGTATACGGTATACGGCTTTGCTATGTAACCGGGCTTAGGAATAAGCAGGCATGGCTGGGCATACATGCAAAAAGGCAGTGACCGGAGCCACTGCCTTTCTTAAAAATATCATCCAATAGCGGTTAGGATTTTTTCTCCTGAAGGTGCTTGTGCCCTACCTGCGTGAGCATCAGGCCATCCGGAGCCGGGTTAACATAGCCCTCCTTCGATAAATGAAGCTCTGCCTCTTTTTGCACGTCCTTGTAATGCGGATACTTTTCCTGGAGGTATGGGTAAAGCTGCTGGTACTGCAGTACGTCTCCCTCTTTAATATCCATCTCCCTGAAAGCACTCATGATGCACTGTGCGGTATTCTCTATATTGTCTGCGTCTGAATGTAATTCTGTCATCACTTTATTTCTTTAGTTTGACATAAAGTACGGCAGCCATGGGTTGATTGTTGGTTTGTTCTAAATTGTTGATTAGCAGAAAGTGCAAATATACATTTAGTCATATATACAATTAACCATACAACAATTTAACCATTTAACTATTTAGTATTACGCCTCAGCGGGTAGCAGGCTGCGGATTCCGTTCCACAACTCGATGCGCTGCTCGATACAGGATTTCGACACGTCTAGTGCCTCCTGCCACTTATCGTCGTCATCGCCGCACAACTCAGATACCATTTGCAGGGCCAGCGGTGTATGCACTTCCTCGTCTAGCTGCACATGGCGGTCAAGGTAGTAAATGAAGGTGCTCAGTTTCCCCGGAAAGCGCTCGTTCAGGTCGGCGATCAGATGGCGGAACATGTCCGGAATCAGGTCTTCGCGGCCAAAGGTAAAGGCAGCAGCCACGGCATGCGGCTTGCCGGAGTTGATCACGCTGAAGGTATTGCGCACGAAGTACTTCACGCTGGCGTCAATCCCCACTTTATCGAGGGCGCTATTTACGGTGTTTCCATCGCTCAGGCTTTGGAGCAGCTGCTCGATCAGGGCTTTGTTGGCCCCTGCCTCGTCCATAGCCCGAAGGTATAACTCAAAGTGACTGATCGGGTTACCCTCCTGGTCCACGTCGGTTTCCTCTTCCAGCACAATCTCATTGATCAGGCGGCGCGTGCTGGGGCTACCGGTTGGCACCCAGGGCAAGGTTACGCAAGTCAGGTCGCGCTGCAGGGCCTTGAGCAAACTCATGAAGTCCCAAACGGCAAACACGTGGTGCTCCATAAATAGCTTCAGGTCATCCAGCGTCTGCAGGGATTGGTATACGTTGTGTTGAAGCAAACGCTTCCGGTGCTCTCGTAGCGCCTGCTGTAGCGCTTCTATGCGGTTATTCATAAGCCATGTTAGATAGGGTATCGGGGTTTCTTTGACGCGCTGGTTTCAGGTTGCCAAAGCGAAGGCAATACAGCCCAAAGGCCCGAAAAGTTTTTATTTTTTCGCAAAGGTAAGGGCTGCCGAGTTAAGGCAATAGCGCAAGCCGGTTGGTTTTGGGCCATCGTCAAACACATGCCCGATGTGCGAACCACAGCGGGCACACTCTACTTCGGAGCGCACCATACCCATTGTACGGTCTTCAACAATCTTAACGCGTTTGGCCTCCAGGGGGGTATAAAAGCTGGGCCAGCCTGTGCCGGACTCAAACTTGGTGCGGGAACTGAACATGGGGTTGCCGCAACCGGCGCAGGAATAAATGCCTTTCTCGTGGTTATCGTTGTACTTGTTCTTGAAAGGGCGCTCGGTGCCTTCCTGCCGCAGCACATAATACTGCTCCGGTGTCAGCATGGCTTTCCACTCTGCCTCTGTGTGCACCACGGTGTCCTGCAAGGGCACCTCGTTCAGGCTGGCTATCTCGGCCTCCGTCAGCGGCTCTTCGCCACTGGCTTCCATAGCCAGGGAGGCGTTTCCGGTAGTCTGGGTTTTGCTTTGTTCGGCGCAGGCTGAGAGTTGCAGCAGCCCTGCCATCAGGAATAAAAAGTGTAGTTTCATAGGGTTAGATACGAGGCAAACGCCTGCTTGGCTTTCGGCTCATTTTGTTTTATAACAGCTTAAGAAACAAACTTCAAGCCAATAAGGTTAGCCCCAAAACCAGCGTTTTTATCGCCTAAGGGAATTTATTTACACACCTAACCTGTTTATTTCGAGCAGCATACTAAAAGTGTTAAGGCTTTTTTGTAATTTTGCGGCTCGAAAAACCAATTCAATGCAGAACATTCGTAATATTGCGATCATCGCACACGTAGACCACGGCAAGACAACGCTCGTGGACAAAATCATCCACGCTTCTAAGCTTTTCGCTGAGCACCAGCATTTCGACGACCTTATTCTGGACAATAACGACCTGGAGCGCGAGCGTGGTATCACGATCGTTTCAAAGAACGTTTCAGTTCGATACAAAGACGTAAAGATCAACATCATAGACACCCCTGGTCACGCCGACTTCGGTGGTGAAGTGGAGCGCGTACTGAAGATGGCCGACGGCGTATTGCTGTTGGTGGATGCCTTTGAAGGCGCCATGCCTCAGACACGTTTCGTATTAGGCAAAGCGATACAGCTTGGCCTGAAGCCGATTGTTGTTGTAAACAAAGTAGATAAAGAAAACTGCCGCCCAGACGAGGTGCATGAGCAAGTATTCGATCTGATGTTTAACCTCGACGCCACAGAAGACCAGCTGGACTTCGTAACGCTTTACGGATCTTCTAAGCAGGGTTGGATGAGCACCGACTGGACACAGCCAACTGACAATATCACTCCCCTACTGGATGCCATCATCGATGTGATCCCGCCTGCCCCATACCGTGAAGGTACGCCGCAGATGCAGATCACTTCCCTTGACTATTCTTCTTTCGTAGGTCGTATCGCGATTGGCCGTGTGCACCGTGGTACCCTTAAGGAAGGTATGCCGATCAACTTGTGCAAGGCGGATGGTACGTTCAAGAAAGGCAAGATCAACGAACTTCAGGTATTTGAAGGCCTTGGCCGCAAGAGCGTTTCTGAGGTATCAGCAGGCGAGATTTGCGCGGTAACAGGTATCGAAGGCTTCGATATTGGCGACACCATCGCGGATGCGGAGAACCCCGAGCCATTGGCGCGTATCTCTATCGACGAGCCAACGATGAACATGCTGTTCACGATCAACAACTCTCCTTTCTTCGGTAAAGAGGGTAAGTTCGTGACATCACGCCACCTTCGTGATCGTCTGTTCAAAGAAACGGAGAAAAACCTTGCCCTGCGTGTGCAGGAGACTGACCGTGAGGATACCTTCCTGGTATTCGGACGTGGTATCCTTCACTTGTCTGTACTTATCGAGACGATGCGCCGCGAGGGGTATGAGCTTCAGGTAGGCCAGCCACAGGTTATCTTCAAGGAAATTGACGGTGTACGCCAGGAGCCAATCGAGCACATGGTAGTAGACGTTCCTGAGGAGACTGCCGGTAAGGTAATTGAGCTGGTAACGCAGCGTAAAGGTGAGCTGACGATCATGGAGCCGAAGGGCGACCTGCAGCACCTGGAGTTCAACATTCCGGCGCGTGGCCTGATCGGTCTGCGTAACAACGTGTTGACTGCTACAGCTGGTGAGGCGATCATGAATCACCGCTTCAGCCGTTACGAGCCGTTCAAAGGAAACATCCCGGGCCGTAACAACGGTTCTATCATCTCGATGGAAACGGGTGCCGGTACTGCTTACTCTATTGATAAGCTGCAGGACCGTGGTTTCTTCTTCGTTGATCCGGGCGTTGAGGTATACATGGGCCAGGTAATTGGTGAGCACAGCCGCCAGAACGATATCACGGTAAACATCCAGAAAGGTAAGAAGCTGACCAACATGCGTGCTTCCGGTTCTGATAACAACGTGAAGATCGCTCCTGCCAAGCAGTTCTCTTTGGAAGAAGCCATGGAATACATCCAGAAGGATGAATTGCTGGAAGTAACGCCGAAGAGCATCCGCATGCGTAAGATTTACCTCGACGAGAACGAGCGTAACCGCATGTCAAGAGCTGACTAAGCTTACTAGCGTTCGCTATATATAAAACGCCTGCCGCAGCAATGTGGCAGGCGTTTTTTTGTGCTCCTTGTTTTTGTAAGGCTTCATAATGCTGAACCGTATAATTCCAATTCTATACAAGTAAAATTACTATATTGAGTCCGGAGTATAGAATGATAGAGCGGAAATCCATTCATGGTGCAGATATCATAAACAGGTACACCTATTAGCAACTAATTAGCACTAGTAAAAGCAACTAATAAAATATGACATATAAAGAATTTTATCAATCCTTTGGCCTAAAAGAATTTCCCTTCGACACGTTTACAACCGAAGACGAGATAGATGTTGCAAAAAAGATTTTCGTCGCACAAGGTGAGTATGATCCTATTTTGGATGCTTTTAAAAAAGGGAGGAATATTGTGATTATTGGAGAACGTGGAATTGGTAAAACGGCTATTCTCGAAGATTTCAAAAGGCATTTATCAGATAAAAAAAAGCCTTTCACGATAATCACTGATTTTTCTGAAATATCAGAAGTTCCTTCTAATGAAGAATTATACAAGATAATAATATCAAATTTTATAATTGAACTTCTATCAAGAGTTGGCAATAACCCTTTGAAATTAAGAAAGTTGAATAAGGAAAGTAGAACAATTCTATCATACTTTTTGGCCTCATTTGTACCGACAGTTTCATTGAATACTCTTAAGGATCGAGTTTCCTCTATTCAATTACCTCCTTGGACAAGATTCGCTAATTCGTGTTATAACCATCTGCGTAAACCACTGAATTTTACAGGAACTGTAGGTCAAAATTTAACTTACCAATACTTGCTAAAACATTACTCATTTTTACCTCCATTAGAAGCTGTTTTAAAAGGTAGTTATGGATAAAAAGAGTGCCCACTTTGGTTAAGAAAGTTGAACGACCAACTAATCAAAACCTAGGTGAGCACCAATCAAAAGAAACAAAAAAGGAAGCCTTA
>NZ_JBTLRL010000009.1:0-242574 GCF_054482735.1 Pontibacter sp. CAU 1760
GGAAAGTTTTTTTCGAAGCGAGCAGGGCCTGAACCCTGTGTTACGAAGCGGCCCCCTTTCGGAACCGGGTTGCAAAGGTAAGCACCTTTCCGTCCCGAACAAGCAGTAAAGCGAAGTTTTTTTTCTGCCCTGAACCTGCCCTCATCCTCTCTTTCCCGACGTTCCTGCTGAACCGGGATGCAAAAGTAGGCAAAAAGAACTGCGATGCAAGGCCCCCGCCAGAAAAAAACAGCCAGAATCCCCCCCTCTTAGCTAACGCACTCTAAGCGAGCGGGAATAGTTTTGTAGTAACTTCTCTAAAGGACAATATCGGCAAGTGCTTTACCTATGTGTGCCAATTAGACACCTTGCCTTCTGACTTCAACCCTCTTCTTTAAATGGAAAAAGCCCCAGCTAATGCCGGGGCTCCTTTCCTAATAATATACCTATAGCCTACGCTTGCACAGCCTCTCGCCTCATGGTGCTTTTTCTGTCCGGCCCCACCGACACAATCGTAATGGGCACTTGCAGATGCTCTTCCAGGAAAGACAGGTAGTTTTTGAATGCCTCAGGCAATTCCTCTATCGTCTCTATTTTGTTCAGGTCTACTTTCCAGCCTGGCAGGTCAACGTATACCGGTTCAATTTTAGACTCATCTAATGTATGCGGCACTCGGTCGGTTACCTCACCAGAGGCAAGTTTATAATGCGTACATACACTAATTGTATCAAACTCAGTCAGCACGTCAGCCTTCATCATGTTTAGCTGCGTTACGCCGTTCAGCATGATGGAGTACTTCAGGCTTGGTAGGTCTACCCAACCACAGCGGCGTGGACGGCCAGTAGTAGAACCGAACTCTCGGCCTGCCTGACGGATACTCTCCCCCACTTCATCTAACAATTCTGTCGGGAATGGCCCGCTACCCACACGGGTACAGTATGCTTTGAATATACCGTATACCTCCCCTATGTGCTGAGGGGCTACACCTAAGCCTGTGCAAGCGCCTGCCACTAAGGTGGTGGATGAAGTCACGAACGGGTATGTACCAAAGTCAACGTCTAGCAAGGCACCTTGCGCCCCTTCAGCTAAAATACGCTTTCCGTTCCTGATGGCATCGTTGATCATATACTCTGAGTCAACCAGTTTTAGGGTGCGGAGATAATCGATCGCTTCGAAGAAAGCCTGCTCCTGCTCGCCTAATTCGAGCTCTTGGCCATAGAAGCGCACAATGTTGCGGTGACGTTCTACCAGTCTGTCGTAGCATTCCTGGAAGTCATCAGCCAGGATATCGCCTACGCGTAGTCCTACACGACCGATCTTATCCTGGTAAGTAGGCCCGATGCCTTTCAGGGTAGATCCAATTTTACTGTTCCCTAGCGCCTCTTCCGATACTCTATCTAACACGCGGTGAGAAGGCAGAATCAAGGAAGCTTTCTTAGAAATAAAAAGGTTCTGGGCAGCATCAACGCCACGGTCCGTCAGCTTTTGCATCTCGGTGCGGAACACGATCGGGTCCAGCACCACGCCGTTGCCGATGATATTCTGTATGTGCGGATGGAAGATGCCGGAAGGTATTTGGTGAAGCACATGCTTGGTGCCTTCAAACTCTAAGGTATGACCTGCGTTTGGTCCGCCCTGGAAACGGGCTACAATGTCATAGGTCGGCGCCAGTACGTCAACTATTTTGCCTTTGCCTTCGTCTCCCCACTGCAGACCTATTAATATATCAACTGCCATTTAAGTATAAAATAAATTGATTCTCTTTAAGAAGTAAGCCGCAATTTATCACTATCACCAACTAAAACAAAACAACTGATTGCTAACAGCTTGCTTCGCAGAAGCGCAGCGCGAATCCCGACTACATCTATTGTCTTCCCAAATGTAGTGAATTTATTACTTTGTGCGAGGGCCATTCTTATATTATAGAAGCCAGCGCCTGAAATAGGCTACTATGGCATGGCGCCTTAATGCGCCGCATACTGAAACTCCTGCTGCGGCTTCACAACGTTTTTTTGTGCCGCCGTTTCCTTGCATCGAAACCGGGCGCCTGCCTCTTGTCGCAGCGGGCCCGGCTTAGCAGGCTTGACAGTTTGTTTCACCGACCGTGCATACACAACCAGCAAAGCACTCAGTAACACAAAGTTCTTGAATATGTACTGGCCCACTAAGCTCAGGCTTACAGGGAAACCTGTGAAAGTCTCATCCGGGAAAAACAGGAGGGGCAGAAAGGTGCTCAGCATGTGCCCTGCGGCCAAGTATACCGCCAAGCGCAAGCGGTACCGGAAAGTCAGGCAAAAGCCTAATGCGGTCTCGAAGGTGGCCAGCGCCAGAAGGGCGGCTTTGCCAGAGAGCAAACCGAATGTGAGCTCTTCGATTGTGTTGATGGCCAGCTGCTCTGCAGGGCTATAGTTCGGGAAAACTTAAGTAAACCAAAAAGGCTATAGATCAAGCCTACGCTCACGCGCAGAATGGTATGGCTGTGCAATTCAGCCCAACCCAGGCAGCGTGCCTCCAACTGCTGCGCAAATCTCATCCCTTTCCTCATCCATCCATTGCTTAACTGATACTGATAGGGTAAAGAAGGGAAATCTTGCATAACTATGCAACTGTGTGGCAGTAATAGGGGGCGTTGGGCAGGTATGGCAAATGGCGTTTGGCAGAAACTAGTAGATTGACTCCTTTAGGAACTGGGCGGCAAAACTGTCGTTTTCGGCAATGGTGAAGATGGCGTTTAGCTTGGTAACGATCAGCAGCTTGCGGATGTGGTCAGAAGGCTTGATGAGCACCAACTCGCCGCCGCGGTTCCGAAACTTGGTGAGCAACGAAACCAGCACACCCATCCCACTACTGTCCATGAACCGCACGTTCGAAAGGTCTATGGCACAAAGGAGCCTAATAGGTGGTTTTGTGCCATCTATTTCCTCTATCAGGCGCTGAGTATCGGCGCCCGCTACCAGGTCGCCGTCCAACCTGACAAAGAGAATGTCATCGCTGAGTTCTGTCTGATACTTCATGCTGTTGTTTCTGCTGCTCCTCTGTGGCTTTCCTGGCGCGGCAGTCGCCGCAGATACCGTATAAGTTAAGGGAATGATGTAAGATATGAAAATTCAGCAGGTCCCCGACCATCGTCTGGATATTATGAATGCGCGGATCGCAAAACTCCACTACTTTATGGCACTCGGTGCAAATCACGTGGTCGTGCTGCCGGAAACCGTAAGACTTTTCATACTGCGCCAGGTTGCGGCCAAACTGGTGCTTGCTTACCAGGTCGTTCTCTACCAAAAGGTCTAAGGTGTTGTAAACGGTGGCCCGGCTTACACGATAGTTCTTGTTCTTCATGCTGATGTAAAGCGACTCCACATCAAAATGGCCGTCCCGGGAGTAAATCTCCTCCAGGATCGCATACCGCTCCGGTGTTTTCCGAAGGCCTTTGCTTTCCAGGTAAGCCGTGAAAATCTTCTTTACTTCCTCAAACTTTACTATATCTAATGCCATCTTGTCTTTGCTGTTAGCCTCACTTAATCGAAGCGTTCTACCGTGAGAATACCATTTACTTTGCCCATGCGCTGCATCAGCTTATCCAAGTGCCCGGTATCGTTCACGAACACCATCAGGTTGCCCTCAAATATACCGTCGTTCGAGTCGATGGTAATAGAGCGCATGTTCACTTTTAAGCTTGTCGAGATCACCTTGGTCAGGTCGTTCACCAAGCCCACCCGGTCAGTCCCTTTAATACGGATACCCGCCAGGAAGGCAAGCTCTTTCTGGTCTGTCCACTTGGCCTTGATGATGCGGTTCCCATAGTTCGACATCAGCTCGATGCCGCGCTTGCAGGTTGTCCGGTGAATCTCAATGCCGCCGTCCTCGGTCTGGAAGCCAAACACATCGTCGCCTGGAATCGGATTGCAGCACTTGGCCACCTTGTAATCCTCCATGTTGGAGGTATTCTCCCCGATCACCAGCATGTCAGAATTTATACCCCGTATCTTCTGCACTTCCTTGTCAAACGACTTTGGCTCCAGCATCGAAGAGCCCTTTTCTGCCATGGCCGTAAAGATCACCTCTTTGATGCTCGTGCTGTCGATGTGGCCTGTGGCAATGCGGTAGTACAGGTCTTGCACTGTTGGCACATTAAAATAGGCCAGCAGTTTGTTCAGGTTAGCCTGCGTGTCCTGTACACCCAGTTCAGCCATTCGCTCGTCCAGAATCACCTTGCCTTCCTCAGCTTTGTTCTTCCGCTCCTCGCGCAAGGCATCCTTAATGCGGGTTCGGGCCCTGGAGGTCACAGCGTACTGCAGCCACTCTTCGTTCGGCTTCTGCTTCTGTGAGGTCAGGATCTCTACCTGATCTCCGTTCTTTAACTGGTAGCTCAACGGCACCAGTTTCTGGTTTACCTTCGCCCCGAGGCACTGCAAACCGATATGGGTATGGATCTCGAAAGCAAAGTCGAGGGCCGTGGCCTTGTCGGGCAGGATGATCAGATCACCTTTCGGGGTAAATACAAACACCTCTTCCACGAAAAGGTTTTTGCGAAACTCATCCATAAACTCCAGCGCGTTGGAGTTATTAGACTCCAGCATGTCACGCACCTTGTTTATCCAAAGTTCCAGCCCCGATTCCGCCGAGCCCACCCCTTCTGTTTTATACTTCCAATGGGCGGCATACCCGCGCTCTGCAATCTCGTCCATCCGATTGGTCCGGATTTGCACCTCCACCCACTGCCCCGATCGGCTCATCACGGTGGTATGCAACGACTCATACCCGTTTGCCTTCGGCGTGTTCACCCAATCGCGCAGGCGGTCCGGGCTCGGCTGGTAAAAGTCCGTGATGATGGAGTATACCTGCCAGCAAGCTGCCTTCTCATTCTCGAGCGGTACATCCAGTATAATCCGGATGGCAAACAGGTCATAGATCTCGTCGAAGGTGATGTTCTGCTTCTTGATCTTTTTCAGGATCGAGTAGATCGACTTCGGCCTTCCCTTGATCGCGAACTTAAAGCCGTATTTCCGCAGCTCCTCCTCAATCGGGTGGGTAAAGTCTTTGATAAACTTGTTCCGGGCACTGCGCGTCTGGCGTATCTTGTTGGAGATGTCCTTATAGGTGTCGGTGTCGGTGTACTTAAGGTATAGGTCCTCAAGTTCCGATTTGAAAGCATACAGGCCCAAACGATGCGCCAGCGGCGCGTACAGGTACATGGTCTCAGAGGCGATCTTCAGCTGCTTGTGGCGCGGCATGCTGTCAAGGGTACGCATGTTGTGCAGGCGGTCAGCCAGCTTGATCAGGATCACGCGCACATCGTCGCTCAAAGTGAGCAGCATTTTGCGGAAGTTCTCAGCCTGCTGCGAGGTGCCATAGTCAAACACGCCTGATATTTTGGTCAGTCCTTCGATGATCTTGGCCACACTTGGCCCGAACTCGCGCTCCACATCCGAAATCTCCATCTCGGTGTCTTCCACTACATCGTGCAGCAGCGCCGCCACAATGGAAGTGGTGCCCAGGCCTATTTCCTCTACCGCAATCTGGGCCACAGCCAAGGGGTGCAGGATGTATGGCTCGCCGGATTTGCGGCGCATGTCCTTATGCGCCTCCAGCGAAGTGTTGAATGCTTTTTTGATGATCTTGGCGTCGTTGTCCTTCAGAAAAGGCTTCGCGTACCGAAGTAATCGTCTGTAATGTCGCAGAATCTCTTTGCGTTCTACTTCTGGATCAATCATGGTAAACTATATCGGAGAACAGGGTATGGCAAGTGCCGGACTGAAGCACCCGTCGGTTTCCTGTATACATAACAAATAGGGTGGCTGTTTTATTCGTTCAAATATAACGGAATATAAAATGCAACCAATATGCCGCCACAGCAAAGCCAGCCGGCCACAGGGTTAGCTCTAAGGTAAAAAATATTTCAGAAAATTTTACGCCGGGTATTGCAATTAAAAAAACGGCTTGTAACTTTGCACCACTATTACAAACCAGCACACAACAAGCGGATGTGGCGAAATTGGTAGACGCACTAGACTTAGGATCTAGCGCTGCGAGGCATGGGGGTTCGAGTCCCTCCATCCGCACACTCACAAACCCTCAACAGCCCTGTTGGGGGTTTGTTTTTAGTAGATATTTCAAATATTAAAACTGATAAGCCTTGAATATTACATTAAACCAAACCGACAGCACCAACGCACAACTGAAGGTGGTTCTGGAAGAGGCCGATTACGCTTCTAAAGTAGACCAGCAGGTAAAAGAATACAGCAAGAAAGCCCAGATCAAGGGTTTCAGACCTGGCAAAGTGCCAACAGGGCTGGTGAAGAAAATGTATGGCAAGAGCATCCTGGTAGAGCAAATCAACACGCTGCTGCAGGAGGAGATCTCTAAATATATCCGTGAGAACGATGTGAAGCTTTTGGGTGAGCCGCTTCCTGAGCCGAACCAAAACGACATTGACTGGGACAACCAGAAAAACTTTGAGTTTAACTACGCTGTAGGCCTGCTGCCAGCCATTAACCTTCCGCTAGATAAAAGCGTAGAGGGCATTGCTATCGACGTAGACCAGAGCACTATCGACGAGGCGTATACTAACCTGAAGCGTCAGTTCGGCAAAACCACTAACCCAGAGACATCTGAAGAAGGCGACTTCATTTCTGGCCAACTGAAGGCTGTAGAAGGCGAGTTTGAGTCTACGACCCTGATCCCTACAAACCGTGTGGTGGAAGGCAAAGACAAGTTTGTAGGCGTGAAGGCGGGCGATGTAATCCGTTTTGACATCCGCAAGACATTTGGCGATGACAATGCTGCCCTGGCACACGTTACCGGCCTGAGCAAAGACGATGCGGCTAACCTGAACGGTGAGTTCGAGTTCACGGTAGATAAGATCAACCGCACAGAGCCTGCTGAACTGAACCAAGAACTTTTTGACAAGCTTTTCGGTAAAGACGAAGTAACTACTGAAGAAGAGTTCGACGCAAAACTGCGTGAGACGATCAAGGAGAACTATGAGCGCGAGGCAGACAACCTGCTGTACCGCAATATCATCGACACCTTGGTAGATAACCTGGATGTTGAATTGCCAACTGAGTTCTTCAAGCGTTGGTTAACTGTGACGAACGAAGGCAAACTGACGCCAGAGCAAATCGAGGAGAACTTCGATAAGTATGTGCGCGAGCTGAAGTGGTCGATGATCAAGAACAAAGTTGTAGAAGACAACGAGATCAAGGTAACGAACGAAGAGGTTGTTGAGGCCACGAAAGAGAAGATGCTTGCCCAGTTCAACATGCCGGAGATTCCGGAGGAGCTGCTGGAGAGCATGAACAACTATGCGCAGCAGTACCTGAACCAGGACAATGGCCGCAACTACATGCAGGAGTACGAGCAGCAGCTGGCTGAGAAAGTACTTGCTAAACTAAAAGAGCAGATGACTGTTGTAGAGAAGACCATCTCTGCAGAGGACTTCAGAAATGGTTCGTACGAATAAGCGAACCTAAAACTATATTTAAAAAAAGGTCCTTAATTCAAGGACCTTTTTTATTTTTGAGTAAAACCGTAAACCTAAACAAGATATGTTTAACAAAGACGAGTTCCGGAAATTTGCCGTAAAGGGCCAAGGCATGAGCGGCCTGGGTGTTGACCAATATATTAGCCACGTAGAAGGCAGAGCCATGCACACCATCGAGAGCATGACCCGATCCGTGATTGAGGAACGCCCTACCAACTTCCGTGAGATTGACGTATTCTCCCGCCTGATCATGGACCGCATCATTTTCCTTGGCACGCAGGTAGATGATTTTATCGCCAATATCATCACGGCGCAGCTGCTGTTCCTGGAATCAGCAGATGCAAAGAAAGACATCCTGTTATACATCAACAGCCCGGGTGGCTCGGTGTATGCCGGTTTGGGCATCTATGACACCATGCAGTATGTTAGCCCGGATGTGGCAACCATCTGTACCGGCCTTGCGGCCTCTATGGGTGCCGTGTTGCTAGCCGGTGGTGCCGCCAACAAGCGCTCTGCCCTGCCTCACTCCCGCATCATGATTCACCAGCCAATGGGCGGCGCTCAGGGCCAGGCCTCTGACATCGAGATCACAGCCCGTGAGATTCTGAAGCTGAAGAAAGAGCTTTACGAGATTCTAGCGCAGCACTCAGGCAAGTCTTACCAGGAGGTATACGACAACTCTGACCGTGACTACTGGATGAAGGCCGATGAAGCCAAAGAGTATGGCCTGATTGACGAAGTACTGGTTCGTAAGCAAGGATAACACCTGCTGCCAAGGCAGTACATTGCAAATGAAAAGCCCGCTCCTGTTACAGGTGCGGGTTTTTTATTTGCTCTTATTGCACCGTATAAATGCATAAATAGTGGTGCTTTTCTTAATAAAATCTCATAACCTCAAAAAAAATATCTTGGCGGCATGTCCCTACATTAGTCTTCACAAACAACTAACTTAAAGCCACTTACACATTCATATAAAAATAGAAATCTTAAAATTTTTGCCCCTGTTTTAACGCTATCGCAATATTTACCCTGAAAAAATTGTGCTCTAATAACTTTTCAATTTTGTACCTTTGCTTTAGGCCTTGGAATTCAGGGCCCGAATAATTTGGATCAACTGGTTCTTATGGCAGAAATTACTTGCTCATTTTGCGGCAAAAACAAAAAGGATGTATCGGTAATGATTTCCGGTATCAACGCGCACATTTGCGATCGTTGTATCGGGCAGGCACAGCAGATTCTGAACGAAGAGAATAAAATACGCGCAAACAGTCGCACTCCTAAGTTCAACCTGATGAAGCCGAAGGAGATGAAATCATACCTCGACCAATTTGTTGTTGGGCAGGATGAGGCGAAAAAGGTAATGTCGGTGGCGGTGTACAACCATTACAAGCGCCTGATGCAGCCTACCGAAAACGAGGAGGTAGTGATCGAGAAATCGAACATCATCATGGTAGGTGAGACAGGCACGGGCAAGACTTACTTAGCGCGTATGATGGCCGGTATTCTGCAGGTTCCTTTCTGCATCGCCGATGCCACTGTACTGACAGAGGCCGGTTATGTAGGCGAAGACGTAGAGAGCATCCTGACGCGCTTGCTGCAAGCCGCCGATTATAACGTTGAGTCTGCCGAGCGTGGCATTGTTTATATTGACGAGATAGACAAGATTGCCCGCAAGAGCGACAACCCGTCTATCACGCGTGATGTGAGCGGAGAGGGCGTTCAGCAGGCATTACTGAAGCTCTTGGAGGGTACGTCAGTAAACGTTCCGCCACAGGGAGGGCGCAAGCACCCGGAGCAGAAAATGATCACGGTTAACACCGAGAACATCCTCTTCATTTGCGGCGGCGCCTTCGTAGGTATCGACCGTCTGATCAAGAACCGCCTGAACACCCGCCCTATCGGATTCAACAAATCGAAGCAGGATGAGGCGGAGGAAAACGAGAACTTCCTGAAGTACCTGACAGCGCAAGACCTGAAGAACTTTGGTTTGATACCAGAGTTAATTGGCCGACTGCCTGTACTCACACATCTCGACCCACTGGACAAAGAGACCTTGCGCCTGATCCTGCTGGAGCCGAAGAACTCTATCGTGAAGCAGTACAAGCGCCTTTTCGAGATGGAAAACATTGCCTTGTCCTTTGATGAGAGTGCCCTGGAGTACATCGTGGAGAAAGCAGCAGAGTACAAACTCGGTGCCCGTGGCCTCCGCTCTATCTGTGAGGGTATCATGACGGACGCCATGTTCGAATTGCCCTCTGAGGAAGGCACCAAGGAACTGCTTATTACAGGGAAATATGCCCGCGAGAAATTTGAAAAATCAAGCCTGAAGCAACTGAAAGTAGCATAAGGCACAATCCCTATAAAACACAACGCCCCGACAGCTATACTGCCGGGGCGTTGTGTTTTATAGGTGAACTCAGAAATTGTAATACGCTTGAGGCCATTCTGACAGAATGTTGAATGGTTTCAAACACTGCCCTTTCTTATGATCAGAGCAACAGTATTCCCAGCTTTTCCGGGAGGCGCTGCGGGTAAGGCCCATTTATTTGTAGGTGTTGCGGTGCCGAACGCAGTGAGGCAGCCTGAGCAGAGCGAAAGAGGGCCCCTACCCCAGACGTAAAGCAGAAATGAAGCTATGGAAAATGGAGCTTGAGATTTAAAGCAAGCTTTTCTATTTCCCAATTTTACGTTTTCATAAGTCATTCCGAACGCTGGCTTTTTTCAGTTCTCGCCTCAAGAGTAGTCAAGATAACTGTTTGATGTTAAGATTTAGCCAGATCCTGCTCCAGGTAACCCACCATTAATTCAGCGGCACGTTCTGCTGTCCGGAAACTGCCAATCTTCTCGCGTACCAACGCATACCCCTCCTGCTGCTTGTTGATGAAGTGCTTGTCGAAAAGGATTTGCTTTAGCTCTGCAGTGATTTTCTTAGCCGTGAAATCATCCTGAATCAGCTCTGTCACCACTGGTTTGTCGGCTATCAGGTTAACGAGCGATATGTAAGGCACCTTGATCACCATCTTGCCGATGGTATAGGAGATTGCGCTGGTCTTGTAGCAAACGACCTGCGGTACGCCAAAAAGCGCCGTCTCCAGTGTAGCCGTGCCCGAAGTAACGAGCGCGGCCTTGGCATGTGCCAGCAAATCGAAGGCCTGGTCGTAGATGATCTTGATGTTCGGGTCTTTGTTATACTGCTCGTAATGCGACTTTGGTAGGTTAGATACCCCCGCCACGACAAACTGGTAGTCCCGGAAGGACGGTAGCACGCTCAGCATCACATGTAGCATGCCTTCTGTCTCCTGCTGCCGGCTACCCGGCAGTATAGCAATAATGGGCTTGTTATTATACAGCTTGTTCCGGGTTCTGAAGTCAGCGGTGCGCTCATGGTCTGTCACGGAGTCGTTCACGGGGTTGCCCACATAATCGACCTTGTAATCGAAGCGGGCATAGAAGTCCTCCTCGAAAGGCATGATCACGAACATGCGGTCCACCACCTTCTTGATCTTATGCACGCGGCCCTGGTTCCAGGCCCAGATTTTCGGGGAGATGTAATAGTATACCTTCAGTCCGCGCGCCTTGGCAAATTTGGCGATGCGCATGTTAAAGCCGGCGTAATCCACCAGAATTACTACATCAGGTTGGTATTGCGCGATATCGGCCTTGCACTCCTTCAGAAACCCAAGGATTTTGCCCAAGCTTTTGAACACTTCGGCAAAGCCCATAAAGGCCATCTCGCTGTAATGGCGCACGAGGTCCATACCTTCCGCCTGCATCATATCGCCGCCCCAACCCCGGATCTGCGCCTCTGGGTCTTTGGCCCGAAGCTGCTTGATCAGGTTTGAGGCATGCAGGTCGCCGGAGCGCTCTCCGGCTATGATATAATACTTCATGCGGTTATGTCTGTTTGCTGCTGCCAGCGTGGGTATAAGCCAAGGCAGCTAAATGAAATGAGGCGAAGCCTTTACTCGCCGAAATACTCAACGTAGTTTCGAGGCGTTTCGTACAGCTTCAGGCTATGCAGTTGCGCGTTTTTGTTTGAGATATCCTGCACACGCGGCTCCAGTATTTTCCAGAACTCCACGATCAGGTTTTCGGTGCTTGCCAGCTTATCCTCCATAAACGGCACATCCAGGTTCAGGTTCTTATGATCTACCTTGCTGATGATATGCGTGCGGATAAGCGTGCTGAGTTGCTTGAGGTCAATGACAAAACCTGTGTCCGGGTCGGGCTGGCCCTTCACCGTCACAATCAGCTCGTAATTGTGCCCATGCCAGTTGGTGTTGGCACATGGCCCGAAAACCTCTTTATTCTTCGCCAACGACCAGTTCGGGTTGTGCAGCTTATGGGCCGCGTTGAAGTGCTCTAACCTGCTTACGTAAATCATCTAACCTTTAAAATTGTAATTCTTTCTGAGTAGCAAATATACGAAGAAAGGAACACCAAAGAACGAAGTAATAATTCCAATCGGCAATCCGGCAGGCGGATAAAGCAAGCGTGCGAGCAGATCGCAGAGCAGCATGAAAAACCCGCCCACAAAAGCGCAAAAAAGCAGGTTAGTCTGCCCGGTGGTGCCCATCAGCCCCCGTGTCACATGCGGGATGATCAGCCCCACAAAACCGATCGGCCCGGAGGTAGCCACAGCAAAGCCCGTGACCAGTGACACCGTGCCCAAAATCACCCACCGGGTGCGCGCCACCGGCACGCCCAGCGCCTGCGCCCGCTCCTCGCCCAGCAATAGTATGTTCAGTTGCTTTTGATAGTATACAAACAGCAGCAAAGCGGATAGCAGCGCAACAGCGGGGTATGGCAACATCGCCCAGGTAGCACGCTCAAAGCTACCCATCGACCAGAAGATAACCGTGCGCAGCTTGCTCTCAGAATCAGACAGGAACGTGAGCAGCCCCACCATGGCCGTGCCCAGCGAGCTGATAGCAATACCTGCTAATAGTAACTGAGAGGGTATAAGCTGCCGCTTGCGGTAGCCAAGTGCCACCACTATCAACGTAACGGCAAAGGCCCCAAGCAGCGCAAAGATGGGTGGCATGTAGATACCTAACACTGTGATCGGCACGAAGCCAAAAAACACTATGATTGCACCTAAGGAAGCTCCGGAGGCTGTGCCTAAGAGGTATGGGTCGGCCAGGCCGTTGTTCACCATGGCTTGCATCAGGTAACCGGCAAGCGCCAGCGAAGCACCCACCACCAAGGCCAGCAGCAGGCGCGGCAGGCGCAGGTGCAGGATGGCGAAGTGCGTGGTGTTAGCCGGGTCATAGTGCAGGAAGGCATCAGCCAGGGTATAAAGATCCGACTCAAAAGAACCGACCTGCAGGCCTAGCACCAGCACTAACAGGATAAGCAAGAAGGCGCCTAAAAAGAATAACGCTCTGCTCATGGGTAAAGGAATTTTTCCAGCTCCCGGATAGAGTCCACCACGCGTGGCGAGGGCCGGGCCATCAGGTCGAAGCTTGGACTATACATGCGTTTATTTTGATAGGCTTTTGTTTTCCGCAACTCAGGGTAAATGTCGAAGAAGCTCTCTTCCAGTTCCTCTGGCGTCCCTCCCAAAATCACATCGGGGTTGGCTTTCAGGATATACTCCCGGGTCAGGGCATCGTAGGTTTCGGGCACGGCGTTCCGGGCACCCAAAATCCGTAGCTTGTCTGTCAGCACTGTGCTGGGGCCATAAACATAAATAGGGTCGAAACCAGCCAGGCCCAGTACCTGAAGCGGCTGTTCGTTCTGTTGATGCCGTGCCGCAATCAGCCTTACTTCCTGCCGCAGCGAATCCGCATACCGATTGGCCTGCTCCTGGCGGTTCATGATCGCCCCGATATCCTCCAAACCACTGAAGATATCCTCCACCGACGCATACTTTTGATAATACACCGGTATGCCCAATTCTTCCAGTCGAGCGGCTACATCCAGCGGGGTGATGCCCTCCACGGTAAAGATTAGGTCGGGCTTTAGGGCCAGCACCTGCTCAAAATCCACGGGGTAATTGTTCACGACAGGTTTTGAGAGGACCGCAGCCGGGTAGTCATCATTTTGGGTGCGGCCCACGATACTGCTGGTGTCCAGCACGGCAAACAACATCTCTGTCATCGAGGTGGCAAGTGCCATAACGCGTTCAGGCTGCCCTTTTATCTTTAATTCACGCCCCAGATCGTCTTCCAGAATAATGGCAGCCTGCTTTTGCTGTTCTGGTTGGCTACAGGCTCCTAAAAGAATTAATAAGCACAGGTAAATTGGGTATAGGTAGGGCAAACGCTGCTTCTTTTTCAATCGATTGGGTTGTTTATGTATCATCTTAAGCCAAGTCGGCTCCATTTATTTTAGTAAATTTAACGCAATTTACGTTAGAGGTCTAAAAACTGAAGTATGATCGTAGTAACCGGTGCCGCAGGTTTCATCCCAAGCTGCCTTGTGGGCAGGCTGAACCAGGCCAATTTCAATGATATTGTAGTGGTGGACAATTTCTCTGTCGCCAAAAAAGAAGATAACCTGAAGGGCAAAAAGATAAAGGAGTTTGTGGATCGTGATAACTTTTTCGAGTGGCTCGATGAGCGCTACGAAGAAGTGGAGTTCATCTTTCACCTCGGGGCCCGCACCGACACCACCGAGTTTAACAAGGATGTGTTTGACCTCCTGAACCTGAATTACTCCAAGAAGGTATGGAACGCCTGCTGCGAGTACCAGATTCCGCTGGTATACGCCTCGTCAGCGGCCACCTATGGCTCGGGCACTTTAGGGTATGACGATGACGAAGCCACCATTCCGTTGCTGAAGCCGCTAAACCCTTACGGCGACTCCAAGAACGATTTTGACATCTGGGCGCTGGAGCAAACAGCCAAGCCTTTCTTCTGGGCTGGCCTGAAGTTCTTCAACGTGTATGGCCCGAACGAATACCACAAAGGCAAAATGGCTTCGGTCATTTACCATGCCTACCAGCAGATAAAGGCTAAGGGAAGCATGACGCTGTTCCGCTCGCACAACCCCAACTATGCCGACGGGGAGCAGATGCGTGACTTCGTTTACGTGAAGGATGTAGTGGATGTGTGCCTTTTCCTGATGCACCACCGCAAAAACTCGGGTATCTACAACCTCGGCTCGGGCCAGGCCCGCACCTTTATGGCGCTTGCCCTGAACACCTTTGATGCCATGGGCGTGGAACCCAACATCGACTTTATGGACACACCGGAGACTATCCGCGACAATTACCAGTACTTCACGGAAGCCAACATGAGCAAGCTTCGCTCCATCGGATACGACAAGCCTTTTTATACCCTCGAGGAGGGCGTGAAGGATTACGTGCAGAATTACCTGATTCCGGGGAAGTATTATTAAACGATTAATTAGACTAGCAAAAAAGGGGGCCTGAAACAAACATAGCTGATTCAGGCCCCCTTTTTTATGCCTCTCTGCTTGCGCAAGTGCAGGTTACGCCCCAAGGCTATCATTGAACGGATTCTGTCATTTCGACCAGCGGGAGAAATCTGCTACTCGGATAGAGTGGAGAAAAGTTCAGATTTCTCCCGCTGGTCGAAATGACAATACTTTGTTAATGGCATTGGGTTGCGACCTGTCGCTATGAAGCATGACAGGTTTAACAGTTCTCTTAGAACAGCACCGACACCTGGGTGCGGCCGGTGTGCACGGCCCCTACCCCATTGGCCTTGCGTCCGTCGTAGTTCAGCGAGATATTGAGGCCGTTGCTCAGGCGCTGCTGCAGGTTCAGCGACCAGGTGATGTTATTGCCGGGGCGTAGGGCGTTCAATATTTCATACCCCACATAGGAGAAGGCATCGCCGGTAAAGTCGATATTGACATACTTCAAGTTACCGGTAAAGGTGCGCTTGCTCACCTGGCTCAGTTTGGCCTCTATCCCCAGTTCATGAAAGGCGCCCTGCTGTTCTGTCTCTGCCTGAGTCAGCACATCCTCTCGCACAGAGAACTGGTATTTTCCCGTAAACCGCAGCATGGTATTGGGCTGATAGGATAGCTCAGGCGACACTTCGCGAGTCTCGATCTCAAAGTTTTTAGAGGTCAGGAAATTCGACTGGTTCTCGCGCACATTTAAACCTAATGTCAGCTGCGAGCTCAGCACCTCGTTTAGGTTCAGCCTTCCGGCCAGCACGTGGCTGCCGATGTTCCGGGTCTCGGTACCGTTGGTGAGCAGCGACTTCTGCTGGTTTTGCTGCACCGTGTACTCCATGCCATACTTCGGGTTGCTGCGGTTAAAGTACACGGTATGGCGCATGCTCTTCACCAGCGAAAGCAGGAACTGGTCTTCAATATCCTCGGCAAAGGGGTTAAAGCGTCGGCTTAGGTTATCATCGGTCGTTTTTTTGTCGATGCTGACAAAGGTGAGCATTGAGAAATGGGTCAGGGAAGCCTTGATACCTTTTGCTGCGCGCCAGCTACGGGGGGCATTGCTCGCCAAGCGATACGTAAAACGGTTAGTGAAGGCATTGACGTACTCGTCGGTGGGCAGGTAAATCTTGATGTACCGCTGCTGGTCTACGGTCTGCGCTTCCAGGTAATCGTTCAGGTTGCTCACCTGTCCGCCCTCTCGCAGGTAGTGCGTCCCCTGCCCCGGCAAGGTCTCCTGGAAAATATAGATGCGCTTCAGCTCCCGGCCTGTGCCGGTGGCATAGCTCAACTCCGAGCGCAAACTGCCATCCAGAAAAGCCGCCGTCCAGTCCACCCGCGACTGTATTGTTTCCTCGTCCTTACCGTTGGCTACCTGTAGTTTGCGGTAAGTACCTTGTAGGGTCAAGTCGCTTTCGGCTCCAAGCCGGGCTTGCATCGTTGCGTTAAAAGTCTGCCCTATCTCCGGTTGGCCTAAGGTGCCGTTCCCGGTCGGGCGCTGGTCAGTGCGGTGGCTGTAATCGAACCGGAAACGGGTCTGAAGCGAGTCGCCGCTTTCCACATATACCACATGCTCCTCAAAATACATCGCCGAACCGATCACTGAGTCCGTATTCAAAGCCGTCAGCTTGTTTTTATCGAAACGATAGGTATAGCCCGGCGTCACTTTGCCAAGGTCGTAGGCGATTCCCATGTCGCCGCGGAACCACTCCGATGCCCGCTGCCCCTGCTCGCTATTGAGCATGAACAGGTGGTTGCGGAGCGTCACATTGCCCAGTTTCTTCAGCACATCTAGGTAATGCTGCACCCCGTCGAGTTGCTCGGCGCGGTAGCGCCTGCTGATGCGGTAGTTCACCAGGTTGGCCGCATCCTGCGCCGCCCCCACCGAGAAGTTTAAGATATGGTCCTCGGCTTTTTCTGTCGTCAGCAAACTCCAGTCGCGGTCAAACTCAATGGGGCGGTATCGGTCGATGGGTGAAAAGTTCTCGTCGGTGTATTCGTAGTTCAGCGCGCTGTTGAGTTTATACCTCCCCAGCATTTTCACCTCCTTGTCCTGCACCAGGTAGCCCACCCGCATGGCTTTCCCTTGATCGTCTCCGGCATCGCGTTCGGAGAAGCGGTTAACATCGTTTTCGGAAGCAGCCCCTTCCACAAAAAAACTGACGCCCTGCTGCAGTTCGTAACTGCTCCCTACTGTAATCAGCTGCTTTTTCTTCGGTGTTGGCAATACCCGCAAGGGGGTATAATTCCCTTGTCGTACCCCGCTTCGGGGAGCCACCCAGCGGTATACCCTCCCATTAACAGCGCTGTTGGCCAGCTCGTAATCGCCGTTGTTCGGCCCTACCTCCGTGAAGTTCACGTTGTAAAAGGCAGCGTCCGGGGAGTTGGAATAGACAAAGACAGAAGCCATCGTCAGGCCATCATTATACAGCGTATCACGGCGGGCATAAAGCACTTTCGTCGGGTTGAAAGCCACACTGTCGGCTCCGCTGCCCACGGCCAGGTGCAGGCTATCGCCCACGCTGGCAAGCAGGCGCTTTTCCTCGTCCTGCAGGTTCAGGTTGATGAGGTTGTTGGGGTTGTCGGACTCGTTGTAGTAATTGCCATACACTTTCAGCTTCCCGAAATTCTGGTAATGGCTGAGGTTGTAAATGCCGCGGCTATAATTCTGGTCCGAATACTCAAAATCAACTTTAAGCCGACTGTTTTTAGTGATGACGTGGCGCGTCGTGAAGGTAATCTCGGCCTGGTTGTAGTCGATCACATAATCATAGTCATACCCCCGTTGCAGCAGGCGGCCATCCAGGAAAACCCGCTCTGAGTTGGCCAGCACAATAATAAAGCGCTCGTTGTTTGGGCCCCGCAAGCGGTATGGCCCCAGCACTCCTTCCTGCGCCTGTAACACCTGCGAGGCAAACTTGCCTTTCGAGACGGAAGCTGCCACGGTAGTTACCCCTTCCTTGCCCGGTGGGCCAAGTTTCGTCTCAAACGCAGCGCCCTGCACGTTTTTATAATACTGCATGAAGTAAGAAGGCCTGCTCCGCAGCACTACATCGCCCGCCGTCAGTTGCCAGAGCCGGTGTTGCAGCGTAATGTACACCTTGTCGAACTCCTGGAGTTGTTGTGTATTGCCCTCCGGCTGAAACGGGATGTTCTGGTCCGTGATAGCCGCTGTGATGCTGATGTCGTCGGTGAGCTTTCCGTCCAGTTGCAGGTTCAGGGCCGAGTTCACGAATACGTTTTGGGTATTGCCAAAAGAGATGCCCCGCGAAATGCTGCCCGTTTTGTTCAGGCCCGGTGTCCGGAAAATCTCCTCTTTGGTAGCGATATCCTCCCGGTAAAAACCTTCCCGGAAGGAGTTCACCTCCAGCTTGGTGATATCGCGTTTAAAGGCCGGCTTGGTGAGGTTCAGCGGCAACACCCGGAAACAAACCAACACCGAGTCGCGCAGGGCCTGCATGGTACCCAGCGTGTCGATGGCAATGGAATCCGAGGCAGGAAAACGGGTGAGGGTAAACTCGTTCAGGGTATAATTGTAGTCGAAGGCGAAGGCCTCTTTCTTCGGATGGGTAAAGGTAACCGAACTGGGCACCAGCGTCAGGGAGTCGAGTTGCTGCGGGAAGGAGGAGACCGGCAATAGCACACAGCGCCTGTTGTTCAGCAGCGGCGCCTGCGCCATCAGCGGCAGACTCAGCCCAAACAATAGCACCAGCATGTATAAACCCCTCCACCCCATACTACGCCAGCGGCAACGAAATGAAAAATGTGGTGCCCTTCCCCTCTTCCGTCTCAAACCAGATCTTTCCGCCCGCATTCTCGATGCCGCGTTTCGCCACAGCCAGCCCTATACCAGAGCCAGTATACTTGGTACTGAAATTCGGGATAAATACTTTGCCTTGTATCTCTTTCGGAATCCCGGTGCCGTTATCCTGAATCGTGATCAATACCTGCTGTTGTGCTTCCTCTACCGTTAGCTTCACATCTATGTGTGGCTTGCGCTTCGCCGGCACCGCCTGAATAGCGTTTAGCAACAAGTTATTAAAGGTGCGTACCATCAGGCTTTCATCCGCCTTTACAATCACCTCCTCCTCTGGAATACACTTTTTGAGCACAGCGGTGGCAGGGTCGTTGTGCAGGTCGGCCGCCTTGTGCAGCGCAGCGGCAATATCAATCGGCTCTACCTTGGGCTCCGGCATACTGGTAAAGCTTGAGAAAGACGTTGCGATGTCGTTCAGGATGTTAATTTGCGTGATCAGGGTATGGGATATCTTATCGATGAGTTGCTCTGTGTTCGGGCGCTTCTCGCTGATGGCCTTCTGCAGGTATTGCAGCGAAAGCTTCATAGGCGTCAGCGGGTTCTTGATCTCATGTGCCACCTGCCGGGCCATCTCGCGCCAGGCAGCCTCCTTCTCCTGCATCGCCAGGTCCTGTTTGTTCTGCTCCAGTGTCAGTAGCATGCGGTTATACTCGTTCACGAGCATCCCGATCTCATCGGCCCCCTCATAGGCCAGCATCTCGTTTTTACCCGTAAGCGAGGTGCGCTTTAGTTTATCCGCTAGCAGGCGCAAGGGCACCGTCAGGGTGCGGGAAGCAAAGAAGGTGAGCACCATAAAGATGATGAACATCACCGTGAAGATATTCATGGTGGTGGTAATGAGCTCAATCAGCTTCAGATCCAGTTCCTTCTCAGAGTCGAAGAACGGTATACCGATAAAGCCCACCAGCTCACCGGCATTCAGGTCATCGCGCAGCGGCAGGTATACCACGTTGAACGACAAGCTACCTGTCTGTTCCTCCAGCAACACACGCAGCGCCTGGCGCTCCGAAATAGCTGCGTATGCCCAGGGGTTGATCAGCTTGGAGAGCAAACCGGTTTCAAAGATTAAGGGCTGGCTTGTTACCAACAGCTTGCCCTGCCGGTCGTAGAGGTTGATGTCTGTTTCGGCAATAGCGGCTATCTCTGTGATGCTGCTCTCGAGCAGGCGCTTGTTGCGCAGCAGCCTGTTGCTCAATTGCCGGGCCAGCGTCTGCTGCACGGCCTCGCCCCGCTGCTCATACGTTTCCAGTAAATCCTTCTTGTAAGAAGCCGTCACGAGTCCGGCGGTGGCAATGCTTACCAGCAGCAAGGGCATCAGGATACCGAAGTTCAGGAAGATCTGGATCTTGGTACTAAAGTCGGGGCTGAACTCCTGCAAGCGGTGGCGCTGCAACAGCAGGTAAATAAAACCACTCAGTACCAGCCCAGCAACAAACACCAAAAACAGAAACGAGAAGTTCGAAAGGATTTCGGTGGCGCCATACCGGTCGGTTGTGATGACCAGCGTTTGCCCACTGCCATTGCGCACCCCAAAATGGTGGTAGCTCCCCAGATTTGCCCCCTGCTGGTATAGCTCCTGCTCCTGAAGCAATTCATTGTTGAAATTTGTGGCATAATCGTATTCGCCTTCGCTGTAGCGGAGTTGGCTCCCCCTGTACACGGCATAACTCATCATGTCGCGCCGGAAAGGCTGCTCAAACCGCTGGTCGGTTAGTAACTCCGGCACAACGCTATGCGGCTGGCGTTTTTTCAGCGTCAGTTGCAAGGCAATAGTACCCATTTGCCTCTTGTAAATAGGCACATCGATCAACTTCAAATAGATGCGGGAGTTGTAGCGGGTGGGCTCTTTCAGCAAAAACAGGTCGCTGTGCTCCGTTTGTGTAAAGGGTGTATCAAAGATAGCCCGAAGTTCCTGCAGCGAGGTCGCGGTGGTGTCGGCGCTCTCCAGGGCATTGCCTTCGCTGTCGAACAGCATCACGTTCACATCATACTTATCAAAATAGCTAGGCAGGTACTGCTTGATGATCTTGCGCTTGATCATACCGGCATCCACGTAAGGGCCCATCATCTGCATCTGGATCACGGCATCAGAAGCGATCTTATCCGTCACTTCCTCTACCAGCAAGTATTCGCCTAACACATCATTGTCCTGCAGAATATTGTAGGCAAACTCCTGCTTATACAGTTTAAGCTCGCTATGATAATGGTCATACAGTGCCAGCGCGCCCGTTACGGCACTCACCATCACCACCAGAAACAGAAACAGGTAGGTGCGGTAAGCCAGGCTAACGGCGTTTCGGTACTGGGCCGCCAGCACAATGATAAACCAAAAGAGGAAGCCTGTCAGGATGACAACAGACAAGTCCGGGCGTAATACGCCCGTAAACAACATCAGCACTAAAGCTATACCAGCCAGTAACTGATAGGCCCACCATCTCGACTCCTTCTGGACCAGCACCGATACCACTGTGGCCAGCATGTAAGTGAAAACGCAAAGGGCTATGGTATATAACAGCAGCACACCGTAGAGCAGCACCTTGTATTTAGTAAAGTCAAGTGAGCGGGTGACATCCAGGGCAAGTGGCGTATTGTGGTACACGCCAAAGTAAAACTGGTAAAGCAGGATCAGCAACAGGTAAAAAGCCAGGATGCATCCCCCTTGTAGCAGCTGCCTTTGCTTCCTGGATAGTAGTACCAACTGCGTCAGCAGGTTGTTCCGGATAAACAGGTACAACCCTGCGCCGGCTACCGTTACCAGCAGGAGCATGTTGAGGGCCAGGTCACCGATAGATGGAGACCAGAAAGACGCTGCGTACAGTTTGGGATCAAAGAGCTTTACCTCTGCGATGGAAAAAGGCAAATCGAGGAGCAGTAAGACTACCCTGAAACCTATCAGTAAAAACAGGAACCATACAACCCCACGGGTATACTGCTGCCTGCGGACATAGCTTTGTGCCACCATAATGCAGAACAGCACAAAGAAAATGGCACCAGCCAACAAAAGCAGGAGTTGTAGGGTATCCATCGTTGCCCGATCACGCAAATCGGTAAAAGACACAGCAAACAGGAAATCGCCTTGTTCACTGTATACCTTCGGTAGATTCACCTGGGGTGTCCAGATCAGTTTGGTAGCCTTGCTTTTGATCAGGACCTTACCCGTGTCCTGTGCCGTGAGGTGGGTTTTGTGCCGGGCATGAATCTGGAGAGGAACGTAGATCTTGACGTCATACTGCCGCATCCGGTAAGGTACAATGATGAAACTGCCATACTCATTGCTGACCGTCATTAAACGGTTGAGCGTGCGCGGAAAATCCAGTGGAGGGGCAATGTTGTTATGCGACCAGAAAACCAGGTTGCCCCGCTCGTAAACAAAGGTGGGATAACGGCATTTCTCCAGCAGCGAGGTAAACGACACATCCTGTGACTGCAGCAAGCTGCCGATTGTCCTGGCGTTAAACTGGGCACTGTCTATTTCCTGTTGCAGCTTTTGGGTAATCGCCGTGATTTCCTTTTGCTGACTAAAGGCAGAGGAGGTAGTAAAAACATCGAACCGAAGAGCTGCGGTGGCAATAAAGCACAACAGCGAGGCAAGTAATAATAGATACGGAGTAAATCTAGGGTTCAAGTTGGCGCAGTTTATCTACGAATTTAAGCAAAACGCTATAAAACCCCTATAGATTCAAAAATTGTGCTACCCTTTGCGAATGCCGAACTTTAACCTGGCAGGCAGGAAAATAATAAAAAGCACGGTGATACAGTTTGGGATGGTTGTACTGAGGAAGGCGAGTGATCAACGGGAATCCAAAGCATACCAACAGTGGATCAATCAAGAGCATGGAGACATGTGCTCTCAAGAAGCTCAAACATTATGAGCGACAGATAAAGCTGTGGGCAGCGGCTACAAAGCCGCGCTATCTGAGCAACGGATGCACTGAGACTTGTACCTGAGGTATAGGTACATGATTGCTAGCGCAAACTTAATCCTTTTTGCGGTTGTGCTTATACCACAGGAAACCAACCGTACCAATCAGCAGGTATGGAATTGCCATGAGGTAAAGAATGCCTGTATTCAAGCCGCTTCCCACCTCAGACTCCGGTTCGTGATTATGTCCTTTGCCAGTGCCTACGTTAGACTCTACTGTAGCACGGCACATGGCACACTGGCTGTAGGCAGTAGTACCGCCAAATGCCAAAAGTATGATCAGGGCAATCGTAGCAAGTATGTTTTTCATTTGAATTCTCGTTACAAGGTAGCAAGTGTAGTCAACCACTTAACTATAATACGGTGAAATCATCAGGTAAACCAATACGCCGGTAATAGCCACATATAACCAGATCGGGAACGTCCAGCGGGAAATGCGCCGATGCTTGGCTAATTGATTACTGATACCGAAATACACAGACAACAGCACCAGCGGCACAATCACGACAGCCAGCACAATGTGCGTCAATAAGATAAAGTAATAAATATACTTCAAGGTTCCTTCGCCGCCGTAAATAGTGCGCTCTCCCAGGAAGTGGTATGTTACGTAAGAAACCAGAAAGATGGAAGACAGGCCAAAAGCTACCAGCATCGCCGACCGATGCGCCTTTACGTTTTGGCTTTTCACACTGATATACCCCACCACCAAGGCAATGGCCGTCAGTGAATTCAGGATGGCATGCAAGGCCGGCAGGTACGACACATCGATTGAGGTATCGGCTTTGGGCATAAAGAAAAGCAGGGCCACCACAACAGGTATGGCCACAGAAAGCACTGCAATCAGTGTCAGGAATTTCTTGTCCTGCCCACTCGTTAATTTATCTTCGTTCACTTTTAGCGTATTCATCCCGCAAAACGTTAATCTCTGTTTTTAACCTTTCAATTTCTTTCTGGTTAAGGGCATCGTAAACACCCCGTACCCGCTTCTCTCGATCCACGAGCATGAGCTGGTCCGTTACCAGCAGGCGTTGCTTTCCAACAGGTATCTGGAAGCCTTGTTCAGCTAAGCCTAAGATTTCGGATCTATCGCCGGTTACAAACCGCCAGGTGTCGGCTTTAGCGCCGTAGGCTGTGGCAATCTGTTGCAATGCTGCTAAAGAATCCTGCTCTGGTTCCTGAGTGATGGATAGAAACTTTACTTCCGGATATGCCTCGAAAGCCTCTTGAAGACGCACTAGTTCTGAAAACGTTTTCTGGCACTTTGTGCAGCCTGCATCAAAAAACTGAATGACGGTAATCTCCCCTTCCAGGTCAGTAGCCGTATAGGCTTGTCCTACACTCGTTTGGAGAGAGAAGTCGGGCAGTTGCTGAAAGACAGTGTCTCCATCGGCCGTGTACATTACGCCCCCCCTTTCGTCCACCACGGGGAAGTATGTTTTGAGTGAGAAGTGATGCTCCCCAAAAATACTGATAAAGGCAAAAATAAGAAGAGGCACTAATAGTAGGAGTCCTAATATCAGTGCCTTTACTTTACTCATTGTAAGAAGTCTTTAGTTAAAGTAATTCGTAACTGACTCGAAGTAATAACTACCCTCCGAAATCAGCGCTACCATCAGCCAGACAATTAGCGCCATCGGTATAATGATAGACCAGATCAGGGCCTTCGTCTCGTGCTTCAGGTGCATAAACTCAGCCACAATGTAGAAAGCTTTGAAAAGCGTCAGGACGATAAAGATCACATTACGTGCCGTACCTGCGTCCATGAAGAAAGCAAATACGAACTCGAGCGCCGTGATGGCTACCAGGATAAAGAAGGTTTTCCAGATAGCTTTTGTCTGAGCCTTCGGAATCTCACCGTTGTGGTGCATGTCGGTTTCAGGATGATGTGCCATATATCTTGATATCTTTTTTACAGTTACTTCCTTCAATTTATACTGAAGGCTAGGCTGTATGTTATTTTAAGTGATTAGATCAGGTAGAAGAATGTGAAAACGAATACCCATACAAGGTCTACAAAGTGCCAGTACAGACCAACTTTCTCCACCATCTCGTAATGTCCGCGCTTGTGGTATACACCGTTCACGGTGTTGATGAAGATCATGACCAACAGCACCACGCCGGATAATACGTGCGTACCATGGAAACCTGTGATAAAGAAGAACAGGTCGGCAAACAAGGGCGGGCCGTATTGGTTAACCGTTAAGTTTGCCCCAAAGATTGTGGTACCGTCAGCTAACAGCATCCCTTCGTCAGTACCTGTGATAAAGTGAGCCCACTCCCATGCCTGGCAACCTAAGAATGTAGCGCCAAACAGGATGGTCCAAAGCAACCACTTCTGAACGTCGTTCTTGTCCATGCGGTGGCCGGCTTCTACAGCTAGCACCATGGTTACAGAGCTTAAAATGAGGATCATGGTCATCAAGGCCACGAAAGCAAGCGGAAGGTCTACCCCATGGAAGCCCGGGAATGCATTGTAAACTTTCTCAGGGATTGGCCACCACTCAGACGAGAAGGTAAATGCCTCAGGTTCGCCCGTATATGGTAAATGCTTATGACGGGACAGACCATAAACGATCAGGAGTGCACCAAATGTAAACGCATCTGAGAGCAGGAAAAACCACATCATGAGTTTACCATAGCTCGCTTTGAATGGCTCATTTCCGCCATCCCAGGTACCCGTGTTTGGTTTTTCCAGCGTAGTTGAAGTAGACATAGTTTATATAATGAAAAACGTGTTTAGTGATTTATTCTTAAGAATATGTACAAATATAGCCAAAGTCCTCCTAAAAAGTGCCAGTACGTGGTGCACAATTGTATTCGGAGCATGTTTTTTGAGTGCACTTTGTATTTCAGGCTACTCCTCAAGCTGATCCCCAGAAAGATAAGCCCCGTAATCAAGTGAAAGCCATGCACCCCGGTTAACACATACAGAAACGAGCCTGAAGGGTTACTGCCGCGCCCACCGAAGTAAACATTGTTCTGCACCAGCTCGGCCCAACCTTCCCACTGCCCGATTAAGAAGGCAATGCCTAAAACCAGTGTTACCACCAGCATTACCTTTAGCCTTTGCAGGTTGTTGTGCTTTGCCGCAAAGTAAGCTAGCTGCATGGCCACGCTGCTCAGCACAATCACAATGGTGTTAACCAACAGCACGTTCGGCAGGTCAAACTCCAGCCAGTCCCCTTCTGCCCTCCTTACAATGTAAGCGCTCGTAAAAGCTGCAAACATCATGATAATACTCACAATAATCAACCACAGCGAAAACTTTAGTGGGTGTAAGCTGCCCTTAGTATTATTGTCTTTTATTGTTTCGTTAGCCATCGCTACACGTTATATTTTATCTAATACAAATGCGATCTGCACAATTGGCAGATACAAAAATGACCCGAACATAATGCTCATGGCTGCTTTTTTAGAGCAGGTCCGCATCAGGTAAAATGTCTGGGCTAAAAACAAGACCCCGCATACCACCGCGATCAGCGCCGAAGTAGTGCCTGTCATCCCGAACTGAAGTGGTAACAGGCTCAGCGGGATCAGAATCAGGGTATAGATCATGATCTGTATTGCCGTCTTCAGGTTTTTGCCTCCTTCCATTGGCAGCATCTTAAACCCTGCTTTTTTATAGTCGTCGTCCAGTACCCAGGCTATCGCCCAGAAATGCGGAAACTGCCAGATAAACTGTATCCCGAACAAAATCCAGGCTTCAGCACCCAATATTCCTGTCGCGGCAACCCACCCGATCAGTGGGGGCATCCCGCCAGGTATGGCTCCCACAAACACACAGATAGGGCTGATGCGCTTGAGAGGGGTATACACAAAGCCATACAGCACCAGCGAGAGCAGGGACAAGCCTGCTGCAAGCCAGTTGAAATACAGCCCTAGCAAGGCAACACCGGCTATACCCAGCAGTACACAAAAAATAGTTGCCTCCCTCACCGAAACTTGCCCTGTAGGCAACGGACGGTTCGCGGTACGCTTCATCTGCCTATCCAGGTCGCGCTCGATAATCTGGTTGATGATGTTGGCTGAGCCTGTCACCAGCAACCCACCGAGCATCACAAGGGCAATATTCAGGGCAGTGCCTAAAAAATCCCCTTCTCCGCGATAACCAAGAATAAAGCCGATGGCACTGGAAAAAGCCACTGTAAAGCTCAACCTGAACTTCAGCAGTTTAAAATACGCTTTTGCTTTCTGTGCCATAGTGTTTATAGGCAATAGTGCCGCAACATCGTGTTGTACTAACATGATTGGTGAACAGCTACTGACTTTTTTAGCGCTTCCTTTGAAGCGTAACGATACATAATAAGCAGTTGAAATTGCACCCCGAAGAGCAGTGCGGCAAATGTTAGGTGTAGCGGTTGCAGAAAGGCAGGTATAGCGAAATAAGCCATGATCACCCCAAACAGAATCTCCAATCCCATTAAACCCAGCATCACATGCGTCATCCGGGAAATCATACTGCTTTTAAATTGATACAACAGGTACGCAACATACACATGCAAGGCCAACACGATAATCGAGAAAGACCGGTGAATATAAAAATTCATACCCAACTGATCGATCCAGGATTCCCTCCCTGCTCCGCCCATCGTGTAAGCCACCAGATCCACTTCCTCCCGCACCTGAGTACCCAGCAAAATCTGGCCGAAAGTGATCATGACCAAAAGCCAAAGCAGGCCGTTTACCTTACCGCTGTATTTCAAATATATTTCTTGCTCCTGGTGCACGGCCCGTGTAACGGCGTATTGCAGTATTGCCACGAGTACCAGTGCCAGCGCCATGTGAATGGTCACCGTGATGGGAAGCAGGTTGGTAGAAACGACAATCGAACCAAGCCACCCCTGTATACCCACCAGAATAAAACTGCCAAAGGCCAGCCAGAAAACAGTTCTGTCGCGCTTTAAATAAGGGTAAGCAAATACAACTGTCAGGAAAATAAAAATACCTATCAGCACACCTACCAAGCGGTTCAGATACTCGATCCAGGTTTTGGTAACGTTAAACTCTGTTTCGATATACTGACTGGGATGAGAGAAAATCGTAGCGGACAATTCTTCGAAGCCAAGCTTCTCGAGCCGTGTGGCTAATTTCTGGTTTTTCTCTATTCGCTTCTGTTTGTATACTTCTAGGTAATCTTCTTGTAGTTGGCTGACATCAGTCGGAGGAACCCAACTGCCGAAGCACTTAGGCCAGTCTGGGCAACCCATCCCGGATCCGGTGCTACGCACGATCCCTCCGACTAATATCAGGAAGTAAACAGCAAAGACTGTTACTAAGCCAATATTTCTAAATCTGATACTGTTAAATGACTTATCAGCCATTAATGAAGCTATTCAAAGTCTCTCTCCTGGGGCAGGTTTGAAGACTGCGTCTTGGAGAAAGGGATATGCTGTGGAATGTAATCTTCAGTTGCACCTGGCTTACTGTAATCATATGGCCATCTATACACAGTTGGTATCTCACCTGGCCAGTTTCCATGACCCGGCAATACCGGTGTTGTCCACTCCAGTGTGTTTGAGTGCCACGGGTTCTCTGTTGACTTACGTCCACGGAAGATACTGTAGATGAAGTTGAACAGGAACACGAACTGGGCAGTGAAACCAAGGATAGCCGAGATACTGATGAATGTGTTCAGGTCAGAGAACAAGTTGAAAGCCTCGAAACCAGTCCAGGCATAGTATCTTCTCGGGAAACCTGCGATACCGATGTAGTGCATTGGCATGAACACCAGGTATACAGAGATGAACGTGAACCAGAAGTGTACAAAGCCCAGCTTATCGTCCATCAAACGACCGAACATTTTAGGGAACCAATGGTAAACACCGGCAAACATACCGAAGAAAGCCGCTGCACCCATTACAAGGTGGAAGTGAGCCACCACGAAGTAGGTATCGTGTAGTTGAATGTCAAGGGCAGAGTTACCCAGAATGATACCAGTAAGACCACCAGAGATGAAGAGCGATACGAAACCTACCGCAAACATCATGGCTGAAGTGAAGCGGATGTTACCTCTCCATAGTGTAGCCAACCAGTTGAACACCTTTACTGCAGATGGAACCGCAATGATAAGCGTCAGGAACATGAAGACTGAACCAAGGAATGGGTTCATCCCCGTCACGAACATGTGGTGTGCCCATACTACGAAAGACAGGACAGAGATACCGATCAGGGAACCAATCATCGCTCTGTAACCGAAGATAGGCTTACGAGAGTTAGTCGTGATTACTTCTGAAACGATACCGAATGCTGGCATGATCACGATGTATACCTCCGGATGACCCAGGAACCAGAACAAGTGCTGGAACAGGATCGGGCTACCACCTGTGTTTGCCAAAGCCTCGCCTGCGATGAAGATGTCAGACAAGAAGAAGCTAGTACCGAAGCTACGGTCGAAGATCAACAGCAGTGAAGCGGAGAACAGAACCGGGAACGCAAGCAGACCCAGGATAGCTGTCAGGAAGAAGGCCCAGATAGTCAGAGGCAACTTCGTCATCGACATACCTTTTGTTCTCAGGTTAATTACCGTGGTGATGTAGTTCACACCGCCCAGCAACTGCGACACGATAAAGAGTGCCATACTGATCAACCACATCGTCATACCGCCTTTAGAACCTTCGATGGCCTGTGGCAATGCACTCAGTGGTGGGTATACCGTCCAGCCACCTGCTGCAGGACCTGTTTCCAGGAACAAAGAGGTGAACAGGATAATACTGGAGATAAAGAAGATCCAGTAAGAGAGCATGTTCATGAAACCGGATGCCATATCGCGGGCACCAATCTGAAGCGGAATCAGGAAGTTACTGAACGTGCCGCTTAGGCCCGCAGTCAATACAAAGAACACCATGATGGTACCGTGCATGGTAACCAAAGCCAGGTAGAACTCCGGATTCAGCTTGCCGTTTTCAACCCATCCTCCCAGGATTGGCTCCAAGAAAGTGAAGGTAGCTTCGGGCCAGCCCAGCTGTAAACGGAAAAGGATAGATAGGAAGCCCCCTATAAAAGCCCAGGCGATACCCGTGAAAAGGAACTGCTTGGCAATTACTTTATGGTCCTGGCTAAAGATGTACTTCTCAATGAAATTTTGATCGTGATGATGGTCATGCTCTTCGTGGGCATGATGCACATCGTGGTTGATAGAGATATCTGTACTCGACATAGTCAACAGTATTTAAATGCTACAACTCGGTTTTAACTGCCTCAGCCTTCTCGCCAGCCTTCTCCTCCAGCACCAACTGCTGTGAAGTGGCCGCAGGAATGTTAGCCAACACATCTGGGTTTAGCTCGACAAATGGCTTCTGCTCAGCCAACCAAGCTTCATAATCTTCAGGCTCGTCTACCACTAACAGGAAACGCATTGCAAAGTGACCACGGCCGCATACCTCCGTACAAGCCAGCTCGTAAGAGAAATCCGAGTTGCCCGTTTCGTTGCGCATCTCGTCTGTCGTTTTGGTAGGCACAAACCAGAACTTTGTCGGCATTCCTGGAACGGCATCCATCTTCAGACGGAAGTGCGGCAAGAACACACTATGAATCACATCGCGTGATCTGATTTTCAGCAATACTGGCTTTCCTTTGGGCACGTGGATCTCACGTGGCATAAAGTCATCCATTGCGTTCTGGTCGCTGAAGTCAACGCCAAACTCGTTGGTGGCATCAATCAGCGTGGTTTTGGCAACACCTAATTTGCCGTCAGCACCTGGGTAGCGTACCATCCAGTTGAACTGCTTGCCCATTACCTCAACCACAACTGCATCTTCGGGAGCAGCACTTGTGATCTTGGTCCAGGTCTGCCAACCTGCAAATACTAACAGGGCCATTACAACGGCAGGAATCAACGTCCAGATAATCTCTACCTTGTTATTGTGCGGGTAATAATACGCACGCTTGTTATCCTGGTGCTGGTACTTATAAGAGTAGTAGAACAGGAGCACTTGTGTGAGGGCGAAAACAATACCGATCACAATCATAGTGGTCCAGAACAGGCTGTCTGTCCAGGCACCATGCACTGAGGCAAGCGGCTGGTTCATGTCATCCCACATAGCGGAGAATGACCAGGCGAACGCAATGCTACCCCCAATTAAGAAGATCAGGAACAGGGCGCTGTTTACACGGTTACTGGTTCGTGTAGTACCCGGTGCCCGCTCGCTAGAGCCTCTGAAGATAGATGCCAGCGTACCGATCCTGAAAAGCAGGAACAGTATGACAAATAATAGAACAATGGATAAACCTATGGCGATCGTAATCATTATATAACGCTTTTAGTATAATCTCTAAACATGATGGTGAACACTCTCCTCAACAAACGGATGGTTGATCGGCACCAAAGAAGCTTTGGTAAGCCCTTTTGTGAAAGCCAGCAGGAAGATACCCAGGAAGGTAAGCGCTGTTCCAATCTCGATCAAACCGATACCTGCGCTTTCGCCCAATGTTCCAGGCATCATCATCAGGTAGAAATCCAGCCAGTGACCTAACAGGATGGCAATCGTAACCAGTTTCAACATGATCATCTGGCGCTTCGCATCTCTCGTCATGAGAACAAGGAAAGGGAATGCAAAGTTTATCAAAAGGTTAGTAAAAAATATCCATTTGTAATGGCCATTGTTACCGCCCAGTCGCTCTAGGAAATAGATGGATTCTTCCGGAATGTTCGCATACCAGTATAGCAGGAACTGCGAGAACCAGATGTATGTCCAGAAGATAGAGAACGCAAACACAAATTTGCCTAAATCGTGCAGGTGGTTTGAGTTAACCATTTTCAGGTAACCGTTCTGCTTCAGGATGATAACGGTAAGTGTGATGGCGGCAAGGCCTGATACCCACCAGCTCGCGAACACATACCATCCGAACATGGTAGAGAACCAGTGTGTGTCGATGGAAAGTACCCAGTCCCAGGCTGAAGTAGAGGAAGTGATACCGAACACTACCAGGAACATCGCTGAAATGCGGATGCTTTTGTGATAATAGTTTGTGCCTCCATTCATATCCTCAGCAATGGAGTTTTTTCTCAGCCACATCGTGAACATAATCCACAGGCCAAAGTAAAGCGCCATTCTGATCAGGAAGAAGGCTGTGTTCAGGTAGCCAGACTTACCTGCAATGATTGGGTCATACTCCGGGCTGTTCACATCATACAGATAGTCGTGTGTCCAGTGGAAGATGTCGTGAGAACCGAATAAGTAGGTCAGCAGCATAATCACACCACCGATTGGCAGGTATGATGCCAATGCCTCCGGCACTCTCTTGATCAGTACAGACCAGCCTGCGTAGGCTACGTATTGCACCGCCAGGAAGAATGTCCCGATCAAGGCAATACCTGTAAAGTAAACGTTGTTCATCCAGAGGTTCACGAACAAGCGCTTTGTCCAAGACACTGCCTCATGGCCTCCTGCCGCAGCAGCTTCATGCCCTTCTGCATGGTGTTCTCCCCCGCCGGCAGCCATAAAGATGATACCTGCTATAAGTAGAACTACACCTACAGCTATCATTAAGAAAAACTTGTTGTTCGTTTTTCTGCTAATGATGAGTCTTTCTTCTGTCATTATCCTTATTAATTATGCCTTAGACTTAGTTACTAGGGGTTCCGGTTACAGGGTTATCCGTGATCGCCTCTCCTCCTGCCTCATTCTCAGCCTGCTCAGGAGTTGCTACCTCGGCACCCTCTCCTTTTTGCAGCTGCTGCACGTACATCACAATCTTCCAACGCTCAGTTGGGTTAACTTGTGAACCGTATGGCATCATGCGGCCTCTGCCTTTAGTGATCACGTGGTACACGTGGCCTCCCGGCAACTCAGCAACACGGCCGGCATTGAAAGAAGGTACACCCTTGAACTTCACACCAACCAAACCCTGGCCGTCGCCCGCCTCGCCGTGGCAAGGAGCGCAAAAGCGAGAATAAAGAACTTTACCCTCTGCCAGGTGATCTTCTGTGGTTGCAAGTGGGTTAGTTAATTCCACACCAGCAACTTCTGCGGTATCAACCGACAGGTACATGTTATAACCTTGCTTGCCACGTGGCACGGAGCCCTTCGCTGGCTCACGCATGTTCATGCCACCTGGGTTAAACTTGTTCTCCTTGATCTGAGAGTATGGGTCCAGGGCAAGGGAGTGATACATATCCGGCGCGTATTCAAGTCCCGGATCCTGCTCATCGCCACAGGCAAACATCACTGCCGATGAGAATAGTATAGCAGAGGCTTTTAAACCTAGTTTAGTATATCTTCTCATTATTTTACTACCTCCTTCTCATTCACTTCTACAGCTCCGTTAGAGCGCAGCAGCTTATTTAAAGCCTCAAGATCCGTCACGCCTTCCTTCACTTCAATCGCCATCACAAACTTGTCGTCTGTAGAGCGCTTGTCGAGCATGTTTACCCGAAGCGACGGCTTCAGATTGCTGACAATGAAGAAGGCAATTACCATACTGAAGGCTGCGAACAGTACCGTCAACTCGAAAGTAACCGGGATAAAAGATGGCAAGGCAATGTGCGGCTTACCACCAATGATCATGGGCCAGTCGAAGCCCAGCATCCAGATCTGCATCCAGAGTGCGAACGACATACCTGTTAACCCGCCGAAGAAGGCTACAATTGGTAGTCTTGAGCGTTTGATGCCCAGCACATCGTCGATCCCGTGGATTGGGTATGGACTGAATACCTCGTATATTTTAGTGCCAGCAGCACGGATGTTCTCGATGGCGTGAAGCAGCACATCTTCATCCTCATAGATGCCAAGAATAAACTTCTTATTCATGTCTGTGGTGTGTGTTTGTGTTCAATTCTTTTTCTGTGCCATGCATCGTGTCAGCATGCGTGTGCGTCACTTCAGAGGAAGACTTCAGGATGGCCTTTACTTCTGCCATGTTCACCACCGGGAAGAATTTCACGAATAGGAAGAACAGGGTAAAGAACAAGCCGAACGTTCCCACATACACTCCCACGTCAATCATGGTTGGGGAGAACATCGCCCAGGAAGACGGCAGGTAGTCGCGGTGAAGCGAGGTTACGATGATCACGAAACGCTCGAACCACATACCGATGTTCACGAAGATCGATATGATGAAGGTAGCGGTTAAGCTTCTGCGGATAGAGCGGAACCAGAATAACTGAGGCGTGATTACGTTACACGTCATCATCGACCAGTATGCCCACCAGTAAGGACCGAATGCACGGTTTAGGAAGGCGTATGCTTCATATTCCACACCAGAGTACCAGGCAATGAAGAACTCAGTGGTATAGGCAACACCTACAATAGAACCTGTGGTGATGATTACCTTGTTCATCGACTCAATGTGCTCGATGGTGATGTAGTCTTCCAGTTTGAACACTTTACGCGTGATGATCATCAGCGTCAGTACCATCGCGAAGCCTGAGAAGATCGCACCCGCCACGAAGTATGGAGGGAAGATCGTGGTGTGCCAGCCCGGGATAACGGATGTTGCAAAGTCCATGGATACGATGGTGTGTACCGAAAGCACCAGCGGTGTTGCAACACCTGCCAAAATCAGGGAAACACTCTCGTAACGTGACCATGCCTTGGCAGAACCCGTCCAGCCCATAGACAGGACAGAGTATGCTCTTCTGGCAATTGGTCCTGTGGCTCTGTCACGGATGGTGGCAAAGTCAGGGATCAGGCCGATGTACCAGAACACAAGTGATACCGAGAAGTAAGTCGAGATCGCGAACACGTCCCACAGGAGCGGTGAGTTAAAGTTAACCCAAAGCGACCCGAAGGTGTTTGGCAATGGCAATACCCAGTAAGCCAACCAAGGGCGGCCCATGTGCAGTACCGGGAACATGGCCGCACAGATTACCGCAAAGATGGTCATCGCCTCTGCCGCACGGTTAATGGAGCTTCTCCATTTCTGGCGGAACAGGAGCAATACGGCAGAGATAAGCGTACCGGCGTGACCGATACCTACCCACCATACGAAGTTCGTGATATCCCACGCCCAGCCTACGGTCTTATTCAATCCCCACTCGCCGATACCAAACCAAAGGGTGCGGTAAACAGAGTAGAAGAAAATAGCCAACCCTACTAAGGAAATAGCAAGGGCAGCCGCCCAACGGGGGTTGGGCTTTGCCTCCACCTGGCGGCACACATCCTCTGTGATGTCGTGGTATGTTTTCCCCCCGGTTACAAGAGGCTCTCTTATCGGAGATACATGCTGCATAACGCTATCGAAATTTAATATTAAGCTAAGTTTCTAATTTTAGTCAGGTAAGTTACGTTTGGCTGGGTGTTGAGCTCTTCCAATACGTGGAATGCTCTCTCTCCCTGCTCACGTGCCAATACCTGCGATATACGGCTTTCAGGATCTTTCATATCTCCGAAAACAATAGCCTCTGTAGGGCAAGACTGTGCGCAGGCGCTTACGGCCTCCCCGTCTTTTGGTCTTCTGTTCTCACGCTTCGCTTCCAGCTTGGCCAGCTGCACACGCTGCACGCAGAAAGAACACTTCTCCATCACACCACGGGCACGCACCGTTACATCCGGGTTCAGTACCATCTTACCGAGGTCACTGTTCATCATGTAATTCTCAGTAGCGAACTTATCGTTGTTGAAGTAGGCAAACCAGTTGAAACGGCGAACCTTATAAGGGCAGTTGTTTGCGCAGTAACGTGTACCCACACAACGGTTGTAGACCATCTGGTTGATGCCTTCTGAGCTGTGCATGGTAGCAGCAACCGGGCAAACAGTCTCGCACGGCGCATGGTTACAGTGCTGGCACATCATCGGCTGGAACACCACTGCTGGGTTCTCTGCCGGATTTTCCATCGTCTCGTAATCCTTCTCCTCGTGCTCAACCGCGCTGTAGTAACGGTCGATGCGCATCCACTGCATGTCGCGGCGGTTCAGCACTTCGGCTTTACCTACCACCGGCACGTTGTTTTCGATGTGGCAGCTTACCGAGCAAGCACCGCAACCAATACATGAGTTCAGGTCGATAACCATACCCCAGTGGTGGTTCTTGTACTCGTAGTCATCCCACAGGGAGATGGTAGCCGGCTTGGCTGGGCCTTCTTTGGTAGCCAAGCGGATATAAGTCGTTACATCTTTCGGATTGGCCTTGTACTGCTCCAGTGTGTTTTCCTGCACCACCAGACGGTCCATGATGGTATGGTGCGTCTGTGTTTGGGCAATTGGAGAAGTCGCGCCTGTTTTGGCAATTTTCACCGGACCTGTATAGAGGACGGTGTTATCTGCTACGGAGGCGATTGGGAAGGCGTTGGCACCCAAGCCTTTGGCAACTGGCATGGTGTCCAGCATACGGCCATACCCCATTGCGATACCCACTGTACCTGCCGCCTGTCCTGGCTGTATCAGTACCGGCAACTCGATGGTCTTTCCCGTTGCGGTTGTTACCGTCACCACATCGCCCTGTACAATCTCCATTGCCTCAGACATGGCCTGTGGCATAGCCACGAAGTTACCCCATGTAGCTTTAGAGATCGGGTCGCTCATTTCCTGCAACCACGGGTTGTTACTGTCAATACCTGGGCCGATTGCTACCAGCTCGTACACTACTGCCTCGATGGCCGCAGGAGAAACTGGCTTGGCAACCGGAGAAGCCGCTGTGAAGTTGTTGCTTACGGAGATCAGGCTTGTGCCATTCTCCAGTACGCCGTCGTGTACAACCTGCTCCCAGAATTTATTGAAATCGCCGGCTGGAGCAATCTTGCGCCAGTTGGTACGGATGTATTCGTAATAGTTTGTGTTGCTTCCGCTCCAGGTCAGTAAGCTGTCCTGCATCTGGCGCGTCAGGAAGATTGGCGTCAACACGGGCTGCGTTAAGCTCAGGAAGCCTTTGCGTGGCTCGTTGTCGTTCCAGGACTCCAGGTAGTTGTGGTCCGGTGCCAGGAAGTCAACCAAGGCAGAAGTCTCATCCACTCTGTCGGCGAACGATACTTTTACCGGCACCTTCGCCAGGCCGCTCACTACTTGCTCAGACAGTGGGTGATCGTATACCGGGTTGGCATTGTAGAAGAACACAGCACCAACAGTACCCGCGTTCATCTCCTTGATAAGGCGAAGCATTGCAGCGTCGTTGCCCTGCTTCACGTAGTATGGAGCATTTGTATCAATGGTAGTACCATCAGCACCCAATGCGCTGTTGATGGCTGTTACCATGGCCTGCGTGCCCGCATCGTTAGAACCGGAAACTACCAACGCTTTGCCCTGGCTCGCTTTCAGCTCTTTCACTGCGGCTGCAACTGCCTTTGCTGTATTAGCAGGAAGTTCCGCTGCGCCACCCTGGCCTGCAATTGCCTTGTAAAGCGCTGAAACAACAGCGGCTTCCTCAGACGGCTTCATCGGTACACGCACATCAGCGTTCGCACCTGTCAGCGACAGGATAGACTCGAACTGGTAGTGACGTGACATACTCGGGTTGTCAGGCTTCAGTTTTCTGTTTTGGATATACTGCTTCGCAAAAGGGATCGGAGCGATCCAGGTGCCCAGGAAGTCAGCACCAATGCTCACGATAACCTGCGCCTTGCTGAAGTCATATCCAGGAACTACCCCGCCATTGGCGCTCAGTAACCCTGAAGATGAGTTTGCATCGTACGTTACGTGCTCGAAGTTCGCGAAACGCGATCCGAACTCATTGATCAGTTGCTTAGTGGACGGGCTGATGATCGTGGAAGAAACCAGGGCCACTTTGCCTGAGACATTCTTCAGTGCATTCGTAACCTCACGGTCTACCTGATCCCACTCGGCTTCTTTGCCTTTGATGAGCGGCGTTCTCAGCCTGTTGTTGTCGTATACGCCCAATACGGAAGCCTGCGCTCTTGCGCTGGTACCGAGAGGCGTAAGAGATGAGCTAGGGTTCGGCTCAATTTTGATTGGCCGTCCTTCGCGCGTTTTAATCAGGATGCTATTGTAGTTACCTGACTGGTAATAGGAAGAGGCATACCAGTTGGCTACACCCGGCTCTACGTCTACTGGCTTGTTCAGGTAAGGAATTGCTTTTCTAACAGGTGCCTCGCACGATGCCAAAGAAACAGCCGCCACACTGAAACCCATCAGCTTCAGAAAGTCCCTTCTCTTTGTCTTGCCATTCGAAGACCCTTCTTCACTGGTTTCCTTAACAGGCAGGAATTCTGGAAACTCGTTATGAGCATGCTTAGCGAATTCCGGAGTATTCTCTAACTCCTCAATTCCTCTCCAGTATTTTATTCTGTCTTGCATATTATATTTAGAAAACTCGAATCTTTATCGAAAATAATAATCTATTAATAGTGACACTTAGAGCACTCTGTACCACCATTCGATGACACGGTGAAAGCACCTTTAGAAGACTCTTCGTGCAGCTCTACCAGTCTGTCGTAATAGCCGTTACCCTCTGTGTTCAGAGGCGTTTCGCGGTGGCAGTCTATACACCAGCCCATGGTGAGCGGAGAGTACTGGTACACCACATCCATTTCCTGGATTGGGCCGTGGCAAGTCTGGCACTCGATGCCACCTACCTGCGTGTGCTGCGAGTGGTTGAAGTATGCCAGGTCAGGCAGGTTGTGGATTCGCACCCACTCGATCGGCCTGTTACGCTCCAGCGCCTTGTATATTTTCTGAATTTCCGGAGATTCTTTCTTGATCTGGCTATGGCAGTTCATACAGATGTTAGCCGAAGGGATACTGGCACTCTTGCTTTTGTAAACAGTGGTGTGGCAGTAGTTACAGTTAATCTGGTGCTCGCCTGCATGCAGCTTGTGCGAGAAAGCGACCGGCTGCTTTGGCTGGTAGCCCTGCTGTATACCGATACCCATTACTTTATCAAGCGACAGATCTAGCAGCACCACCACGAAGATGAGCACTACCAAGGTGCGGACAGCTTTGGACTGATAGATCTTAGCGAAGTCAAAACGCTGGTTCACTACCTCATCGTCATATGGATTCAGCTTGCGGTTCGTGTTCAGGTAGTTCTTCAGCAGCGAAGAGATCAGCAACAGCGTCACCACCAGCACGATCAGCACCACAATCAGCACCACCAATACGATATCCAGGTAACCACCTACTGCGCCAATCGCCTCTGTTCCAACATTTTCACCGGCCACCTGAGACTCGTCACCACCTACTGTCGTTGGTACGGCAGTAGCGGCAGACTCAGCAGCCTTCACGTATGTCAGGATAGAAGTGATCTCCGCGTCGCTGAATGCAAAAGAAGGCATGGCCTGCTTGTTGTACTCATTGTAGACAGCCACTGCCTGCGCATCGCCGGAAGCGATCAGGGCAGAAGAGTTCTTGATCCATTTCTGCAGCCAAGCCGAGCTTCTACGCTCATTCACCCCTTGCAAACCAGGGCCAACGATTACGTCGGAACCAGCAGAGTGGCACACGGCACAGTTGTTTTTGAATAATGATTCCCCTGCATCAACAATGGCAATATCGTCTACCGGTAGTCCACCGGTACTTGCAGCCGCAGTGGCTCCTTGAGTAGCACCTGGCACTACCCCTTTTTGGGAAACTTCCGCCTGCTCACTGGCTCCTTGGGCGTACGCACCAACTGAAACCACCAAGGCAATCAAGAAGGCAAGGAAAACTCTGATTTTTGTTTTAACTATACAGCTAATCATAGCCAAGATCTCTTGTATGTGTTTAGTATGTGGTAAAATTACATTACGGCCACAAATCTACTATGCGAAATCTATTAATCAAACAGAATATGTTTATTATTTCCCCCTACAAGGCCCATTAAGACCTGCATGGCTCCTCCTAGCTTAATTCCATATTTTTGATTTCGCTGCCGTGTTTTATTTAGAATTTCTATAAATAACATCCAACTAATTCCCTTTTTAGCGTTATCGTTTTTTTCATATTCTCACACTGCATCATCCTAAGCATTTTTCTTTGCTCTAGGCTCCCCGTCTGCTTCACTTCCCTCCGCTATACCCCAAACAGGGCCAGGAAGCCTCAAGCCTCGGTTTTTACATTTTACCTGCCTATTATATAAGGAGCATTTCTCTGGCTTGGGAGCTGATACAGCTAAGCATCTGATAAACAGCGCTTAGGGGCGGTTGTTTTTATAATTGCTTCAATCCATGTCGCTTTGGCTAAATTATTTCGTAACAGTTGCTTTGATAATTTTTAACCTGTACCTTTGCAGGCTAAAATTAAATACATATCGAACCGATGGAATTGAAAAATTACGAAACGGTCTTCATCCTGACGCCACTCCTGAATGAGGCGCAGATGCAAGAAACGGTCGAGAAGTTCAGACAGGTGCTTAAGGAAAATGGCGCCGAAATTATTCACGAAGAGAACTGGGGTCTTCGTAAGCTTGCTTACCCAATCCAGAAGAAATCCACGGGTTTCTATCACCTCGTTGAATTTAAGGCACCAGGTACTGTTATCGACGCCCTGGAACTGACTTATCGCCGTGATGAAAAAGTTGTTCGCTTCTTAACTACTGCCCTTGATAAGCACGCTGTGGCTTACAACGAGCGTAGAAGAAACGGAGAGTTCAAGTCACAAGCTAAAAAAGAGGAGGTTAAAGGATAATGAGCTTAGTTAACGAAAGAGTACACAAGCAAGACAATCGCCAGAAATACTGCCGCTTTAAGAAAAGCGGTATCAAGTATATCGATTATAAGGATGGTAACTTCCTGCTGAAATTTGTGAACGAGCAGGGCAAGATCCTTCCAAGAAGACTGACAGGCACTAGCCTTAAGTTCCAGCGCAAAGTATCACAGGCGGTAGCCAGAGCAAGACACCTTGCGATTTTGCCTTATGTTGGGGATTCTTTAAAATAAGGAGGGAACACAATGGAAGTAATACTTAAAGACGACGTAAAATTCCTGGGTTACAAGAACGACATCGTAACTGTAAAGCCAGGTTATGGCCGTAACTACCTGATCCCGCAGGGACTGGCTGTTTTGGCTGATAAATCAAGCAAGAAAGTAGTAGCTGAGAACATCCGTCAGGCTGCTCACAAAGCTGAGAAAATCAAGAACGACGCGCAGGAGCTGGCTAACAGCATCGGCAACACTGTTCTGGAAATTCCTGCTAAAGTGGGTGAGAGTGGCAAGATCTTCGGATCAGTTACTACCCTGCAACTGTCTGATGCCCTGAAGGCCAAAGGATATGATGTAGACCGCAAGCGTATTTCTTTTGACCAGGATGTGAAGACTGCCGGTGAGTACACGGCAACAATCAACCTGCACAAAGAAGTGAAGCACCAGGTAGCATTTAATGTAGTTGCTGGTTAAGCACACCGCATTACTCTATAGAGAGCGTCCTGCCCCCAAAGGCAGGACGCTTTTTTTATTTTATACTGCACGCTTACTTTTGGCTGAGCATCATTTCCGCCGGATGATTTGAAGCAAGCTTTTTATACCTTCGTAAACGCTATCAGGCATATACTACTTTCATCTGTTATACGAAGCTATGTTCCGGACAGAACTCCAGGTACCGCCCTCCGAGGTACAACTAAACCTGCAAGACAAGGTGTTGACGATTGGCTCCTGCTTTGCCGAGGTAATCGGGGGAAAGCTGCGGCAGAACAAGGCAAATGTACTCGTCAATCCGTTCGGGACGATTTTCAACCCCGTTTCTGTTTGCTTATTGCTACAGGCAGCGGCAGGTATACCTTACAATTTCGAGGAGCATTTCGTTGAACTTAACGGCATTTGGTATGCCTACGACCTGCACTCCTCGCTGTCTTCCCCGAGCAAAGACGACTTACTGCGTCAGATTGAGGAAAGGCTTAACCATACCCGCAGGCAACTGGAGGAAGCTTCGCTGCTGATTATCACGCTTGGTACTTCGGTAGCCTATAAACTGCACAGCAACGGAAGTGTGGTGGCCAACTGCCACAAACTGCCTGCCCGAAACTTCGAACGGGTGCTTCTGGGTTTGCCGGAAATGCAGTCCCCCTTCGAGGAGACACTGGCGCTGCTCCATAAAATCAATCCTGCCTTGCAGGTGGTGCTGACGGTAAGCCCTGTGCGGCACATCAAAGAGACACTTACCCTGAACAGTGCGAGCAAAGCCGCTTTAAGGGTGCTGTCCCACCAACTAATCGAGAAGTATGCTAACTGCCACTACTTCCCGGCTTTCGAGATCATGGTGGATGACCTCCGGGATTATCGTTTCTACAAGGAGGATATGCTTCATCCCACAGCCGTGGCGGAGGATTATATCTGGCAGAAGTTCGTAGCGGCTTATTATACCCAGGATTTCAGGGATTTCCTGGAGGTATGGCAAAAAATACAGCGGTCAGTAGCACACCGTCCTTTTCATCCAAAGTCGGCAGCGCACCAAGCTTTTCTACAAAGCGCTTTACGGCAGCTTGCCCGTTTACGGGAGCAGTATCAGGTTGAGACAGACGCAGAAGAGCAGCTGCTACGTGAGCAGTTGCTTTAGTGTGCCAGCACATGTGCAAAACTTAGGCCTTTGGCTGGCAGTATATTAGAAGACACGCAACCCTGATGGCCTATGAAAAAGCTGTGCCTCGTCCTTCTACTTTGCCTGGCAGCGCTGTTTCCAGCAAACGCGCAGACGTCAACCCAAGAACTGAGCGTCTTTCTGGGTAAGCTCCAGACGTATGTGGCAACGCATAACATTTATGAGAAGCCAAGCATGCCTATAGCGAAGCCGGATGAACCTCCCGCTCCGATGCCCTCTCCCGATGTTGCGGGTTATATGGAAGACCCTGCAACTGGCTTGCGCTACTACTCCCGGTATGATAAGATAGTAGATTCGGTCACAAGATACTCCTTCCACATTGCCACAGGAAAAATCGCCCTTGAGCCACTGAAAGAGAAAGCCACGGCCTATAAAAAGGAGTAAAACCGACTGGCGCATTTTCATAACGTACCCTATACACCTGCTTAAGCGCCTTCACAAGGCACTGCAGAAATATCCCTACCACTATGGCAGCAAACAAACACATCAACCGGCTTATCCACGAAAGCAGCCCTTACCTTTTACAGCACGCCCATAACCCCGTAGACTGGTACCCCTGGGGGGAGGAAGCACTGCAGCAAGCAAAGCAGGAGGATAAACCCATTCTTGTGAGCATTGGCTACGCTGCCTGCCACTGGTGCCACGTGATGGAGCAGCAGTCGTTTGAGCAGGAGGAGATAGCCAGGGTGATGAATGAGCATTTTATCTGTATAAAAGTAGACCGGGAGGAACGCCCGGATGTGGATGCCGTGTACATGGACGCTTTGCATGCCATGGGGCTGCAGGGTGGCTGGCCGCTCAATGTGTTCCTGAACTCTGACGCGAAGCCTTTTTACGGCGGCACATACTTTCCGCCAAAGCAATGGGTGGGCTTGCTGCAAAACGTGGCAGAGGCTTACCAGAAAAGTCGGGCAGATCTGGATAAGTCGGCGGAGCAGTTTGCCACCCACCTGAACCGCAGCGAACTGGAGAAGTATGGCCTGACCCAGAGCAACTATCATGTGCGCGACGACGACTTTAAGCTGATGGGGTATAACCTGAGCACGCATTTCGACAGGAAGCAGGGAGGTATGGGACAGGCGCCCAAGTTTCCGATGCCGACCAACTACCTGTTCCTGCTGCGCTACCACCACCATACCTCCGACCAGACAGCCCTGAACCAGGTGAACCTCACCCTGCGCGAGATGGCCTATGGTGGGATCTACGACCAGATTGGCGGTGGCTTTGCCCGCTACTCCGTGGATGCCGAATGGCTGGTGCCGCACTTTGAGAAAATGCTCTATGACAACGCACAGCTCCTGAGCCTGTATGCCGAGGCTTACCAGGCTACACGTGAAACACTGTACCACGACGTGGTATACGAGACCGTGCATTTTGTAGAGCGGGAGCTGATGAGCCCGGAAGGCGGCTTTTATTCCTCCCTGGATGCCGACAGCGAGGGTGAGGAAGGCAGGTTTTATACCTTTACCAAAGAAGAGCTCAAGGCCATCCTGCGCGACGAAGAACCGCTGTTCTCTAAATACTACCACGCCACGGCAGCCGGCAACTTTGAGCACGGGCGCAACATCCTGCACCGCCGCATCTCTGACGAAGAGTTTGCCAAAGAAAACCAGCTCGACCTGGAGGTGCTGCAAGACATGGTACAGAACTGGAAGAGCAAGTTAATGGAGGTACGCGCAACGCGTATCCGCCCTGCCCTCGACGATAAAATCCTCACCTCCTGGAACGCGCTGATGCTGAAAGGGCTCGCTGATGCCTACTTTGTGTTTGGGAACGAGCACTTTTTGCAACTGGCTCTGCGCAATGCCACCTTCCTGCTGCAGCACTTGAAAGAGAGCGATAAGCTGTACCATAACTACAAGCGGGGCAAAGCCACTATTGATGGCTTCTTAGATGATTATGCCTACCTCATCCGTGCCCTCACCCGTTTGTATGAGATCACGTTTGAGGAACACTGGCTACTGGAGGCCAGGCGTCTGACGGAGTATACCCTCCAGAATTTCCTGGACGAGCAAGAGAGTCTTTTCTTTTATACCGACCGCCGCTCCGAAAAGCTCATTGCCCGCAAAAAGGATATCATGGACAATGTAACCCCGTCCTCCAACTCGGTTATGGCAACTAACCTGCACTTCCTGGGCCTCTACTTCGATGACGCGCGCTATACCTCCCTCTCAAACGAAATGCTGGCGAAGGTAAAAGACCTGTTGGTAAAAGAGCCCACGCACCTGAGCAACTGGGCGTCCTTATACTTCCACAAGCTTACCCCTACCGCTGAGGTGGCTTTGGTAGGAGATCAGGCTGCCAGAATGCGCAACGAGATCAGCGCCTTCTACCACCCCAATATGCTGCTGCTGGGTAGCTCAAACGGGCAAAGCAAACTGGCACTACTGGAGGATAAAGTAGCCATCAATGCCAGAACAACGCTGTATGTGTGCTATAACAAAACCTGCCAATTGCCCGTGCACGATGCGGCCGCTGCCCTAGCGCAATTGCAGGAGATGCAGCAAAACCCAAAATTCCCTTCGTTGTAAATCCCTGCGCTCTCTGCGATGTTTGAGACGCTTGCTTAAACCTCGTAAAGAGGGCTCGCTTCTTATAATCTCACCCCAGCCTCACCTGCTTCGGCAGCCGTGCGGCTTTTTTGCGTGTCTGAACTTTGAGCTGTTTTTCTGTGTCGTTTAAACACTATTATATCTGTTGCCAAATCTTTAACTTTGGTAAAACCAATCTAACTACTTACTCCAACATGAAGAAACATACCTATCTGAGTATGTTGCTGGCGGCTGCCCTTGCTCTTCCTCTGGGAACAGCACACGCACAGGACAAAAAGGATGAAAAAGCAAAGTGGAAAGTGGAAGCCCAGCACGGACCGCAGAAAGAAGTTACCGTCACCACCAGCGAAGGCACCTGGATGAGCGTGGACGTGAGCCCGGACGGCAAGGAGATCATCTTCGATATGCTAGGCGATATCTATAGCATGCCGGCTACGGGTGGCAAGGCCAAACTCCTGAGAAGCGGCCACGCCTACGAGGTGCAGCCACGCTTCAGCCCCAACGGCCACTACATTTCCTTCACTTCGGATGCAGGCGGCGGCGACAACATCTGGGTGATGAAGCGCGACGGCTCTGATGCCAAGCAGATCACCAACGAAAACTTCAGGCTGCTGAACAATGCGGTTTGGACGCCGGATGGGGAGTACCTGGTGGCGCGGAAGCATTATACCAACACCCGCTCGCTGGGCGCCGGTGAGATGTGGATGTACCACCGCTCAGGCGGAGCCGGCATACAGCTAACCAAGCGCAAAAACGACCAGCAGGACGCCGGAGAGCCTTTTGCCTCGCCGGACGGAAAGTATATTTACTTCTCTGAGGACATGAGCGGCGGCACAACGTTCCAGTACAACAAAGACCCGAACGGCCAGATTTATGTCATTCGCCGCGTGGACCGCAACACCGGGGAGATTGAGAATGTAGTGACCGGTAACGGCGGCGCTGTTCGACCAGTTATCTCCCGAGACGGCAAGCTGATGGCCTTCGTGCGCCGCGTGCGCACCAAGTCGGTGCTTTTTATCCATGACCTGAAGACTGGCGAGGAATGGCCGGTCTATGACAACCTGAACCACGATCAGCAGGAAGCCTGGGCTATTTTCGGTTTATACCCTTCTTTCTCCTGGACGCCGGACAACAAGAGCCTGGTGTTCTGGGCAGGCGGCAAGATCAACAAGCTGGACATCGCCTCGAAGCAGGTAACCAACATACCGTTTGAGGCAACCGCCACGCACCAGATCACGGATGCCGTGCGCCACGACCACAGCCAGGCGGGGATTGCCCCAAAGCAGTTTGCGGCCAAGGCCATTCGCCACGCCGTTACCTCCCCTGATGGTAAAACACTGGTGTTCAACGCAGCCGGGCATATCTATAAGAAAGCGTTGCCGAACGGGAAGCCGGAGCGCATCACCAAGTCTCAGGACTTTGAGTTCTACCCTTCTTTCTCGCCAGACGGCAAGTCCATTGTCTATACCATCTGGAATGATGAGAACTTCAGCGGCATTTATACCCTGGACCTCCGCAAGAAAAACGCGAAGCCAACCAAACTGACCATAGAGAAAGGCTTTTATACGGAGCCTATGTTCTCGCCCAACGGGAAGTACATTGTGTATACCCGCGAAGGCGGCAACAGCCACCAGGGCTATGTGCACAGCAAGGAAAAAGGCATTTATTATATGCCCGCTACGGGTGGTAAAGCCACGTTGGTGCAGGAACACGGTAGTGCACCGCAGTTCAATGCCGCTTCTGACCGTATCTTCTTCACTGCCCGCGAGGGAGACAAGTACGCTTTCAAGAGCGTAGACCTGAACGGCAAGGAGGTGCAGACGCATTATACCTCTAAGTATACCGACCAGTTTTACCCAAGCCCTGACAACAAGTGGATTGGCTTTGTAGAGCTATTTAACGGCTACGTAACACCATTCTCTACCAATGGAAACGGGCTTGAGTTGAGTGCTGATAGCAAGGCAATGCCTGTTGCCCGCTTTACCCGCGACGCTGGTACCAGCATTCACTGGTCAGCCGACAGCAAGAAGGTAAACTGGGTGCTGGGCGATGAGTACTTCTCCAACGACCTGAAAGACCGCTTTGCCTTTGTGCCGGGCGCTCCGGATACCCTCCCGGCCATCGACACCACCGGTATGAAGATCGGTTTGATGCTAGACACCGACATTCCGCAAGGGAAAGTAGCTTTCACCAATGCCCGCATCATCACGATGAAGGGGGATGAGGTGATTGAAGGCGGAACGATTGTGGTGGACGGAAACCGCATTGTGGCAGTTGGCAAAGATGTAAATGTGCCGAAAGACGCCAAGGTGATCGATGCAAACGGCAAAACCATTATGCCAGGCATCGTGGACGTGCACGCCCACCTTGGTACTTTCCGGTTGGGTATGAGCCCGCAGAAGCAGTGGTCTTACTATGCCAACCTGGCTTATGGCGTAACCACAACCCACGACCCTTCTTCTACCACCGAGATGGTTTTCAGCCAGTCGGAGGCGGTGAAGTCGGGTGCCATGATCGGGCCGCGCATCTACTCGACCGGTACCATCCTGTATGGCGCCGACGGCAATTTTAAGGCCGTGATCAATAGCATTGATGATGCTCGCTCGCACCTGCGCCGCCTGAAGGCCGTGGGCGGCTTCTCGGTGAAGAGCTACAACCAGCCACGCCGCGAGCAGCGCCAACAGGTGATTCAGGCAGCCCGCGAACTCGACATGAGCGTGTACCCGGAGGGCGGTTCCACTTTCTTCCATAACATGACCATGGTCCTGGACGGCCATACCGGCATCGAACACAACATTCCGGTGGCCCCGCTTTACAAGGACGTGCTGGAGGTATGGAAAGCCTCTGACTCTGGTTATACCCCTACCCTGATTGTGAATTACGGTGCGACCAACGGCGAGTACTACTGGTACCAGAATACCAAGGTATGGGAGAAAGAGCGGCTGCTGAAATTCACGCCGCGCTCCGTGATCGACGGCCGCGCCCGTTTCGTGACGCAGGTGCCGGATGAGGAATACAAGAACGGATACTTTAAGACCTCGGAAGCTTGCAAGGCACTGACGGACCATGGCGTGAAAGTGAACCTGGGCGCGCATGGTCAGTTACAGGGTTTGGGTGCCCATTGGGAGCTCTGGATGCTGCAGCAAGGCGGCATGACCAACCATGAAGCACTTCGTGCTGCTACCCTGAACGGCGCTTCGTACCTGGGTATGAGCAAGGAGATTGGCTCACTGGAAACCGGCAAGCTGGCCGACCTGATCGTGCTGGATGCCAACCCGCTGGAGAATATCCAGAACTCGGAGCAGGTGAAGTACACGATGGTGAATGGCCGTCTGTATGATGCCGCGACCATGGCTGAAACCGGGAACTACGACAGCAAGCCGGGCAAATTCTGGTGGGAGAACAACAAGTACGCCACCGCCTTCGACTGGCATGAAGGGGCCGATACCCGCTTCGAAGGCATTGCCGGCGAACATTGTACCTGCCGCCAGTAGGTATAAATCTTATAGCAAACAGCAGCGCCACCCCAAATGAGGTGGCGCTGCTGTTTTAAGCCATAGTACAACTGATGGAATTACGCACCCTCCCTCTTTGTGGATCAGGACGACTTCATACGCTATATTTTACTGGCGCAGGTTTCAAGATTATGTCTGACAATGACGCCAAGCTTGTAAATGGCTGGGCCGGAGGCCCAAGTATACCTGACACTCACGGGACGCGAGAGACTGCAAGTTTACCTTCTTCGGATCAGGATCGTTTCGTTTTATTATTTCTGGCGCGAATCTCCAGATTCGTGACTTACAAATAAGGTTGAGTCTCCGACTCAACTGGCCCGGAAGGCCAAATAGGCCTGTTACATATTAGAGGGCATGTGCCTTAAATAAAACTCCATTCCTAATAGGACAGGGGTGGGTGCTGAAAGCAGCAGAAAGCACAAGCGTAGGTATATTTCCTCCAACAGCCCTGCTGTATCGTGACTCAGACAATCGACTTTGATCTAGTAGCCACCAACGCCACACTCAGTCCCATGGCTGCGATGATGGTGAAGGAAACACGCAGGCTCGTGGCACCTGCCACAAAACCGATGAGCGGCGGACCAATCAGGAAACCGAAGAAGCCGATAGTCGAAACTGCTGCCAACGCCACGCCCGGCGACATGACCTTAGACTTTCCGGCAGCACTGTACACCAGCGGCACAACCGACGACACACCCGCGCCAACCAATAGAAAGCCCAAAATGGCAGTATAAAGGTGCGGCAACAGCACGGCTACCAATAAGCCCAGCGCGGTAAGCAGTCCGCTGGCCTGCAAAATACGCTTCAGACCAAAACGCACCGTAAACCAGTCGGCGATAAAGCGGGTACCTGCCATGGTGCACATAAAGGCCGTATAACCAGCCCCAACCCAGGCGCTCTCGGCTCCAATCACTTTCTTAAAGTATACCCCGCTCCAGTCAAACATCGCGCCTTCACAGATCATCGCGAAGAAGCAGATAACCCCAAGGTCAATCAAAGACTTATCCGGCATCACAAAAATAGGTCTATCGGCATCTGTGTTCGCATCGGTGCGCAGCACATACCGGGAAGCGATGGCAATAGCTATGAAAGACAGCAGCATGATCAGCAGGAAATGCTGAAACGGGGCGATGCCTTTTCCGATCATCAGTGTGCCAATCGCGGCACCCGTGAACCCTGCCAGGCTCCACATCCCATGAAACGAGGCCATGATGGATTTCTGGTACAGTTCTTCCACCCCTACGCCCTGCGTGTTCACCGAAATATTCATCATGTTACCGGCGAAGCCGAAGACAAAAAGCGCCAGCACCAGTTGCAGGGTGTTTTCGGAGTAGCCCACTGCCACTAACACAGCACTGTAAAGGATGGCTGAGAAAATCACGACTCGGCGGCTACCAACTTTCGCAATGACCCAACCCGCCAGGGGCAACGACAGCAACAGCCCCACCGGCAAGGCAAGCAACACCCCTCCCAATGCCGCTTCCGACAAACCCATCTTTTGCTGAATGGCCGGAATGCGGGAGCCCCAGCTGGCAAAGCTCAGCCCCTGCAAAAAATAGAAGCAGCCTACCGCCACCCGGTGCACGAGCCTCGTTTGCTGTAGCGATGTAGCGGATGTTATCATATATGTTTATCCAATTAATGAAATAATGGCAAGGCTATTTCACGGCTTCCAGCACGCGCTTGAACAGTTCGTCCTGGTTGCCGTTGTGCCAGCGCCATACGATCACGATGTCGTGCTCTGGGTCTACCCATACCGTATTTTGGCCGGCACCCAGGGCTGCGTAACTGCTGGTTGGGGCACTCGGCCAGGCTTTTCCTTCGGTGTTCAGCCACCACAAGTAGCCGTAGTCCGGGCCAACAGGGCCACGCTGGGTGGTAGCTTCCGTTACCCAGGTTTCGGAAAGTAACTGCTTGTCCTTCCAACGGCCGTTGCGCAAGTATAAATAGCCGAAACGGGCTTCGTCGCGGGCGCTGATCCAGAGGCCACCGCCCCAGCGCGTACCACCGCTCACCGACGGCATTTCCTCCCCATTGATCATCACCTTTGCGTTAGGATAGGGTACCCAGCGCCAGGTATCAGACGCCCCGATCGGGTCCATGATCTCATCCTCCAACACCTCCGCCAATGGCCTCTCCCAAAGGCGCAGCAGCGACAGGGCAAAGCGGTTGATGCGGGTATCGTTATACTCGTAGTAAGTGCCTGGTTGCTGCAGGGCACGAGGCTTGCGCTCGCCTTTGCCATACTCCTCTTTCCCCACAAAATCGTGCTTCTTGCCCCATAATTCTCCTTCCCACTCCGTGGTTTGGCGGGCATGGTGCTCCCAGGTTATCTGCTTGTTTTGCTCCGAATCATACCCCCCATCCCTGACATATTTCGCTACCGGGTCTTTGATGTTCTCAATCATCCCCCTATCGATGGTGAGGCCCAGAATAGTAGACAAAAAGCTCTTGGCAACGCTGTAAGTAGGGTCTGGCTGTTCAGTTTCGCCCCACTCGGCCACAATATAGCCGTCCTTCAGGATGATGCCGTTGGTAGCGGCACGCTCAGCAGGCAACGGCCCCAGCATCTTCCCGAAAATCTCCTCCTGCGTCGAGAAGTCCTTTTCAACCTGCGTCGTTTCCTGTGTTTTGGCATAGGCTACGGCCTCCTGAAGCTTAACGGGGTCCAGGCCAAGTTCCTCGGGGTTACGGCGTTCCCAGTCGTCACCCTCCCCGGGGTAGTAGACAATAGAGGTTGTTGCTTGTTGGGTGGTGTGGTTTGCTTGCTGCGGTTGCTGGCAGGCAGCGATGTTTAAGGCAAGAGCAAGCACAAAAAATATATTCCGGATCATGCAGTCGTTTTCTTTGGAAGTTCAATTTAATAAGATTCCCAGATATTTGTTGTTGTGCCAACAAAGAGAAAACATTTTACACTGAAGCTGGTAAATAACACTTGACCCAACTATGGAAGCTTATGCTGCAAATAAAAGTGTATTCTGATTTTGTGTGCCCCTACTGCTACCTGGGAGAGGTAGTGTTAGAAAGGGCAGTGAAGGGCCTGGAAGATAAAGTGGCAATAGAGTGGATGCCTTTCGAGCTGCGGCCTGCGCCTACCCCCACGCTCAAACCCGAAGAAGATTACCTGCAGACCACATGGCAGAATTCGGTATACCCCATGGCTGCGCAACTGGACACAGAGATGGTGCTGCCGAAGGTGTCGCCGCAACCCCATACCCACCTGGCGTTTGAGGGCTACCAATTTGCGAAAGAGCATGGCAAAGGCGAAGCCTATACCCACCGCATGTTCACAGCTTTCTTCCAGGAGGAGCAGGACCTGGGGGATGTTGAGGTGCTCACAAAGCTGGCAGGAGAACTTGGCCTGGACCAAAAGGCATTTAAAGAAGCACTGGAAAAACGCACCTACCGTGAGGCACACCAGCAAGCGTTGAAGCACGCCTACGAAGAAGCCAAGGTCACCGCGGTGCCTACCTTTGAGATTGGCAACCAGATTGTACGCGGACTTCTGCGGGAAGAAGACCTGCGCCGGCTAATCTTACTGGGTATAGGGTAGTTACCAGAGAATTTGGTTTATCAATATTGCTCAGCACCTAATACTATTAAATTTCCTGTAGCTTAACGTTACATTCCCAATGGGCGCTGGCTGCTGCGTACATACTACTGTGCTTCAGTGACCAGCCGTGCCTCTACCGGATTGGCATGAAGGTAATCTTGTGTCTGCTGTATCATTTCAGCACTTGTTAAGTCAGTCGGATGGTTGTGCTGCTGCCAGAACTGGAAAACACTGTTATAGCTACTCCCTTTTGCATAATATTTGAAGAGATATACCATCCATTCTTTTCTGCTTTCCTGCGGGTTATTCTCGATCAACTGAATGATTTTTTGGGCAGTATAACTCTTGAAGTCGCGGAGCAAATGGCTTAGGTTAGTAGGCTCCGTTGCGGTACAAATCATATGCAGATGACTGGGCATCAGGCAAAAGCTATATACTTGCAAATCCTTGTTAGTGCTCTATTTAGTAATTCAGGTTGCTGATAAGCTCTTCCGCATACAAACTTCTCGTAAAAGCGTCAACTCCCCCTACGACACTCCATGTCACGAAAAACAAGCCTCCCGGATACATTTTGTATTTCTCTGACAGCTTTGTTGATTGTGTTTCGCTAATAGCGCGAGCCTCCAGGCCCGTGTCTCGTATTCGAAGGATATAGCAGAAGGATTGATATCAAGGCCGGATGCCTTAAAATAAACAGCACGAGCCTGGAGGCTCGCGCTATCATGAAGGCTTGCGCCATTTTTAAAGAACTTCAGTCTACCACCAATACAATCTTACCGGCGGCGTGGCCTGCTTCGCTGTACTCGTGGGCTTCGGCTATCTGCTCAAGCGGGTACTCCCTATCGATAACTGGTCTGATGATGCCCGCTTCAAGCCAGCCGCTGATCAGGCGCAGGTCATCCCCTTTGTCATCCGTCATCATCACCTTGAGTTTTTTATCTGAGAAAACCGACATGGCTAACCCTAGGGTAAGGTCTTTGGGATTGGGTACCGTGGTAACGTACCGGCCATTGGCGCACAGGCTGTTCTTGCTTTGGAGGTATGTGCTTTTCGCCACAGCGTCAAACACTACATCATAACAGTTATGCTCAATTGTAAAGTCTTCCTGGGTATGGTCAATCACGTGGTCCGCCCCTAAGCTCCTGACAAGCTCCATATGGTCGGGGCCGCAAACACCGGTTACCACGCTTGCACCTAAGGCTTTGGCTATTTGCACAGCAAAAGTACCAACGCCACTGGATGCCCCGTTGATGAGCACCTTCTCCCCTGCTGCCAGTTCGCCTTTATCGCGGAGGGCTTGCAAGGCCGTGAGTGCGGTTAAAGGAACTGCGGCAGCCTCCAGGTAAGTCAGGTTGTCGGGAATAGGCACGGCCATATCGGCAGCCATCACGGCAAATTCTGCTGCTGCGCCGCCCATGTCGTGCTCTACCATCCCAAACACTTTGTCGCCGGGCTTAAAGGCAGTAACGTTGGCTCCTACAGCCGCTACTACGCCAGCCACATCGCGCCCCGGAATTTTAGGAAAGCTGAGCCCCGCTACAGGCAGCAGGTGCCCTGACCGGATTTTCCAGTCGATGGGGTTCACGCTAGTGGCATGCACCCGCACCAACAGTTGATTTTCGCTCGCTTCCGGGGATGGCTGTTCACCAAACTGCAGCACCTCGGCACCGCCATAGCTTTCATAGTATATTGCTTTCATCAGTTGTACTTTTCAGTTCAAATATGCTTTACGGGCAACGGTGCTTTCAGGTGATATATGATTCATACAAAGCAAAAGAGCCGGATAAAATACCCGGCTCTTTCAGCTTTAAACCCTATTTGTTACTTGTATGCGTTATTCTTTTAACAGTTTGATGTACTGGGTAGTATTGCCCACCTGCGCCCGGATGATGTATAGGCCAACCGGCAGCGTGTTATCGAGCTTCAGCTTCTCCGTCGTAAAGCCCTTCTTCACAGAGATAGTGCGTTTGAGCAGTTGCTTGCCCACGGCATCTGTCATCAGTAGTACCACCTCCCCGGCTTCTTCTGCTGCAATATCCAGCGTTACTTCGCTTTGGAAAGGGTTCGGGTAGGCAATCACACGGCTGGCTACTTGTCCGAACTGCACCACTTTCGGCCCAAAGTACTCGAAGCTGCCGCTGGCATCTATTTGCTTCAGGCGGTAGTAGCGGGTACCGAACTTCCCACTCTCCTTATCAGTGTAGGTATACAGTTGCTTGGTGCTGGCATTTCCGTTTTTAGTCGGGATGAAGGCTAGCTTTCTGTACGTCTGGCCATCTTCCGACACCTGCACCTCAAAGCCTGCATTGTCCTGCTCCGACGCGGTTGCCCACTCCAGCACTACCTGGTTGCCTTGCTTGGTAGCGTTCAGGTAGATGATCTCGACTGGGAACGTCTGCACTGGGCCGGCGATCAAAGAGAGTGAATTGGCGGTAAAGCAACTGCTTTCTGAGAGTGTCATAAGCACCGTCAGTTCGGTATAGTCTTTCGGCACATTAAACGTTACGGATGGGGAATTACCTCCTATCACTTTCGTGCCACCCGAAGTTGTGGTTAACTTCCACTCATAAAGCGTAACATCAGCACTGGTTACATTCGTGGCCGCCACCGTAAAGGTAGCCGACTTGTCAGCTTCTAGTCTCGTGTTGCTCGTTATAGGCTGACCATTGACATAAATATCACCTATTGGTACGGCCCTCTCTCTCACAATAGCGTCTACCTTCGTGCGGGTAGCACTCTCGCAACCGAATTCACTTACTGCCACTACATAGTAAGAAGTGGTGGTGCTGATGTTTTGCGCCGTATAAGTGCTTGGTCCAGTAGCAAGTAGCTGGCCACCAGATGGTGCGGAGTACCAGTTATAGCTGCCATTAGCCGGTGCTCCGGTTGCGCTTAGTATAACATCTCCACTGGCACAGCGCTCCACGTTCTGTGCGCTGGCTAAGCCAGGCAGGGAGTCCACCACAATGGTTGCACTTCCAGTCATCTGTTGGGTACATGCCGCAGTGGCAGGCTGGTTCGCGGTTGTCGAGGCAATCACTGTGTATGTGCCAGGAGCCATTACATTACTAAAGGAGAATGCTTCGGCTGTTGTGCGTGTGACAGCAGCTATTTCCGTTGTTCCATTCATCAGCCTGTAGGTGATACCTGGCTGCGATCCACTCACCAGCACCGGCACACCTGCACCACCTGCACAGTAGCGGCCACCGCCTGACACTGTAAACAATGTGGGTAGAGGTGTTTCGGTTACAACCACATCATTAAACTTGCCACATGCCCCATTCGCTGATACCGGCACCACCGAGTAGGTGCCTGCTGGCTGATTGCTGAAGGTTAGAGCACTGCCATTACCTGCCAAAGCAGTACCCACATTAACCGGGCTGCCATTATCGATCCTCACCAATTGGTAATTCACTCCGACCTGCGAGCCACCCATGCTGATAGGGAAGCCTGAGGTACCGGCACAGTAACTGCCACCCGTTACGGTTTGCGGCGTTACGACCACCATGGTAAAGGTGTTGTTCGCGATGCGGTTTGCACAGCCACCGTTCACTACATTATATTCTACTGCTACCACATCACCGTTTTGTAAGGTAGAGGATGTGAATGTACTCGTAGTAGCGTTTGGTACTGCTGTTCCATTCACTGTCCACTGGTAGAGTATAGTACCTGGGTTAGAGCTTGTGGTAGAAGCAGTAAATGTTACTGAAGTACCCGGGCATATAGAACCAGGAACTGACCTTGTAATACTAATTTCTGGAGTACCCAGGTAAATCTTGTTCGACAAGAGTTGGGACACACTGGCACAGGAGGAGAAAGTACCTGTTGGTGTTGCTCTTGCCAAATAGAATTCCTCCGATGAAAGACTGGAATTGCTAAAGGTTGCACCCTTATTGTAATTAGACGGGTTATTTACACCTGATCCAATACCTGCTTCAATATTGAAGAGTGCAGATACATCTTCCTCAAAAGAGACCACATTTATTGGCTGAGTTCTCACATCAGCGGTACTCGGTAAATTCACAACAGCATCTCGTAGTACTCTAGCTACATAGGAGGTATTAACACTCTTACATACTGGGAATGGCGTAGCCTGCAGCACCAATGTGAAAGTTGACCGCTTCACATTGATGGCAGTGGTTGTGGAACTGGTACAGCCTGAACTATTAGTTATAGTATACACGATATTCACAGGGGCCTCCGTTTGGCCAGTTTGTAAAGCGTTACAAGCTGTAAACCTGAACTCGTTGCCCACTTTTGTTACACCAGGCCCAGAGAATACAGCCGTTCCTCCTGCTGGGGCCGCTGTACCTGTCAGCACCAGATAATACTGTCCGTTATAGCGTGCTCCGGTATAATAAGTCCTTCCAGCTACTAGGTTCGTGGTTGGTGCCGTTAAGCCCGGGTTCACCGTCACATTTTTTGTCGTAGTGTTCGAACATCCGTTTGGTGCGGTATAGCTGTATTCAACAGTATAAGAACCTGCACCTAGTGCAGCTGGGTTGAATGAAGTCGCATTTCCATCCCGTACGGTAGTGCCCTGCAAGATGCGGAAGGTACCACCCGTAGGGGTAGCCGTGAGATCCTGCGCCGCATCAGAAGCACAAAAAGTAGATGCCACTGGTGAGGTAATGGCCAGGGTTGGTGTAATCTTAATTACGGCAGGCACCATCACTCTAGTGCTCTCGCATCCAGTGGTTGCATTATAAGTGGACACAAAATAGTCGCGGGATGCTGATAAGCTTGGCGTTGTAAAGGTCAGCGACTGACTAAGAATTGCAGTCGAAGTATTAGTATCATACCATCGGTTTACAGTTCCATCGGTACCAAGTGTCGAAGTAAGTGTCACAGTTCCAGTACCACATCTCTCGTTCTGTCCGTTCTGTGCAACACCCGGCATTCCCGGCACAGGTATTACTTGAATCACGACAGGAGGTGTTGTTGTGGTATTACAGTTCAGCGTGGTGCTTACATCCGTAACCCGCACAGCGTAGCTTCCCGCTGCTCCGGCAGTATAAGACGTGTTGGTGCCGCCGTTCTCGGCTGGTATCAACGTACTGCCATTAAACCATTGGTAGGTGTACGTTTTGCCTGATGGCGCCGCAGGTGCCTGTAGTGTCGCTGTTTGGCCTTGGCACAAGTTCGTGCTGCCAATTATGGTGACGGTTGCTGATGGGGCCGTGTTTACGTTCACTACCGTCGGGGCAGAGGTTTGGTTACAACCGTTGGCATTGGTAGCCTGCACGGTATAGCTACCTGCAGCTGTAGCACTAAATGTTGGTCCTGTTCCTACCTGCTCGCTGCCGTTTCGGAACCAGATGAAACTAGTGCCTGTGTCTGTGTTTGCTGTTAAGGTTACGGAACCGCCTTCGCATATGGCAGCCGGACCCGAAGGGGTGATAGAAGCTGTCGGTAATGCATTAACGGTTACCGTAGTTGGACTGGAGGTTGCTACGCAGCCGTTATCAGTCACCTTTACGCTATACACACCTTGCACACTGGCCGAATAGCTGTTGGCAAAACCTACAGGGTTGGGGTTACCCTCCATAAACCACTCATAAGATGCCCCTGGCGCGGATGGTACACTTAGCGTAACACTTTGGCCCTGGCAGAAAGTAGTGCTGCCGGAGGCTGACACAGTGGTTACTGGGAGCGACCGCACCGTTAAGCCAACAGTTCCGACACCGCTCGTACAAGCAGTTTCTGTTCGGCTGGCAGTAAGGCTTATAACAGCGTCTCCGGTACCTGTGGCTATTACCGTAGCAGATGCCACACCATTGTCATAAACCGGATTTTGGATTACAAAATTTGGATTACTAGAGGCCCATACAGCTGAGGTACCTGTGTAGGTAGCGTTTACTGTAAATGTGGTTGTATTGCCACTTCCTATGCACTGGGCAGGTTGCGGGCTGCTCACAGTAGCAGAAGGCTTCGGATAAACGGTTACCACCACTTCATCCGAAGGTTTGGTGCAGCCACTGCTGGTTACTACTACATGATAACTACCACTCTCCTTGGCCTCATAAATTCTTCCTGTAAAGCCTAACGAAACATTATTCTTAAACCACTCATAAGTATAAGTCTGGCTCTGTGGTGCTTCGTTGGCACGCAGTGAGACAAGACCGCCCTGGCAAAACTCAGTATCACCGGCATAACTGATGGCGGCCTCAGTAGGAGAGCCAACAGACACAACACGTTCAGCTGAGGTATTGGTACAGCCGTTGTCAGTTGTGATTTTTACGGTATAGCTTCCTGACAGCAGCGCATCATAGAAGGGAGCAGTGGGGTCAGTAGATACTAAAACGTCACCCCGGAACCACTCATAAGAGTAAACTTCTCCGCCTGGTGCATTGGGTGCCCGGAGCCGCACATAGCCGCCCAAACAGAACTGCAACGGCCCCTCTGCTGTAATGGTGGCATTAGGGGTATGATTTACGATGATATTAACTAGTTCAGAAGTAGCGGAACAACCGTTTGCTGTTACCAATACACGGTAATCGCCGCCTTGCACTACTGATAAGGTAGCACTAGTTTCATTCGGAATGGTTGTACCATTTCTAGTCCAAGCATAGGTATAGCCCGTTCCGGTTTGCGCATTAAGCGTTACAGACTGTCCGGCACAGATTTGTGTGCCGGACGCTGGTGATGTAATGGCAGCAGTGGGCAGTGGAGTTGCACTAACAGTGGTGGCAGCCGACGTAGCGCTACAACCATCATTTGTTACCTGCACGCTGTAACTGCCTGCTTGGTTTACAACTAAGGTGTTGCTGTTTGGCTGTGTCGCCAAGGGGCTTCCATTTAAAAGCCAGACATAAGAATTACCTGAGACATTTTGGGCCGTAAGCGTTGTAGTGCTGCCTGCACAAAAAGAGGCATTTGCACCCTGCGTGATAACCGCTGTAGGAAGCGGCTTTACGTTAGCTGTAATAGCAACTCTAGATGTGTTCTCACACTGTGAGGAGCTGTTATAAGTACTGGCATATAGTGTCGTAGTAGTGGATATAGTGCGGGGCAAAGTACTAACTTGGCCTGATAAGTTTCCTTCTCCTAGAAAGTTACCTCCGCTCGGAGCATCATACCACCTTATAGCATTACCATTTGTGCCTACAGTTGCTTGAAATGTCACTTCTCCACTGCCACATCGAGGATTAAGAGTTACAGAAGGACTTGTTGGAAGGCCTGGAGTTGGGTTTACTGTAACTGCAACTGCGCTTGATGGTGCGCTGGCACAAGATCCAGTTGAGGCAGTAATTACAACTGAGTAATCTCCTGAAGCGCTTGCCGTATATGTTGGGGCAGTTGCACTAGTGATGTTTGTGCCGTTCAGCCTCCACTGGTAGTTGTATGAGCCTACTGCTGGTGAAGTCGGGTTTGCAATTGCCGTGAGTAATACAGATTCTCCTTGACAAAATGTTGTAGGCGTACTTGTGCTTATAGTTGCTGTTGGCACAGTGTTTACTGTAGCTACAACTGGCTTAATATCAAAGCATCCAGTAGTTGTATTAGTACCCTTGATATAATAAGTTCCCGCAGGTACAGCTGCTGGATTCCCTAAACTGACTGTTGCAGCAGCATCAGTCCAATAGGTATAACTTAAGCCAGATGTGCTTCCTGAAGTTACAGCTGTTGCTGTAAGATTTACTGTGTTAGGTGAGCAAACTGTTGCCGGGTTTGTAATTATTATAGTAGGATTAGGATCAACAGTAGCAACAACTGCCGTTCGTGCTATAGTTTCGCAACCAAGAGGTGAAGTTGCAGCAAGATAATAAGTTGTAGTATTAGAAATAGAGGGTGTGAATGTTTTTGTACTTGCAACAAGAGTGCCGCCAGTTGCTGCTGTATACCACTTATATCCGCCTCCAGAAGGAGCATTATTAGCAGTTAATGTTACTGTACCTGTGCCGCAACGTCGTACGTTCTGTGCTGTAGGTAAGCCTATAATATTTAAGGTTGCAGGCGCAGAATTATCCGCACCTTTAGTTTGTGAAACTACAACGCTATAACTCCCACTTGTTGGGATTACAGTGGATTGTACCGTAACCACAATTTTAGTGGATGTTACACTTGTCGGATCATTTATGAAGTTACCATTTATTTTTACCTTTGCGATATTAGCCCCATTTGTTGTAAAGCCAGTACCGTTGATTGTCAAAGTCATTGTCTGCCCTACAAAATTACAAGAAGGCTCAAGTGTAGTAATAGCCAACGTCTGCGCCGACGCCACTTGGGCCAGCAACATAAAGAACAGCAGCAAGCCTGCGGTTATCATCGAGAGGTGCCTTGCCTTGAGCCAACAAGCAAGACTGTGTGTAAAATTGTGTTGCATACAAATTAGGGGTTAGGGTTAGGATACTAGCTTAATGACCACAAACAGATATATTGTGTTTTATCAATATTAAATCTTATTAAACTTTGGAAACACCATTTAAAAGGGCATAAAAGGCCCTTAATGCGATTTTTCTTACAAAAAATCACACCTAAAGCAGTTTTAATATGATTTATCAGCTATTCCTCTACACAAAATGCCCTTACAGGTATGAGATACCAGGTAAATTACACGTTCAACTTTCGCCTTAGACTGACAAACGCAAACTTTATAGTATAATATTAAACTTTAGTTATATTTAATTAGACTATAATAACGTTTAATTTAAGTAAAAGTCGAACAAAAGGATAAATTTTAAAGCAAAAATTAAAATAATGTATTTAAACAGCTAAATAGCGGGTATCCGTAGCCCCTTACATAATAGAAAAAAACCTTAGTTAAATATCACAAAAGTTAAATATTTGCAATATATAATATAATAAAAGTATTATATATGTTGTGTTATATACATTTGCAGTATTACGCATAGTTTGCCACCACAAAATCAGCCAATATATAATTAAAATAAGTTTTTACTCGCAAAAACAGGTTAAACCATTGCTTTTAATTGCCCACTAACTACTCTTTTGAATAAGGCGATTTAGGTCTCCGGAAATATCCCTTCCTACAGAGCAAGGCAGCTCAGTTCTGTTTATACCGATGTTTCAACGTTGCCTAGCTGAGGGCAATTTCCATATCCGAGTTATAAATCTAATACTACTGCAAGGCCTTAACAGTAGTGGGGCATTCTGGAAGAAAATGAAATGGATCTGTCTGTCTGGCAAGTAAGGCGGGAGAAAATTATGGTCGTACCTCGCAACTTGCGTTAGCACTTCCAACATCAGTTTTAACTTAACCATGTATATAACCGTCCCTTAACATGATATTTCTTTTACGCGCAAAAATCTGGTGCCAGCATAAACAGCAATAGCCGGACTTGATGGCCCGGCTATTGCTGTTTGTGCTTGGTTTAATGGAAGCCCTATTCTTGTTTCAGTATTCTGATGTACTCTGTGGCATTCCCTACTTTTGCCCGGATAATATACATCCCTGTCGGAAGGTTATCATCCAGCCGAATCAGTTCGGTATTGTAACCCTGCTTCGCTGGTATACTGCGTGTTAGGACTTGCTTTCCAACTGCATCCGTAATCACTACGATTACCTCACCAGCTTCCTCGGCTGCAATATCCAACGTTATTTCGTTTTTGAAAGGGTTAGGGAACGCAATCACCCGGCTAGTTGACTGCCCAATGCTCACAACACGCGGACCAAAATACTCGAAGCTGCCGCTGGTATCGACCTGCTTCAGGCGGTAGTAGCGGGTACCTTTCTTGCCGTTCTCCAGATCGGTATACACGTAAACCTGCTTGATACTGGAATTGCCGTTCTTGGTCGGGATATAAGCCAGCTTTCGGTATGTAGATCCATTTTCCGACACTTGCACTTCGAAACCTGCGTTGTCCTGCTCCGAAGCGGTTGCCCATTCCAGTTCCACTTTAGTACCTGTCAGTTTGGCGTTCAGGTAGATCAGTTCCACAGGGAAGGTTTGGATTGGTCCGGAGAGCAGTTGCTGCGGGTTCTCGTTATAACAGATCTCGTTGGTTGGGGTAATCTCCAGCATCACCGACTGGAAGTTTTCGGGAAGTGCGCTGATGTTGAACTCGAGGTTTGTTTCGCCTGGCACTAGTTCCGGCCCATTACCGGTATCCATAAACCACTGGAAAGAAGCGGCATTGTTGTTATCCACAACATTCGAGAGCGCTGAGAACGTTACCGGCTGCCCCACCTCCAGGGAAGTACTGCCCGTGATATTCTCTCCATTGGCCAGCACTTCGCCTGTGGCTGTTGTCGGGTTATTGGGGTCGTTGGCAGTCGCGGCCACTGCCGTACGGCTTGGGTTGCTGCAACCTGAGCTGTTTAGCAAGGCAACATAAAAGAACTGTGTGCCGATGGCAGTCAGAGGTACATTTATCTGTTCTCCAGTGCCAACCTGACTTCCTCCATTCGGAGAATCAAACCAGGCATAAGAAAAGCCTTGTGGCGCACCAGAGACGTTGAGGGTAACATTACCCAATCCGCATCGCTGCACCGGTGGCGCATTCAGGGCAACTGCATCAGGCACGGGGTTCACTACTAAATCCCGCTCAGCTACATCTGTACCACATCCGTTGCCACTCTGCACTGTCAGGCGTACGCGCACGGTGCCAGTGCCCTGCACCCGCACGATGGGGGTATAAGGGTCTGATGGCGAAACCTCAATTGTTGCCGTTCCGCTTACCACCTCCCAATTCAGGAAATTGGCGTTTGTAGCAGTGCCTCGTAGGATGAAGTCTGTGGTTTCGTTCTGATTAGGGTTCTGGCACTTGGGAACTTCTTCCCGTATCTGAGCAACCGGCAGCGGCTTCACGGTTGCATTCACTTGGCTGCGGACACTTTCACAAGCTGTCTGTGGGTTATAGGTAGCCACGTAGTATATCTGCGACTCCGTTAAATCAGGGGAAAAGTTGGTGCCCTGGAATACCATTGTGCCGCCGGTGCTGGCATCATACCAACGCACGGCAGAGCCGCCTGCTCCGGGCTGCGCACTTAGGTTCACTATACCCGGTCCGCACCTTTCGTCTCCAGAGATAGTTGTAGCTAAGCTAGGCCTTGGGTTTACCGTGATGGTGACACTGTTGGATGGCGGACTGGTGCAGGTATCAAAGTTCTTGACGATCACATAATAATTACCTGCCTCACCAATGATAATGTTCTGGCCTGTTTTGCCCTCCATTAGCCCGCTGCTATTATACCATTGGTAGGTATAGTTTTGGCCGGGTGGCTGTGGGTTAGCGGTTAGGGTAATGGTATTCCCGGCGCAGAGCGTTTGGTTTCCCTGCGGAATTACAGTAGCAGTGGGCGTGGCGTAAACGGCGGCTGTTACCTGCGTACGCGGGCTTTCGCAGCCAGTAGCATTCACCACAGACACGTAATAATTTCGCGGCTCATTAATGGTTGGCGTTGTAAACTGATTTTGCGTTGCCCCGGCAATAGGATTGCCACCGCTAATAACAGTATACCACCTATAAGAACCTCCCGCAGGAGCTCCTGAAGCTGTTAGTGTCACGCTTGCGGGGCCACACACGGGTGGTGGCGCTGAGGCAGTGGGAGCCTGAGGAACCGGACTTACCGTAACGCCCGTAGTAGTGGTGCCGCCTGAGTTATTACAAGAATTTGAAGAGGAAACTGCTATAGTGCCGGTCTGGGCATTCTGCGAGAAATTAACAGTGATGCTGTTGGTGTTTGCTCCGCTGGCAATGCTTGCTCCAGAGGGGAGCACCCAGTTAAATGTGACTCCTGCAGGCTGCGCTGCCACACTATAGGTGTGTGTTGAGCCGGGACAAACCGTGGCAGGACCGGTAATTGGCCCCGGAGCTGCCGGAGCTTGCGCAATATTGAGTACACCAGCACTTGCACTGGTTGGTTTATTGAAGTTTGGGCTTCCGCCATCGCGGTTCGCTAATCTTATGTATAGCGTTCTGACTTGACTTAAAACTGGATCATTGGCAGGAATTGAAATTGTGACAATACTTCCGTTTGTGCCGCTTGTCGCGTTACTGGTCACACCAGCTAAGAGTATCTGTACCGCATTTGCGCTTTCTACGCCTCCAGGGGTAGAATAGAACTCTGCCCGAATGTTGCTAGTAGTTCTGAAGTTGGCACCCGCAACGGTTAAGGTAACAGCCTGCCCTGTATTCACACAGGTTGGGGTTACGGTGCTGATTGTCTGCGCTGCGGCAAACTGCGTGAAACACAGGAAAAGCAAAGTGAGCCAGCCGGCTGTAGCACTTTGATAGAGTTGGGCATAAATTGCTTTATGAAGCAGGGGGGTAAATTTGTTTTGCATACAAAAAGGGTTAAAATGGCTCTGAAATCGGCCGCTACTGTGCATGCGTGCTATAATTCTTTCGCCTCGTTTAATTGTATTGCTGCTCCGTCTGGATCTGTGAAAACCCAGAAAAGGAATACAATTAAATTTGTCATGTAGCTTTACCTTTTTCAAGGCAATGGCTACACCACGAACAGCTATACCACGCTGTGACGCCACAGCGCGTGCACTACTTACTTAGGGTGAAGGGTTGGAGGGAATCTCCGAGATAAATGCGTCTCACAAATTGCAAGAGCACATTAGGGTATGATTTGGCGCGTGTACTGCTAGCATGCAGCAGTAGTATCTATACGGTACCCATACCCTAAAGGGGTTCATCAGGGCTCATAATTAAATTGCACTGTTTTATACATGCGTTATGTTTTGAACACAGCAAAGCACCGCAAACACTGATAATTTTTAGTGAGTAAAAGATTATAGTTAGCGGGGGCTTAATTCCATAAAGGCAGGAGATATCGATACAATTATGTTCAGGCTAAAACAGAATTGTTTTTACCTAATAAGCTGCCCCTGAAACGGGTAGGGTAAAACCCTAGAAAGCCGTACCTTTGCAGACTTTACCAGGAAACTGAAACACCTATGAGCGCCAAAAGCTTAACCTTATTACTAGAAACGGCATACGATACAGCCCAAGCCCCGCTTTCGGCTGATGCGGCCAGCCAGATTTACCAGGATTTTGAACGGGCATACCGTGCTTCAAGGTCAGAGGCGGGAAAGGGTATGGCTGAGGTCAATTTCCGTTTTGAGCGCCTGCGCCTGGTGGTGGCCCTTGCTTTTGTGAAGGCCTTTACCCGCCTCTCGCACAACGAGAAGAGCGCGAAGGTACTGGCCGTGTTGCAAGACGCCCTGCAAGCCCCCGATACCAAAGCCATCGACAAGGTGGTACAAAAGCGAATCGGCACATTTGATAACCTGTACCATGAGATATTCGTGAACGAACAGCGCGAGCACCTGCTGGCCCTGTTCGAGCAAACCCTGGATGCCAGCTCTAAGGAAGAATTGGACGAGTTGATTTTTGAGGGACTTGACCTGATGCAGGACGTGGACTGGGAGGCAAGTGCAGAGGATGGCCCGGACGACGACACCCTTGACCTGGACGAGGATTTCCTGAAGAACCTGTAATTGCCTTTTTCTTTATAAACAATTGTAATACAACGCTTTTATTTTCGACTGCTCTAGAGGCGAGAGCCAAAGGGAGTTCGCGTGGCCGAAAGAAATTTATAGGAACACCCCCGCCAGATTTCTCCCTACGCTCGAAATGACAGCAGGGGTTTCCAGAAACACTGCGAATTATAAGCCTTACCATTACCCTTATCATCCATACCATGACGACAAACCCGAAGAAGCTGGCCATAAAAGACTTTGTGTACGAACTGCCCGAGGAACGCATCGCGAAATACCCACTGCCCGAGCGCGATCATTCCAAGTTGTTGGAGTATAAGAGCGGCACTTTGTCGGACCATGTTTTTACCGATTTGCCTGAGTTATTGCCCGAGCAGTCGCTGTTGGTGTTCAACAATACCAAAGTAGTGCAGGCACGGCTTATTTTCCAGAAAGAGACCGGCGGCACTGTCGAAATTTTTTGCCTCGAGCCGGTGGCCCCTTACCGTGAGGTGCAGTTGGCAATGCAGCAGACAGGCAACAGCACCTGGAAATGCCTGGTAGGTAACAACAAGCGTTGGAAAAGCGGTCCGGTGTCGTTGCGCTTCGACGGCGGCATGCTGCGGGCAACGCGCGAGGAGCAGCAATACGGGCATTTCCTGATACGTTTCACGTGGGAGCCTGCCGAGCTGACATTTGCCGAGGTATTGGAGCGCTGTGGCCGCCTGCCCCTGCCCCCCTACCTCAACCGCGAACTTACCCCTGACGACCAGACCCGCTACCAAACCATATATGCGAACCAACAGGGAGCCGTGGCCGCCCCCACCGCTGGCCTGCATTTTACCGACCGCGTGATGGCACAGCTGCAGGAACGCAACATTGGCACCGCCTACCTGACCCTGCATGTGGGGGCTGGCACCTTTAAACCGGTAAAGGCGGAGGTGATGGAAGCGCATGAGATGCATGCCGAGCAGCTCTACATCACGCGGCCCCTGCTGCAGCGCCTCTTACAGCACCAGGGCAAACCCATCATTCCGGTGGGCACCACCAGCATGCGCTCGCTGGAGAGTATTTATTGGCTTGGGGCTAAGGTAATTCAACACCCTGGTCTACCGCTCACAGAATTGCATGTGAGCCAGTGGCAAGCGTATGAAGCCACTGAACTGCCCACAGCTACTGAGGCGCTGGAAGCTTTGCTCGCGTACATGGAGCATAACAAGACAGGCTACCTGCATGCCAGCACGCAAATCATTATCGCGCCGGGTTATACTTTCCGGGTATGTGCAGGCTTGGTGACCAATTTCCACCAACCCGAGAGCACGCTATTACTGCTGGTTTCAGCACTTATTGGCGAGGACTGGCGAAAAGTGTATACCCACGCCTTAGAAAACGACTACCGCTTCCTGAGCTATGGTGATAGTTCGCTCTTGCTGCCTTAAGGCTAGTGCATCAAAAACTCCTATATCAGTTCGAACGCAGTGAGAAATCACACCCACTAGCCTATCCTGGCGCGGATTTCCAATCCGTGACTTTCAATAAGATTGGATTTGCAATCCGATCGGGCCGGAGGCCCAGGCATACATATTCACGAGGGTGGACCCTCGCGCAATTATTTTACTACCGAACAGAATCAAAAAAGCCAGCCCCGGCAATTGCAGGGCTGGCTTTCTTGTTACTTGTATCTGAGTTTCTACATTCCATACTCTGAGATCAGGTATACCAGCGAGGCCATGGCTGCGGCACCCAGCTGCATCTCGCGGCGGTTCACCGTCTCGAAGGTATCGATGGCGGTATGATGGTAGTCGAAGTAGCGCTGGGAGTCCGGGCGGTAACCAATCAGGGCTACAGATCCCTGGCCTTTCAGCGGGCCAATGTCAGAACCGCCGTGGCCCATACCATATTCATTCAGGCCATATTGCGCTAGCATTGGCTTCCACGACTTCAGCTTGGTTAACTGCGCATTGCTGCCTTCTATGCTAAACCCTCGCGGGGTAAAGCCACCTGCATCCGACTCAATGGCGGCAACGTGCTTCTCTCCTTTGGCTTTAGCCACCTCAGCATACTTTGTTCCGCCGCGCAAGCCGTTTTCCTCGTTCATAAACATCACCGCACGCACAGTTCGCTTTGGCTTGATACCAAGCTCCTTAAACAAACGCAGCACTTCAACAGACTGCATTACGCCGGTGCCATCATCATGTGCCCCTTCCCCTAAATCCCAGGAATCCAGGTGCCCGCCCACCGCGATAATTTCATCTGGCTTCTCGGTTCCTTTTATCTCCCCAATCACGTTGTAAGACAACACATCGGGCAGCATCTCGGAAGTCATGCGCATGTAAAACTTTAGCTTCGGATCGCTTTTAAGGAGGCGGCTCAGTTGCTCAGCATCCCGGGTACTGATGGCGGCAGCCGGAATTTTTGTCACGCCCTCCTGGTAGCGGGTGTTGCCGGTATGGGGCACGTCCTGCAGTTCGTTGGCCATAGAGCGTACCAACACGCCCACGGCGCCTAATTTAGCGGCCGCTACAGGGCCACCTCCACGTTGGTCTACGGCGCCGCTGTAAGCTTGCATGGTCTGGATATGGGTGTTATCGAATGGTCGGTTGAAGAACACGATCTTCCCCTTCACGTTCTTTTTGCCTAATTTTTCCAGTTCCTCAAAATTCTGCACCTCCATTACCTCAGCACTCAGGCCTTGCTGCCCTGTGCCCACCGAAGCGCCAAGCGCAGCAATGTGCATGTCCACGTTGCCTATCAAGCTGGAGTTATACACACGCCCGATCTCTTTGTCACCGCGCACCCAATGTGGCACCATCACGGGCTGCAGGTATACGGTGTCCAGGTCCATGTCCTGCATCAGCTGGCGGGTCCACTCAACAGCTGCGGCTGCTTGCGGAGAACCGCTGAGGCGTGCACCGATCTTTTTGGTAAGGTAACGCAGGTCTTCGTAGCTTTTTGTGCTGGTCAGGGCCTCGTTGTATATTTTCCGGATAATGACAGAGTCCGGAGAGGCTTTTTGCTGGGCAACTGCCGGCAAGGTAATCACGGTGGCTGCAACTAGCAGCAGGTGGCGTAGTGGGTTAGTGAGCATTAACGTTAATCAGATGAGTAGTTGTTCTTAGCTTTTCGGTTTGAGAAGTCAAGGTAGCAAAATTATATCAGGACTTGAAACCGCCACAGGGAGCGATAGGGCTTTGAAAGGCGGAATACATAGGCACCCGTTTATAGGCGCTGCCAAACAAGGCCCACTTCTCAATGTTGAGGGGTATAAATTTGGCGACTTGAAAAGGCTATTTCATTCGCATGAGTTTTTCCAGATTCTGCTTACTAACGGTCAGGAGGCCTACTTCCGGGAGGCGGCTGGTGAGTTCGCGCCAGTTGTCATCTTTCCGGTATACTTCGCGCAACAGCTTGGTAGCTTCCGCTACCTGCCCGCTGTTGGCCAGCCCAATCGCATGCCAGTATTTCATCTCCAGGTTATCAGGGAACATCTCCTCGGCTTTGCCATACTCCTGCATGGCCTGTTGCATTTGCCCTCGCTCGATGGCCAGGTCGCCGGCGTTCATGTGCTCATAGGCCCGGTATACCTTCAGCAGGCGCGCCAGCTCATCCAAAGGCTTCTCGTTGTCGTCCACGCGCAGGTCGATGAGGCGGTCGTTCCATGGCTGGTCTGTTCTCTCTCCCTTCACCACTACCAGCGCCGCTGATTGCCGGCCGCGGATGTCGCCACCCTCGCGCTCGGCTGCCTGCATGGCGAGCAGTATGCGCTCAGCCAGCGGCTGCCCTTCGCTTCGCTCAAAGGCCTTTGCCATGGCTGGCCATACCTTGTCGGTCAGCATCATGTTGGCCTGCACCGAAAAATTCTTGCCGTTGATGTGGCCGGCATACCGGATACACTGCTTGCCCGTGTGCGTAGCCACCCGGCCCTGCGCATCCAAAATAGCGACCTGCCGCACCTCGCGGGCCTCATCGTCTGCCAGCAGAATGGCTAGGGCCTCTTCCGGCGATTTACCTTCTTTTAGCAAAGCCAGCCCACGCAGACCAAACGACTTGTTTGTAAAGGATTGCGTGGCCACTACCCCAACCCCGGCTTCTACCCAAGGCACTGCCGTACCCACCGAGAACCAGTGGCTTTGCACGCCCACGGCCATCTCGCCAGTCTGCGGGTCGCGGGCCACAATAGAATAGGTATGCGCCAAAGGTTCTTCTGCCTTAAAAACCTGTGCCTTGGCTGCACCGAGCGAAGCCAATAATGAAACTCCCATAGCAATAATTGTTGCTTTATATTTTCTCATATAGGTTTGATGTAGTGTGCTCCCTGCCTATCAGCGTACTGCTTTAGGAGGAAATCTGTTTCCGGGCAACTGCTTGACAAATATAAATGTTTTCACTTACTCCTGCCTGTCCTAAAACCCATGCAGCAACTTCTCACAAGAATAGTAGTATAACGATATATAAAATTAACACATAGGGGTGGTTGCCAAAGGGCCCTGCCCACAAGCTTTTTATATGAAAAACCCAGTACGAGATAAAAAACCTTCGCGCATGGCCATGCTAATTGATGGTGACAACGCGCAACCCAGCCTGATTGTGAAGCTTATGGCAGAGGCTGGAAAATACGGCGCTACCACTATCCGGCGCATTTACGGCGACTGGACCACCCCACAAATGAACGGATGGAAGGATTGCCTCAACAACCACGCCATACAGCCCATCCAGCAGTTTCGCTATACAGTAGGCAAAAACGCCACTGACAGTGCCCTCATTATAGATGCCATGGACCTGCTGCACAGCGAGTTTGTGGATGGCTTTTGTATCGTTTCGTCAGACAGCGATTATACCCGCCTGGCAACCCGTATCCGGGAGGCAGGCATTTTTGTGATGGGCATCGGCCAACAGAAAACCCCAAAACCGTTTGTGAATGCCTGCAATATCTTTATCTTCACCGAAAACCTGACTGACGACATAGACGAAAAGCAGATTGCGATTGCGGCGAAAGGCAGTGCCAACGGCACCAACAAGCAGCCGCCAAACCCGGTGCCGCTACTCAAAGAGGCTTTTGTGATGTCGGAGGACGAGGACGGCTGGGCGCATTTGGGTGTGATGGGTGTCAACCTGCGCCAGCTGGACCCAAGTTTCGACCCCCGCACCTTTGGCTATGGCCAGCTGCTGCAACTCATCAAAGCCCAAAAAGACCTTTTCACCATCCGCAAGGAAGATGATAAAGGTCCATCGGCGGTATACGTGAAGCGGAAAGACAAGCGCAGGACCCGCCCGAAGAAGAAGCCGGTGACAGAAGTGCAAAAGAGCATTTAAACTCCGTCTGCATTATTTTATAATACCCTCAGGCCTTGCGGCGAATTTGTCTCCCAGAGGTAAATTCACTGCAAGGCCTTGACGTTTAACAGTTTGGAATCTTCTAAAAGCTGATTTAATTGTCAGCCAGCTTTACCTGCATCTACACTCAAAGATTCATCTCCATACTTCAGGTTCACTTTTCATCATGCATCATGAGGTATAACGAAGGACTATGAGGCAACTTATACCCCTTACCAAAGCCCCCGACTGCCTGGTCTTCGATCGACTATAGACATGTTGGGTTTACCCCACACGAGCCAGAATAAAAAAACTCCTATTACGTCTCCATTATTTTTAGTTAATCGTAAAAACTCCAGAACCAAATCAATTTATTCCTAGTAAATCTTCTTTTGTTAAATAAGCGTAAACCTGAATCAGTTTTAGCTGCTCTTATAGCATAATGCTTTTTAATATGGAAGGGCAACTTAGACCAGTTACACAACAATGAATCAGACACTTATGATTTGTCAACTTATTAATGCAGTGATAGCTTGAATATTCTTTTTGATAAAATAAGTACGATAGTATTTGGTTTGATTTAAGGTATCTACACAAGATTTATGTTTCCTGGTAAAGACAGCGGGGATCTACGAGGTAAGGAAATAAGGAAGCGTTAAAACAAAAAAAATTTCTGTACTCATACCGATTTAGCAAGGGTATGAAGCGTTCGGTAAGTAACTCATATTTTTAAATTCACAGGCGTTTAGTCATTCTCTCGCATGGAAAAAATTTACACTACCCCTACTCCATCAAGGCCAGCACGTTATAAGCTTTTCATCCTGGCTATCTTAAGTAGCGTCATCTGGTTATGGGCTTTTGATGTGGCCGCGCACAGCAAAGCTGCAGCGCTACACAAAAAAACCATCTTCCAGTCAACACCGCTCATATCGAATGTTAGCGTTACCAGTGGCAAGAGTTACCTGGTTGCTGACCTGGCTGTTGGAGTTCTACATTACACAGACCGCAGCTATACCATCAGCAGTATGCCTGCGCTTTTGCAGGGAGCAGCCCTCATCCGCACCGCCAACAACGACAAGGCCAGCACCGCCTCAACACTTTTGTCTTTTGACCTGAGCCAGGGAGCGACAGTATATGTGGCCTATGACCCGCGTGCTACCTCGCTCCCCGCCTGGCTAAGCACCTGGCAAAAGCTCCCGGATGTACTTGGCGTAAATGACCCCTCTATCAGCCACTTGGAATTGTACAGCAAGGACTTTCCTGCCGGGCGAGTTTCGTTAGGAGGCAACCTGGCTAGTCCGGCTGCGGGCGCCTCGACCAATTACCTTGTGCTCGGCAAGGGAATCAGCACCTCAGGCAATAACCCACCAGCATTTACACAGCCAGCCTACAACTTTGCCCTGACTGACCAAGCTTCTCCCGGCGCACTGGTGGGCAGTGTGGCCGCGACCGACAAAGACGGGGATGCAGTGCAGTATACCCTAACGGCAGGCAACACCAATAGTAGCTTCGCTCTGAACGCAGCAACCGGAGACATTACCGTCGCTAAGAAACTGAATTTCCATACCCAGGCTTCTTATGCTTTAACGATCAGGGCAACAGACACCCAGGGGGCAAGTGCATTCACAACTGTTGCAGTCGCGATAACGGAAGGTGCCGAAATACCGCACTTCACAACCATTAGCTGGGACAATGCGGCCAACCAGCCCTATACTGTGAGCGAGGCACAAGGCGAAGTAGTGAATGGCAAGCTCTATACCTTCGGTGGATTTGACAGCACGAAGTCTTGCTGCACGCCCACGAGCCGTGCTTACGTGTATGATCCTGCTTTAAATACCTGGACACCCATTGCCCCGATGCCTCCCATGAATGGCACGGGGTATGGCGGCGTAACACATGCCGGCTTTACGACAGATGGCACGGACATTTACTTTGGGGGTGGGTATACCTCCAACGCGACAGGTACCGCCCAGATTTTCGGAACAAAGGAGGTATGGAAATACATTGTTTCTGAAAACCGTTATGCAAGGCTCCCTGACCTTCCTATTACCATATCGGCTGGCCAGTTGGAATACCTGAACGGCAAACTGCACCACATAGCGGGGACCAACCAAGCCAGAACCGCAGATCTGGGCAACCATTACGTATTGGACCTCGACAACCTGAGCGCCGGCTGGAAAACACTCGCTGCCTTACCCAGCCCCCGGCAACACGCCGGATCAGCTGTTTTCGAGGGTAAAATTTATTACATAGGCGGGCAAACAGGGCATGATGGCAAACTCGTCACTTCTAAAGAGGTACACCGCTATGACCTTGCCTCCAATACCTGGACTAAGCTGGCAGACTTGCCTGTGCCTTCCGGAGCAAACGGCCGGGGGCATATATCTTCGGCCGTTACTGTTGTCGGGAAGCGTATTCTGGTCTTAGGGGGAGAAACGGTGTACAGCACCGGAAAAACAAACATGGTTTCTGCCTATTCCCCGCAATCCGAATCGTGGGTTAACCTTTCGGGCTTACCATCTGCCCGGGCCTCTGGCGTAGCAGCCTTCCTGAACAACGCGATTTTTTATACAGGCGGATCTGGTTCTACCCGATCCAGCGCCACCTTTAGAGGTAAATTCACAGAACAGGCTGCCCAGCAGCAGGTAGTGAGTTTTACCCTGTTCAACGCCGACACCAAACAAGACATACAAACCCTATCCAATGGAGCGACATTGAACCTGGCCACACTTCCTACCAGACGCCTCAACATTCGCGCTAATACCAATCCTGCTACAGTAGGAAGCGTTGTGTTTGCCCTCAGTGGAGCATCCAGCATGAGTGCAACAGAAAATAGCGCAACATATGACCTGATGGGGGATAATGGTTTCTGGACACCTACTGTAGGAAATTATACGCTTAAAGCCACGCCTTATAGTGGTTCTTCCGGATCCGGGACAGCGGGAATTGCGCTCAATGTATCTTTTGCAGTCATAGATCAAACAAATACTTCCTTTGCTGCTCGCGTTAATGCAGGTGGCACTGGCTATACCGATAGCCAGGCAAACAACTGGTTAGCGGATGACTATTTTACGGGAGGCACAAACTCTTCTAAATCCTTCGACGTGATCGGGACCACCGAAGACGAATTATATTTAAAGTATAAATATGCTACCGGTGGCGCCCCTTTCAGTTATAATATCCCGGTAAATACGTCCGGTGACTTTACAGTGGCCCTTCATTTCCTGGAGCCTTACTTTGGTGCACCGGGTGGCAAAACAACAAACCTCACAGGTGCACGCGTTTTTCATGTAGACCTGGAAGGTCAGCGTGCCTTAAGCAATTATGACATTTATGCGCAGGACGGCGCGGGCAAAGCCATTGTCAAAGTGTTCCCCAATGTCTCGGTAACTGATGGTATGCTCAATATCCTGTTCACCTCCGTGAAAGAAAATGCTATCATTTCAGCCATCGAGGTAGTGTCTAACGCTTCGGCTATTATGGCGCAGCACGCCCAAGGCCAACACACCCAGGACTTAAGCCTGGCCGTATATCCTAACCCTATCAAAAGCAGCGACAAACTACATGTAAGCATGACCGGGTTTGCTGCCCAAGAGAAAGTGACACTAACAGTATATGACCTGGCAGGCAGATTACAGCAAGCACCTTGTACCTCTAACCTAAACATAACGGGTGGAACAGAACTTAGCTTCAACAAACAACTACGCCCCGGTGTGTATATTATAAAAGCGCAAGGCGATAACAGAGAAACTCGTACGAAATTTTTGGTAGAATAACCCCTATACCTAATCAGTTCAAAGGCATACAAAAACCACCATCCCTTGCGCCTTAAGTTGGGGATGGTGGTTACAAAATCGAGTTTATTTGCTCAGCGCCATATAGTTGAGGCTGTCCCCCTTGCTACACGACACACTGTTTGGCTCCAACCTGTACTATAATATCTTTAATCAAAGGCCGCTGAAGCCTTTTCCTCATACAGCGAACATCCATATCCCAAGGTTGCCAAGAACCTGCAACTTACGTGTTGCCGGAGATATGCTGATCCTACCAAACGCTTCTGATCAAAACTGCAGTCAAGAAAAAAATGCGGGACCCTATAGTCACGTGCATGAACAACCTTCCATTTTATTGCATTAATCGTATAGATAATAATACCATGTAAAGCAATAAATAAATCTAGTTAAATAATATATTAATAATATTATTTAATGGGGTGTTAAGTTATAAGTTTTCGACGATTCTTTTGACAAGTGTTCACTACATTTCCGAAAGAGACAGTCCTTATAACATCCTCTCTGAGCCTGGAAAGTGCTGGGATAAAACCCTTTAAGTTGATCTGTGTAATGCAATTTAAATTCTTACCGAAAAAATAAAGTATCCCCTACAGCTGATTTTGAATAATATAGCGCTGGCTGGCTCATTATCGGGAGCAAATAAAGGGCTGGTTCTACACCACTCGTAACAGGAACTGTATCTGCATATGCCGCATAACACAGGCTAACAAGTCCAGATAGAGAATCCTGATAGCCTTCGCACCCTGTATAGCGAGTACACTGTTTGAGATTAGAAAAGATAGCTTTAAAATCAACTTAGTAAAACACAGCCACCTTGTAACCAACCTAATAGGGGAAGCAGAAACTGAACGGCAGCATTAGATTTGGATCATTGGCAAATCCCGAAAACTTAACGCCCATTCAGAAAGTCCAGCCTATTGTGTTAAGCAGCCAATTGACCTATAAAATATGTTAGCACGCTCTTACCTGTTATTACCCCATGAAAAACTCTACTTTAACCACCGCCACTTTACTGGCAAAGAACTATGCTAGTATAACTTTAATGTTAACCTGTTTATGGGTTGGCACAAGCATGCCAGTTTTTGCCAATGAAAGAAAAGCAGAGACTCGCAAAAAAGTAGCCATTGGGTGGCAATCCCCCGGATTGCTACCCAATGTTAACAGTAGTTCTGAAAATACCTATGCGTTAGCTGTGCTGCAATCAGGCTCGACTTACGCCACAGACCGAAGCTACGACCTCCCTAGCGTCCCGCTTCGTTTAGAGGATGCGGCTATGATCAAAACGCTTATTAACGGTAAAAACAGCAGTAGCTCCTCTCTTTTAGCATTCAGCCTCACCCAGGACGCCAAGGTGTCTGTAGCCCACGACCTACGGGCCACAGCACTACCTGCCTGGCTCGGTGACTGGCAGAAGCTTCCCGATATTGCAGGAGTAAAGGATAGGAAGATCGATCATGTGGCGCTTTACAGCAAAACCTCCCCTGCAGGCCAGGTAGCGCTAAGCGGCAATGCTGTCAGTCCGGCAGGAGCGATGACCAATTTCTTTGTGGTGGCGAAGCAGGCTACAGCTTCGCTGGTTACAAATATCAGCGCTAACAGCAGCAAAAGTTACAGTCTCTCAGAGCTGGCGTTGGGGGCGCTCTACTATACCGACCGCACCTACGACATTACGGCTGTGCCTGCTGCTCTGGCCGGCGCCTCCCTCATCCGCACGCCTAACGATGACAAAAAGAACACGAGCACTAACCTGCTTTCCTTCAGCCTAAGCCAGGAGGCCGCCGTGTATGTGGCCTACGACCCCCGCGCCACGGCGCTGCCCGCCTGGCTTAGCGGCTGGCAGAAAATGGCTGAGAAAATCGGGGTGAACGACGCCTCCATCAGCAACATGGACCTTTACAGCAAGGTATTCCCCGCCGGGCAGGTTGTATTAGGCGGCAACCTGGCCAGCCCGGCCTCGGGGTCCTCCACCAACTACTTCGTCATCGCCAAGGCCACTGCCGTCACATCACCCTCCGGCACGGGCTGCCCACTCCTCAGCCCCATGCCCTGCGACCAGCTGCAGGTGGCCCTGCCCTTCAGCCTCAGCTTCTCGGGCCCGGTCAGCGGAACCGTCCCTGACAAAAGCAGCGCCGGAACAGGCTTCACCCTGGTCGACGCCTACTCCGGCGCACGCCACCCAGAGGACGGCAGCCCCGCCAACCCCAGCCTCCCCGGACACGAGCCGGCCAGGCTCTCGCTCTCCGGCGGCCGCCTCCAGCTCACCACAAACAAGGGCATCGCCTGGCTCACCAACAACAACCAGCTCAACACCCTGGGCGTGCGCGTGGACTCCCGCGCCAGGCTAAACGCGGCCGTCACCGTGGTCAGCCCCTACAGCGGAACGGGCAGCCAGCAGGCCGGCCTCTGGTTCGGGCTCAACGACAAGACCTACCTCAAGCTGGTGGCGGTGGGCGGCAAGGTAGAGCTCAGGCGCGAGACCAACGACGCCTCCCCCTCCTCGGACCAGCGCCTCACCGGGGCTATCGCAGGCATCAGCTCCGCAACGGTGAGGCTCCGCATGCTCATCGACCCCGGCAGCGCAACCGCAGAGGGGTTCTACTCCCTCAACGGCGGGGCCGAGCAGAGCGTGGGCGCGCCGCTGAGCATCTCAGGCATGGGCATCACCTCCTCCACAGCACACGCGGGCATCTTCGCCACCCACCGAAACGGCAGCACACCCGTCACCTATACCTTCGATGATTTCTCGATTGCTACAGCTAGTGCTGCAGGCAACAACCCTCCAGTAATTGTAAAAGCGCCCAGTAACCAGGTTTTTGACATAAACCAAAGCTTCCAGTTTTCGGGGGGCCAGTACAGCGATTCTGACGCAGGAGATGTGCTGACTTATACCGCTACAAAGTCTGACGGAAGCGCTTTGCCTGGCTGGCTACAGTTTAATGCCTCTACCGTGGCTTTCAGTGGAACGGCACCTTCTTCTGGCACCCTCTTATCGGTTAAAGTTACCGCTACAGACAAGTCTAACGCTAGTGTAAGCGCAACTTTCACCATTGCCGTGCAATCAGTAGAAGACAACCCATACATGCTTGTCGTGAACATGGATAAGTTTCAGTCCCCCGACCGCCTGTCGTTCTCTTTAATCCAAATCCCCTGGCGACGCGAAAACAGTGACGGCACGTATACTCCCTACAATGAAAATCATAACAAAGTAAGGCTGAAGCTAACGAATGGCGGTACAGGCAGCTTAGTGATCTCAAAGCTTGAGCTTTCGAACAGTAGCCTTTGGAAGATCGCTACGATCAACAGCATTGACTATGATGCCGGTACAGCGCTGCCAATCAGCCTGGCTTCCAGCGCATCTGCGGAATTAGTCATAGAATTTATTGCCAAGGATTTGGGGGGCAGGGTCAAGATCAGAAACGATAAGTTGACGATCACCTCAAATGATGCCAGCAAGCCGCTCAAGGAGGTGCTGTTGCATGGTTTATGGCAGTATAAAGGAGAAGGTGGAAATGAGCCTTATGCCCAGGAAATTATAAAGGCATTCGGATTCCTCAGCCAAACTGGGTATACCGTCAATGACGGGGTTATTGACGGAAACTATGTGGTGCCGAACTCCGATGAAATATTGTCGCCTTTCTTTGTGCGTGCGGATCCGGCAAGGCCGGTTTCTGTGATCCAGATGGCTGCTTACCATGGATGCTGTTCCGCTACCGAAACAATAAAATGGTATAATAAAGGATCAGCCTCCTCCACCACAACCGTGTTTACGCACAATGGCTTAGATGGCCAGTCGCTTTTGCCCAGAAAATCGGGTACCTCCACAACGTTGGCGCAAGGCACTTTTAATCCTACAGGCCCCTTCGGTATAAAGGTAAGTTCTTCTTACTTAGACAGAAGCATGAACCTGAACAATAAAATAGGTATCCGTATCTGGAAGGCGATTGACAGTAATGGCAATATCATCCCCAATGCTTTTATTATGAGTATGGATTACCTTAATTCGCCCTCGGTGAACTACGACTACAATGACAACATGTACTACATCAGTAACGTGAAGCCGGAAGTGGGTACTGCCTGTTACTCTGAACTGGTGCCCACCCCATCAGCCGCAGACTTCGGATCAGTTTTAACTGGGGCTGGCAGGCAACTCACGGTAAGCCTGAAAAACCAGGGCAAAACATATGCTGATGGAAGCAGTGACCCTGCCGTTACGATCAAGAGTTATGAAATCGTAGGGCAAAACAAAGACCAGTTTACTGCCACAGCACCTTCAGCCACAACCATAGGAGTGCAGGGCAACGCTAGCATTTCTGTGAACTTCAACCCAAATAGCCTGGGTACAAAAAACGCCGTCTTATTGATTCATTACAACAGTGCCGACTCTCCACTAAGAGTCCCGTTGTATGGCGCTGGAAACGACCCTGGTACAAGCATCAGCGTTGTGAAGCGTATCAAGAGTGCGGCTGATGCAAATGTTACGATAAACGGTGCTACCTGGGAAGCAGATAAGAATTACAGACAAGGATCCATTAAACTAGATAAACAGGTAGTTGCAGGGCCAATTGCAGCCACCGATCACGATGTGCTGTACCAAACCTACCTCTCTGCTGCTACTAACCTGGCTCAAACACGGTATGCCATTCCGCTAAGTACTGGCACTTATACAGTACGCATGCACTTCGTTGAAAACCAGTTTACAGCGCCTGCTGCCAGGGTGTTTGGCTTTAATATGGAAGGCACAACCAAGCTATCAGGCCTGGATATTTACCAGGAGGTGGGGTATAGAACTGCGCTTGTGAAGGACTTTGCGGTTAGCGTAAGCGATGGAACGCTCAACATCGATTTTAACCCAACTGTAGACAGGGTGGCTATTGCAGGCTTAGAGATCTTCACAGCATCATCAAGCTCCAGCATCACGCAGGCATCAACGGCTACATTGCAGCATATGCCAGATGCGCCTCAGCTGCAGGTGTACCCAAACCCAGGCACTGGTGACAGAATGAGTGTAGCACTGCAAGGATTCGGGAAAGCGGAAAAAGTAAGCGTCACCCTATACGACACCTCTGGTCGTGTGGTAGAGTCTCTTGTAGTTGATGCAGACCAACAGGGCGCTTACAACGCAGAAGTCACCCTCCGTGCCCGGCTAAATCAAGGTCTATACCTCATTAGGGCTCAGGCTGCTTCAGGAGAGGCTCGGGCTAAGCTCATGGTAGAGTAAAACCGAACACTGGCTTTTAGATGGAGCGCCTTAATCAAAGGCTCTCCATCATTACTAAAAAGTATTTCCTGCCTGATTTGTTTTAAGTATCAGTTGATTTTTATGGCGTGTAGAAAGCCCTTTTAAATACCTTTTAAAGCAACTATCTCGCAGAGAAGAACCAGTTTGCCGGTTGATTTCAAAACTTGCCATTTAATGACAAGGTTAGCATCTATTAAACCTAGAATATACCTGTAAAGCGTGTTACGGAGGTGTGTCATCTCCTAAAAATTGCTACGCTGTTCCAGTGAGAGGAAGTACCTAAGTATTAATGAGTCAGGGTACTGCACAGGGGATTATCATGGCAACGTTTATACAGCTTGTTTCGGGTTACTTATAAAAGCCATCACCAAACGATCGCTAGATTACCTTAACGCACACCTCATCATATAAGCAGCCTTGCAACTGCTGTTTATACAAGAGGCTAATTAAAAATGAGATTTTGTAAAATAATGTTGGCTGTGAAACGAAGCCTAGTCAATTTCAAGTGACAATGTCTGCTTATCAATAGAATAGGAGTTACGCAGCCTCATTCAAGGCCGTATACATATAGAAAAAAGCCATGGAATCATCTCACTATATAGCTTATTTATTGAGCGAGCCACGCAAGGTCAGCTGCGTGAAGGCCAGTGAGGTGCTGGAGGTGTCGCATGATGAGATCAACCGCTTCCTATTGAGCAGCCATTTCACAGGCAAGGAGCTGTTTGAGGCGGTCAAGCAGGGGCTGTGCCTGGAGGGCGGGGTGCTCTCGGTGGACGACTCCGTGCTGGACAAGCCCTTCACGGACCCGGCCACCACGGAGCTGGTGGGCTATTTCTACTCAGGTAGACACCATAGGGTGGTCAAGGGCATCAGCCTGATCACGCTCTTCTACACAGACACCTGCGGGGTGGGCTTGCCGGTCAACTTCCGCATCTACCGCCACCGGGAGGGCAAGACAAAGCACGATTACTTCCAGCAGATGGTCAAGGAGTGCTGGCAGTGGGGGCTGCGCCCCAAGTGGGTGAGCGCCGACAGCTGGTACGCCTCGGTGGAGAACCTGAAGTTCCTGAGAAACCAGGAGGTGGGTTTTCTGGTGGGCCTGGAGGCCAACCGCATCGTCTCCACGACCCCCGGCCGCTATGAGCAGGTGGGCCGGATAGAGGATGTGCCGCAGGAGGGTTTGTTTACCCATCTTAAGGGCTTCGGCTTCGTGAAGGTGTTTCGGACGGTGGACACAGAAGGCCACGCAAGGCACTACGCCATGTACCTGCCCGATGAGCAGCCGTGCAGGCAAATCAGCAGGGAGCAGTTCAAAGAGGTGAAGGCCCGGCACTGGCAGGTGGAGGAGTGCTTCCGCACCATCAAGCAGGAGTGCCATGCCCAGCATTTCTTTGTCCGGCAGACGCAGGCCATACAAAACCATCTCTTCTGCGTGCTCAGGGCATTTCAAAGGCTGGTGTGGATGAGCCAGGACAGCATCATCGAGAATGTATATGCCCTGCAGCGAAAGCTCTTACTGCAAGTTCAAAGAGAGTTCATCCTCAACTATGCGTAACTCCTATAGAATTAACAAAATCAAATCAGCAAAACTATCGTATAAATTTATTACACTATTCCATTAAATTTTTATCAATATTTAATATATTTAAAACTAGAATATCAGTAGTCGAAAACCCATTACATAGGAAACACAGCATCTTGTAACCCTAATAAGCTGGCTCCCCATCTGGTATACCCTACCAATACGCGCAACTTAACCCTACCTGAAAGAAAACCCTACTACCTATTACTTACTACAATGATTTCACCTTATACCATCAAGCAGCCCTTGATTCGAGTTGAGTGGGTGTGGCTAGCTGTTTTGATATTATCTGTATCAAACACTTTCTCAGTATCGGCAACCAGTCTACATAAACCAACCCAGCATGTTTTAGATATTGCTATATCCCATTGCTCGGAACAAAACACATTGGCAGCAAATGCATTAGGAAAAGCTTTAATAACAGCAAAACATGGATCTGACAGCTATTTAAGCATTTCCAATGTCTTGCAAAACACTACGTGTTTTGCAAACCCAAACAGCTATAATTCCATTATTCCCAAAGGCTTGGTGTCCAACAACAAGGATTTGGCTCTTCACTTAACCCAAGCCTTCCAAAGACGCCTGCATCCTGTTAATCTGACAAGCCTCGCTCCTATAACAAGGGGTATACAATCATTTTCAGGACTTGTTGGCAACCTGGCTTCTAACAGTAACAAGAGTTATGCGCTCACTACATTGGCGGTAGGAGCACTGCACTACACTGACCGTACGTATGAAATAACGGCTGTGCCAGCGGCTCTGGCCGGTGCCTCCCTCATCCGCACGCCTAACAGCGACAAGAGAAACACGAGCACTAACCTGCTTTCCTTCAGCCTAAGCCAGGAGGCCGCCGTGTATGTGGCCTACGACCCCCTCGCCACGGCGCTGCCCGCCTGGCTCAGTGGCTGGCAGAAGCTACCGGAAACAGTACGTGTAAATGACAGTAAGGTCGGCAACATGGACCTCTACAGCAAGGTATTCCCCGCCGGGCAGGTTGTATTAGGCGGCAACCTGGCCAGCCCGGCCTCGGGGTCCTCCACCAACTACTTCGTCATCGCCAAGGCCACTGCCGTCACATCACCCTCCGGCACGGGCTGCCCACTCCTCAGCCCCATGCCCTGCGACCAGCTGCAGGTGGCCCTGCCCTTCAGCCTCAGCTTCTCGGGCCCGGTCAGCGGAACCGTCCCTGACAAAAGCAGCGCCGGAACAGGCTTCACCCTGGTCGACGCCTACTCCGGCGCACGCCACCCAGAGGACGGCAGCCCCGCCAACCCCAGCCTCCCCGGACACGAGCCGGCCAGGCTCTCGCTCTCCGGCGGCCGCCTCCAGCTCACCACAAACAAGGGCATCGCCTGGCTCACCAACAACAACCAGCTTAACACCCTGGGCGTGCGCGTGGACTCCCGCGCCAGGCTAAACGCGGCCGTCACCGTGGTCAGCCCCTACAGCGGAACGGGCAGCCAGCAGGCCGGCCTCTGGTTCGGGCTCAACGACAAGACCTACCTCAAGCTGGTGGCGGTGGGCGGCAAGGTAGAGCTCAGGCGCGAGACCAACGACGCCTCCCCCTCCTCGGACCAGCGCCTCACCGGGGCTATCGCAGGCATCAGCTCCGCAACGGTGAGGCTCCGCATGCTCATCGACCCCGGCAGCGCAACCGCAGAGGGGTTCTACTCCCTCAACGGCGGGGCCGAGCAGAGCGTGGGCGCGCCGCTGAGCATCTCAGGCATGGGCATCACCTCCTCCACAGCACACGCGGGCATCTTCGCCACTCACCGAAACGGCAGCACACCCGTCACCTATACCTTCGATGATTTCTCCGTCACCAAGCCTAGTACGTCAGAATCACTCAGGCCCTATGTGACTGCTGTTCGCCCTGCCGATGGAGCAACAAACGTAGCATTGGATAAATCTGTATCAGTTGATCTGATGTTCCCGAGTGGTGCCTCCCTGGATGGAAATACCGTCAATACCAATACAGTTAAATTACATACTGTTTCAGGCAGTATCAAAACAGAGGTAACCGGAACGTCCGTGAATTCCACTGCTGCCGGAGACGCAATAACGCTTACAGCTAGTTTAGCTGCTGGCACTACGTATGAGTTTTCTATATCGGCTCAGGTGAAAGATCTGAACGGATATGCCATGATCCCATTCGTGTCCAGGTTCACGACAACCTCCAGTTCGCCACAACTCCCTGCCGACTTAAGCGGAGTAGCGTTTAAAGAGCAGGTTTTGATAGACAATGACTTTGGAAGCGACGGCTTCACTACGTTGGTGATTGGCCCTGACCGGAAACTCTATGCCACCACCTCCGGGGGCAAGATAGAACGATGGGATATCCGGTCGGACGGTACACTTGCTAACCATGTGACCATTTCACCTTTTGGCACATCAAGGCGCTTGTTGGTAGGGCTACGATTCGATCCGGGAGCAAATGCCAGTAACCTGGTGGCCTGGATAACCCATTCTTCACCGGAGTTTCTGGCGGCGCCAGACTGGTCAGGGCAACTTTCCAGGATCAACCTGAATAACCCTTCAAGTCCGCAAGTCAAGGACTACCTCATTAACCTGCCACGCTCCTACAAAGATCATTCTGTTTTTTCGATTGACTTTGGCCCTGATGGTGCCTTATACTTTACATGTGGTAGTAATACAGCCATGGGTTCACCGAGTTTAGCGTGGGGAGACAGGCCGGAAAGGCTTTTATCGGCAACCATCTTAAGGCTTGATATTGCAAAAGCCAACCTCCTCGCATTACCGATCGATGTAAAAACAGAGGCGGGAGGTAGCTATAACCCTTATGCAACCAACGCACCCCTCACGCTATATGCGACAGGTTTGCGAAATGCCTACGACCTGGTATGGCACACCAATGGGCAACTCTATGTGCCAACCAACGGTTCTGCTGCTGGCGGCAATACGCCTGCGCTTTTGTCAGGCGCTATATGGTCTAACGGTCAAGCCTATACCGGACCAACGGTACCAGCCATGAAAGATGTACGGGACACGCAAGGTGATTACCTGTACAGAGTTGTGAAAGGAGGGTATTATGGGCATCCGAACGTACTACGCAATGAGTACATCCTGAATGGTGGCAATCCGACCTCACAAGAGGACCCTGCAGAGATTGTATGGACTATAAATGGCAAAGAGTACGGTTATCCAGTTGGCACCCCTAAAGAGCCCAATTTCCGTGGATGGGCTTACGATTTCGGTTTGAATATCTCTCCAAACGGCATTATTGAATACAAGAGCAGCACCTTCAGCGGGAAACTCAAAGGGAAAATGTTGGTTTGCCGGTTTAGTGGTGGAGATGATGTGATGCTTTTGGAACCAGGTGGCACAAGCAAGGATATCATCCGTGCAGTGGAAGGCAGCCTGATACCTGGTTTCCGCCGCCCTTTCGCCAACCCTTTGGATATCATTGAGGATGTTGCGACGGGAAACCTATACCTGTCTGAGTATTTTGATGGGAACGGGGACGGAAGGCCTAGGATAACGTTGCTGCGGGTTGATGAATCAGGTGCCCCCACCGTTACCAACAAAAACCTTATTAACGCAGGAGGGCCAAAATATATAGACACGCAACAGCGCACCTGGAACGAGGATGTCTACTCAACAGGAGGAGTAATCGGGTCGAAATCCTTTGATGTGGCTGGTACGACGGACGATCAGTTATACTTAAAGTACAGATTTGCCTCACAAGGCGCCAATTTCAGTTATCATATACCTGCCCCCGAATCAAAAAACTTCACCGTGAAACTTCATTTCCTGGAGCCATACTATGGTGCGCCTGGCGGCAAAACATACAATTTGACAGGTGCCCGGGTATTTCATGTAGACCTGGAAGGTAAGCGTGTCATAAGCAACTATGACATTTATTCTCAGGACGGCGCGGGAAAAGCAATCGTGAAGACTTTCAATAATGTGGCTGTGCTGGATGGCATCTTGACCATTGACTTTATCAGTGTGAACAACAATGCCATCATATCAGCCATCGAGCTTATCCCACAACTGAGTAGCACGGCTAGCTTACAAAGCATGCCATCGCTGCCAACTAATAAAGAGGAATTTTCGGGTGACACAGAGGCCACGCTACAGGTATACCCGAACCCGGCAACTGGCCCGGTGGCGTTCATTGAACTGCGTGGATTTAGCAGGCAGGCGGCTATAAAAATTAGCGTGGCAGACATTTCGGGACGCACGTTATTCGAAGAAAAGGTGATTGCTGATGCTAATGGCAACCACCATTTACCACTACAGAAAATGACACGAAGCTCTTCTTTGCCGCCCGGTTTGTACATTGTTACAGCACAGTCAAACGCCATCGTCAAAACAAAGATGTTCGTAATCGAATGGTAGGTTATTGATGAAAGGCCATACCCAAAACAAAGGCTGCCCCACTCGATGTAGGGCAGCCTTTGTTTTTAACCAGTGTTCGCTGCTTCGGCAGGAAGCAGTGATTTATGAGGATAGGTTAGAAGGTAAACCTTAAGCGGCCGTAGTAAAATGCGCCGTTAAAGCCCATCTGAACCGGATCCCAAAGGCCACCTGACTCCGTTTCGGTGTCTTGTTGCGTTGGGTAGGCATCGAAGAGGTTCACGGCACCCACTGTCAGGCTGATGTTGTTGGTCAGCTTTCTGTTGATGGCTACGTCCGTTGTGATCTTCGGGTCATACACATCCTTCTCCCCTGTCCAGTCGATCAACTCAACTTTGCCGAAGCGGATGAACTTCACGTTAAAGTTCCAGTCTTTCAGCTTGTGGTCGAGGATCAGGTTCATCTTGCTCTCCGGGGCGCTTGCTCTCAGGAAGAACTGCTCACGCTCGCCAAAATAGGTGTCTTCCTTCCCAGCCAAACGTGGGCTGGTGTGTATCTCACCCAGTTTCATTTCATTGAAATTACCGGCGAAGCTCACATTCAGGACGTTGCTTGGGGCAAACACCTTCGAGTATGTCAGGATTACATCCACGCCAAGGGTCTTGGTATCTACCGCATTCGTAAAGAACTGCGCTGCGCTAACCCCAAGGTCCTGCAGGTCCTGGCCGATGTCCGGGTCTGTGTCCTCGAAGGCACCTGTCAGCACAATGCGGTCCTTGATGTGCACGTAGTATCCGTCCACGGTGGCGGTAAAGCTCCGGAAACTGCCCGTAAAGCCAAGGCTACCGTTCACAGCCTCTTCCTGCTTAAGCGCCGGGATACCGAGTTTGCGGGTGAGCGGGCTGTTGTTTCGGGCAATCACTTTTTCTATAGGCAGGCCGCCCACAAAGTCAGTGAAGGAGGTGTTGAAGTATACCTGCGCCAGCGATGGGGCCCGGAAGCCAGTGCTGATCGAGCCCCGGATGGCCAGGTTGTCGGAGAATGCAAAGCGCGAGGCCAGCTTCCCGTTCAGGATTCCCCCAAAATCGCTGTACCGCTCATAACGGGCTGCTGCGGTCACCATAAAATCCTTGGTGATGTCAAACTCCGAATCGAGGTAAACGCCGATGTTGGAGCGGAACTCCGTCAGCTCGTTCTCCGGGCGGAAACCCGGGAACCCCTGCGAGCCACCAGCCCTGCCCAGCACGTTAAACTGACGTATACGCCCGTTTACTACGCTGTCTATGATCCCGTAATTACGGTAGGAGGCTTCCTCGCCGGCAAATATCTCATAGTTCTCGATGCGGTACTCGGTACCGAAGGCCACGTTGGAGCCTGCCAGCAGATTACCGAAGTAGCGCGAGAAGTTCAGCCCGGTCGTGTTCTGCGTGAGTCCGAAGCCACCGGCATCGAAGCGTGTCGGCGACTGCTCCAGCAAAGACGCATTCAGGGTGCCGTCGATGATGTAATGAAAGCGGTTGGAGCCAAAGGTGTTATTCAAGTCTATGTCCCACTCCTTCAGCTTGCTCCTGAAGCCTGCTGATACAGACTTGTCCACGATCTTGGTCTGGATGCGCGGGTCAAAGCCGTTTGGGTAGATGGCCGGTATATTGCGGTTGCTGTTGGCCTCACGCGTCCAGGCATAGGAGTCGGTATCGCGGAAGTTAAAGCCACCGAAGGCGTAAAAAGTGCCCTTCTCGCTGGCTGGCAGCTCGGAGTTGAACACGAAAGAGAAGTTGTTTGACTTGGCGTCTCCGAACTGGCGACGGTAAATGTCATATACTTCCGGGTCGGCGGGGCGGTTTGTCCTGTTACGGTTCAGGTAGTCTACCGTCATGTTGGCAAACCCCTTCTCGGCCAGTTTAAAGCCATAGTTGCCGCTGATCTGCAGGTTCTCGCCATCGCCTTCCTGGGTGATACCCGTGTTGATGCTTCCGGTAAACTCCTCCACACTGGACTTGAGCACGATGTTGATTACACCGGCAATCGCGTCGGAACCATACTGGGCACTGGCGCCATCGCGCAGCACCTCAATCCGCTCAATGGCTGAGGCCGGGATGGTGTTCAGGTCGGTGCCTGTGTTGCCGCGTCCGCGCGTACCGAAAATGTTGATCAGGGAAGACTGGTGCCTTCTCTTGCCGTTTACCAGTACCAGCGTTTGGTCCGGGCCGAGACCACGCAAGGTAGCCGGATCCACACTGTCGCTACCGTCTGAGCCAGACTGGCGGTTAGTGTTGAAGGACGGCGCCACATACTGCAGCAACTGGTTCACATCCAATTGCCCCGCCGTCGTGATCACATCCCGGATCGGTATGATGTCCACGGCCACGGGCGTTTCGGTGGCAGAGCGGTTATGGCTCCGCGAGCCCACAATCACCACGTCCTGCAATTTCTGTGATGCTTCCTGCAACACCACGTTAATCGTATTCCGGCCACTGATAGCCACCTCTTGCTTGTCATAGCCCACATAACTGAATACCAGCACCGCGTTGGGCTCCGTGTACTGCAACTGATAACCGCCTGTGTTATCGGTGGCCATACCTGTGTTGGTGCCTTTCACAGCTACCGACACTCCAGGGAGTGCCTCGCCACCAGCACCCGTTACACGGCCTCTAACGGTGCTAGCTGTTTGTGCCCAAGCCGTATTCCCGCAGGAAAGCACAAAAGCGATGAGCAGCAAGAGCACATCTTTTGTCTGTAAAATTTTCCTCATAGTCTTAAAATTTTTGTTAAATAAAGCCTCATCACTCTACAAAAATGCAATTAATACAATAAGTCCATATAATATACCTTCTATACAGGCTTGCAGAAAACTATGTTCTGCTCAAGATGATTAATGGCTAAACTCCAATACATACTCCCAGCTACTACCGAAAACACGCCCTTTTATAGTTATTCGACCTCTACTCCCACATGACAGCTGGCAAGAGTTACCCGTGGAACACAAAAAAAGGAGTATCGCCTTAGCCATACTCCTTTAAACTGGTTGTAATACCCAAACCTTATTGCTGCCCCATGGCGTAAGTGATGCCTCCCCACAGGTGCTTCACGAACAGGGGATTGGTATAGCTTTCCTTGGTATGGCCAAGGCCGGTGTAAAAAGCGCGGCCTCCGTCAAAGGCATGGTACCAGACGATGGGGTGATTGTCACCGTTCTTACCTCCTTCGTATGTCGTCTCGTCCAGAGTAGCCAACACGTTAACTTCCGGGTTGATGTCTTTGTAATTATACCACTCATCGAAGTACACCCACTCATCAGGTAAGTGGCTGGTCGAAACATGGTCCTTGTTCTGCACCCGAACCGTGGCTTGTTGCTGCTTGGGGTGGCTCAGGAAATAAGCACCCACTAGCTTATTATACCAGGGCCAGTCGTACTCGGTATCGGCGGCGGCATGTATGCCGGCGTATCCTCCCCCACCTTTTATATATTGCTCAAAAGCGGTTTGCTGCGTGGGGTTGAGCACATCCTGGGTTGTGCTCAGGAAGACGACCGCTTTATAACGCGCCAAAGAGTCCGGGTGAAAGTAAGCGGAATTTTTAGTGGTGTCTACCTGCACCTGGTGCTCAGCGCCTAGTTTCTGGATCGCCGCTATTCCATCCGATATGGACTCGTGGTAATAGCCGCTGGTTTTGGAAAAGACCAATATCCGCGCATTATCAGCAGCAGCTTCTGTGGCAAGGGGTGCTGTTGATTTGGCGGAAGGGCTGGAACAGGATTGCGAACCAAAGGCAAAGAGTAACCCAAGGCCATATAAAAGGACATGTTTCTTCATAGATAAAAGTTTAAGTTTAATTGTAACTAAACTTAAACTTTTCCGCCATCATATAAAAGAGATCACACAGCTAGTTTTAAGGTACGCCACTGGCCATACCCCTTAAACCTTGTAAAGCCCCCTGTACTCCATCAAGCAACATCAGCCTCAAACTGCTACTGCAGCGCTTCCTTCGCTTTCGGCAAAGCTAAAAGTGCCCACTCCCGGTGCATTTTACCCGAGTAGTGCAGCCCGTCGCTGGCCAGGTAGGATGGGTCGTTCCCGAATTCGCGCGTCAAAGGGGTGATATTGATAAAAGTTACGCCCGCCTCTTGCGTGATATCTTTTGCAGCCGCATTAAAGGCATCTATTTCCCCTGCAATCCGCTGCTTGTTATTCCCGCTCCCGAAAGGCGTGGCACCCCAATCGGGTATAGACAATACGAGTACTTGCTTTGGCTTGCATTCCGCTAACCTGATAGAGGTTTGTAGCAACGCACTGAACTCTGTCCGGTAAGTAGCCAGTGATTGCCCCCGATATTGGTTGTTCACCCCGATGAGCAGCGTCACCAGATCGAAGGTTGGAGTGAGATTGGCTTCTTCGATCGCCTTCGCCAGTTCAGAAGTCGTCCAGCCGGTGCGGGCGATCGTTGTGGGGTTGCTGATATCCAGTCCATCCTTCCGAAGAAGGTCAGCCAGTTGCATGCCCCATTGGTCGGCAACGGGCACGCTTTGGCCTATTGTGTAAGAGTCGCCGAGGGCCAGGTAGGTATACGTTGCGGTGCTGGTTGCTGGCGTGTTGATATTTGGTTCAGGGTCGTCCTGCTGGCAGCCAGCAAGGGCGGTGCTCAGCAAAAACAGCATGGCAAGAATTAAGCTTTGAGACATAGCTGCTAGTTGGTGGTTTTCTATACATACTAATTCCGTGCCCAAGCAGATTGGAACACCTCAGATTCCCTGCTAATGTCTGCTCAGAGGTCAAGCCAAAAGTTTTTTACCGTTGACAGAAAAAAAATTCAAACCCGATTCCAGCATCAATGCCGGGATAGCATTCACTTTTTATACCTGCTATTTGATATAAATCCAAAATCTAAAATGTTACCTGCGGCTAACATAAGGTAAACATACATAATACGTCTACTAGACAATCAGAAAAACAGGCTTCCTAGATATAGTATCTATAATTTTTACTAAAAAAAATACTAGTTACTTCCGAAACATATCTTTCCTTTTTATTAGCACTGGTTCTTTTGTTCTTGCAATATCCCAAATTATAAATGCACCAAATGCATTAAACTGAAGTATCACGACCAGGCTAAAACACGTGCAACTAACACAAAAACAGCCTCGTTGAAGTACTCATTGACTGAACAGCGGCTATTTTAGGCACTAGCGACACACCGGAAATGTGCTATACTAAAACAAGCCATTGCAATCTTACTTTACAGTACCGATTACCCCTAATACCATTTCATGTAAAACCTTTAAAAACTCTCACCTATGAAGTTAATCATTACTTGTTTTACTGCTTTGTGCTTGCTGGCGACCAATGCGTTTGCCCAGGCTGTGGTAGACACTGAGCTGCAACAGCGGTTACAAAGCGCTACCACTCCCGTGAGTGTTGTCGTTACATTCAAGGGCGACGGCGCTCCATCGCCTGCTAACCTATCCTTACTGAGCAACTTAGGCATTACCAAAGGAATTTCTTTCAGCTCATTGCCTATAGCAGGTGTGCTGGCTACAGCGGCCCAGGTAGATGCGCTGGCGAACAACCCTGCGGTACTTTCGGTTTTCCTGAACAAGCAACTGACTTACCAGAACTACAACGGCACGAACCTGACCGGTGTAAGAAGACTGCGTGGCGATAAAGTGATGACAGCCCGCAACAATGGCCTTCCTGTATCTGGCAAGGGCATTGGCGTGATGATCAACGACAGCGGTGTAGACGGCACGCACGACGATATTAAGCTGGGCACGCACCTGGTTCAGAACGTTATGGGTACTACTAACCTGAACGGTGTGGACGGCATGCTGCCAGTAACCTATATCGAAAACGTGCCGAACACCGACACCAACTCTGGCCACGGGACGCATTGCGCAGGTAGCGTGGGAGGCAACGGTGCCAGGTCAAGCGGCTTGTACGAAGGTGCCGCCCCCGGTGCACAGCTGATCGGTTATGGCTCTGGAGGCGCGCTGTTTATCCTGGATGCCATTGGTGGTTACGACTATGCCCTGACCCACCAGTTCCAGTATGGTATCCGCGTAATCAGTAACTCATGGGGTACATCTGGCAAGTTTAACCCGACCAACCCCGTTAACATTGCTTCTAAAAAAGCATTTGACCGTGGTATTGTATCTGTGTTCGCGGCAGGTAACGACGGCCCGGGATCTGATACGCACAACCCATACGCCATTGCCCCTTGGGTAATCTCGGTGGGTGCCGGCGACAAGTATGGCCGTTTGGCTGGCTTCTCTTCTCGTGGCGTGAAAAACGAGGGCGGCACGTTCTCTATCGATGGTGAGACCTGGACGTATGAGAACAGACCAACGATCGTAGCTCCTGGCGTGGACATCGTGTCTACCAGAGTAATCGCCCCGGTTTCTACCCTGGCCATCGATCAGGATGTAGAGAACCTGGAGCCAGCACACGTACCATTCTATGCTCACATGAGCGGTACTTCCATGGCAACACCGCACACTGCTGGTGTCATTGCCCTGATGCTGGAGGCTAATCCATCGCTGACCCCTGCGCAGGTAAAGTCTATCATCCAGGCGACGGCCACTAACATGCCGAACTATGAGTCTTGGGAAGTGGGTGCAGGTTACGTGAACGCGTATGCCGCCGTAGACCATATCTACAGAAGCACTTCTTTCGGGCCATACCTGAACATGACCCGCAAGTTTAACAGCAACATCAACACGGCCACTGTAAAAGAGTCTTTCGTGATCGATTATAAGCCTATCCTGACTGCTGACAACACTAAAACCTTCTTTGTATCTGAGGGGACTTCCAGCATCGAAGCAAAAATCACTGCTGGGGGCGAGTTTGGCCTGACAGGTAACCCGATTACGCTTGCACTGGTTAGCCCGGATGGCAAAGAGTACCGTGCAGGTATTCCGGTTGCCTTCGCGCTTTACACCGACCGCAGCGTGGCAGTGGCCTCCCCGATGGCAGGTACCTGGCAGATGCGCGTGCAAGGCTTAAACGGTGTTGCCTTGGCCGAAAAAGTCACTGCAACGTTGACCTCTCTTAAACTAACCGGCGCCACTGGCCTGAATGATATTGCCGGCCACCCGGCGGAGGGCTCTATCAAGATGGCTGTAAGCTCGCGTTTGGCAGATGGCCTGAGCAACGGCAGCTTTAAGCCGGATGAGTTGCTGAAGCGCATACAGCTGGCTGAGTACCTGATGATGGGCCAGGCGGTTCGCCAATACGTGCCTACCTCTGGTGCTGCTACTTTCAAAGACGTGAGCGGAAACGAGTTGCTACTGGCAGAATCTGTTACAACGAAAGGTGCTGCCCTGCGCGACCGTAACCAAGCCTTAAACGGCGTGATGCTGGCTACAGGCGACAAGTTTAACCTAAGCGGAAGCGTGAACAGATCAGAGGTTGCATACTCGCTTGTACAGAGCCTCGGTTTGCAGGAAGAAGCACTGAAGCGTAACGGAAAAGCCGTAACGGTACAGGTGAATGGCAAGAGCATTGCTGTAGATGATGCCAAGGACATCCCGGCAGGTCTGGAAGGCTATGTAAGCGTGGCCCTGGATATGGGCCTGATCAATGCCTTCTACGCTGTAACGCAAGGGCCTTATGACTTGCAGCCGACTCTGCATGCCACTTTCAAGCCAACTCAAAGTGTAACCCGCGCCGATTTTGCCGTGATCGCAACACGCACTTACGGCAGCTGGTCTTCTCTGGCGCAGCCATTGGCCACAAGCAGTTCTTCTAGCTTGCAGGCAACCGGCACGCAGTGGGCTGAGAACTTCACTTACCCGAACCCGTTCTCCGGCGCTACCACTATTAGCTATGCTGTAGCGCAGGATGGCTTCGTGACGGTGGAAGTGTTTGATGTACTGGGCAAGAAAGTGAACACGCTGGTATCTGAGAAGCAGGCGGCTGGTACGCACAAGGTGAAGTTCAATGCAGGCAACTTGCCAGCCGGTACTTACCTCTACCGCATCAGCGCTGGCAACAAGACTTATTCTAACAGAATGGTGCTGACGCGCTAAGCGAGTTATCCTCAAACTACATAAAAGAGAGGCTGCTTCAGAAATGAGGCAGCCTCTCTTTTTTATGATACTCTTTCCATTAATCCCTTTCCAAAGAACCCTTTTTTTTCGATTTTACAGGGTCCAACCACCACCCCTACCCCTCCTTGTCTAAGGAGGGAACCTGCTGTTTCATATAAAATGGGCCTTTCCCATCGTTAAGGCTTTGCCTCTATTACCTATCAATGAAATCCGTTAGCACGAAGTAAATCTATTTCCAGTCTTGTCGTTGAGCGCCTCGTAAATGTTGCGGTGCTGAGCGCAGCGAGGCAGCATGAGAAGAGCGAGGGCAGCTTCAGTTACACAGCGCTTAATGGAAAGACTGGGCCTCTCGGCCTAGAGAGGAAAGACAGATAAGATGGATCATTAGGCGAGTTGGCACTGGATGGGTATAGCTACGGCAGCTTAGAAAACATTGGTACGATCATATGCTATGGATAGGGCTTTAGCGATAAATGGTACAACCTCAAAAAAAAGAAAAGGCTCTCTGTAATAGAGAGCCTTTTCTTTAGGTTTATGCAAACTTAGAATACTTATCTACCAGCAATTGCATTTGGTTCCGGTACCCGGTCAGACTTCCCTTTCCAGAGTTGCTCCATTTCCTCAAGGGACTTTCCTTTCGTTTCAGGAATCATCTTCCATACAAACAGGAAGGACAGGAGGCTCATCAGACCATAGAAGCCGTACGTAGCTGCCCCACTAAATTCCATCATCGACGGATAGGTTGCTGATATGAAGAAGTTAGCTGCCCACTGTGCCGCAACGGCAACAGCCACCGCTTTACCCCTGATTTTATTTGGAAATATTTCCGATATCAATACCCAGCAAATCGGTCCCCACGACATCATGAAAGACGCCGTGTAGATAATAATGAATACCAGCGTGCCGATACCGATAATCTCATAGTAGGCAAGGCCGGCAATGGCAAACATACCCACTGCCATACCAATGGAGCCCACCATCAACAGCGGTTTTCTACCCCATCTATCTACAGTGAGAATGGCCACAACGGTAAAGATTACGTTGATAACCCCCATTACCACGGTTTGCAGCAGAGAAGCGTCTTTACCGGCTCCCATACTTTCGAAGATTCGCGGCGCATAGTACAAGGCAACGTTAATTCCCACAAACTGCTGGAAAACAGAAAGCAAAACACCTATCACAATAACAGTCTTTCCATAAGAAAGCAGTTTGCCTGAATGATGCTCCACCGTGTTCTTGATTTCTGAAAGGATTTCCCTCGCACGGTGTCCACCATTCACTTTTGTCAGGATTTGCAGGGCTTCTTCATCTCTGCCTGCCATGCTTAGGTATCTTGGCGTTTCAGGAACAAAGAACAGCAACCCCCCGAACAGGCCTGCCGGAATCGCTTCCGAAAGGAACATCCTTCTCCAGCCTACGTTATTCAGCCACTCCACTGACTCCCCGCTGGCAATTCCCCAGTTTACAAAATAAACCACCAGCATTCCGAAGATGATGGCAAACTGATTTAAAGAAACCAGCCGGCCACGCATGTTCGCCGGGGCTATCTCGCCAATGTATACTGGCACTACAGCGGAGGCCAGACCAACCCCTATTCCACCTATTATCCTGTAAAAGTTGAACATGTAGAGCAAGCCTATAGTAGGCTCGCCCTCATTGAAGAACAAAAACTCCGGGTAACCTGACCCAAGAGCAGACAAGAAAAACAGGAAGGCCGCAATGATCAAAGTGTTTTTCCGGCCTATACCTGATGCGAAAACACCTGAAATGGCACCGCCTATAATACATCCAATCAGGGCACTGGAAATAGTAGCCCCATGTACCCAGGTGCTAAGCCCCAGGCTATCTACCAAATATAGTTGCACGGAGCGCTCAGCGCCTGATATAACGGCAGTATCATACCCAAAGAGCAAGCCACCCAACGTGGCAATCAGCGTAATACCGGCAATGTAGGGAATGTTTTGTCCCGCCGTTTCTTTTTCGTTCTTTATCACAAGTAACAGGAAAAGGGTGTACTAAAGATATTAGTGACTTAAATGTAACGGTTGATCACGTTCTCCAGGTACTCCTGGCGTCCGCTCTTCACTTCCGGCTCACCGTTGTCAACGGCATACTGGCGCAGGTCTTCCAAAGAAAGCTCTCCGGCTTCGAAGGCTTTGCCCTGGCCACTGTCGAAAGAGGCATAACGCTCCTCACGCACTTTCTTGTAGTCAGAGTTCTGAAGAATCTTGTCCGCCGTGATCAGGCCACGGGCAAACGTGTCGGCTCCGCCGATGTGTGCATAGAACAGGTCTGCTGGGTCGGTAGAGTTTCTTCTGATTTTCGCATCGAAGTTTATACCCCCGCCTTGCAGGCCACCGGCCTCCAGGAACACCAGCATCGCCTCGGTTACTTCGGTGATGTTGTTCGGGAACTGGTCGGTATCCCATCCGTTCTGGTAGTCACCGCGGTTCGCATCGATAGAGCCTAACAGACCAGCGTCTGCCGCCACCTGCAACTCGTGCTGGAAGGTATGGCCGGCCAATGTCGCGTGGTTCACCTCGATGTTGATCTTGAAGTCCTCCAACAGGTCGTACTTGCGCAGGAAGCCGATCACTGTGGCAGAGTCGTAGTCGTACTGGTGCTTGGTTGGCTCCATTGGCTTTGGCTCAATGAAGAAGTTACCTTTAAAGCCATTTTTGCGGGCATAGTCTTTAGCCGTGTGCAGGAAGCGGGCCAGGTGCTCCTGCTCGCGCTTCATGTCGGTGTTCAGCAGGCTCATGTAGCCCTCGCGTCCACCCCAGAACACGTAGTTCTCACCGCCCAAAGCGATCGTGGCATCCAAAGCGGCCTTTACCTGCGCGCCGGCATGCGACAGCACATGGAAATCCGGGTTGGTAGAGGCGCCGTTCATGTAGCGGCTATGCGAGAACACATTGGCTGTGCCCCAAAGTAGCTTCACGCCGCTCTCTTGCTGCTTCTGCTTGGCATACTCTACCAAAGCCTGCAGGCGGCGCTCGTTTTCGTTGATATCGTTTGTATAGTCTACCACGTCCACATCGTGGAAGCAATAATAAGGCATGTTCATCTTGGTGATGAATTCAAAAGCCGCATCCATTTTGTCCTTCGCACGCTCAACCGCATCGGATTTCTCATCCCAGGCAAACTTCAGGGTCGCGCCTCCGAAAGGGTCTGCACCGTCTGCGTTGAACGAGTGCCAGTAAGCCACCGCAAAGCGTAAATGCTCCTTCAGCGTTTTACCCGCCACAACGCGGTTTTCATCGTACCAGCGGTATGCCAGCGGGTTGTCGGACTCCAGCCCCTCGAACTTGATCTGTCCTATTCCTTTGAAAAATTCCTTTTCTCCTATCAGTGGATTTGCCATTTTTTTGATATTTAATGATTCGTGATTTTATTTTTTATTTAATTGATCCAGCAGCAGTGCTCTCCACTCCTGGTAAATGGGTTCATATAGTGCCGATGCCTGCGGCTCAATCAGTTTCACAGGGTTAAATTGGCTGAAGGCCTCCTCCGGTGAGTGAAACACCCTGGCACCTATACCGGCGCCTAAAGCGGCTCCTACGCTGCCATCGTTCTGGTATAGTTCCACCGGCACGTTGGTCGCGTCCACAAAGGCCTGCGCAAACAGTGGGCTCAGGAACAGGTTGGCCTGCCCCGCCCGGATCACCTGTGGGTTCATCCCGTTCTCGCGCATGATGTCGAGGCCATACCGGAAGGCAAACACGATTCCCTCCTGCACTGCCCGGAAAATGTGCGCCTGGGTGTGCAAGTTTAAGTCGATGTTATGGAAGTGCGCGCCTACAATCTTGTTGTTGAGCATGCGCTCTGCGCCGTTTCCGAAAGGCAAAATGCGCAGTCCGTCGCTGCCTATTTTCACTCGCTGGGCAGCCTCGTTCATTTCCGCGTAATCCAGGCCAGTGCCAATGTTATGTTTCGACCAGCTGTTCATGATGCCTGTGCCGTTGATGCACAGCAACACGCCCACGCGCTTCTCGTTGGTGGAGTGGTTTACGTGGGCAAACGTGTTGACCCTGGACTGTTGATCATACACCAGTTGGTCGCTCACACCGTAAATCACCCCGGAGGTACCTGCTGTGGCTGCCACCTCGCCGGGCTTCAACACGTTCAAAGACAGGGCATTGTTGGGTTGGTCCCCGGATTTGTACGTCACCGGTATACCTGCCTTCAGGCCTAGCTCTCCGGCCAGCTCCGGCTTCAGATTGCCGTGCTCCGAGAACACAGGCTTCACTTCGGGTATCAGCGACTTCTCAAACTTAAAATGCTGGATCACATCCTCCGACAAGGCATCCTCCTGGAAATCCCAGAACACGCCTTCTGAAAGCGCTGACGGGCTGGTAGTGATCTCGCCGGTCAGTTTCATCGCGATGAAATCGCCAGGGAGCATCACCTTGTAGATGCGGTTGTAAGTACCCGGCTCATTCTCCTTCACCCAAGCCAGTTTGGAAGCGGTGAAGTTGCCCGGTGAATTGAGCAAATGCGACAGGCTTTTCTCGTGCCCGATGGCGTCGAAAGCCTGGTTTCCGATCTCCACGGCACGGCTATCGCACCAGATGATGGAATCGCGCAGCACCTGCTGGGCTTCGTCCACTACCACCAGGCCGTGCATTTGGTACGCGATACCGATAGCGCCAATGTCCTGCGGGTTATACTTGCCGCTTGCATTTGCCTTGCGGATAGCCTTTTGCGCATGCTCCCACCACATTTCCGGCGACTGCTCGGCCCAACCCGGTTGCAGCGAGGTGATGGCCGATTCGGTGTCGGGGTACTGTGCGGCGGCAACCGTTTGCTGCGACTCCGCATCCACAACCGATACTTTGATGGATGAAGTGCCTATATCTATTCCTAATAACAACATATTTCTAGTGCTTTCTAATTACTATGATCCTGAAAAAGAAGTCCTTTTAAAGGGTAGGGTATCAAATGCCAACGTTGGCATAAATTTGTAGACTTTTCTTTATATTCACAAGCGTTCTTTTACTTATTCTTTCTAGAGAAAGCAATTGCGCTTGTTTTTGCTACCCATATATAGAAAGAAGTTTTACATTTGCCCTTTCCCGTATCCACCTGAGCCAAAGCCGTTGAAAAAAGTCACCATACATGATATCGCCAACGAGCTGAACATTGCGTTCTCGACAGTAGCCCGTGCCCTGAACGACAACCCTGCCATCAGCGATGCCACCAAGAAAGCAGTGCGCGAAACGGCGCAGCGCCTCGGCTACCGCCAGAACAAGCTGGCCTCTTCCCTCCGTTCCGGCCAAAGTAACACGGTGGGCATCATCGTGCCCAGCCTGGATGTCACCTTTTTCGGCTCCGTGGTGCATGGCGTGGAGAAGATCATGAATCAGAACGGCTATAGCATCCTGCTGTACCAGTCTAATGAGGCGTTTGAAAGTGAAAAGAAAGGGATCGAGACTTTCCTTAACTCCAGGGTGTCCGGCATTATCGCTTCCGTAGCCAAAGAGACAACCGATTACGAGCACTTTGCCGAAATCCAGCGGCGGCGCACTCCGCTGCTATTCTTCGACCGGGCCGTGGCGTCACTGCAGGTTCCCTCTGTTACCATCAACGATTACAAAGGAGGCTTTATGGCAACCGAGCACCTGATCAGGCAGGGGTATAAGCGCATCGTGCATATCACTGCCAGGCAATCATTAAGCATCTTCACGGAGCGCCTTCGGGGGTATGTCGACGCCCTAAAACAGTATGGCTTGTCCGTGGACGAAAGTCTCATCATCTACGGGGACTTCTCGCTTGAATTTGGCCGCCAGTGCATCCGGGAGCTAACAGAACGAATGGTTGATTTCGATGCTGTTTTCGCGCTGGAGGACTTTACAGCTATGGGTGCGCTGCAGCAACTGCTCGCCTATCAGGTGCGAGTGCCCGAGGATGTCGGGGTAATTGGTTTTGCCAATGAGTCGTTTGCCGCGCTCGTAACCCCCGGCCTCTCGTCTGTTGACCAGCAGACGCTCCTTATGGGAGAAGAAGCAGCCGAGTTGTTCCTGAAAGTGCTGCGCTCTGAGAGTTTGCCTACCAGCCAGCCCAAACGCGTCGTGCTTGACCCGCAACTGGTAGTCAGGGCCTCCACGCAACGGTCAACGGCCTCTTAGTCTTTCCAACTTCCATCTACTTAACAAACAAAGCGGCGAACTTTAAAAGCTGTAAAAACGCATGCCGAATGCAAGAGCCGTCTTCAATAGATGATTCCCTGCATTCGGCATGCTTTTTTACCCCACGTGGCTTGCTACTCGCGCGCAGCCCCGCTTATTTGGCAGCTGTCTTCAGCAACGCTTCAAAAGCCGGCTTTGGCTGGTACTGGCGGTCAAATACCATCGGGTAGCTGGTGCGCCCCGGTATAGGCCAGTTGTTGAGCCAGGAATCGTTGTCTGTTACACCCCAAAAGGTTACGCGGTCAATCTTGTCGCTGTGCTTGCGGAATAACTGAAACAGCTCCGTATAACGGGCCGTGAGCTGCTGCTGCACCGAGTCAGGCAGGCCCGTGGTATACAGGTTGTATTTCTCATCAAACTCAAAGGTTGCATCGATGTCGGCCCCCTGCCGGTTGCTTGGGTTAGGCAGCACATCAATATCAACTTCTGTGAAGGACACTTTCACGCCAAGCTTCGAAAAAGCCAGGATGCTTGCTTCGATATCCTCCAGCGATGGAGACTTAAGCCCATAATGGCCCTGCATCCCGACGCCGTCTACCTTTATACCCTGCTCCTGCAAGCTGCGCACCAGGCGCACCGCACCGTCACGCTTGGCTGGCTTCCAGAGGTTGTAATCATTGTAGTATAGCTCCGCTTCCGGATCCACTTCACGGGCTAGCCGGAAAGCCGTCGGCAAAAATTCCTCCCCGATTATCTTCAGCCACTCCGACTGACGCAGAGTGCCGTCATCGTTCAGCGCTTCGTTTACTACATCCCAACTGTTGATCTTGCCTTTATAGCGCCCCGCCACGGTGCGGATATGCTCTTCCATGCGCTGTAGCAGCACCTCTTTGCTCACCGGCTTGCCATTGTCAACTTCGAACACCCATTTAGGTGTTTGATTGTGCCAGACCAGGGTATGGCCTACCACGAACATGTTGTTGCGCTGGCCCAACGCCACGTAGTTGTCGGCTGGCTCAAAGTTATATACACCCGGCTTTGGGTGCACCGCCTCCCACTTTAGCAGGTTCTCGGGACTGATGGAGTTGAATTGCTTTTCGATAAGGGTCACCGCCTGCGTATCGATGTTGCTTACCTGGCGGCCATTAAGTGCGGCACCAATGTAAAAGTCGCCTTTATAGGCTGCTGCTAATGTGGTGGTCGCTGGCTCAGAGTAGGCCTGTTCATCAGTCGGCTGCTTTGTGTCGGTGCAGGAAATGGCCAGGGAGGCCAGCAGCAACAACGGGGCAATCAGGGTACGGATTAATTTCATTTTTTACTGTTTAGCTTTTAGAGAAGGTATACATCACACTAATTCGTTTTGGCCTTTGGTGGGGTTGCCGGCCCTCGCCAGCATTTTTTAAAACCCGATGGAATTACCGCCGTCCACAGGCAACACGGTGCCTGTCACAAACTTGGCGGCGTCGCTTGAAAAGAAGTACACGGCCTCTGCCACATCCTCGGGCGTGCCCAGTTTGCCCATTGGGGTCCGAGACAACACCCTGTTTTTGCGCTCCGGGTCATTGTTCAAGGCTTTTGCCGACATATCGGTGGCGATAAAGCCGGGTGCCACGCAGTTTACGCGAACACCCTCCGGCGACAGGTCCACAGCCATGGCGCGCGTCATGCCCTCTATGGCAGACTTGGATGCGGTATAGGCAATCACCTTGGGTATTCCGTACTGCGAGGCCATGGAACTGATGTTTACGATGGCCCCCTGCTTGCGCGGCAGCATCGCCTTCGCCACCTCGCGGGTAAGCGCAAACATGGCATTCACGTTGGTGTGCACAATGCGCTGAAACTCCTCGTCGCTCACCTCTACCAAAGGCTTTTTCATGTTGATGCCGGCGTTGTTAACCAGCACATCGATCTGCCCGTGCTCCTCTACAATAGACTCCACTAAGGCCGGGATCTGGCTGAGGTCGCTGAGGTCGAAGGAGACGGTGGCGCAAAGCGGACCGAATGCTTCTTTGGCTGCGTGGAGCTTTTCCTCGTTACGGCCAATGATGATGGTGCGAAGCCCTTGCTGTATAAATTTCGCTGCGATGGCGTAGCCAAGCCCGGAGCCTCCTCCGGTTACGATGGCTACCTTTTGCGCTGACGTCTGGTTTTCGTTCATGGTCATGGTTGTAGGGGCATACCGGCAAAAGGGCGGCTGGTTCGGGCAATTGTCTGCTAACCGCTTACACATGCTGCCGGCATGCCTGTGTGTTTGATTTTAGATGCCCGGCACAAATTTCGGGTTCAACTGCATGTAGTGTTCAAGGGTATGCTCAGGTTCTTCCAGTCCCTTTGGCAACGGCCTTTTAGAGAACTGCTGGAAGTAAAGCAGCACTGCGTCGCGCCACCACTTTGCCTCTTTCTCCTGAATGCTCAAGAAAGTTTTGACGTGGTTAAAGCGCTCTTCGTCTACCATCCCCTCCACACTGTCCCAGGTCTGCTGCATTTGCCGCACCGAGTCCACCCCGCTAGAGTAGCGGTGGGCCAGTTCATCCCACAGAATTCTGCCGGAATTGGTTTTGTAATCCCAGGGCACATGGTGGAACCACAGCAGGTATTTTTCAGGCACGCGCTTCAGGCTGCCAAACTCTTTTTGCACAGGCGGGTGGTATTGCGCTACGGCGTTGCTGCCTGTCTTCGTGCGGTCAAAGCCTATGCCCTTCTCATCGGCCTGGTGATAATATACGGAGGTCCAATCCGCGCGGGGCTTGTCTTTGATCCAGGGGCCCGGACCATAATGGTGCGACCAGCCCATGAGGTGGTGCAGGCCAAGCGGCGTCATATAATTCACTACCGTTTCGCGTGAGTTAAGCATCATCTCCTTCACCGGCTTCACAAACGCGCTTTCATTCGTAAAGGTCATCCGGATCCACTCTTCGGCGATTTGCTCCGAGGTGAGGGTATGGTCCCAGGCCAGGCGTCCGAAAGCATACCAGTTCGACTGCCCGAACTGATGGCCCGTCCAGTTACGATCTGTTCCGATGTTGCTGACACCGGCAATGGCGGAAAGCTTGTGCTTGCCCAGGGTGCCGTCCACCACTTTTGCTACGGTAGAGCCTTTGCCTTTGGCATAAGTGTCTGCCTCCAGCACTTCTTTATACATCGGCGCCAGGTACGCCAGGTTCGTGGCCTGCCCCAGGTATTCCTGCGTGATCTGGAACTCCATCATGAGCGGCGTCTTGGGCATCGCCCCGAACAAGGGGTGAAATGGCTCGCGCGGCTGAAAATCAATCGCCCCGTTCTTTACCTGCACCAGCACATTGTCTCGGAACTGGCCATCCAGCGGTTTAAACTCATTGTAGGCCTGCTTGTGGCGGTCGTCAGGGGTATGCTCGCTGTACACAAAGGCGCGCCACATCACAATGCCTCCGTGCGGCGCCACAGCATCTGCCAGCATGTTGGCCCCTTCCGCCTGGGTGCGCTTGTAGTTGTGCGGTCCTGGCTGCCCCTCCGAGTCAGCCTTCACCAGAAAGCCCCCGAAGTCTGGTATATACCTGTAAATCTCGTTTGTCTTTTCTTTCCACCAGGCCTGCACCTGCGGGTCCAGTGGGTCAGCGGTCTTCATGCCGCCAATTTCCATGGGGGCGCTGAAGCGGGCCGTAAGGTATACTTTCAAGCCGTATGGCCGAAAGGCATCCGCCAGCGCTTTCACTTTCACCAGGTATTCTTTTGTGAGCACCAGCGCGTTGGCATTCACGTTAGTCAGTACCGTGCCGTTGATGCCGATGGAGGCATTGGCCCGGGCATAGTCCAGGTAGCGCTGGTCAATGTAGTCAGGTAACTTGTGCCAGTCCCAAAGCGAGAAGCCCGCATACCCACGCTCTACCGTTCTGTCCAGGTTATCCCAATGATTCAGGACGCGGCGCTGTATTTTAGGGGAGCTGCTCACGTCCAGTTTGCTGATGTCCTGCGCTGTCTGGACAAGCCGCAGCAGGTGGAACGTGCCGTACAGCACCCCTACATCCGTGTTGGCTGCAATGATGGTCGCTGGCTTGCCATTCAGGTTGGATGAAAGCAGCAAGTAGCCTTCATCCCCCACCTGCTTCAGCTTGTCTGTTAGCGCCAGGGACTTGATCAATGCCGAGCTTGCAGGCGTACCCGCTACTACGGCCCCTGCCTGCGTCGGGCGGGAGGAGGCTGGTACCTGCTGCCCCAGTAAGCCGCTTAGCCCTTTGCCAAGTTCTTTCTTAGCGATCGCCAAGGTGGCAGAATTGCCTTCCAGCACCACTTCCCGAAGCGCCTGACGGTAAGATTCCAGCTTGGAAACGTCTTGTAACTGATCGTAACGGAGCCAGAGCCTGTATCCGTCTTCGGCATGCAAGCCACTGGCCGTAAACAGCAGCAGCAGTAGCGACAAAACGTAAGCAAGGTTGTTCTTCATAAGGCGATTCGTTTATAGTGATACTGAATTTCTGCAATCATCCCCGGCCTGCATAAAGCAAGGGGTTAGGGTGTACGCTGTCAGCCCTGCGATTTTCGCAGCGACGACTCCCGCACAATCAACTCAGACCGCAGCGTAACGGTGTTGGTCATGCTGATATCGGATAAAGCGTCCAGGTAATTAATCAGGCTTCGTACGGCCACCTCCCCCATCTCATACCCTGGATAATCGATGGTGGTCAGGGTTGGCTCTACCAGTTTGGTGATTGGGTCATTGTTAAAGCCCACAATGGCCATGTCGCCCGGTATTGATACGCCCGCCTGCTTCAGCACTTTCATGCAGGTCACGGCACAGAAGTCGTTCGACACAAAGATACCGTCCGGCCGCGGGTCCATTTTCAGGATCTGCTCGGCAGCCGCTATCCCCGCCTCCTCCGTCAGGTCGTTTACCAGCACCAGTTCCTCCCGGAAAGGCAGGTCATGGTCTATGAGCGCGTACTTATACCCTTTCAGGCGGTTGGCATACACGTTTATTTTGAGGTTGCCGCTGATGTGCACGATGTTTCTGCAGCCCTGCTCAATCAGGTGCGTGGTGGCTTTGTAGGCTGCCTGCACGTTGTCGATGATAATGCTGGTGCTTTGCTTGTGCTCGGCTACCCGGTCGTAAAACAACACCGGAATCCCTTTTTTGAAAAACGGCTCAAAATGATCGATGTTTTCCGTGTCGTGGGCCAGGGATACCAGCAAACCGTCCACCCTGCTGTTGAACATGGTTCTGGCGTTGGCAATCTCCTTCTCTGCCGTGCCCATCGACTGGCTGATGATCAGGTTATACCCCGCATCGTTAGCCACTTTCTCCATCCCGGCCATCACCGACGACTGGAAGTTACTGTTCAGGATCGGCACGATGACACCGATGGTGTTGGTGCGCTGCCGCCGCAGGTTGCTGGCAAACATATTCGACCGATACCCCATCTGGGTGGCGATCTCATAAATCCGCTGCTTGGTTTTCTTGTTAACGGCCGGGTGATCGTTTAACGCCCTGCTAACGGTGGTAGGCGATACCCCTACCCCTTTTGCTATATCATATATCGTAATGTCCTTATCCATCGTGCAGGGGTTGTTGTAAAATAACTTGAAATCGGTTGCATAGCCCAAACAGCTATTTGAGCACTATCCTATACAACATAACAAGATTAAGAGCAGCTTCCGCTTTAAAAGCGCAAAAACATGCCTTATAAGTGACAATCCTATGCTGCTTTATGGCAATCAACCCATCCCATGCGTCCGGCTTGCTCACTAAAGGCCAATTAACAGGGTGTCTTAGCAGCTTCCGTGACCATCATTAAAAACAAATTTATGAAATCGGTTGCAATTAACAAATTATCTTTTGAAGTTTACAGAACATTAGTGATTAGTTACTTACTGAACCCTGTTTGTGCAATGCCTTTACTGTCATGGGAAAGCCTAAAAAACGGCTATACACGCTTTAAAAGCAAATTTAACAAACACACGAATGGAGGAACAAGCAAAAAGCTGTACCTCTAAACATGCCGCCACCTTAATAACCCGCACTCACCCGACATCGAGGAACTGTTTTTTTCACCTGCTAATACCCCATAAAATGAAACACGTGAAAGAGTTTATGCAACCACACATAGCATTTGGCCTCAGGCAACAAATACCACGGCACGCACACCGACCGCCCCGTGCGCTTTCGGTGCTTTCCCTCTTTTCCAGTTTACATACTTTACAGCTCAACAATTACCAGAACATTTAACAAAATTTATGATGAGACTTGATTTTACACAGAAATCCTGGCCTGCGACGCCCTTTGCGCGCGTGCCAAAAGTTTTCCGGGTAGCGGCCCTGCTGCTCTCCTGCCTGCTGGTAAGCGTGCAGGCCATGGCACAGGCCCTGACGGTAACAGGCAGAGTGACGGATGCCGCCACAGGAACGGGTTTGCCGGGGGTAACCGTACTCCTGAAAGGCACCACTACAGCTGCTCCTACGGGCATGGACGGTGGCTACACGATCAACGTGCCGAATGGCAACGGGACGCTCGTTTTCTCCTACATCGGGTATGTAAACCAGGAGGTGCCCATCAACAGCCGCGCCACCATTAATGTGAAACTCAGCACAGACGCCAAGGCGCTGGATGAAGTGGTGGTGGTAGGGTATGGTACCCAGCGGGCAGAGGCCGTAACAGGCTCGGTTGCCTCCATTAGTTCAGAAGAAATTACGCAGGTGCCCTCCGGTAACATCACCCAGGCGTTGCAGGGGCGTTTACCGGGTGTGGAGTTTGCGCAATCCTCCTCCCAGCCAGGTGCCTCCATGCAAATCCGGATCCGCGGTACGCGCTCCATCTCAGGCGGTAACGACCCGCTGGTGGTGCTGGACGGAATTCCTTTCCCCGGGGCTATCTCCGACATCAACCCGAACGACATCAAGAGCATTGATATCCTGAAGGATGCTTCGGCAACCGCCATTTACGGTTCGCGGGGCGCCAACGGCGTTGTTTTAGTGACTACCAAAACCGGAAAAGCGGGCCAAAAGCCACAAGTAAGCTACAACGGCTTCCATGGTGTGAAAAACGTTTTTGCCAAGTATGACATGATGAGCGGTCCGGAACTTTTTGCGCTGCGCCAGGCGGCCGGTCAGTTTGCGGGCCAGTTAGGCGTGGATGAAGCGGAAGGAGTGGACACAGACTGGCAAGACCTGCTGTACAAGACGGGTATCACAACGAGCCATGATGTAGCCGTTTCAGGAGGCACCGAGCAAGGCCGTTACAGCTTTAGTGTCGGCTATTTCGAGGATGAAGGGGTGATCCCGACGCAGCAGTATACCCGCTACTCGATGCGGGGAAGCCTGGATCAGGGAATCGGCAAGCGCTTTCGCGTCGGCTTCAATACCTACAATAACTTTAACATGACCGAAGGCAACAACGTGGGCTTGTACAACATCCTGAGTTTGTCGCCGCTTGCCAGCCCTTACAATGAAGATGGTAGCCTGAAGAGAACTATTAGAATGCCTTTGGATGAAACGTGGCTATACACCAGAGACATGCTGGAAGACGGCGGCTTGAGTGACCTATGGCTAAATGAAAACAGGGCTTTTGCTACATACAACACGATTTACGGGGAGGTACAAATCCCGGGAGTAGAAGGTTTGAAGTATCGTGCCAACGTTGGCTTAAACTATCGCCAGAGCCAGGGAGGCGCCTACACGGCTGCAGGCATCAACGCTGTTGACCCGAACACCTTCTCTACAGCTTCTGTTAGCAACGCCAAAACAACCAACTGGACGATTGAAAACCTCCTGACCTACGATCGCACCTTTGCAAGCAAGCATAACGTGAACGTAGTAGGGCTTTACTCTGCCTCGCAGGAGCAATATGACAGATCGTTCATAGCCGGAAGAAACATTCCTTCTGATGCTTTCCAGTTTTACAACATAGGCCAGGCTGCCGAAGAAATCACGGTGAATCCGGGCGACCAGCACTATTACCAGTGGGGCTTGTTATCGTGGATGGGACGCGCCATGTACTCCTACGACGACCGCTATATGCTGAGCGCCACTGTACGCTCCGATGGCTCCTCCAGACTGGCGCCGGGGTATAAGTGGAACACCTACCCTGCCATATCAGCCGGATGGAACATCGCCAGAGAATCGTTTATGCAGGACGTGAGCCTGATTAACATGCTAAAACTGCGTGCGGGCTACGGACAAACCTCAAACCAGGCCATCTCTCCATACTCTACCCTCGGGCTTTTGAGTACCCGGCCTTACAACTTTGGTCCGGATACCTATGCAACTGGTTATTACGTAACGCAACTGCCTAACCCTACACTAGGCTGGGAGTACTCCAATACCTGGAACTTCGGTTTGGATTTCGCCGTCCTGAACAACCGCCTGTCTGGTACGCTGGAGTACTATGTAACCAACACCGACGACATCCTGCTGAACCTTGGCTTGCCTCCTACCTCAGGTGTGAGCGGCTACACGGCAAACATTGGGGCAACGCAGAACAAGGGCCTGGAGCTTTCGCTGAATGGGGTGATTCTGGAAAACCTCAACGGCTGGACGTGGGAAGCCGGTGTGAACATCTATGGCAACCGCAACAAAATCGTGTCGCTCGCTTCCGGCGCAAGTGAAGACAGGAGCAACTGGCTGTTTGTCGGCCACCCGATCAACGTCATCTACGACTATGAGCGACTCGGCCTGTGGCAAGAGGGCGACCCGTACCTGAACGTTTTAGAGCCGGGCGGCAATGTGGGTATGATCAAGGTGAAGTATACCGGCGACTACAACACTGACGGCACGCCTGTAAGACAAATTGGACCGGACGATCGCCAGATCATGAACGCGAACCCTGACTTCCAGGGAGGCTTTAACAGCCGTGTAGGATTCAAGGGTTTCGACCTGACCACTGTGGCTGCCTTTCAGAGCGGGGGTATCCTCAACAGCACGCTCTATGGCTCCCAAGGTTACCTCAATCTACTAAGCGGACGCCGTGGGAACGTGGCGGTGGATTACTGGACGCCGGAAAACACGGACGCCAAGTACCCGAATCCGGCAGGTATAAGAAGCGGCGACAACCCGAAATATGGCAGTACGCTGGGCTACTTCGACGCCTCATACCTGAAGATACGCACCATAACGCTGGGTTATAACTTCGATAACAGCAACTGGCTGGACAAAGTCGGCATCAGCAACCTGCGCCTCTACGCGACTGCGCAGAACCCGTTCGTGCTGTTCTCGCCTTACCACCGTGCATCCGGCATGGACCCTGAAACCAACTCATACGCCAACCAAAATGTGGCGGTAACGGGTGGCACGCCAAGCCGCCTGCTGACGATTGGCACGAACGCGCCCGCTACGCGCAACTACCTGGTTGGTTTAAATGTGACATTTTAATAAGCTTAAAGATGAAATTCATTAAAAATAAGACTTTTATAGGAACAGCGTTGATGATGGCGCTGTCCCTGTCATCTTGCGAGGATATTCTGGAGGAGCAGCCACGCAGTATTTACGAGCCCGGCTTTTTCAAAACGGAGACAGGTGTTCGGGGAGGAATAACGTCCATGTATGCGCACCTGCGCTATATATACGGGCAGGCCTACTACTACAACGTCACTGAAACCGGCACCGATGAAGCCACATACGCGCAGAGCGCGGACCAGAACTTTAAGGTAATGGATATTTCAGGCCAAGGGGAGATCACGCCCGCCGACAGCCGTGCCGATGTTTTGTGGGGCGCCGCGTTCTCCAATATCAACACCGCCAGCGGCGTGATTGAGAATGCTGCCGCCATCGGAACTATATCGAACGCGCTGATTGCCGAAGCAAGGTTCTTCCGGGCCTTCGATTACTTCCAACTGGTGCAAACCTTCGGCGGTGTGCCTTTGGACTTGGGCGCGGGCGAGTTGAAATTCAACACAAGCCCATCCAGGTCTTCGGTGCGCAATACGGTACCGGAGGTCTATACCAAGGCTATCTTCCCGGATCTGCGGCTAGCGGTAGAGGAGTTGCCGGCAAACCCACGCCTCACCGGTGGCGCCACGCAAACGCTGGCACGCTTGTTTCTGGCCAAAGCCTACCTCACCTATGGCTGGTGGCTTCTGAACCCGAACAACGTCCCTACCTATCCGGAAACTTCCCGCACAGACCCGGACGGGCATAACGCGCAGTGGTATTTCCAGCAGGCGTATGATGTGGCGCTGAACGGCATCCAGAACCCGGGCCCTTTCAGTCTGCAGCCAACGTATTACGATGTGCACCTGGGTTCAAACGACCGTAACCCCGAAATACTGCTTTACGCCGACCATACCGAGACCAGCGAGTTCTACAACGCATCCAGCCTGACGTATGCCAACGGTGGTGCACCCGACAACTTCGCGGTTTGGATGATGACCTGGAACTATACCAACATCAGAAGCGCGCTGGATCCGAACTGGACCAATCGGGTAAGTTCTGTACAGCGTGAAGCCGCCCAGCACCTGGGGCGCCCGTGGACCCGTATGGCACCTCCCATCGGCGTGATCACAAACACCTTTGCCGACAAAACAAACGACTCCCGCTACGACGGCACCTTTACCACTGTTTACCGTGGCAACTGGCCGAAAGGAGGCGTAAACGCACCCGTTCTGTACAACGCGAACGGTTTGCCGGTTAACCCGGGCGATCCGATCCTGACGTTCCTGAACGAGCAGCCAGCCACGCCGATCAGCTACCCGAACGGGGCAGGCAAAAGCAACATTGGCGCCGGTGAACTGCCAGGAAGAGCCGACTTTGTGATTGGCCCTAATGACATCAGCCGGATCGTGTATCCGGGTCTGTGGAAAATGGGTACCTACCGCACCGACAATGGCGCCGGGCTGGGGCAACCAAACGCCGCCAGCACCCGCCCTTTCAACATTGCCAAGTTCTCGGAGCTGTACTTTGTAGCCGCCGAAGCAGCAGTGATGGGTGCAAACACACAGGCGGGTTATAGCGCCAGGGACTTGATCAACGTGATCCGTGCACGTGCCGGCATGTGGCGCTACGACAACAACGGCAACATGGTGAAGGTAGAGGACAACAGCGCAGCCATGACGGCGGCCACCCCGGCCACGATCGACATCAACTATATTCTGGCAGAGCGCTCGCGTGAGTATTATGCCGAAGGTTACCGTTGGTTTGACCTGGTGCGCACGCAAAAGTGGGAAGAGCTCGCCGGGACTTACCGGATAGCCGGCAACAGCTACGGAGACCATACCCCGACAACTGTGACACGTAACATTCAACCTCACCACTACCTGCGCCCTATTCCGCAGGGGCAGCTGGATGCCATGGATTTGACTGCAGCCGAAAAAGCTGTCTATCAAAACCCTGGCTATAATTAATCAGATGTTTGATAATGGAAAGATTGGCTGCTCTTTTTGGGCAGCCAATCTTTTGTTTATTCAGGCTTTCACAGAGATGTAGATATCAGCCTTCGCTCCACCTGAAGCTATAGGCTCCCAATTGCCCTGCTACAGGTATAAACACACTTAAACAACAGCTTGCCACCTTAAAACTCAGGTACGCTCCTGGCATGTAAAACAGACAAACTTTATCAATAACCAACCTTTATGAAGAAAGCTATACTCCTTGTTTTGTTGCTGGTCTCTTTAGGGGATTATAAGGTAAAGGCCCAGAACCTCTTACTCAACGGCGACTTTGAGAGTGGCACCGGCAACAGCTTCACCAACTGGTGGACACAGGTGAGCGGGGGTGGCCAAGGCGCCTTTACCGCCGAGACGGCAAATGCACAAGAAGGAAGCCGGGCCATGAAGGTTAGCATCACGCAGGCCGGGAGCGCAGCTTACAGCATACAGGCCATAAACGATGCCTGGCCCTCAGTGACCGGAACTGAATATACCCTGACCTTTTACGCGAAGGCGGCCACTGCTGGCAAGTCCATTAGAGTGGTGCAGCAAACCAGCACCTATGCTTCCAGCGACTTTGCGCTGACCACCGCCTGGCAAAAATACACCTGGACCTTCACAGCACAGGAAGCAGGCCTGCAACTGCGGCTTAACTTCCCGGAAGCAGGCACCTTTTACCTTGATAACTTCTCGATACTCGGCAGCACAAACGAAGAGACACCACCTCCGGCGCCCTATACCCCCACCGGCCCACCAATTGCCACGGGCCAGCCTAAGTTTCTGGGTGGGGTATACAGCGCCTCGCAATTACCAAACTTTACGCACTATTTTAACCAGGTGGTAGCCGAAAATGCCGGCAAGTGGGGCAGCATGGAAGCCACCCGCGACGTAATGAACTGGTCGCAGTTGGATGCCGCCTACAAGCTGGCTAAAGACAACGGCTTCCCTTTCCGGATGCACGTGCTGATCTGGGGAAACCAGCAGCCTGCCTGGATCGAGAACCTGCCTCCGGCGGAGCAACTCGAGGAGATTGAGGAATGGTTTGCAGCCGTGGCCGCACGCTACCCTGCCATCGATTTCCTGGAAGTAGTGAACGAGCCGACGAACGACCCACCGGTGAAGCAAAACGCCACCGACCAGGGCAGCGGCAATTATTTGGCCGCGCTCGGCGGCACCGGCAGCACGGGCTGGGACTGGGTGATCAAGGCCTTTCAACTGGCCCGCAAGCACTTCCCGAATACCCCGCTCATGATCAATGACTACAGCGTGGAAAACACCACGGCCAATGCGCAGCGTTACCTCGGCATCATCAACCTGCTCCGTGAGCGAAACCTCATCGACGCGATCGGCATACAAGGCCACGCCTTCTCGACCAGGCCAACAGCCACGGCTACCCTCAAAGGCAACCTCGACCTGTTTGCGGCCACCGGCTTGCCCATCTACATCACCGAGCTCGACATCGACGGCAGAACCGACAACATGCAGCTGGAGGAGTACAAGCGCATATTCCCGGTGTTCTGGGAGCACCCGGCTGTGAAGGGCATCACCCTGTGGGGATACCGCCCCGGCCACTGGCGCACCGACCAGGGCGCCTACCTGGCCCATACCAACGGCGGGGAACGGGCGGCGCTGAAATGGCTGCGGGAGTACGTGCAAAGCAACACCAATGTGCAGGTGCCAGTTATAACAGCCAACCAGACGCTGCCCCTGGACGCTGCGGTTGCCTGCAACGCCCTGGGCAAAATAACCGCCACAGACAGTGACGCCAACACCGCACTGCAAGGCTGGCAGGTAACGGGCGGAACCGGCGCCTCCATCTTCACGCTGGAGGCGGCCACCGGCCAGGTCACCATCACCCGCCCTGAGCTTATAGACTTCAGCAGAACAGCTTATACCCTGACCGTGAAAGTGAACGACGGCTTTAACACCAGCGAAGCCGGGACCATCACCATCCCGATTCCGGACAAAATTTACGTACTGCACGAAGGGAGTCTTTTGCACCTGGACAAAGGCTTGGTGAGAGAGCACCTGGCCCACGGCGACTGCATCGGGAACAACGGTGGCACTGTAACCGGGATAGGCGGCACAACTGCAGACAAGATGGTGCATGTATACCCGAACCCGGCTACCGGGGGCAGATTTCAGCTAACGCTCATTAATTTCAGCATGTCTAAAATAGCGGTAGCGCAGGTACTGAATGTGGATGGCCGTGTGCTGCTGGAGCAGGAGCTAAAGCAAGCCAGCACTGCCTTTAACCAACCGCTCAAACCAGGCCTTTACATGGTGCGGGTTATCCAAAACGAGGCGGTTTGGGTGAGAAAAATCATCATCCGGTAACTAGACTACTGTGAGTTTGGGAAGAAGCTGCTTCAAAGTGAAAATGAAACGGATCGCGGGGTGAAGCAGTATGGCGGCCTCAATCAAGAAGCAGGCGCGGCCCAAGCATGATCCGGCTTAATTTCGAACGGTTATGCTTTTGATTTATTTTTAACTTAACAGTGCCATACCCCTCACCGGGTTTCGGTCGCTTGTCAATCTTTGCAGTAAAAACGATTTGAAAATGCACCTCTACCTAAAACATACAAGTAGCATGGCCTTACAGCTGAAGCGCTTCACCGCTCTTATATTCTTCTGCTTTTTTTTCCTTGCAAGCCCGGCGTACAGTGCCATCAAACTGCCAAGCCTGATCCAGGATGGCATGGTGTTGCAGCGCGATGCCAAACTGAAAATATGGGGTTGGGCGTCGCCCGGCGAAAAAGTTGCGATTACCTTTAACGGCAAGCGTGCCCGCGCGACAGCGGGTGCCGACGGCAAATGGCAGGCTTCGCTGCCGGCCATGAAAGCCGGCGGGCCCTATACCATGGTGCTGAAAGGCGAGAATACCATCACGCTGAAAGACATTTTGCTGGGGGACGTATGGTTCTGCTCCGGGCAGTCGAACATGGTGCACCAAATGGCACTGCACAACGTGACCTATGCCGAGGATATCAAAAATGCGAACTACCCGCAGATCCGGCATTTCTGGATTCCGACAACCACCAACCTGCAGGGCCCGGCAAAAGACCTCCCCACTGCCACCTGGAAAACAGCGAACCCAAAGGACATCAATGAGTTTTCGGCGGTGGCTTACTTCTTCGCCCGGAAGCTTTACGAGCAATACCGCATCCCCATCGGGTTGATCAATGCCAGCGTGGGCGGCACGCCTATCGAAGCCTGGATGAGCGAAGAAGGCCTGCAGCAGTTTCCGGATGTCCTGGCTACCATCGACAAGAACAGGGATACAAGCTACGTGAATACCCTGAACCGGAAGGCCCAGGCGGCAGCGGCAATAAACAGGCAAAAACCGGAACAGGACAAAGGCCTTACCGGTGCTGTGAAATGGTATGACCCGGCCTATACCCCAAAGAACTGGCAGAACATCAATGTGCCGGGCTATTGGGAGGACCAGGGCATCAAAGACCTGAACGGCGTGGTTTGGTACCGCCGGGAAATAGACGTGCCCGCAACCATGGCGGGCGTACCTGCCAAAATGCACTTAGGCCGAATTGTAGATGCGGATGAGGTATATATCAACGGCAAAAAAGTGGGCAACACCACTTACCAGTACCCACAACGGCGGTATCTCCTGGCCGCAAGCGCACTGAAACCCGGCAAAAACACGCTTGTGGTGCGGGTGATCAACAATGGCGGCAAAGGCGGCTTCGTGCCCGACAAACCCTATTTCATCGAGGCAAACGGCCAAACCCTTGACCTGAAAGGTACCTGGCAGTACAAAGTCGGGGATGTATACCTGCCAGGCCCCAGCGCACCTGCGGGTATCAGCGCCCAAAACCAACCGACCGCCTTGTATAACGCCATGGTGGCCCCTGCGGTGCACTATACAATCAAAGGAATTCTGTGGTACCAGGGCGAGAGCAACTCCGGTAACCCGGCAGCATATAAAAAATTACTGCCCGCCCTGATCAGCGACTGGCGCGACAAATGGCAGCAAAAGAGCCTGCCGTTCCTGTATGTGCAGTTGCCAAACTTTATGGAGGTGAATTACCTGCCTTCCGAAAGCAACTGGGCCCTGATGCGGGAGGCGGCCCTGCAAACCCTATCGGTGCCTAACACAGCCATGGCCGTGACCATCGAACTGGGCGAGTGGAACGACATCCACCCGGACAATAAAAAAGACGTGGGCGAGCGGCTGGTACTGGCTGCACAAAAGCTGGTGTATGGCGAGAAGAACCTCGTTGCCTCTGGCCCGCTTTACAAATCCGCCAAAGTAGAGGACGACAAGATCATCATCAGCTTTACCAGCACAGGCAGCGGACTGAAGGCCATCGACGACGAGGAGCTTTCGTGGTTTGCCGTAGCCGGCGAGGACAAAAAATTTGTCTGGGCGAAGGCGAAAATTGAGGGAGACAAAGTAGTGGTATGGAACGAGGAGATGCCAAATCCGAAGTATGTCCGGTATGCCTGGGCGGATAATCCGTATGGCGCCAACTTATACAACAAAGAGGGCTTGCCCGCCTCTCCCTTCCGGACAGATCAATAAAAGCAAGAACGCATGAAAAAGACCTTATACCTGCTTTTTGCCCTGGCTGTTTCTGCTGCCTCCGCTCAAACCGTTTCGAAAAACCCGAGCGGCAATTACCCTCCCCCGGTAAATTTCACAGCTGAGCAGGACCACCAGCACATGATGCAACAGTTGGGGATCCAGTCGTTGCGGCCGGGCCCGAGCGGGGATGAGTCGGCCCCGAACCACGCCAACTACGACGAAGCGCTGGCGAACCCATACCCTAACCTGCCACCTGTATTGGAGCTGGAAAACGGCAAAAAGGTGACCACACCCGCTATGTGGTGGAACAAGCGCCGCCCGGAGATAGTGGAGCAGTTCGAGAAAGAGGTATATGGCCGCGTGCCCAGAAATGTGCCGAAAGTAACCTGGGAAGTGCTGATCAATGAACGGGAGCGCGTCGGCTGGTTCCCGGTGATCGCCAAAAAGCTGGTGGGGCACGTGGACAACTCCGATTACCCGCAGCTTGACGTGGCCATTGCCATGACGGTGGTAACGCCCGCCAACGCCAAAGGCCCGGTGCCCGTGCTGATGATGTTCGGGCGCAGTGCGCTGCCCGCCCCGGCCCAACCGCCGCAGGAAAGCCTTGACAAGGTCAACGCCGCCCTGAAAGAACTGCTAATGAAGCAAGACCCAACCTTAAAGGCCGTGTTTGAGCAGTACCCGGCCTATACCCCCATCGCCTCGCAAACACCCACCTTCGGGCCGCCGCCAGCCGGCGACCCGCCTACCCCGCAACAACTGCTGGCCGCCGGATGGGGCTATGTGCTCATCGAGCCGGGCACAATCCAGGCCGATAATGGCGCAGGCCTCACGAAAGGCATCATCGGGTTGGTAAACAAGGGGCAGCCCCGCAAACCGGAGGACTGGGGAGCGCTGCGTGCCTGGGCCTGGGGTGCCTCGCGCGGATTGGACTACCTGGAAACCGACCCTGCCGTGGACGCCAAAAAAGTAGGCATCGAGGGCGTTTCGCGGTATGGCAAGGCGGCACTGGTGGCCATGGCCTTTGACCAGCGCTTCGCTCTGGGCCTGATCGGTTCTTCCGGCGAGGGTGGCGCGAAGCTACACCGCCGCAACTTCGGCGAAGCCGTGGAAAGCCTGACCAGCAGCGGCGAGTACCACTGGATGGCCGGAAACTTCCTGAAATACGGTGCAGATAAAGCCAGATTCGGCAGCAAGAACGCAGGCGATATTCCGGTAGATGCCCATCAGTTGATCGCGCTTTGTGCTCCCCGCCCTGTCTTCATCAGCTATGGTATACCTGAGCAGGGCGACGCCAAGTGGCTGGACCAGCAAGGCAGCTACATGGCTACCGTAGCGGCGCAACCGGTGTTTGAGCTGTTGGGCGCCCGGGGCCTCGGCGTGCCGGCCGACTACAAAACTGCCAAGATGCCCGGCGTGAATGTAAGTCTGCTGGACGGAGAGCTGGCCTGGCGACAGCACGACGGTGGCCACACGGATGCTCCGAACATCAAGTATTTTATACCCTGGGCAAATACGATGCTCAAAATTTCTCCTCGCGCGTCCGGTCAATAACGAAGCTTTAACTTATACCTCATCCGATATATAAAACCATACTATGGCATTAACTCAAAGCTGGCGATGGTACGGGCCAAACGACCCGGTAACCTTACAGGACATCAAACAGGCAGGTGCTTCCGGCATTGTGTCGGCGCTGCACCACATGCCGCACGGCGCGGTATGGCCCCTGGAGGAGATACAGGAGCGCAAGCGCATCATCGAAGAGGCAGGCTTGGAATGGGTGGTGGTGGAGAGCGTGCCGGTGCATGAGGCCATCAAGACCCGCAGCGCCGACTGCGAAAAATACCTGGAGAACTACCGCCAGACGCTGCGCAACCTGGCCGCCTGCGGCATCGGCACCGTGTGCTACAACTTCATGCCCGTCCTCGACTGGACCCGCACCAACCTGGCTTACGAAATGTGGAATGGTGCCAAAGCCCTGTATTTCGACTGGGCGGATCTGGCAGTCTTTGACCTGTTTATTTTAAAGAGAAGCGGCGCCGAGCAGGATTACGCGGCAGAGATCGTACAACAGGCAAAGGAGCGGTTCGCCTCTTTCTCACAGCAGCAGCTAGACGAACTAAGCGAAATCATCCGGATGGGCGTGCCGATGGAGGGATTTATCACGCTGGAGCACCTGACGGAGAGCATTGAGATCTATAAAAACATCGGCCATGCCGGTCTGCGTGAGAACCTGGCTTATTTTCTGGAATCCATCATGGATATTTGTGAAGAGACCGGCATCAACATGACCATTCACCCGGATGACCCGCCATACCCTATCCTGGGCCTTCCCCGCATTGCCTCCAGCAAAGAGGACCTGCTCTACATCCTGGAGCGGGTGGACCGCACCCCGAACGGCATCTGCTTCTGCACCGGCTCGCTGGGTGCCGGTCCGCACAACAACCCCGTGGAGATCCTGAAGGCAGTGGGCCACCGGGTATACTTTGCGCACCTGCGCAATGTAAAAAAAGACCAGCTCGGCAATTTTTATGAGTCCGATCACCTGACAGGCGATGTGGACATGTATGGCGTGATGCGGGAACTCGTTGCCATCAACGAAGACCGGGAGCAGCCCATACCCTTCCGCCCCGACCACGGCCACCAGATGCTCGACGACCTGCACAAAGTCACCAACCCCGGCTATTCCGCCATCGGGCGCCTGCGCGGTTTGGCGGAGTTGCGCGGCCTGGAAATGGGCATCGCACGATCGATGGACAAGGAATAAAAATCATTCATCCGGCTGGCAGCACTGAGCAGCCAGCCGGAAAACATTACACTTATACCCCTCAGTAAAAACAGTACCATGCCTGCACCTCTGATTACCAAGCCAACTGCCCAAACCAGCAAGATCGGCGCTTACCGCTGGACCATTTGCGCGCTTCTCTTTTTCGCCACCACCATCAACTACCTCGACCGGCAGGTGGTGGGCCTGCTGAAACCGGCGCTGGAGCAGCAGTTCGGCTGGACGGAGAGCGACTACAGCAGCATCGTGATCGCCTTCACCGCCTCCTATGCGCTAGGCATGCTGCTTTTCGGGCGCGTTATCGACAAGATCGGCACCAAGCTGGGCTATTCCGTGTCTATTGTGGTATGGAGTGTGGCCGCCATGTTCCATGCGGCGGCGCGGTCTACGTTTGGCTTTGGCGTGGCGCGGGCAGCGCTTGGGCTTGGCGAGGCCGGTAACTTCCCGGCAGCCATCAAAACGGTGGCCGAGTGGTTCCCCAAAAAGGAGCGGGCGCTGGCCACCGGAATCTTCAACTCCGGCGCGAACGTGGGGGCCGTGGTCGCCCCGATCCTGGTGCCCTGGATCCTGGGCGCTTATGGCTGGGAGGAGGCCTTTATCGCCACCGGGGCGGTGGGCTTTGTGTGGCTGATTTTCTGGCTGATCTTTTATGAGATTCCGTCGCGGCAAAAGCGGCTGGGCCAGCCGGAGTACGCCTACATCCACAGCGACAACGAGGATGCCGGCACGCATGCCGACCAACAGCCGCCCATGAAGTGGGGCCGATTGCTGTTCATCCGCCAGACCTGGGTGTTTATCGTCGGCAAGTTCTTCACCGACCCGATCTGGTACTTCTTCCTGTTCTGGCTTCCCTCCTACTTCAGCACCACCTTCGACCTAGACCTGAGCAAGCCGAGTTTGCCCCTCGTGATCGTTTACTCGGCCACCACCATCGGCAGCATTGGCGGCGGCTACCTGTCCTCTTACTTTATCGGGCGCGGCTGGGCTGTGTACAAAGCACGCAAAACCGCCATGCTCATCATCGCCTTGCTGGTAGTGCCAATTATGGCGGCCCGGTATGCCACGGATATCTGGGTGGCGGTGGGCCTGATCAGTCTGGCCGCTGCGGCACACCAGGCCTGGAGCGCCAACATCTTCACCACGGTTTCTGATATGTTCCCGAAGCGGGCAGTCAGTTCGGTGGTGGGCATTGGGGGTATGGCCGGCTCGGTGGGCGGTGCGCTGTTTCCCCTGTTCATTGGCTTTATCCTCGACTACTACAAAGGCATCGGCAACCTGGTGGCGGGCTATAACATCATCTTTACCATTTGCGGTAGCGCCTACGTGCTGGCATGGCTACTGATGCACCTGCTTTCTCCGAAGATGAAGGAGGTAAGACTCTCCTGACAGACTTTACCTGAACCTTAGGCTCAATTAAAACACAAACATTATGAACTTCTTTTCTCATTATCCGCTCCTGCCATACCTGGCTTTGCTACGCTATGGAAGCGCCTTGGCAAGGCCCTGGAAGCCGCTCATGCTTCTGCTGCTTTTCCCGCTTTCGCTCTCTTCCGCTTACGCACAGGGTGATCTCCCTACTTATGTCTCCACTGAAAAGGACGCCGGGAGCTTTCCGGTTGCGGCGGAAGGCAAGGCCGCCCCTTTGGTGGTGAGCGACCAAGATTACCCGGGCGTGGTACGAGTAGCCAAACACCTGCAGGCAGACATCAAACGGGTGACCAATCTGGAGCCTCAACTGACGGTTGGGAAGAAAGCACCCAAGGCAAAGGAAATTATTCTGGTGGGCACACTCGGCAAGAGCCCGCTCATCGACAAACTGGTGCACGACAAGAAGCTGGATGTGGCCGGGATTGCCGGGCGTTGGGAAACCTCACTGATCCAGGTGGTGGAGAAGCCGATGCGCGGCGTGGACCGGGCACTGGTGATTGCGGGCAGCGACAAGCGCGGCACCATCTACGGCATGTATGACCTGTCGGACGAGATGGGCGTGTCGCCGTGGTACTGGTGGGCCGATGTGCCAGTAAAGAAAAAAGACAATGTATACGTGCTGCCGGGTCGCCACACACAGGGCGAGCCAGCCGTGAAGTACCGCGGCTTCTTCATCAACGACGAGGCTCCGGCGCTTTCCGGTTGGTCGAAGGAGAAATTCGGCGGCTTCAACCACCAGTTTTACGACAAGGTGTTTGAGCTGCTGCTGCGCATGAAGGGCAACTACCTGTGGCCGGCCATGTGGGGAAACGCCATTTATGCTGATGACTCGCTGAGCGCGCCGCTGGCAGACGAGTATGGCGTGGTGCTCGGCACCTCGCACCACGAGCCCCTGACGCGCGCCCACGACGAGTGGCGCCGCTTTGGCAAAGGCCCCTGGAACTACAACACCAACAAAGAGAACCTGCAGGACTTCTGGCGCAAGGGCATGGAGCGCATGGGCACTAACGAGAGCATCGTGACCATCGGGATGCGCGGCGACGGCGACGAGCCAATGTCGGAGGAAAGCAACATCGCTCTGCTGGAGGGCATCGTGGCTGACCAGCGGAAAATAATCGCTGAGGTGACCGGAAAACCCGCCTCCGAGACCCCGCAGATCTGGGCGCTTTACAAAGAGGTGCAGGACTACTACGACAAAGGCATGCGCGTACCAGACGACGTGACCTTGCTTTTGGCCGACGACAACTGGGGCAATATCCGAAAACTCCCCAAGCCCGGCGAAAAGCAGCACGCCGGGGGGTATGGCATTTATTACCACTTCGATTATGTAGGCGGCCCGCGAAACTACAAATGGCTCAACACCAATCCGATTCCGAGGGTATGGGAGCAGATGCACCTGGCCAAGCAGTACGGTGCCGACCGCATCTGGCTGGTGAACGTGGGCGACATCAAGCCGGTAGAGTTTCCGCTGGAGTTCTTCATGGATTATGCCTGGAACCCGGACAAGTGGCCAGCCGATCGCCTGCAGGAGTATACCGTGCAGTGGGCAGCAGAGCAGTTCGGCAGCGAGTATGCCCAACCCATCGCCGACATCCTGGCTGCATATGGCAAATACAACGGGCGTCGCAAACCTGAGTTAATCTCACCGGAAACCTACAGCCTGACAAACTACCGCGAGGCGGAGCGCGTGGTGGAAGAGTATAACCAACTGGTGGAGAAAGCTGAGCAAATTTACCAGAAGCTGCCCGCCGAGTACAAAGATGCCTACTACCAACTGGTGCTGTTTCCGGTAAAAGTTTCCGCGAACCTTAATGAGCTACACATTACCACAGGCAAAAACTATCTCTATGCAAAGCAGCACCGTGCCGCCGCCAACGACATGGCGACAAAGGTGCGCGAGCTGTTCGAGAAAGACCAAGCGCTGATGAAGTATTACAACGAGGAACTGGCTGATGGCAAGTGGCGCCACATGATGGACCAGACGCACATCAGCTATACCTATTGGCAGCAACCGGAGAAAGACATCATGCCTGTTGTGAAGCTGGTGAACGTAGCGCCCGGAGCTAAAATGGGCATAGCCCTTGAGGGTTCTGATGCCTGGTGGCCATTGGAGAAGTCGCAGGCCGTACTGCCCACCTTTACTCCCTTCGGACAGCAATCGTATTACATTGAGTTGTTTAACCAAGGCAAAAAGCCTTTCTCTTATAAAGTACAATCCGGCGCACCGTGGCTGCATATTTCCTCAGCGCAAGGTACTGTAGATAAAGAACAGCGGCTACTAGTAAGCGTTGATTGGCAAAAAGCACCAACCGGTATACAGCGCGTTCCGATTACCATTACCGGCCCTGATAAAACCACTGTAAAAGTAGAGGCTGTAGTGAATAACCCGGCTGATGTGAAGCCGGGCCAGGTAAGCGGCTTCGTGGAGAGCAACGGCTATGTGGCCATGGAGGCCGCGCATTATACCCGCGCCGTAAGCAATGGCCCTATCGAGTGGCAGTTGCTCCCGGACCTGGGCAAGACCATGTCGGCCATGACGCCTTTTCCGGTAACCGCCAAAACGCAGCAGCCCGGCGGCGACAGTCCGCACCTGCAATATAAAATGCATTTGCTGAATGCTGGTGAGATAAAGGTACATGCCTACCTGTCCCCCACCCTCAACTTCAATGCCTCCGACGGCCTTAAATTTGCCGTGTCTATCGATGATGAGACCCCGCAAATCATCAACATGCACAAGGGAAACTCGGAAAGTGCCTGGAACAATTGGGTAGCTGATAACATCAACATCCAGACATCTACCCATAAAGTAAACAAGCCAGGCGAGCATGTGCTGAAGTTCTGGATGGTAGACCCGGGTGTGGTACTGCAAAAGCTAGTGGTAGACACAGGCGGTTTAAAGCCGGCTTACCTGGGGCCACCGGAAAGCTATTATCAGCCCGAAAAGGCAAATCAATAGTATAGAGTAAAGTACATTTTACAACCCCGCTGGCAGTGCTTTCTTCCGGCAAGTTTTTTTTAAACGCTTCATACACCTATGAACCTACACCACATACTCCCGAAAGTTTTTGTGTGCCTTGCCTGCCTTTTTTACCTGGGCAGTGCATCTGCCTTTGCGCAGAACAAGGACACGTTCCGGAATCCTATTCTACCCGGGTTCTACCCCGACCCCAGCATTACCCGTGTGGGAGATGACTATTACATGATTCACTCCTCCTTCTCTTTCTTTCCGGGAGTGCCTATTTTCCACAGCAAAGACCTGGTAAACTGGACCCAGTTAGGCAACATTCTGGACAGGCCTGAGCAACTGGACCTGGATGGCCTTGGCGCAAGCAGAGGAATATTTGCCCCTGCTATCTCTCACCACGAGGGCACCTTCTACATGATCACCACCCTCATAGACAACGGCGGCAATTTTGTCGTGACGGCTACCAACCCGGCTGGCCCATGGTCCGATCCCACCTGGCTTCCGGAGGTCAGCGGTATTGACCCTTCCATCTTCTTCGACGAGGACGGGAAAGCATACATTACCTACAACAGTGAAGCGCCTGACAACAAGCCCCTTTACGATGGGCACCGCACGATCCGCATCATTGAACTCGACTACAAGAATATGAAAACGGTGGGTACCCCGAAGATACTAGTGAACGGTGGTGTGGATATTTCTAAAAAGCCGGTCTGGATTGAGGGGCCGCATATCTATAAGCAGGATGGCTACTATTACCTGATGGCGGCAGAAGGCGGCACCAGCGTAAACCACTCGGAAGTAATTCTCAGGAGCAGAAACGTCATGGGAGCATACGTGCCTTATGAAAATAACCCCATCCTGACACAGCGCCATTTGCCGAACGACAGAAAGAACCCCGTCTCAGCCACGGGCCACGCCGACTTAGTAGAAACACAAAATGGCGAGTGGTGGGCTATCTTCCTGGCCACCCGCCCTTATGACACAGAAGACCACTATAACATTGGCCGTGAAACGTTCCTGGCACCTGTAACCTGGAAAGATGGCTGGCCTATCATCAATGCAGATTTCGAGGAAGTACAGTATGCTTACAAGCGCCCGAGCCTGCCTGCAGCAGAAAAGCCTACATTCCCGTTGAGCGGCAACTTTGTGCAGCGAGAGGATTTTCAGCAAAGCAAACTTCCCTTCTACTGGTTGTTGCTCAGAACGCCCCGCTCTGACTGGTATAGCTTAAGCAACCCTGCTGGTAGCCTGACCCTCAGCCTGCAGTCTGCCACCTTATCAGATAAAAAGAACCCGGCCTTTGTTGCCAGAAGGCAGCAGCATGTGACAGGCAGTGTAACTACCAAAATGAGCTTTAAGCCGGTATCCGCCAATGAGTTTGCAGGCATAGCTGCTTTCCAGAGCGAGAACAACTACTACGCGCTAGGCAAAACCATCGCTGACAGCAAGGAAGTAGTGCAGCTCCTAAAATCTGAGAAACCAGCAGATGGCACTTCTATCGGCACCACTACCGTACTGGCAGAAAAGGCCCTGAGCAGAAGTGAAAGAGGCAAGCCTCTTTACCTGAAAACCGAATTCGACAAAGGCAAAATCAGCTTTTACTACAGTACCAAAGAAGGCGACTGGAAACTGCTGCAGGACAATGTAGACGGAACCTTCCTGAGCACGCGCGTTTCGGGCGGCTTTGTCGGCACTACGCTCGGCATGTACGCCACCTCACAAGGCAAACCATCAAGCAGTAAAGCTACCTTCGACTGGTTTGGGTATGAGGGAAATGACGCGATCTACAATACATTAGCTCCAGCAAAATAACTGTTTCTTAAATACCGTAAAACAGCAAGAGGCCAGCTAACTACTGGCCTCTTGCTGTTTTTTACCTGCCTCTGCACATAAACTGTTTTAGACTCCCGCCATTAATTGCCAGGCTTGCTCAGGAAATTCTGTCTTACTATAAAGTACGTGGCTGGTATAAACCGGACATAAGTAAAGGGCCTTGACCTAAAAGTGACATATTGACAGAAACAAAATACTATTTCCCCCTTGGCACAAGGGTTGTTATAAGAAAGACATCAGGAAAAACTTGAATTGAAATCTTATTAATAAAACTATAGAATGGGAAAGATAATTGGTATTGACTTAGGTACAACCAACTCATGTGTTGCCGTAATGGAGGGAAATGAGCCGGTGGTTATTCCTAACAGCGAAGGCCGCAGAACAACTCCGTCTATCGTTGCTTTTTTGGACAACGGTAACGGCGAGCGTAAAGTGGGTGACCCTGCAAAGCGTCAGGCGATCACAAACCCACAGAACACGATCGCTTCTATCAAGCGTTTCATGGGCCACAGCTACAATGAGGTAAGCGAAGAGGCAAAGCAGGTTTCTTATAAAGTAGTGCAGGGTGGTAACAACACGGTGCGTGTAGAGATTGGCGACAGACAGTACACGCCACAGGAAATCTCAGCGATGGTGCTTCAGAAAATGAAGGCTACTGCAGAAGACTACCTGGGTACTACAGTAACGGAGGCGGTTATTACCGTTCCGGCTTACTTCAACGACGCGCAGCGCCAGGCGACCAAGGAAGCCGGACAGATTGCGGGCCTTGATGTGAAGCGTATCATCAACGAGCCAACAGCAGCAGCGCTTGCCTATGGTTTGGACAAGAAAAGCGTAGACCAGAAGATCGCAGTATTTGACCTTGGTGGCGGTACGTTCGATATCTCTATCCTTGAATTAGGAGATGGCGTATTCGAGGTGCTTTCCACGAACGGCGACACGCACCTGGGTGGTGACGACTTTGACCAGGTAATTATCAACTGGTTGGCTGATGAGTTCAAGAACGACGAAGGCTTGGACCTGCGCAAAGACCCAATGGCCCTGCAGCGTTTGAAAGAAGCAGCAGAGAAAGCAAAAGTGGAGCTTTCTTCTTCTAACGAAACTGAGATTAACCTACCCTACATCATGCCGGTTGACGGTGTGCCAAAGCACCTGGTGCGCAAGTTAAGCCGCGCTAAGTTTGAGCAGTTGGCTGATAGCCTGATCCGCCGCTCAATGGAGCCGTGCAAGCAGGCGCTTAAAGATGCAGGCCTTTCTATCTCCGACATTGACGAGGTGATTCTGGTGGGTGGTTCTACCCGTATCCCGAAGGTGCAGGAAGAAGTAGAGAAATTCTTCGGCAAGAAGCCATCAAAAGGTGTTAACCCGGACGAGGTGGTTGCAGTAGGAGCCGCTATTCAGGGTGGCGTATTGACTGGTGAAGTGAAAGACGTGCTGCTGCTTGACGTAACGCCGCTTTCACTTGGTATCGAGACTATGGGTGGTGTGATGACAAAGTTGATCGAGTCTAACACAACCATACCTACGAAGAAGTCTGAGACGTTCTCGACTGCTTCTGATAACCAGCCGTCTGTAGAGATTCACGTACTTCAGGGTGAGCGCCCAATGGCCCGCGACAACCGCACCATCGGCCGATTCCACCTGGCGGATATTCCACCAGCACCACGCGGCGTTCCGCAGATTGAGGTTATCTTCGACATTGACGCGAACGGTATCCTGCATGTAACTGCCAAGGACAAAGCGACTGGCAAAGAGCAGAAGATCCGTATCGAGGCTTCTTCTGGCCTGAGCGAGCAGGAAATCGAAAAAATGCGCCAGGAGGCTGAAGCCAACGCTGAAGCTGACAAGAAGGCAAAAGAAGAGATCGAGAAGCTGAACGCAGCCGACTCAATGATCTTCCAGACTGAGAAGCAGTTGAAAGAGTACGGTGATAAACTGTCTGCTGGCAACAAGTCTAACATCGAAAACGCCTTGGCAGAGTTGAAAACTGCCCATGGCGCGAAAGATGCAGCCGGTATCGACAAGGCTTTGGAGAACCTGAACAACGCGTGGAGTGCAGCCTCTCAGGAGATGTACAACGCAACCGAAGGTCAGCCAGGCGGCGCCCCAGGTGCTGATGCTGGAAACGGCCAAGCGGGTGGCCCGCAGGACTCTGCCAATGACGGCGGCGTAACTGATGTTGACTACGAAGAAGTAGACGGCAACAAGTAAGCCTTTGTTAATTAGTAATAAATAAAAATCCCCTGTCGGTTTCGGCAGGGGATTTTTTTGTATCGTCTATCATAGTAGGGAAAAATAAAAGGCAGCAATTTTAAGGCTTCAGCTTCAAGCTCTATCCAATTCTTCCATATTGCTTATTTAAGCTGCTATTGTAGTAGCGACTTTGAATTTGGTACTGACTCTGTTGTCGCGACCTGCATAGTATTCTCCTTTCTCAGTACATCTTTCATCAGCTGCTTTTGGTTCTGCACCCACCGTGCGATGCGTTTATGGCTGAGTTCCACGAAGTCGGGCATTTCTTCTGCCAAATTGTTTCGCTCTTCTGGATCTTTTTTCAGGTTGAAAACCTGAGTGACATTTTATGAGGCATTAAAGATCATCTTATAATCTTACGTCCGGTAGCCAAACAAATTATTGTTGAGAAAATCGGAGTAATATAGCCACTGGTAGTTAGATAGTGTACCTAATAAACGTACATTGTAAACATTTACCAATGCAATAAGTACATGGAGGAAAGCAAAAAAACATACCCGACGCTAACTGCCAGTAATGCTTTCGGCTTGTGCCGAACCATGTACACAAGAGTTAATATTATCAAGCAAATGGCCAAAGCATGTATAAAATCGCAATAGCTCGCCAACAGCACAGTAGAAAGCCGCTTCGTATAAAAAAAGAATGGCTATCGTAAATAATCCTGCTTCTCAAATTAAATAGACAAGCACCAAGCCAATTGTGATACTCCATGTGCGGCGGTAGGCAACTAATTTACTTGAGTTCGTGCTTAATACATTTAGAGTTATAATTATGCAAGCCGCTAGTGACCAGCGCAACTTATAGCATAAGCGAATTTATTTTTGAATGATCTAAATGCTTAAAAACACATACCATACCTATTATATTAGTATAACAGTATATTTCAGTAAATATACCGCATCTTAATTATACCTTTTACGTAATCCTACTAATTATTTACAAATAAATATCTTTTTTCTTATAATGGCTGAAAGCAAGAAGTGGGAGTGGGAAATAAACAATAAATCAAGTTACTTAGGTGTTAAACTATCTGAGTTGTGGTCATATAGGCATCTCTTAATAAGCTTCGTCCGGAAAGATTTCTTGGTGAATTATCAGCAAACAGTGCTTGGCCCAGCCTGGATGCTCCTGCAGCCTATTCTGACTTTAATCACCTACCTGATAATTTTCGGAAGACTGGTGCGCCTTTCTACAGGATCTATACCTCCTATTCTTTTCTACTTTTCTGGTATTATCCTTTGGAATTTTTTTAACGAAAGTTTTGCAGGCACTTCCAGCACCTTCCGGAGCAATGCTCATATATTCAGTAAAGTCTATTTCCCCCGCATGATCTCACCCGTTTCTGTGATGTGCATACAGTTTATCCGGCTCACCATACAACTGTTTCTATTACTGCTTATTTACCTTTACTTCATGCAGTTTAAGGGTTTCAGCCCAAATCTGGGTGCCTTGATTCTAGTATTCCCAATTACATTGGTTGCCTTAGGAGGAATTGGGTTAGGGCTCGGGCTGATCTTCTCAGTTATAACAGTGAAGTATAGGGATTTATCAGGGTTCATTAGTCTTGGCATCCGGCTTCTGATGTTTGCAACTCCTGTCATCTACCCGCTAACCTCACTGGCCCCGGATTTGCGCTGGATCGTGCAGTTAAACCCTTTGACTCCGCTATTCGAGTTGTTCAGGCTGTGTCTGTTCGGTGAGGGGATTGTGAGTTATACCCAATTGACTTATAGCTTGGGCTTTGCAGCGATACTACTGATTGCAGGCATCATGGTATTTAACAAGAAGGCAGATAGCGTTATTGACGTAGTGTAATAAAAGACAATGGCAGAAGTTGTAATTGACGTACAGAATTTATCGAAGCGCTATCGCTTAGGCACTATTGGCACAGGGTCCTTTAGGCAGGACATGCAGCACTGGTGGACTACCAAGGTACGTAAGAAGAATGACCCCTTCTTTCAGTCCCATAACCTGCAGCAAGATGAAGTGGACAGCCTGTGGGCACTGAACGATGTCAGTTTTGACGTGAAGAAAGGGGAATCGTTGGGTGTAATTGGCGATAACGGATCTGGAAAATCCACCTTACTAAAAATAATTTCGCGGATTGTTGTGCCAACAAACGGAAAAGTGATGGGCAATGGCAAAGTAAGCAGTTTGCTGGAGGTGGGTACAGGGTTTGACAACGAGCTCACCGGCAGAGAGAACATATACCTGAGCGGCTACATATTAGGGATGGGCCGCGAAGAGATCAGGCAAAAGTTTGATGAGATTGTAGAGTTCTCCGGTATTGAGCGCTTTATTGATACTCCTGTGAAGAGATACTCCTCGGGTATGTATGTACGATTGGCATTTGCGGTTGCGGCGCACCTCGAGCCAGACATTCTCATCGTAGACGAGGTGCTGGCAGTAGGTGACACAGACTTCCAGAAAAAGTGCCTTGGCAAGATGCGAGACATCTCCCAGACAGACGGAAGAACGATCCTTTTTGTGAGCCATAGCATGCAAGCCGTTAATAGCCTTTGCGACAAAGCACTCTGGTTGCACAAAGGTACTGTAAAGCACTGGGGAAATGCCGCTGACGTTGTCAACAAGTATGTATCCAGTATACAGAAGCACCGCCTGCACCAAGCCTGGGATAACCTGGATGATGCGCCTGGCAATGATTTGATTCGGGTGAAAAGTGTCGAGATCATACCTCACCTGGAGAATCCTTCTGACATGATTGACATCCGAACACCTTTAACTGTCAAGTTCAAATTCTGGAATCTCCAGGACAAAGTAAACATCAGCACACGAATGCTTTTGTTCTCATACAACGGAGAGTGTATTTTCAACGTACTGTCGCCATCGGTTAGTTGCTATACAGCTGGCATTATGGAAGGGGAATGCACAATACCAGGCGACTTTTTGAACGATGGTTCCTATTATATTTCGTTTAATTTTCTGAAAGATACTGCCGTCCACTTGTTAGATTTTAACGAGTGCGTCTCATTTGACATGGAAGATTACCGCGGAGACCTGCAATGGTATGGTAAGTGGTGGGGAAGCGTGAGACCACAGTTTCCTGTTTACCTTGAGCAAACAGATATGGTGCTACGCTAGTCGCACTACGGTTAAGCCATATACCTACCCCTGTACTTGTCCTCCCTCCCATAGCTTTTCAACAATAACATGGCAACTGCTGTACTTGATCTGGATATTGACAACCTGCCCCCTGAAATTTCAGGCCTGTCGCAGTATAGTAAAGCCTTCCTGCTGTTGCGCAGCAAAGGGAGGCCTGTTGGCAAGGCGATACTCCCTGTGCAGGATGGTTGCTTACATTTGTCCGATAACCTGGATCAGATTTTGAAGTCCGTTGGCCCTACACTTTGGCTAAGCCAGTTGCATGATTTCCTGGGATATGATGAACGAGAGGTGAGCGGGTATACATTCCCAAAAGCCACCGTAGCAGTTTGTACCCGCGACCGGACAGAGGATCTGGCAAGGTGCCTGGAAGCGCTCATGCGTCTCCCGGATTTGGGTCAGGAATTTCTTGTGATAGACAATTGTCCTCGCACAGAGGATACCATGCACCTGGTGGGCAAATTTCCGCGCGTGCGTTATATACGCGAGGATTTCCCGGGCTTGAATGTCGCTCGCAACAGAGCTATTGCCGAGGCCGCCCATGATATTGTTGCCTTTACTGATGATGATGCCACACCTGACCCTTATTGGCTTCAGGCACTGCTTATCAATTTCAGCAACCCCCTAGTACAGTGTGTGACGGGCCTGACAATGCCACTCCAGCTGGAAACGGAAGCGCAAGAGTGTTTTGAGCTATATGCACCTTTCGGGCGGGGTTTCAGCAGAAAAGAGCATACCAGTGACAATGCCAATCCATTGGCCACAGGGAGGGTAGGCGCAGGTGCCAACATGGCAATCCGGAGGCGTGTATGCAATGAGATCGGCAACTTTGACGAAGCCCTTGATGCCGGTACCCTGACACACTCCGGCGGAGACCATGACATGTTTACCCGAATTCTTACTGCCGGCTATACGATTGTATATGAGCCCCATGCCTTGAGCTGGCACAGGCACCGCAGGACACACGAAGAGTTGTACGCAACCTTATATGGTTACGGTGTTGGTGTTTATGCGCTTTTTACACGGCACCTAACACAGGATAGAGAATGGGGTGTATTCAAGATCGCTTATAAATGGTTCCGCCATAGCCAGTTCAAAATACTTCTGAAAGCTGCCATGAAACGCCCTGACACCATGCCGCTCAAATTAGTATTCGCGGAGTTAAAAGGCTGCCTGGCAGGCCCGATGGCTTATTATAAATCAAAAAGGAAAGTTGAAAAGCAGCGTCGATTATGGAGCCAGACATAACCATCAGTATTGTAATCCCGACGCACAACAGGGCAAAGTCTTTGGAGCACCTGCTCAGTTGCCTTGGCCGGCAATCATACCCCTTGCACCTCATGGAAGTCATTGTGGTAGCAGATGGCTGCTATGACAATACAGGTTCGCTCCTTCGAGGCTTTGAAGCCCCATATGCATTGAAGTACCTGGAGCAGGAAAGCCACGGCGCCGCTATCGCCAGAAACAGGGGAGCGGCTAAAGCCACCGGCCATCTACTACTGTTCCTTGATGATGATATTGAACCATCCAAAGGTTTGGTGGAAGCCCATGTAACAGCCCATACCACCGACAACAATGTAGTGGTGGGGTACCTCCCATACCACTCCACAAAATACATGGGGTTTTATATTAAGGAATTAAAAGCCTGGTGGGAGAACAAATTTCACTTTATGCGGAAAAAGGGCTATCGTTACACTTGCGAGGATTTACTTAGTGGCAACTTCTCGCTACCAGCAACTATGTTCGGCGAGTTAGGCGGCTTTAATGAAAATTTACGTTGCCGGGAAGATTACGAGTTCGGGGTACGCTTAATGAAAGCAAACGCACAATTTGTTTTCTCCTCTAATGCCTGGGGTAAGCATTTAGATGAGGCAACAGATTTCAACAGATCTTTGAAGCGCAAGCAGGAGGAAGGAAAGGCGGATGTGGTATTAGGACGTCTGCACCCTGATTTGATCTCAACCCTTAGAATACACTTTTTTAAAGCGTCGCATAGAAAAACAGAACGTGCTATCATACACGCGGTATACACCTTTCCTTTAATAAGCAAACCAGTTGTGCAGGTATGGCAGCAATGGCTAAAAGTGCTTGAGTGGTTCCGCCTACGTGATAAATGGCATAAACAGGTGGCTCATCTCCAAAATTACTGGTACTTAAGAGGTGTTGCACAAGAGTTGCCCTCCCTAAAGCAACTTCGGGCTTACCTTACACAACCTGATTCGAGAACGGAATATACTGTAACAACAACTGTCGACTTAAAAAAAGGAATTAAGGCTGCTGAACGCATGCTGGATATAGAGCGCCCTCACCAAGTTGTGGTGGTTCTAGGTGATCACTATGTCGGCACCCTAGTGTCCAAACCCGGATCAGAGTGTTGGCGGGGAGAGCATCTTCGCGCTGCTGTGGCAACACAATTAGCAAAAGAATTGAGCCAAGGGCTAGCTGTTGACAGCATCTTTAACGAGAATTCGGTTAGCAAGTCGCCAATCGTCGCTCCTGTGATAAAACGCACTCCCTTACTTTTATAAGCCTACTGCATGGCAACTAAGGTTCTTGAATATGAACTAACGGATGAGTTCCCCAATATTGTATTTGAGGAAAGATTCAAAGATTACCGCATCCTGATTCGGCTAAACAATCAGCCAATCGGATGGGTGCGGAATACCTGTCCGCCGAGCCGAAATGTTACACAGGCACAGTTAAAGGAAGCCATTACCCAGCAACTGGGTGTGCAGCTCTGGCATCAAGCGCAGCACAACAGCTTAAAAAGAGGCCTGAGCCAGCCACCAGCAGAAAAAACAACCGAGGCTGCAGGAATTAGCGTGATTGTTTGCACCCGCAATAGAGCATCATACTTAACAACATGCCTAGGCAGCTTGCTTGCTTTAGATTATCCGACCTTCGAGATAATAATCGTAGACAACGCGCCATCCAACAACGAGACCTTTGAACTGGTAAAAAATATGCCCGTCAGGTATGTGCTGGAAAAGCGCCCAGGGTTAGACTGGGCGAGAAACCGCGGTGTGGCAGAAGCAAGACATAATATTGTAGCCTTCACGGATGATGATGCACAAGTAGACCGGTTGTGGCTTCAGGCCATCGCAAACGCATTCAGGGATGATGCCATCGCAGGTGTCACAGGCTTGGTAGCACCGGCTGAATTGGAGACCAGGGCCCAGCGGATTTTTGAAATCGGCTATGGCGGCATGGGACATGGTTTCCAAAAAAGGACCTTTACGAGACTAAATTTGAGCGACCGGAAATTGTTGCGCGCTGGCAGTATAGGAATTGGCGTGAACATGGCCTTTAGGCGTGAGGCCCTGCTCCGTGGCGGCCAATTTGATGTCGCCCTGGATGTAGGCACTCCTAGCCATGGGGCTGGCGATGTGGAGTTGTTCCATAGGCTGATGGCTTTAGGGTATACCCTGGTTTATGACCCTAATATGCTGGTATGGCATACACACCGACGGCAGCTTGATGAAACAGAAAAGCAAATTGAAGCCAACGGGCGCAGCTTTGGGTGTTACCTAATAACCTGTAGCCGCAACAAAACAGTTAAAAGCACTGCTATTCTACAATTCCTGCTAATTGACTGGCTTTACAAGTGGATACTGAAAAACTTGCTAAAACCACCCCACTGCTTGCCCCGCAGGTTTTCCCTCATAGAATTTAAGGGCATGCTGAAAAGTCCGGTCGCTTACAGAAAAGCCCAGGCAGAGGCCAGAAAAATAATTGCCAATTGCAAAACTCCATCTACGTTTTCCAACGCTAATAAAGCTTTATGACCCCTTCCTCCTGCTCCATCACCGTCGCGATTCCGGCCCTGAATGCGACGAAAGCCCTTACCTTAACTCTAGAGTCAGTTTTAGCCCAGACCTACCAGGATTGGGAGTGCCTTGTGGCGGGCGACGACCTAACTGACATAGCAAGGAATATTGCGTGTGCTTATGAAAAAAAAGATAACAGAGTAAGGTACATCGGAGAGCATACCCAGGACGACATATATGCTGCATGCATAAAAGAAGCAAAATTCAACCTAATCTTGTTCCTTGAAGTTGGAGACTGCGTATCGCCGCAACACTTGCTTAAACTTCAAAATGTGTACCCGCTTTCCTATTATCAACTAAAGTTCGAGACTAGTCATGACTTACCGTCTATGCTATACACGGTCAGGGAGGAAGCAAGCAATAGTATGTTTCCCAAACAAACACGACTGCAACTCGCGCGCGCCTTTCTGCAATACCAAAATAAAGCACTTCCTCTAACAGTAAGTCAATTTTATGCACTTGAAATTGATGCGGCTCAACCAATCCGAGATTTATTTCCACCAAGCCAGGCCGAACGATTGTTTTGTGCAGTGAAGTTTGAGGGCGAATATTTGGGTACCCTAGAACTGCCTATCTGTGACGGGAATGTACCTGAGCGGCTGTTACGAGATGCGATTGCCGCTAAATTTGCATGGCAAATACTAGGAAAGTATTTAGCGCAAACAACATACCGGTATATACCTTCCGATAAACCGCAAACCACTACTTCCTCTGACTATGATGAACAAGTGCATAATGAGTTAGGCTGGCAGGAATTTCTTCGCCAGTTGTGGGGCAAGCCGGAAATGACCACCGCAGAGTTCTATAACCCATCAAAAAGCAAAGACAAAGGCACACACCAGCTTGAGTATACAGCACTACAGTGTGTCGAGATCAGCGGTGACCTGCCTACCATAGTTGCAGCTGTACCTGAAGTACACATTACTTTTACGGCCGGTGGAATACGGGCAGGCGTCGTCTCTTTGCCCGTGACAGAGGGCAAGGTGACGGCACATGCGCTGAGAGCTGCTATCACCAGTGCCGCCAACTTTGAGCTTTGCCGAATCTGTGTGCGGGAAGCACTTATTGGAAGTCCATTGGATGCCCGGACGACACTTCGGGAAAAACTCCAAAGCATAAGCAACAGCTATTCGGAGCAAAACACCGGCGAAAATGAGACGACCGCAACGAACAGTTTGCCGCCAGATGCTGCGGTTGTGCTATGCCAGCGGTTTGACAAAATCGGGACCAGTGCCTCCCGGTATGGCTATTTACCGTCTGAAGCAACACCAGAAGTTCTGCAAATGGTGGAAGCCATGCAAGAACCGTTCGAACACATAGACTTGCCAGGTATAGGCGCTAAGCAGATTGCGTATATGCCTTCAGCATTCAAAACTGTAATGTCGGCTACCCCTAAGCCTTCTCACCAGACCAGTTCTAAAAAAGAAGCAAGCTTAGTCTTTGGCCGCAGCTACTTCGAATCCCTGTTTATAAAGAACCCGGACCCCTGGAAGTATACTCACCCCTATGAGCAGACAAAGTATGAACAGACGCTGTCGCTCTTACCAGACATCTCTTTTGACAGGGCGTTGGAGATAGCCTGTGCAGAAGGCCATTTTACGCAAATGCTTGCCCCCCGTGTCAAGCAACTCACCGCGACAGACATCTCAGAGATAGCCCTCAAAAGAGCCGCTGCCCGCTGTGGCGAGCAAGACAACATTCAGTATAAACAATTCGACCTGCTGAAAGACCCTATCCCTGGCACCTACGACCTGATGGTGTGCAGTGAAATGCTATATTTCCTGGTGAGTGTATCTGTGTTAGAAACGGTAGCTTCCAAAATGGTGGCATCTCTGTCTCAAGAGGGCTATTTACTGATGGCGCACGCACATCAGATCATCGATGATCCTAAGTCTGCGGGGTATGACTGGGGTTTCCCTTTTGGCGCCAAAGTTATCGGTGAGGTATTCGCTAAAGTGCCAGGCTTGCAACTGATACAGGAGATCAGGACACCCCTATACCGCATCCAGCTCTTTCAACGTAAGAAGCCGACCTTCTTTGGTTTATTCAATCGAAGCAATTCTGCCGTTATTACCCAGCTTCCACAACCAACTGATTTACCTCCCCGGGTGGCCGGCACCGTGTACTGGGAAGGTGGCAAACCCTCCGAATCTACTTTTGATGCTCCCGTAACAACCACAGCTTTACCAATCCTGATGTACCATCGGGTGGCACCTGATGGCGCTCAGAACATGCAACGCTACCGAGTCACTCCCGAAAGGTTTGAAGAGCAGTTGCGCTTTCTGCGGGACAGCGGTTATTACAGCGTTGGTGCACAAGAATGGATAGAAGCAGCCATAGATAAAAAGCCGTTGCTTGGACGGGCCGTAATTATTACGTTTGATGACGGATACAGCGACTTTTACGAGTATGCCTGGCCGTTATTAAAGCGCTATGGCTTTTCTGCCACCGTCTTCACCGTTACAGGTATGGTGGGGCAGGTAAACAAGTGGGACAGTGAATTTGGAGAAGAGGTTCAGTTAATGAGATGGCAGCAAATCCGACAGCTGTATCGGGAGGGAGTTTCCTTTGAAGCACATACTGTCACTCATCAACCTCTTACTGATTTGTCGCCTTTAGAAATCACCAGAGAACTAGTTGGTGCCAGAACTGCCTTAAAGCAGCAGGCAGACATCAATCCGAGCATAATCGCGTACCCGTATGGCGCTACAGATGAAGTTGTGGCACATCTTGCCGGTGTGTGTGGCTATACCGCTGGTTTCGGGTGTGCCGCAGGCAGAGCTACCTTCCAGCATTCCCTCCTACAGCTACCCCGTATCGAAGTGAAAGGCTCGGATGATTTACAACAGTTTGTTTTCAAGTTGGAATCTTAGAGTGCAAAGCCAAATCAAGCTTCTATTCATCAAAGATAATTATCGCGTATAACGGATAGTATTTCCCCAAATTGGATTTCAAAAGACTTAATTTGCCTAGTTTAAATCCTGTCCATAGCAGTTTACCTGCTATAGACAGGGTGCTTGCTTCAATGAGAACAATTATGTCTCGCATCCCCTCTACTCCGCCAGAAATTCTGCCACTATCCCTGAAGGATAGCGAGCGGCCACTTTGGTCTGTCATGATTCCGGTATATAACTGCTCAGAATTCCTGGTTTATACGCTAACGAGTGTGTTGGCCGAGGGTATACCAATCGGCCAGATGCAAATTGAGGTAGTGGATGATGCCAGCACTGATGCGGATGTAAAAGCCTTGGTAGAGCAAATCGGGAAGGGGCGAGTAAAATACCACAGGCAGCCGGACAATGTCGGAAGCCTTCGAAATTTTGAAACTTGCTTAAACAGAGCACAGGGCAAGTGGGTACACATCCTGCACGGAGACGACCGTGTGCTGGAGGGGTTTTACGGCGCCATGCAAGGCTTGTTCGAGGATTATCCGAAAGCAGGGGCTGCGTTTTGCAGGTTTCAATACATAAATGAGCACAATATGTTGTGCAAGCGTGCCCCGGTTCCTGCCATGGAAAAACCCGGCATATTAGAAAATGGCTTATTAAGGATAAGCGAAAAGCAGCTTATTCAGTATGTTACGATGGTGGTAAAAAGGGAGGTATACGAGCAACTTGGTAGCTTTTACGGGTTAATTTACGGAGAAGACTGGGAGATGTGGGTGCGTATAGCAAAGCACTATCCTATTGCCTACACCCCGCAAATTTTGGCAGAATACAGGAAGCATGCTAACTCAATCTCTGGCGTAAAATTTTTGACAGGCGATTATATGCAGGATGCAACACAGCTATTCGGGTTAATACAGCACCATGTTCCACCGCAGCACCGGAAGTCGGTCATGCGACGGGCACGGAAGAATTTTGCGCTATACGGTGTGAGCACTGCTAATACCCTCTGGCGGACTCACCGAAACAAAAGCTATGTAATTGCTAACCTTAAGCAGAGCTTCAAAATGCATATCGGGATATACCTTTGCTACAAAGCAGCAAAAGTTGTCGCCAAGATGCTACTGAAAAGGTATATATAATAATAGATATATCCTTTTCAATTAGCAGATTAGCCGCATTAATAGTGCTTCTCCAAGAAGGCCAGCACATCCTCCTCCTCTATTGCATGGAATATTTTCGCCCCGGACAAAAGCGGGAACAACGTGTTAAACTCGTCATATAAATGCTCATGCCCGCAGCGGGAGAAGATAACGTTTTTTCCGCCGAAATAACTGGCCAAAGCGGCTGTGCCGCCATGCACCGAAACAAAGTGCTCGCAGTTTGCATAGAGCATTAGCTGAAAATGGTTAAAATTATTCACCACTTCCGAATACTGCTGATACAATTCATCTGCTAAAATAACATCCGGATAATTAGCCTTGATGAAATCAACCTCGTTCAGTTCTAAAATAGTGCTGTTATCCGTAACAATACTTTGCTCGTTAGGACGGTTATACACCACCTGGTATTTTTTACTAAGCCTCGCCAGCATCTTGTCCAGCAAGGGTATGCTGAAAAAATTGATTGGCTGGTTTTTCCACTCTGTGTTGTATTTATTTCCGATGATGAGAAGTGGCTTGTCAAAAACAAAGAGCTCATTGCGGTATTGCGCCTTCAGGGGAACCTGCGCCCATTTATCCAACTGTATTTGCCTACAGTGATACACGTTGGGAATATCCATGTTCATCCGCTCTATTGTCCGCTCCTGGTACCTCTCCTCGTGGTCTGGGCTAAAAAAGTAAAGTTCCTTGGTATAATTGCAGGAGATAGTCTTCTCTAAGGTCCCGTTTAGGTAATGCCAATAAGCAAATGGAAGCACGAACGTCAGTTCCTGCTGAAACTCTTGTTGATAATCTATTTTCTTGTACCTGCTTTTAAAGACATAATCGCTTACAAAATACTTTTTCTGTAGAAGCCTTGCATAGGTATTGGTCCAGGCGAAAAAAGCTGGAGTACCATGACTGAACGGGCTAACCACAATCCGCTTTATCGTAGATAAGCTTGATTGGGGTTTCTCTCTCTTATAATCAGCTAAGGTATGGCTCGGGTTCATGCAGTCGGGTACTTGGGCGTATTTTAAACATTCCTCCTTAAACGTATGTGATGCTCACAAGTTAGACCATTAGAACAACTTTTTAAGCTTTTATTACAATAATCAGCAGCTACAATTAACATTCTCACAACCAATTTGTAAGCCTTCCTTTATCATCAGAACAAGACAATTTCCTATGTTATAGTCGCACACATGGCAGTACATATCCCCAAAAAAACAAGCGCAATACCTGTCCGATATCGCGCTTGTTTTTTATGAGTGAGTATACCCTGGACTTAGTCCAAATCCCGGTCTCCTCTTTTCAGCTCCTCCACCGAACGCATTACTTTGTCTTTTAGGCTGCTTTTATACTTCTCCAACCGGTCGGCGGTGGCAGCGCTGGTGGTGCCGATGATCTGGGCGGCCAGTATACCTGCGTTCAAAGCGCCGTCCAGGGCAACCGTAGCCACCGGGATGCCGCCTGGCATTTGCAGGATGGACAACACAGAGTCCCATCCGTCAATAGAGTTGCTCGACTTTACCGGAACCCCAATAACTGGCAACGTGGTAAGCGAAGCTACCATTCCGGGCAAGTGTGCTGCGCCACCAGCTCCGGCAATAATCACTTTAAGGCCTCTTTTGCGGGCCGACTCAGCGTATTCGATCATACGGTGCGGCGTACGGTGCGCCGACACAATTGTCAGTTCGTACGGAACATTCAGGGTTTCTAAAATCTCGGCGGCGGCATCCATCACCCTCAGGTCAGACTGGCTCCCCATGATGATACCTACCAGCGGTTGTGTGTTTGGTTTTTCTTCGGCCATTGTTTATGCTTTAACTTTAATTACGTTTTTGATGGAAGCCGCCCGTTGCTGTGCTTCTTCCAGGTTCTGCCCCAGCACCGTGATGTGCCCCATTTTGCGTGCAGGACGGGTATATTTCTTGCCATACAGGTGGATGTATACCCCCGGTACTGCTAAAGCTTCCTGCAACCCTTCGTAAGCCGCTTCCCCGTCGTAGCCAGGTTCTCCCAACAGGTTCAGCATCACGGCAGCGCTTTGTATCTCGGTAGAGCCTAGCGGTAAGTTCAGGATCGCACGAAGGTGCTGCTCATACTGCGAAGTATAGTTGGCCTTGATGGTATGGTGCCCGCTGTTGTGCGGCCTTGGTGCCACCTCGTTCACCAGTATTTGGCCGTCCTTTGTCAGGAACATCTCAACAGCCAAGATACCGACCATCCCGAAAGCCTCGATAACGCGCGTGGCAATCTCGATGGCCATGCGCTGTAATTTGTAAGGCACGTTAGCGGGCGCGAACAAAGAGTCCACCAGGTTATGCTCCGGGTGAAAGCTCAGTTCTACCACCGGAAAGGCGGTTACCTCCCCATTGGCGTTGCGGGCCACAATCACGGAGATCTCCTTCTCAAAATCCACCAGTTTCTCTAGCACCGAAGGCTCCGTGAAGGCCTTGCCGAAATCCTGCTCGCTCGTTAGTCGGGTTACGCCACGGCCATCGTAGCCCTCGCGGCGTAATTTCTGAAAGGCGGGCAGGAAACTTTTATGGTCATCCAACTCAGCTTTCTCTTGCACCAGTATAAAATCAGAAGTGGGGATGCTGTGCTTTAAGTAAAACTCCTTCTGTAAACCCTTGTCCTGAATGGTGCGCACCGTCTGGGCATCCGGGTACACTTTCACGCCTTCCTGCTCCAGTTTCTCCAGCGCATCCGCATTCACGTGCTCAATCTCGATGGTGAGTATGTCGCAGTTCTTCCCGAACTCATACACGGTGTCAAAATCGCGGAAGCTTCCCACAAAAAACTCGTTGCAGATATCTTTGCAAGGGGCATTCTCGTCCGGGTCCAGCACCAGGGTATAGATGTTGAAATCTAGTCCGGCCTGCATCAGCATGCGGCCCAGTTGCCCGCCACCCAAAATGCCAAGCTTTACTTCTCCTTTCATGTCGAGGTCTTTAGGTTGTTATTTCCTCAAAAATACGGATAATGCGCGAACCTCCCGCCTTGTTTTCCCTTATAAAACCCCATTGCACGAATGCTTTGATTTTCTTTACCGGATATCTATATTAGAGATTGTTAATGTTTAGTAGATTTACTTTACGTCACCACTTACCGTTTACTATCCATTTTAATTTATAAAATCTGACTAGCTTGCGGCTTTAGCGCACTACAGCACCCCTATGGAAATCATACTGGCCACCTTTTCTGCCCTTTTCTCTGTTGTGAACCCCTTTGGGGCCATGCCGGTCTTCCTGACCCTGACACAGGAGGACACCCCTGCCCAACGCAACCAGCAGGCGCTTAAGGCTTGCCTGTACATGGTGGGCATCCTGGCCGTTTTTTTCCTGACAGGCCAATACGTGCTCAATTTCTTTGGTATCCGCATCCACGACCTGCGCATAGCGGGCGGACTGATGATCATGAAAGCGGGCTTTGACTTGCTTACACCCGGAGCCAATAAAAAGAAAATATCGCCGGAAGTTGTGGAAGAAGGGCAGCTGAAAGACGATATCTCGTTCACCCCGCTAGCCATGCCTATGCTCTCCGGTCCTGGTTCTATTGCCGTCAGTATTGGCCTTTTCACCACCTCGCTTTCGTTGGTGAACATGCTGCAGATCCTGATCGGTATCATTCTGCTAGCCGGCGTTTCCTACATCATCCTGCGCTCCTCACACCAGCTCACCCGTGTGATGGGTAAGTCCGGACTGGCGGCGCTGTCGCGCATCATGGGTTTTATTGTGCTTTCCATTGGAGTTAACTTTATCGTATCGGCCCTCACGGCTTTGTTCTTCACCGAACGGTAGGTTGGGGATGTATGGAATTAGCGGCATAACAGGACATCAATTCTGCGCTTGCCCAAATTTTCAAAGCTAATTTCCCTATCTTTGCAGCATGCAACTGAAGAATGATCTGCTCTTAAGAGCTGCAAGAGGCGAAAAAGTAGAGCGCACCCCTGTGTGGCTCATGCGCCAGGCCGGGCGTATCCTACCTGAATACCGCGCTGTGCGCAATAGCCTGAGTGGCTTTAAGGAACTGGTGGAGACACCGGAGCTCGCCGCTGAGGTAACTATTCAGCCCGTTGACATCCTGGATGTGGATGCCGCCATCATTTTCTCTGACATCCTGGTGGTGCCGGAGGCGATGGGCTGCACTTACGAAATGATTGAAAAACGCGGGCCGCTGTTCCCGAATACCATACGCTCTGAGGCAGACCTGAAAAAGCTGCGCGTGGCAGATCCGCACGAGCACCTTCACTATGTGCTCGATGCCATTAAAGTCACCAAGAGAGGTCTGAACGGCCGCGTGCCACTTATCGGTTTTGCCGGTGCCCCCTGGACGATCATGGCTTATATGGTAGAAGGAAGCGGCTCCAAGACGTTCTCCCATGCACGTGGCATGCTGTATACCAACCCCCGGTTGGCGCACAAGATGCTTCGTATGATTACGGACACTACCATAGCGTACCTTCAGGCACAGGTGGATGCAGGCGCTAACCTGATCCAGGTATTTGATTCCTGGGCAGGCATTCTGTCGCCGGCGCAATACCGTGTGTTTGCCCTGCCATACATCCAGGAGATCTGCGATGCCATCACGACAGTGCCTGTTACAGTGTTTGCCAAAGGTGCCTTCTTTGCGCTGGAGGATTTCAGCCAGCTGAACTGCGAAACCATCGGCCTTGACTGGAACATGCAAATTGACAAGGCGCGCCAGCAAGTAGGACCTAACAAGACGCTGCAGGGCAACATGGACCCATGCCTGCTTTACAGCTCGTTTGATTCTATCCAGCACGAGACCATCAAAATGCTGAAGGAGTTTGGTCCGCATCGCCACATTGCCAACCTGGGCCACGGCGTATACCCGGACACGGACCCTGAAAAAGTAAAATGCTTTGTGCAGACGGTAAAAGAATACGGTTCTTTATAGCGTATTATACATAGAAACGATAACACAAGAAAGGCCTGCTACAGTAGCAGGCCTTTCTTGTGTTGGAGGTACAGGATGTTTTGTTATCCGACTGCCAGCTGCGTTTCCGGGAATTTGTAAGCCGTGGAGTAAGCGCGGGTACTGAGTGCCAGTGCCAGGGTCAGGGTTCCCACCCTCCCCAGGTACATCGATAGGATGATCACGCACTTGCCCACATCCGAAAGACCGGCGGTGATACCGGTACTCAAACCCACTGTGGCAAAAGCCGATACCTGCTCAAAAGCCAGCTTAATGATATCGAACTGCGCATCGGTGATAGACAGGATAAAGATGAACGTGATGTTTAGGATAGCGGCGAATGTAAATACCGAAAACGCCTTATAAGCCACGGAATGGGGTATGGTGCGGTGCCCGATCTCCATGTTGCGCTTGTTCCGGATGGTGGTAGCCACCGCAAAAAGGATCACCGTAAAGGTAGTCGTCTTAATACCGCCTCCGGTAGAACCTGGCGACGCCCCGATAAACATCAGGAAGATGAACATCAACAGCGTCGGGACGGTAAGCGCTGAGATATCCACGGTATTGAAGCCCGCCGTACGTGTGGTGACAGACTGAAAGAAGGATGCGATCAGGGCCTCCGCAAACCCAAGGCTCGAGAGCGTGTTGAAATACTCCAGCAAAAAGAAGCCCACCGTACCCAAAGCCAGCAAGGCGGCTGAGGTATAAATTGTCACGCGCGAGAGCATTTTCCAGTTTTTCCAGGGCATTTGCATCCGCATCCGCATGTGCTTGGGCGAAAGCACGTCCAGGATAGTCGGGAAGCCAAGGCCACCGAAAATCACCAGCAGGGCCACCACCAAATGCATGACATAAGCAAAACGAATCGGCTGCGTGTACAGGCCTTCGGGATAGAGCGAGAAACCAGCGTTACAGAAAGCTGATACTGAATGGAAAACCGAGAAGAAAATCTTGCTCCCAAGGTTCGTGAAGGGCACGTTCGTGCCCCAGGTCATAAAGATCGCCACTGCCCCAATCGCCTCGATCATGAGGGTCAGGAAGATGAGTTTGCGAAGCAGGTTTTTGGTCGAGAACAGCGACTCAGAGTCCAGTAGCTCGTGCATGGCCACGTGCTGTTTTATACCTACCCCCTGCCGCATCAGCGAGGCAAAGAACGTGGCAAAAGTCAGGATGCCCAAACCGCCCATCTGGATCAAAAGCAGCAGCACCACTTGCCCGGCGAAGGTAAAGTAGGTGCCGGGGTCCACCACGGCAAGGCCTGTTACGCAAGAAGCACTGGTGGCCATAAACAACGCATCCAGAAAGCTTATACCGTCCGGGGAGTTTGTCATTTTAGGCAGCATAAACAAGCCGGTGCCCAGCAGCACCAGAAAAATGAAGCTGAGCAGGAAGGTAATGGAAGGCTTTAGCTGGATGGTTTTGAGGTGCACCCGTGTCTCCAACAGCTCCACAATCAGCAGCACGAGCATGTACATCGACACCAGTACCCGGTAAAACTCCACCGAGAGCGGTATACCGATCCCCTCGAACATGTTATAGATCAGCGGGAAATGGAGGATGTAGGTGCAGAACTCATTGAGCAGGATAATGCTCATCAGGACTCCCTCGAACCAGGTGCGCCTCAGAAACTTGACTCGCTCAAAGGCATACAGTATCCGCAGAAAGTAGATGAAAACAAAGATGACTAGGATAGCATCGATGGCATGGTACAGCAGCCGTAGCCGCACCGGGCTTTCTACCACACCGTGGGCGTAAATAAGCAGGCCGATTGCCAGCAACGTAAGCACGTAGGTAGAGCGGCGCATGATGGTATACGCCGTTAACTTACTGCCGTACAAAAATCTATTTAACGACTCTGTGTTCATGAGTTTCAAACAACCTGATGTGCGCGGCCTCCTCCTGGAGCCGTGCTTTGTCAATCGGCACTACTCCCACCTGCTCGCAAACCAGGCCTCCGCCCAAATTGCTCAGGCCAGCCATGAAATCCTTTGTGGTGCGCAGCGCCATACACAACGCGGCAATGCTAATCACAGTATCGCCTGCGCCCGAAACATCAGAGATGGACCGCCGATGGGCTTGGATATAGGTCTTGTCTTTTTCGTCGGCCACAAACACGCCGCGCTCCGACAGCGTTACGAGCACCTGCGCCACTTCGAGACGCTCCTGAAGGGTATCCACTGCCTCCTCAAAGGCAGAAGTGTTCTCATCGGCAAACTCCACCTTCAGGCCCTCTTTCAGCTCCTTCAGGTTTGGCTTGAACAAGGTACAGCCTTTGTAGCTCAGGAAGTTCTTTTTCTTGGGGTCCACTACGCTCGGGATGCCACGCGCATTGGCAAGCTGCAGAAAACGGCCGATGTTCTGCTCCGAAAACACGCCTTTGTCATAATCCTCGAAAATAACGACATCGGCTTTCTCCAGCAGTTTTTGGAAGCGCTCCTCTAGGTGGCGTTCCTCATGGGCTGTCAGGTTCCGCTCGATTTCAGAATCCACGCGCAGCAGTTGCTGGCCCCCGGCTATAATGCGGTGCTTAATGGTGGTCACGCGCTCGGGGCTCTGGACAATGCCTTCGGTAGACAGTCCTTTCTCTTCCATCAGGCGCAGGTAGTCTGCCCCGTCCTGGTCATCCCCTATCACAGAGCAAAGAAGCGGTGCCGCCCCCATTGCCTCTACATTCAGGGCAACATTGGCAGCACCGCCTAGGCGCTTTTCGCGCTTTACTACATTCACAATCGGTACTGGTGCTTCGGGGGAGATGCGCGTTGACTTGCCCCAGAGGTAAGAATCAATCATCACATCGCCCACTACCAGTACCGTAAGTTTATTGAAGGCCTCAAAAAGACGCTCCAAGCTTAATATTTGACTCATTATTGCAATTTAGCCAGGCTGCTCTTGATGCGACGAAGCGCTTCGGTCAGCTTTTCATCAGAAGTGGCAAAAGAGAATCGGATACACTGCGGAGCTCCAAACGCTTCGCCGCCCACGGCTGCCACATGGGCATCTGTCAGCAGAAACATGCTTAGGTCCTCAGCATCTTTAATAGTGGTTCCTTCGAAGGTTTTACCGAAGTAATGGCTTACATCCGGGAAGATGTAGAAAGCACCGGCAGGCACATAGGTCTTGAAGCCTTCAATCTCGTTCATGCTCTCCAGCACCAGGTCGCGGCGACGGCGGTATGCCTCGGTCATCTCCATGGCAGATTCTTTGCCTCCCTTTAAGGCGGCAGCAGAAGCCTTCTGCGAGATAGAGCAGGTGCCCGAAGTAATCTGGCTCTGCAGCTTGTCGCAGGCAGAAGCGATCTCCTTGTTGGCAGCCATATACCCTACGCGCCAGCCCGTCATGGCATAGCCTTTCGAGAAGCCGTTCACTGTCACCACGCGGTCTTTGATAGACGCTACGCTGGCCAGGCTGAAATGCTTGCCCTCGAAGTTGATGTATTCGTAGATCTCATCGGCGATCACGTATACCTGCGGATGCTTCTCCAGCACCTTGCCGATAGCACGCAGTTCGTCCTCGTCCCACACAGCCCCGGTAGGGTTGCTTGGCGATGAGTACATGATCAGTTTGGTGTTGCTTGTGATGGCTTGCTCCAGTTGCTCAGCCGTTACTTTGTAGTCGTTCTCCAGACGGCCCATTACCGGCACCGACACCCCTTCGGCCAACTTCACAATCTCCTCATAAGAAACCCAGTACGGGGAGAAGATAATTACCTCGTCTCCAGGGTTCACCAGGCACATCACGGCATTGGCAATGCTCTGCTTGGCACCTGTCGATACCACTATATTCTCTGGCTTATAGTTCAGGTTATTGTCGCGCTTGAATTTATTCACGATCTCCTGACGCAGCTCGGGATAGCCGGGTACAGGGGTATAAAACGTAAACCCTTCATCAATAGCCTGTTTAGCGGCATCCTTGATGTATTGCGGTGTCTGAAAATCTGGTTCACCAAAGCTAAGGTTGATGACATCATGCCCCTGTGCAGCCAGTTCGCGGGCTTTTTTAGCCATGGCAATGGTTTGGGACTCAGACAATGCTAAGATTCTGTCTGATAGTGCTGATCTTACTTCCTCTGTGTTTTGCATTTCTTATCAGGTTTAGCTGGCAATTTAAACATAATGCCACAGACTATCCAGCAGTTCTGAAGGTGAGTTGCAGAAAAAAGTATAAGAACGCCTCTCTCAGGATGCAAAATCTCAATAAAAAACCTCTTCTGGTTTAATTACCATAAGTTTTGAGGGCACATTACTTTCGATTTGTTAAAAACCCGCATTCCCAGCACCACTTCGTGCGTCCCGTTACCCATACCGTTTCTTGCTGCCACGCCCCTGTTATACGCGTAGCCTACATCAAAAATATGGTTTACGGTAACGCCTGCCAGCACCGCGTAATTTCCATTCTGCCGGTAAGAGCCCCCTACCCACAGCCGGTCGTCATACACCGCCCGGATATTGAAGTCCAGGGAACCGGGCAAAGGCGGCAGCCACATGGCCATGACCGATGGCACCACGCTGATCTCTTCTGTCAGGTCAAACTTGTAGGCCGCTGTCAGGAAGTAGTGCTTGTAGAGCATGTTGCGGTCCTCGGTAGAGTTATCGAAATGCAACGTGTTGGCCAACAGCTGCATGGCAGAGGTGCCTACATAGAAGTGGCTTCCATACAGCCAAACACCCAACGACAGGTTTGGCTTCACCATGTTCCAATCTGAATTAGCGGCATCGCCCGGGTTAGCAAAGCGCAACTCATCAGCGCGCATGTGCTGCTGTATGATGCCGGCGCTAACCCCACTGGCCAGCTTCACCTCACTAGAGAGTTTCATGTGATAGGCGTAGGCCAGGCTTGCCTCCGTGCGTGAAAAGACGCCCAAGCGGTCGTTTACCAGCAGGAGGCCCAGTCCATGGTGGGGCTTAAACTGCTGGCTGATACGTCCGTTCTGCTTTTTCCCACCGAAAGAAGGAGTGGCTTTGCCCGACGAGCTGTTGCCGCCCCGGATGATATTGCCAATGGGGGTATGGGCGCTGAGGTATACCGTCCTGGGCTCTCCTTCTATCCCAGAGAACTGGGAGCGGTTCCCTAGTTTCACGTCTGTGTACTGCTCGATACCGGCAATGGCCGGGTTAAACAAAAAGTTATTGATGGAATACTGGCTGTACTGCGGCTTCTGTTGCCCAAGCGCCGCGAAAGCGGTACAGCAAAATACAAGTACTGGTAAAAGTATTTTCATAAGCGCATTGCTGTTCCGCTTGTCAGTTTACGATGTTCACGTAGCCTGTCAGCTTGGTATTGTTAGAAAGGGTTATGACGTAGAAATAAGTGCTGACCGGAAGCTTGGCGCCCCTGTATATCCCGCTCCAATCGTTGCGGTAGTTTACACGCTCATACACCAGGTTGCCCCAGCGGTTAAACACCTCCAGTTTTGCCTCCGGGAAGTACTCGATGTTGGCGATTTCCCAAGTGTCGTTCATGCCGTCGTTGTTCGGGGAAAAGGCATTGGGCACGTCTATCATTTGCCGCACACTGATCACGACACTTGCCGTATCGGTACAGCCCTCCTCATTCGTGACGGTTAGGGTATAGCGGGTGGTTTTAGCAGGAGTAACCATGGGGTTGGCAATGGTCGCACTGCTTAACCCGCTCGACGGGCTCCAGGAAAAGCTCACCCCGCCGCTGCCGGACAGCTCGGTGCTCTGCCCCGCATCCACTTCACTGTCCAGTACCGAGGCTACCGCCGTTGGGAGCGGGAGCACTGTTACCTGCACCGGGATACGGGCGCTTTCGCAGCCATTTTTAAAAATAGACACGTAATAGCTACGCGTGGCCTGCAGCACAGGCGTTTTCAGGGTGCCGTTCCTGGAATCAGTCATGGCCGTGGCAGCTGTGGGGCTTTCATACCATCGGTACTGCCCGGCAGCACCGCCTGTGGCGGTAAGCGTTGCAGGGCCGGGTCCACACATGCTCACGTGCTGTACGGTTGGAGGAGCAGGCAAAGGCAACACATTCACTTTGATCGTGTTCACCGATAGGGTGGCACCACAGGTATTCTGTACTTCCAGGCTATACTCGCCCGATACGGTAGCCTGCAGCTTGTTGGTGCCCGAGCCTATTTCCTGGCCATTTTTCAACCATCTGTACTGCACGTTATTAACGGAAGCCGTGCTTAGCTCCACAGCACCTCCCCCACAAAACTCTGTGTCCCCGGCCGCTATAATCTCTGGTGCGGTGGGCTTGGTTGTGATGGTGGCTACTGCAGCCACGCGTTCGCTTTCGCACTGGTTGTTTGTGATGGCAACGTAATAAGTTGTGGTAGAAGCAAGCTCTGGCGTGTTGAATGTGGCGCCATCGGCTCCGGCTATGGCTGTGCCCCCTGTGGGGCTGGTATACCACCGGTACATACCGGGGCTTCCACCGGCAGCTGTCAGGGCAACGGTGCCTTTGGTACAGCCGGTAGCCCCTTGCGCGGTAGGCGCCACAGGCAATGGCAATACATTTATCTGCTGGGCGTTGCTGCTGGTATAGGTACCGCAGGTGTTCTTTATTTTAGCGGAATAACTGCCCGACTCGCTCACGGCAATTTCAAAAGTGCTGCCGGTTAGCTGCACGCCGTCCCGAAACCAGGTATATACCACATCGGGCAGTTGCGGCACCGAAAGCTTCACGTTTCCGCCCTTGCAAAACTCCAGGGGCCCGGATGCTTTTACCTCGAATGCCGGAATAGGCTGTTGTATCTTAAATTCTACCCTGTTGGCGCTACTCACCGCACCGCAGAAGTTGGAGAGATCCACGGTGTAAACGCCAGCTGTTGTTGCGGTATACTCATTCGACGCATCAGACACCGTTATACCGTTCTTTCGCCATACGTAGGTTGCCCCATCCTGTGCATCCACTTTCATGTGCACGCTGCCCACCTGGCACACTATCAAGGGGTCGGAATAGACAATCATGGGTGTCTTGAGCCTACCAGCCACAGCTACCTTGAGGATATCGGATTTGCCCACGCACCCGTTGGCATCCGTTACCTCCACAGTGTAATCGCCTTCCTGGCTTACGGTGATGGATTGGGTTGTGGCCCCGGTGCTCCACTTATAAGCGGTTCCGGCAGGCGTGGCTGTTAGGAGCACGCTTCCGCCGAAACACAGGTTAGTTGGACCGTTGGCAGTGATTTTTGGCTTGGTAGGAGAAACGCAAGGTGCCAGCGCGGGATTTTGTACGGCAGCATCATTTAGCCCAGTGCCCTGAGTTGCTTGACTATACACCAAAAAGAACAGGAGAAGCAGCCATACCCTGCTTTGGGTACAGAGGCGATTCGCAATCAGAGTAGACACAAAACTTAATATTAAATTGCGTTGATATTTTTATACAATACCAATTTAAAATTAAAATGGTTTCCTCTAATTAGATTAAAGTATTATTTATTTTAAAAAATAAAAGCGCATTTTACACAAGCCTGTATAAAATGCGCCTTCAAAATTGTCAAGTGCATGACTGTCAGTAATTTGGCAAAACTACCACATGCCGTCAGAATTTGTAATACTGTTGGCAGGCATATGGCTTTTATACAGGCGCATGCCTAGGATCACCTCATGGCTCATACCCTTCAGGGTACTCAAGCCAGAGTCATAGGAATAGCTTAAGTCAAAAGTCTTGTTGATGGTAAAGCCCCCCATCGCAGAGAAGCTGTCATGCTGCCGGTAAGAGCCCCCGACCCAAATTTTATCGTGGTAAAGCAAGCGCAGGTTATAATCAATCGAAACAGGAACAGGCTGTAGCCACTTTACCATAAGAGAAGGCACGACGGCCAGCCGCTGGTTCACGTCTATTTTATAAGCTCCGGTGGCGAAATAATGGTTACGGCTTTCCCCTGCAGCGCCTCCATAAGAATCCATGGAAATGGTGTTCCCGAGCATTTCGGCGGCTGAGATGCCTACATAAAAATCAGATGAGTAGAGCCATAGGCCAGTAGAAAGGTTTGCCCCGAAGGAGCTCCTGTTGTTACCAGCTGCGGCGTCTGGGCTGGCAAAGTTCAAAGAACCGGCGGCTACCCTGGCTTGCGTCACGCCAACAGATGCTCCCCCGGATAGCCTTATATCCTCATTTAGGGGGAGGTGGTACGCATAGGTCATATTGGCCTCTGTGCGCGAAAACGGGCCGATCTTGTCGTGGAGCACCAACGCCCCGATGCCGTGCCAGGGCTTGTAGGTTACTTTGCGGTAGATGCTCCGGGCCTCGCGGTACTTTGCGAAAGACTGTGGCTGCCTGTTCCTAGACTCCAGGCTGGCACCTGCCTTGCCGTTCAGCAAACGGCTATGGACAGACAAGTAAACAGTGGTCGGGGCACCCGCTACGCCCTGCCATTGGTTTCTGGCTCCCAGTTTAATGTCTGTGTAGTCCTCTATGCCAGAGATGGCGGGGTTCAGCAAAAAGTTATTGATCACATACTGGCTATACTGCGGCTTTTGCTGCGCAACTGCAAAAAACGGCAATATGACGGCTATCAGGAGAAGCGTTGACTTTTTCATGAGTAGATCTAATGCACAATACTAACCGAACCCGTGAGGTCACGCCTTCCCTGTAGCGTGATCACATAAAAATAAGTACTCTGGGGCAGGGGCCTTCCAGCCATGGTGCCATTCCACTCGTTGTGGTAGCCTGTTTTCTCGAAGATCTTGTTGCCCCACCGGTCGAAAATCTGCACTCTGGCATCAGGATAGCCTTCCAGTGTCGTGATTTCCCAGTTGTCGTTCACCCCGTCTCCGTTCGGGGAGAAAGCATTGGGGATGATAATCTCCTTGCGCACAATCACCTTCACCTGGCCTGTGCTTTGGCACCCAGCCGCTGTGGTGGTGGTAACGGTGTAAGTGGTGGTTTCTGCGGGATGGGCTACAGGGTTAGCCACAGCAGGGTTGCTGAGCCCGGTAGCAGGCAGCCAGGTATAGGTTGCGCCACCAGGTGCGCTGCTCAATTCCACACTAGAGCCCTCGTCCACGATAACGACAGACCACGGATTGATAGCAGGAATTGGGTGTATGGTGGCTTTTACCGGCACTCGCTGGCTTTCGCAGCCGTTCCCAACTATCGCGACGTAATAGGTTGCAGTGGTTTCCAGATGGGGGGTGGAGAACTTAGCGTCAGTTGCCCCGGCAATAGGCCTGGCCTCGGTGGCAGAGGTATACCACCGATAGGCGCCACTGGTGCCGCCAGTTGCCGCCAGCGTCACAGAGCCGGAGCCACAGCGTTCATCCCCTGTACCTTCTGGCGCGGCTGGTGCCGCGTTCACTTTTACCGCTACGGCTGTGGCCGTTAGTACCCCACATACGTTCAGCACATCTACAGTATAACTACCCGCCAGCATGGTGGTGAACGATGCTTCGTTTGCACCAACCACTACCCCGTTCCGTTTCCAGCGATAGGTTACCCCAGCAAAACCAGGCATCGTTAACTTCACGCTTTCACCTTCGCAAAGGGTGGTCTTGCCTTGGGGCACAATCTGCACGACGCCTTCCGCATACTTGCAGCTTACTTTTATTTTTACCTGCGCAGTATCCTTTTCATCCTCGCACTGCCCTGAGCCAACGTCATTGATCTCATAGGTCAGCACATACTCGGTTTCAGCAACTGTCGGGTCGGTGGTGTAAACAATGTAATTGCCTTTGATCTCGGCCTTGCCTACCCCTGATTTACTGACGATACGGGCCAGCTTAAGCTTGGCGGAACCGGTATGCCTGTCATTGTCCAGGACCGGGATCTCCACTACCTGCCCAGGCACGGCCTCTACATAATCGTCTTCTGCTACGGGAACGCCCGTTTTACCGATCACGCAGATGCTTTGCTCATTAGCGTATCCGCCTGTGGAACCGATAAAGCCATAGTACACAGTGGCGTGGCCTTTAAAAACATTTTGAACGATGTCGTCCTCGTGGTTGAAGCGACGTTGCCCGTCGAAGTACAGCTGTAACTCCTTTGTCTGCGGGTCCCAGGATATTTTGTAGGTATGGCACTGGCCATTCTCGATGTCCGGGTTGGAGGGGTCGATCTGTGTCGCTTTTACTTTCGGGTTATCGATGTCGCCGTTGTACACGACTGCTGTGTGGTCTGCCTGGATGTCGGCGGCATCGTTGTTATACCAGGTATCAAACTCTATGGCAACAGAAGGCTTGATACCCTTCGGGTCAGCGAAAGCCAGGCCCCTGCCCGGTGCCCCCATTGAAATTAATCCCCGCGCATCGTTGTGGAACAAGAAGGCAATGCCATCTGCACCATCCGCATCCTTCGTTCCCATGTATAGGACAAACTCCAGCTCGAAGGGCTTATTCAGGTCGATCATCTCCTCCGACCAGACAGCGCCATAGCGCCACTTCTTGTCTTCGGTTATTCTAAAGCAATTGCCGGACGTCTTGGCCGCATCGCCACGCGGTATGAACTGGGCACTTGCGCCACCTGCCATCCCGAAAAAGAAAAAGAGGCAATAAAATAGCAGGAGCTGCCATTTCGATGTCTGTCTAAACCAAAAGCTCATAGAATCTACAGGATTTTACCCTGTAATATTAGTAATAATATATATTAATAAAAAAATATATATCATGTAATTCTTCCAGATACGTTAAAGCAGCTTTTAAGGCAGCTTATTCATCCTATGGCAGTTAACCGGCAGGGTATAAATACAGAAGAGGACACGCATTGCTGCATGTCCTCTTCTGTGTATGATGTGTGGCGAAACCTATACTTTGCCGTAGGCTGTCCGCTCTACAATGCTTCGACCAAGTGTTATCTCATCTGTGTATTCTAACTCGCCACCTACTGGTACGCCCCGGGCAATGGTGGTGATGCGAAGGTCGTGGTCACGGAGTTTGCGGGTCAGGTAAAACGCCGTGGTGTCGCCTTCCATGGTCGGGCTGATGGCCATCAGTATCTCTTTTACCTCTGAGTTAGGAATGCGCTCCAGCAGCGAGTCAATCTGTAAGTCTGCGGGCCCAACGCCCTCCAACGGAGAAATCACGCCGCCAAGCACATGGTATAATCCTTTGTACTGCGAGGTGTTCTCGATGGCAATCACATCGCGGATGTCGCTCACCACGCACAGCACGCTTTTGTCGCGCAGCGGGTTAGAGCAGATGCTGCATACGTCTGTATCCGAGATGTTATGGCACACGTTGCAGTGCTTCACTTCGGTACGCATTTTAACCAGCGCCTCAGCCAGCGAAAACGATGTCTCGGATTCTTCTTTCAGTAAGTGCAGCGCCAGGCGCAGCGCTGTTTTCCTTCCAATGCCCGGTAACTTGGCCAGCTCCTCGACGGCACTCTCTATTAGTTTCGACGGAAATTCCATGCAGGCCCTTTCTACTCTATGTCCGCTGAAAGGTCTTTGTCGTGCAGGGCAGTACACATACCCATCAGTTCTTCGTAAGAGCCGATTTTGACGGTACATTTCCCTTTGTAGTGAATCAGCATGGTACACTGCTCGGCTTGCTCGGCGGTGTGCCTGCAAACTTTTATCAGCGTTTCGATCACATGATCGAAAGTGTTCACATCATCGTTATAAACTACCAGGTTCCGGAGATCGGTGCTTTCTTCCAGCAACTCTACTTCTACCTGTTCTTTATGTAAAATATCTGTCTCCCAATTCATAATGCAAAAATACGAATTAATAAGCATTTAACGAAGCAGGCCCCAGCCTACGGCGGCATTTCTTTGCCGACGGCCCCATAATAAAGGCGCGTAAGGTTCAACAAATTAGGACGCTGTTTGATTCCGGCAACAGGGTATTTAAGGCCCTGGGACCTTAAGGAAAGAGCACAATTATTTGACGGGAATTTATTAATTGCATATTTTTGCAACCGGTTGGAATTAACACGCCAGCCGAACACAAAACCGCTGCTTTTCCGTAGGCTATACAGCCACTAAACACGGAGCCTCTATTTTGTACAATAAAGCAAGCGCCCCTCTGCCCCAACCGGCAAACAGAGCGGTTAGCAAAAAAAGACTGTCGGACCGAAACGATGATGTTAATTACTGGCTTTCGCAGCCGGCAGCAGCACGTATTGCCGCTGCAGAGCACCTGCGGGCCCAGTACTGCTTATTAGTTCAAATGGAGTTAACGCCTACTTTTCAGGAACTTGTAAAAAAACTCAACGCTTGCCACGCCAGGTACCTGGTAGCGGGCGGTTTTGCCGTGGCCCTGTACGGCTATCCCCGCTATACCGGCGATATCGACGTCTGGATCGATGCTACCGCGCAGAATGCCCAAGATGTGCTGGAGGTGCTGCATGGGTTTGGCTATTTAGAGAAGGACGTGAACCTGGAAGACCTTACCACACCCGATGTTATCGTGCAGCTAGGCTACCCGCCCAACCGCATCGATCTGTCGACGGGCCTAACAGGGCTGACTTTTACGGAATGCTGGGATAACAAGGTGGTCATGCCGTTTGGCGACACCATGGCCAACTTTATCTGCTTAAGCGACCTGAAAAAGAACAAGCGCGCCACCGCCCGTTTACAGGATTTGCTGGATCTCCAAAACCTGCCGGACTAGTTTATGCCTGCTATCTCCCCGCCGTTTCGCCAAGCCGTCAAGAAGTTAAGCGACAAAGAGAAAGAAGCGATCATCTTGAAAGCTGCCCGCCGGGATGCCGAACTCTATGACCTGCTCTCGTATGAGTTGCTGGAGGAAGTAACCCTGGAAGAGGTATGCGACCAGACCAAGGACAAGATCCATGAGTTGCTGCTGAATGCGAGTGGCCGTTCGCTGGCTAAAGCACTCACGAAGTCCCTGCGCAAGGCTTTGAAGGAAACCGCGCGGTTCAAGCGCATCACGAAAAGCGCCAAAGGCGAAGTAGACCTGAACCTGTATACCCTGCAGCTCATTTTCCAGAACTTCACTGGCCAGTTCGATAGTTACTACAAAGGCTTTTATACCGCCACGGCCCGCCTGCTATTGCGCACGATCCAGCTTATCCGCAAAAACCTGCACGAGGACTACCACCTGGAGTATAAAAGCGAACTTGATGGCTACCTGCAACAGATCCATGCGCGCAACAAGCCGCTGTCTTTTGACCTGCCCCGGGAGTTTGTGGAGGATTAAGTGTGTCGGTATCCCCTAGTCTACGGAAGAACTGACACTCACAAAGGGTATGAACCTTCGGTTAATTGGTACCATCCCTTTTCTCAACAGGCCGCATCACCAGAGCTTTACTCCAGCCCGCTTACTTTTATACCCTCCAGGTTTATTTCAGACACTTTCTTGAGTTTGCCGGCCTCAAAGGCGCGGTCAAAGTTCTCGAGCGCCAGGTCCTCGGGTGCGGTATAGTTGTTATAATCCTGGAAACGTACGCCGTTTACTTCTCGCGGATTGGTGGCTTCCCTGAAGCGCGTCCCGATGTCACCGTTATCCTCCGCATAGCTATAGGCTAGGTAGTCCATGGTATGGCGCTGCTGATGGAACCAGTACACAAACACATCCTCAAAGTCCTCGCCCCCGCCCGTTTGGGCAAAAGTCACCTGCACTTTTTCGTAAGGCTCGCCTTTTACGGTGGCCTGCCCCAGGTATTTGGCCTGCACGGCTTCATCCTTCAGGAAATAAGGCAGCAAAGCGAAATACACCACAGAGTTAACAGAGGCCGTGTAAGCGTCCTGCCGCTCTTGTGGCAAGGCTACCATCTGGTCATCCGCGGTACGCTCAAACCCGCTGTTCCGCAGCACATCATGGATGCGCTGCCCAGTGGAGTCGTCGGTGAAGGTGCGGCTGTAAACAAAGGCACCGTTGTCGCGTAGTGCGCGGTACTGCCTGTCACGGAACCGGAAGCTCACCACGCTTTGGTCGAGGTGTTGGCCCCCGTGCGCGGCAATGGCCGCCTCTATGATAGTTTTTGCCTCCGGGCTGTCCTTTTCCGAGCAACTTGCCAGGAAGAGCAATAAAGCGAAGATAAGTGGTAATCGGCAGGTCAGGATTCTCATGGGTATAAAACGATAGCAAAGGGCAAAGATAGGAATTGGCGTGGGATTGATGGCAGGGGTATAAACGAAAACCGCCCCGACCCTTCGAAAAGAGCGGAGCGGAAAATCGGATCGTTTAGCGATGCTTACTGCTTAGCAGTAACGTTAAAGCTCACGGTAAACTCATCGTTGATGGCTTTGTCGCCCAGGTTATCGAAGAAGCTGTTAGAGCCGTAACGGATGTCGTACTTGGCACGGTCTACTGTTACGTCGGCCTTGGCAGTTGCCACGCCGCTTTCCACGTTAATGGTAGCCGGAAACTCCACCGGGTTTGTCTTGTCTTTGATCGTCAGGTTACCGGCCACACTGTAGTTCGGCTCTCCGGCAGCGGCGCCTGAAATCGGGGAAACGCTGGTAATCTCAAATTTAGCTGTCGGGTATTTCTCCACGCCGAAGAAGTCATCAGACTTCAGGTGGCCTTCCAGTTTGCCTTTGTCTTCAGCGCTGCTGATATCGGTGTTGGCAATGGTCTTCATGTCCATCACTAGCGTTCCGCCAGTTACCTGATTGCCAGCTACAGTAAGCTCGCCGCTTTCCAGGGCGATCGTACCCGAATGCTCGCCGGTCACCTTCTTTCCATTCCAGGTTACGTCACTTTGCTCTAGCGCTACAGCATATGTCTCGCCTTCACCAGTGGTGGTGCTCTCGGCGGTAGTTACTGTTTCAGTATTTTCAGCTGTTTCGGTGCTGTTGTTACAGGCCGAAAACATGAGTGCTGCGGCAAATGATGCATAGATGGCTGTCTTCTTCATAATGTTCTTTCTTTATGTTCGTTTAAAATATACGTGTGCTGTTGGCTATAATGTTTGCCAACGCAAATATATGTATATACATTAAATGTACAAGCATATCCAGTGCCGTTTAGTTCAAAAGCTGACAGAAAACTCCACAACATCTTACATTAACTTGCTGCACAACTGCACATTACAGCTAAAGCGCTGAATTTTATATCCCAAAAGATAGGGCTACAATTAAAAAGGGGTTGCTGGCAAATCTGCCGGCAACCCCTTCTATAAAGCCTGATAATTACTTCTGGGCTGTGGCAGTAGGTGCTTGCCTGGCAGTAACATCAAAGCTCACGGTAAACTCATCCATAATGGCTTTGTCGCCCAGGTTATCGAAGAAGCTGTTAGAGCCGTAACGAATGTCGAATTTAGAACGGTCTACTGTTACGTCGGCTTTAGCATGCGCCACTCCGTCTTTCACAGCAATAACTGCCGGGAAGGAGATCGATTTAGTAATTCCCTTGATGGTCAGGTCACCGGTTACCGTCGCATTGTCTTTTCCGCTGGCAGGCTTCACGTTAGTGATTTTGAATGTCGCGGTTGGGTTCTTCTCCACGCTGAAGAAGTCATCAGACTTCAGGTGGCCGATTAGCTTTTGGTTGTATCCGGCATCTGTAATGTCCGTGCAGGTGATGCTGTTCATGTCGAAAGCAAAAGTGCCTCCTACTACTTTATTACCCTGCACATCCAACTGGCCGCTCTTCAGGCTAAGGTTACCCATGTGCTCGCCGGTTACCTTTTTAGCATGCCACTTCACGTCGCTCTTCGCAACGTCCACTTTATATGTCCGGCCTTTGGCAGGCGTGGCAACTTCTGTAGCAGCGGCAACGGTGTCAGCGCTTTTGGTTGTATTTCCGGCATAGGCGGTCACCATTAAGGCACCAACCAGGGAAGCAAGGATTGTTAACTTTTTCATTCTGTTGTTATGATTCTTGGTTTATGTTGTAGGGTATAAACTACAGGCGCAGCCCCTAGCGTAAACATGACTGCAACCAGTACGTTAATTTTCTATTCGTTCGTGTCTCGGATCTTGTCGAGCAGCATATTCAGTTGGGCTGCCTCCTGCGCTGTGAGGTTCATGATGCCCGTGCCCTCGCCACCTTCTACGATATCCATCTCCTTCAGTAAGGCCAACCCCTTCTCCGTGATCATCACATCCACGGTGCGGCGGTCAGAAATGCATTGCTTGCGCGTAACCAGTTCCTTGTTCTCCAGTTTGTCCACAATGCGGGAGGCGTTAGACGTTTTGTCCAGCATCCGCTCAATCAGCAGGCTAACGGTAGCTGGCTTTGGGTGCTGCCCCCGCAGAATACGCAGGATGTTATACTGCGGCAGGGTAACGCCATAAGGCTTGAATAGCTTAGCCTGCATTTGCTGTAGCCAGCCTGAGGTATAAATCAGGTTAACGTTTGCCTTCTGGTGCTCGTTCTTGAAAGAGCTCTGCTTAATTTCCTCTTCTATTTTCATGCTTTCACTGATGTGACTGAATGATGACACAAATATATGTACATACATTTAATGTACAATACATCTAATCGTATTTATTTTTATAAAGTTCCTTTTCGTACCTATTGTTTCCAAGTATACCTTCCCTGCCGCCTCTGCCTATTTCAGCAATAGCACCCCTTCCTGCTCACGCACCAGCCCAAAAGGCTCCTGCTCCAAGATCAAAAACCCGTCCAGATCCACGAAGTCGAAGGCATTGCTGAGCTGCATCGCCGACCAGATGCCGAGCGTCGTCTCGACCATACAGCCTAGCATGGCCAGCATCCCGTGCTTGCGCGCCTCTTTCAGTAGCCGCACGGCATTCAGGTAGCCGCCGGCCTTCATCAGCTTGATGTTGACGCCATGGAACTCGGTGCGCAGCATTTCGAAGTCCGCCATATCGGTCAGGGACTCGTCAGCGACCAGCGGTATAGGGCATTTGTCCTTCAAATGGGCATAAGCCGCGGCATTTGCGGCGGGCATGGGCTGTTCCACAAACAACACCCGCTTGGGGTCGAGGGTTTGCAGGAAGCGCAACAGTTCGTCGGCATCCTGCCAGCTTTCGTTGCCGTCTAGCACCACAGGTTGTGTGGTGGCCTGCAACACCTCACGCACTAAATCCACGCCCTGCTCCTGGTTCACCTTCAGCTTCAGGCTCTGGAAGCGGCTCAGGTGGTGCGTGCTGATGAACTCCTGCACCTGCCCTGCCTCCATGATGGGGAGCGAATAGCAGGTGGCCTGTGGGCCCGGTGCAGGCTGCCCCAACAACTGGTGTACGGCTATACCCTTGTGCTGGCAAAAGTAATGCAGGTACGCCGACTCAATGGCAAAGCGCAGGGAGTTAACGGGCGGGTGCTCCTGCAGCAGCTGCAGCAAATCTTCCATGCTTTTCATACCCGCCAGTCCTGCCATCAGCAGTACCTGGTACTGCTGCAGCAGCAGTTCAGGCGTTTCGCCATAGCGCACATTGGGGGCCGCCTCTCCAAAACCACTGAAGGTACCGTCAGTAACCTGCACCAGGAAATTCAGCTTCTCGTCGCTTGCGTTTCGGGCTATTTTCCAGGTATACTTCAGTTTGAGGTGCAAGGCCTCGATGCGCCATGTCAGCATAAATCGATTAAGGTTAGGGATGGTTAAATACTTAAATTTGCACTTTCTAGCTATATAACTCAAGTCGCGACTAAAGTTATACATAAACTCACTCCTACTCTTCAATGCGGGGTGTTTTTTCTGTTCCCCGGGATCCACCACGCAGGAGCGGCAGGAGTAAGTAAATCAGGCTAGGGATTTTAGGCAGCCTCCGCAAACCGCGGCTTTCATGAAATTCCCTCTAGCCTCCATTCTCAACTCAAAAACTACGCAGATGTTGCCCAACCGCTGCAATCTGGCGTTTGAACTGAGAATTAGAAACTGGATGGGCGCTATTGGCGAATGTGTTTTTTGCCCCTATATTTGCTAAGCTAATGTAGCTGTGCCCTGTCGGTATTTGCGCTAACAAAAGGCTTTACAGACGCATTCCCTACAAAGGCTTTTTCCGGTGGTGGCCATACCCGGCCAGTTGCCATGTAACTCTTATTTATTTTATGAAAAAGTCTTTTTTACCACTGGCTGTGCTTGTGTGCGTTACACTGGCAGCCCTCCTGACCGTGCTACAGCAGTACGGTGTTCTTCATTTGCCAGCGGAGGCTCTGCTGGCCGTGCGCTGGGCGGGCATTGGGGTGCTCTTGCTCTACGGCCTCCAGAAACGCTCCCTTACCACCTGGATTTTGGTGAGCATGGTGATAGGCGCGGAGATCGGCTACGACTTCCCGGAGTTTGCCACCAGCCTGAACGTGCTGAGCAAGATTTTCCTGAAGCTCATCAAAACGATTATCGCACCGCTTATCTTCGCTACGCTGGTGGTGGGCATTGCCGGCCACTCCAACTTGAAACAGGTCGGCAGCATGGGCTGGAAAGCTATTCTTTACTTCGAGGTGGTGACCACTTTAGCGTTGTTCATCGGTTTGGCCGCTATCAACATCAGCAAGGCCGGCGAGGGCATTGATGCCGGGCTGGCGCAGTCGCAGGAGGAAATCGCGGCGGTACCTGCCCAGAGCGCATCCGACATCATCCTGCATGTGTTCCCGGAAAACATCGCCAAATCGGTGGTGGAGGGCCAGGTGCTGCAGATCGTGGTGTTCAGCGTGCTGTTTGCCATTGGCCTGGCCATGGTTAACGAGAAAAAGCGTAAACCCATGCTCGACTTCTGCGAGAGCCTTTCCGAGACGATGTTCAAGTTCACGAACGTGATCATGTACTTTGCCCCTATCGGCGTGGGTGCCGCCATTGCCTATACCGTAGGGCATATGGGCTTTGGCATTCTTCTAAATCTGTTCCAGTTGCTGGCCACCCTCTATATTGCCCTGATCGCGTTTGCGGTGCTGGTGCTATTGCCTGTTGCCCTGATTGCCCGCATCCCGGTGGTGCGTTTCCTCAAAGCCGTTTCGGGACCTGTATCCATCGCTTTTGCCACCACCAGTTCGGAGGCTGCCCTGCCGCGCGCCATGGAAGAAATGGAAAAACTGGGTGTGCCGCGTAAGATTGTGGCGTTTGTCATGCCAACCGGGTATAGCTTTAACCTAGACGGCACCACCCTGTACCTGGCGCTTGCCGCCGTGTTCGTAGCGCAGGCTGCGGGTGTGCCGCTTACCTGGCAGCAACAGTTAGTGATGGTGTTCACGCTTATGCTGACCAGCAAGGGCGTGGCCGGTGTTCCACGTGCCTCTTTGGTTATTCTGCTGGGCACAGTCGCCTCGTTTAACCTGCCGGTATGGCCTGTGTTTGCTATCCTGGGTATAGATGAGCTGATGGACATGGCCCGCACCTCCGTTAACGTAACGGGCAATTGCCTGGCAACGGCGGTGGTCGCCCGTTGGGAAGGGGAGTTTGAGCTGCAGCCTGAAACCGGTCTGGTAGAAACCTCTGATCCGGCACTCTCGCAACACCTGCCGGAAGCCGAAAATCAACCTGAACTGGTATAATTCTCGGCTTCTGCCTGTTACCCATAAATGGCTGCGGATGCACACCTAGCTACCGCAGCCATTTTTTGCCTCAAGCCCTCTTTAGCAGGCACCCCGCAAAACACGCCGCCCTACCGATTTGAAAATCCGCCCCGGAAATCGTATAATAGCCTGATGGAATTTCATACGCAGGAGGAAAATAGCCGCACCGTAGAGTTAACCTATGCCAGTTTTTGGCTCCGGCTGATAGCTTTGCTGATTGACAGCCTGCTGACCTCGCTGCTGGCAGGACTGGTATTGCTGGCACTCGGCCTGCCGCTAGTGCCCGACACAGCGGACATCGAGGCACGTCTTAAGCTTAATTTCATCAGTATTGTGATTGGCTGGCTTTACTATGCCGGCTTCGAGAGCTCTGCGTACCAGGCTACGCCCGGCAAGCAGGCCATGGGTATCTTCGTGACGGATACCAAGGGTTACCCCATCACTTTCTTCCGTGCTACTGGCCGCTTTTTCGGGAAAGTGCTATCCGGCGTTCTGCTGCTGATCGGGTATATTATGGCGGCTTTCACCAAAAAACGCCAGGCCCTGCACGATTTGCTTGCCCATACCCTCGTGCTCAAACACCCCACTAACAGTATCAATTAGCTGCTTTACCGGGTGTCAGAATCCGTGATGGCAAAACGCAACAGTGCTATTTATTCAGTGAATCACCACAAAACATATTGAGCGGTTGCAACTTAGAAGTGCTGAAGCGAGTATATCACATCCTTTGGAATTGATACCACACATGCAAGTGCTTTATACCTCTTCAGATAGCAAGAACACACTGGCCAGTTGGGGCATCCGCGGGGTTGCCTTTGCGCTTGACCTAGCCCTGCTGCTCACCCTGGTCGGCGTGGTTGACTACTTCACGTTCAGCAGCGACGAAGAGGCCTTGCTCCTAAAGCCCGAGCGGCTGCTCCATCTGGTGCTTGGCTGGCTTTATTTTGTCGGGGCCGAGACATCTTTTGTACAGGCTACTTTCGGGAAACACTTGCTTCGCCTGCAGGTAACCTCATCGGCAGGCGGGCGCATTAGCTTAAAGCAGGCAACGGTGCGATACTTTACCAAGCCCCTTACGTTGGTGGTGATCGTATTGCGCTACCTGACGGGAATAGTGCCGGCATCACGCCATACTTTCCACGACAGGCTGGCCCAGGCCCAGGTGGTGCTACGGTAAGGTTTCCGGGTTGCCGTGATAGTCGAGCACGGTGATGTTGAACATCGGAGCCGCGTTAAATTCCTTTTCTCTGATGCGTTTGTAGAGCACATCGCTCACCAGCTTCTTCACCTGCTCATCGGTCAGGTTCTTGTTCCGGTTATAGATGTAGAGCTCACAGATGACGGGGTTTAGGTTTTCAAGCGAACCACGCGTAAAACGGGCACTCACCTCAATCGACTCAATATCCTTCATCTCGCTGAGGGCCTTTTGCATCACCTCAGTAATCTCTGTGTTGAGGCTGGCCTTTTGCAGGCCCGGCTGCCCGGCAAACTGCCAGTATAAAAACCCGGCCAACAGCAGCACCGACGCCCCAAGCGACAACTTGTAAACATACTCCTTGCCATCGGCAAAGCGCACCCCTTTTACAGTAACCTTGCCCATATACCGGAACACCAATGCCGCTGACAGCTGAATTGCCGCCAACTGGAGCAAGAGCAGGAAAATGCCGCTCCGTATCAGTTGCCAGTTCCCGAAATTCAACGCCATACCGATCAGGCCGGTGGGAGGCGCTAACGATGCCGCTACCAGCATACCCACCGCAGCCCCGGACACCAGGCTGTCGCGCTGCGACTGCACCAGGTTGATGCCGCCGGCTACCCCTGCCACTAACGGCAAGAGCACCGCTACCTTCGAAATCTGGCTCACCGACACCATCATGGGGGTGGCGTGCTGCTGATTGACAAACAGCGAAAGCAAGTAGGAGACAATGATGCCCGTACCGATCGCCATGAAGTAACGCAGCAGGCTCTGCTTGAGTAGTCCCATCTTGCCGGAAGCTGCCGCCAGGGCCGCATTCATGGCCGGCCCTGCAAAGGGAGCCACCAGCATGGCAGCCACCAGGAGGTAACTGGTTCCGGTATACAACCCGACCCATACCAGCACAGCCCCCGCGATGGAGTAGATCATCAGGCCGGTTTTGGAGCCCACGCTCTGCAGGCCTCCCAGGAAAATCTCGATAGGGCTACGGAAAGACACATCCGTGACCTGGTCCGGGCTTTCCCCTTGGGGCGGGTATAGCGTGATCACCCCACGGGGTATCAGATTGATTTCTGCCTCCTCCAAGTGGTTGATGCGCTCCAGGAACTTGCTCACCTGATCGTTGCTCAGGTAGAGGGTAACCAGCTCGCCGGTGTCTGCTTGTTGCACGCTCACGTTTCTGGCTTTGCTTTCTTTGGCTTTGGCTTTTACCTCTTCCCCCCGTCCCTTCGAAACTTTCACTTGTAGTTGGCGCATATCTCTTCTGATTTTAAGAATACCTACGGAGGCTATACCCTTAAATGTTCGGGCATACCAAAACGCCATACCGCTTTTGCAGCATGGCGCAAGGCCAAAAATGGATGGGGTAAGCTATTTAGCCATCACACCGAACTGGCTGACCTCTGCCGTTGGGCCGCCCGACACAGGCACCACCAGCTTAAAGAGCTGCCCATAGATGCTGTCAGGGATTTCGGTAACCGGCGGGGCGGCCCCGAAGGCTTCGATGATGGGAAGTATGGTGTTAGAGTGGCCCGCGATGACCACGGTTTCTCCCTGGTGCTGTTCCAGAATCAGCGTTCTCAGGTGCTCGAAGTCATGCGCCTCGTATACCCGCAGTTCCAGTTGGCGGGCATCGGCTAAAGGCTTCAGGGTATTTTTGGTGCGGATGTATTTGGTGGCGTACAAGGCATCTACCTGCTGCCCCTCCAGCAGCGCACGCAAGGCCTCTGCCCGTTCTGCCCCGGCGGGCGTCAGGCCGGGGTCTTGGTTGGCTGGGTCTGAGATATCCTTTTCGGCATGGCGCACCAGGTACAGCGTGGTGGAGGCAGCTTCTGTTTTGTCAGTCCCTTCGGCCAGCGCAGCTTCTTTGGTGTTGTTGTTACGGCAGCCAGCGGTTAAGAGCAGCAGGAGCGCAAAGCAGTAACGCAGGAGTAAATGTCTCTTCATCAGTGGGAGGTTAGTTGTTGTTTGCTTCATGTTGATGTTCCTTCTCAAGATAAGCACTTTACACCTCTTTTGCAGCAGCAAACCCTACAAATCCGTTTCTTGCGCCTGCTTTTCCTTTGCTTCCATCACGTATGCCTTCTCCAGTCTGCCCATCAGGAAAATTGATACGATGAGCCAGAGCAGGCCCATGGCGTAACCTGCCAGCACGTCTGTGGCATAGTGCACTTTCAGGTAGATGCGGCTATACCCGATGAGGAGAATCAGCACCAGGAGCAGCACGCTAAGCACCCAGCGCCACAACCGGCTCCTGACCGTGCGCCAGGCCACATAGATCAATAGGCCATAAAAGGCAATCCCGATCATGGCATGGCCGCTCGGGAAGCTCAACCCAGACTGCTCCAACATGGCAAACGCAGGGCGTGGCCGCTCAAAGTATCGCTTCATCACCTGGTTCAGGATGCTGCTGGACACTGAAACCAAGAGCACTTTCAGGCCATACCAGCGCAAACGCTTGAAGAACGCAAACACCAGCACTACCAGGGGCGGTGCCACCATCAAATACTCGGCCGAGGCAAAGAAGGAAATAATCTTCATCCAGCGTGTCGTTTGCGGGGAGGTATGGCTTTCGGCAAACCGGAAAAGCGATTCATCCAGAGCGGTGTCCCGCTGCACAAAAACTTCGTTCGCCACTACCAGAAAAAGTATCAGGCAGGCAAAGAAAGCCATCCACAGCACCACTACTTCCGCTGTAAGCAGCGCCAACAAACTGAGCAGTTTTCTGGTAAGGTGTTTCATGCAAAAGATAGCTGATGTGAACAGGCAGGAAATTTAATCAACTCCATGTCGATGTTTAAACAAAACTCAGATTTAGATAATAATTCCCATATTATACTTAAATTATTCCGTATAGTCAGGTGATTGCCAGTAGTTTGGAGGATTACCCCCTGGTCTTCCAGATAAAATCACTCTTATCGCACGCGTATGACAAAACAGCCGAAAGTTCTGGTAACGGGTAGCGCTGGCTTTATAGGCCATCACTTAGCCTTGGCGTTGCAGGAAACAGGCCATACCGTGATAGGGCTCGACAATATCAACTCTTATTACGATCCAACGCTGAAGTATGACCGCCTGGCGCTACAGGGCTTTAACCGCGAGGGCATTCGTTACCAGCATTTTTCACAAAGCCGTCTCCACCCCAACCTTTCGTTCGTTCAGCTAGACCTGACCGATGAGCTGGCGTTCGATAAGCTTTTTGAGGACCAGCAGTTTGATGTGGTCGTGAACCTGGCGGCGCAAGCCGGAGTGCGTTACAGCATGGACCACCCACAGGCGTATGTAGCGAGCAACCTGGTGGGCTTCGCCAATGTGCTGGAGACCAGCCGTCGGTATAAAATCAAGCACCTGCTGTTTGCCTCCTCCAGCTCGGTGTATGGCCTGAACCAGAAAATCCCGTTCAGGACCAGCATGAAGACGGACCAGCCCATCTCTTTTTATGCCGCTACCAAGAAAGCCAACGAGGTTATGGCCCACAGCTATGCCCATTTATACCAGCTCCCAATCACGGGGCTCCGTTTTTTTACGGTGTATGGCCCTTGGGGCCGGCCGGATATGGCCTGTTACAGTTTTACGAAAGCCATTATGGAGGGTACCCCGATCAAAGTGTTCAACAACGGCAACATGTACCGCGACTTTACTTACATAGACGATGTGGTGCACAGCATCGAAAAGCTGATCAACGTGCTGCCTAAACCCGCTCCCACTGCCCCCTTCAAATTGTTTAACATCGGCAACAGCCGGCCCGAGCATTTGCTGGAGCTGATTGCAACCATCGAGCGCTTGCTTGAAAAAAAGGCGATCATTGACCTGCACCCGATGCAGCCCGGCGATGTGGAGGCGACCTTTGCCGATGTGGAGGACTTGAAGGTGGCCGCTGGTTTTCACCCCGGCACTTCGCTGGAGGAGGGCTTGGGTTATTTTGTGAAGTGGTACCGCGCTTATCAGGCCAAACATACCTTAAACACGACGGAACGAGGAACCTGCAGTAAACCGGCTTAAGAAAACTAACTAAAACGGCACAAGGTATATACCTTTGAAACACGCCGCTATGTGAAATCTGATGTATTTGCAGCTACCCTATACTTGCTGATGCATTGCGTTAAAATACATGTTATTGTAAACCTGCTTTGATGGAAACTACCGCTACCGCTCTCACTATCATTGTCCCTGTCTATAACGAAGAAGGCTGCCTGACCCGTTTTTGTGAGGCGATGGATGCCTTTTTGCAACAGGCGCCCTTGCCTACGCAGGTACTGTTCGTCAACGACGGGTCTACCGACAGCAGCCTGGCCCAGATCCGGAAAATTTGCCACAGCAAGGCAGGGTATAGCTACCTCTCCCTGGACCGCAATCGGGGCCTGAGTACGGCCATCAAAGCAGGCATCGACCATATCCATACCTCGCACATCGGCTACATCGACTCTGACCTGCAGACCTCCCCACTGGATTTCCTGCTCTATTTTGAGTTTTTGCCCGAGTACCAGATGGTCAACGGCATCCGGGCGCGCCGCAAGGATACTTTTGTCAAGAAAGTGTCGTCTAAAATTGCCAACGGCTTCAGACGGCACATGATCAACGACGGCATCCAGGACACAGGCTGCCCGCTCAAGATCATGGATGCGGCCTATGCCAGGCGTATCCCTTTTTTCGATGGCATGCACCGCTTCCTGCCCGCGCTTATTCAGTTACTCGGCGGCAAAGTAAAACAGCTGCCTGTGCAGCATTTCGAGCGTTTTGCCGGGTACTCCAAATACCACCTGTTCAACCGTTTGTGGGGCCCGCTCCACGACACATTCGCTTTCCGGTGGATGCGCAAGCGCTATATCAACTACCAAATTGCTGAGGCTTACGAGAACCAGCCCGTGACACATGGACAAATCTGAGTTTCTGATTTACGGCATCGGGCTTTTGGCGCAGCTGTTGTTCTCGGCCCGTATCCTCATCCAATGGGTTTCGTCGGAGAGGGCCGGCAAGGTGCTTTCGCCAGCCTCTTTCTGGACCACCAGCCTTGTTGCCTCTATGCTGCTGATGGTGTACGGTGCGCTCCGCACGGACATTGTTATTATCGGGGGGCAGTTCATTTCTTACTTCATCTACCTGCGCAACATCAAGCTCAAGAACATGTGGGACGCGCTGGCGCCGTCGGTGCGGTGGGGTGCTTTTGCTTTTCCGTTCCTGGCTCTTTTCTGGCTGATCTGGAGTGAGCACTATAGCTTCAGTTACATTATAGAGCACAGCAGAATCTCGGGCGCCCTCATTGCCTGGGGAGGTGCCGGGCAGCTGGTGTTTACGCTGCGCTTTGTGTACCAGTGGTACCATGCCGAGCGCGCGCAGGAGTCCATCATACCCAATGGTTTCTGGGTCATCAGCCTTATTGGCAGCCTCATGATCATCTCGTACGCCATCCTCCGCCTCGACCCAGTGCTGTTTCTGGGCCAGATTTTTGGCGTGGTGGCCTATAGCCGTAATTTTATGCTCGGGCTACGCGAAGAGCAGCCACATCAAGCCACCAGCCCCTGACCCATGTTGCACACAGATACTCAGCGCAATACCCAATTGCTCACCGGTTTTCTCGCCGTGTTTTTCCTGCTGCTGCTTTACAATGTAGGTGGTTGGGGAGTAACCGAGTCGAGTGAGGCCCGCTATGCCGAGATTAGCCGCGAAATGCTGCGCGGCGGCGATTGGCTGCACCCCCGCCTGCTGGGTATACAGCACTTCCACAAGCCCCCGGTCACGTATATGCTCTCAGCGATTGGGATGGAGGCCTTTGGCGTGAATGCGTTTGGGGCGCGCTTCTTTCTGCAGGTTTCGGTGGTGCTGCAAACCCTGCTGGTCTACCTGATCGGGCTCGCGCTTTTCAGGAATAGCAGGCAGGCCCTAATCGCGGCCATGGTGTACAGCACCATGCCTGCCGTGCTGATCTCAGCCCGTAACCTCACCACCGACTCCTTCCTGACCACGTTTGAACTGGGAGCTATCTGGAGCTGGCTGCGGTATAAAAACAGGTGTAAATCAGGCTGGCTATACCTCTTTTACCTGCTGCTGGGCATAGCGTTTCTTACCAAAGGCCCTGTCGGGCTAATTTTCCCGCTCCTGCTGGTTATCGGTCACCAAGTGGGTGTGCCTGGTCGGCAAAGAACCAGCGCGTGGCATCACCTGCCCGCTTTGCTCCTGTTTCTGTTGGTCGGGACCTCCTGGTATGCCTACCTGATTTGGGAAGACCCAAAGTTCCTGGACTACTTTTTCCTGAAACACACCGTGCAGCGTTATGCCAACCCCGAAACGTTTGGCCGTTCCAAACCCTGGTGGTTTTACATAGTGCTGGCTCCTGCCTTGAGTATGCCCTGGGCTGCTCTCCTCGCTGTTTATTACCGGAAGCTCCGGGAGCTGTCGCCGGCTCTGAAAAGGCTGTTTGTTTTATGGCTGCTGGTGCCGCTGGTATTTTTCTCTTTCTCGGGCTCCAAGCTTATTTTATACATCCTGCCACTTTTCGCGGGTATGTCCCTACTTATCGCGTGGCTTTTAACGAGCCTGGTGCCGGGAGCAATTCAGAAGGCTACAACCGGCAGCATGGTGTTTTTTGCCATCCTGGCCAGTGCCCTGTTGCTGGCGCCGCTCTTGCCGGTGGGCATTCGGCTTTCGGCAAGGGCGGCTTTGCTTTACCCACTGCTGATACTGGCCGGTCTTTTTCTGCTTTGGCGTACTGCTGCGCTGCCAGTCCATAAGTTATTACTCAGTGGCCTGGTTTTTACTTTTTTGCTCTTGCCCTACTCCACGCACCTGCTGCACGACAACCCCAACCTGACCAACGGTAGCCAGCCCATCGCAGCAGCAATTGCAGCCAGGCACCTCCAGGACCGGAAAATACTGGTATACGACAAGCTGCTGCCCTCCCTCGCTTTTGAGCTCGACAAGCAGGTGATCACCCTGCACCACGAAAACCATGATCTGGAGCGCGAAACGCAGTTTGAGCGCACTGCTGCCTGGCACGCGCTACTGCTGGAAGTGGATGAGCCGGAGGGCCGACAGCACATAAAACACCTGCTAAATGAACATCCGGTATTGGTGGTTAAGAATGATTTGCCGCAGGAACAGACCTGGATGAAACGGTACTTCAAGCATCAGCAACAAGTGGGGAAATGGAAGTTGTATTTCTAGCGTGAGCCGCTATATAAAAAGGCGATTTGCCCTAAAACACAAAAGCCAGTCCGAAGACTGGCTTTTAGAGTATCAGTGCGCACGGGGAGAGTCGAACTCCCACGCCCGAAGGCACAGGCTTCTGAGACCTGCACGTCTACCAATTCCGCCACGTGCGCGAAACTCAATGTGTTTTTAACGTCCCAAAAAACCCTTAACCCTTGTTGTTTGTTGGGATTGCAAAGGTAGCAGGTAGATTTAAATATGCAATACGGCTTCTGAAAAAAAATGCGCCTTATGCCGCCGTTTCCTCCTCCACAACCGGGTCCAGCTCCTTTTTAGACAGCATTTCGATGCGCCGCAAGGTATAAACCCCAATGATAACCCACAGAAAACCAGCCGAAAAACCTGCCAACACATCGGTTGCATAGTGCACCCGCAAATAAATGCGGCTAAAGCCAATCAGGAGCACAAAAATCATCAAAAAAGTTATCCACAGGTTGCGCCAATGCTTTGGCCGCACGTTGTGCCACACCAGGTAGATGATCAGCCCATAGAAAGAAGCCGCCACCATGGAATGCCCGCTCGGGAAACTCAGGCCCGAGGCCTCTACCAAAGGCATCATAGGCCGTGGACGCTCAAAGAAGAATTTCAGCACTACATTCAGCGTGATGCTGCCCAGGGCAATTACCGGCACTTTCACGGAGTACCACCGGTGCTTGCGTACGAACGTGAAGTAGGCCACCAGCAGCAATGCAGCCGGTGTCAGGAACATACTGGAGGCAAAAAAGGTGATAAACTTAATAAAACCGTCTAATACCGGGTTGGCAATGTCGCCGGCGAACCCGAAGGCTGCCTCATCTATCCCCAGGGTTTCGCCCTGAATGATCTCTGCGCCAATATAGAGGAACGCGACAATGCATACCAGGAACAGCGCCCACACGAACAATAACTCGATGGTGAACAGGGCCGCCCCTGCCACTACTTTTTTATAAACTCGCTTGATCATAGGATTATTTTTTCTCTAAACATGCATCAGGGTGTGTCAAAGTACTTCCTCTCCTACGTAATCAGGATTAGTTACGATTAATTCTGCGTATGGAAGACAGTATCCGGTTATTCGTGGCGGCCTCCTTGCCGCCCGCCCTTAAGCAGCAACTGCAGCAAGCGCTGTTGCCGTTTCAGCACCCGGCCATCCGGTTTATGCCCGAGCAGAACCTGCACCTGACCCTGTTCTTCATCGGGCAGGTACCCCGCACACAACTCGCGGCCATCAGCCAGACCGTGCAGCAAACAGCAAGGCAACACCCCCCTTTCAGCTTAGACTTTGCAGGCGTAGAACCCGGCCCCAACCCCAAGCATCCCCGGCTGGTCTGGGCACGTTTTGCAACGCACCCCGCCTTCGCTGCGCTCAGCCAAGCCCTAACGGAAGCGTTAGCCACCGTGCCCCCTAAGCACCTCAAAGCCATTCCGCATGTAACCCTGGCCCGTTTCCGCAAAGACCAGCCTACTACCGCGTTGCCAGCGGCGGTTACTGCCGAGACAACCAGCCCGTTGCAGCTGCCGGTGCTGGAAATAGGACTTTGGCAATCAGAACTGGCCTCGCCCCATCCCCGCTACTCAGTGCTGCAGACCTTTGCGCTGGGGCAAAACCCGCTCCCCCCGAATGCAGTATGATAAGCCTGCGCCCCCAACAGAAATTCACAAAGATGAACCAAACAGAACTCACAAAACTGGTCATGGACCTGAAAGACGAAGGCCTGACCGTAGCGTTTGCTGAAAGTTGCACGGCCGGCCTGCTGGCCTCCGAATTTGTAAAGGCCAAAGGAAGCAGCGATGTGTTGCTGGGTAGCCTGGTGGTATACCAGCCTAAAGTGAAGCACAAGTTACTGGGTGTCCGGGAAGAAACCCTGGAGCTGTATACCCCTGAGTCGCAGCAGGTAACCAACGAAATGGTGATGGGCCTGAAAAAGCAGCTCGATGCCGATATCTGCATTGCCACCACAGGCCTGGCAGGCGAAGGGGGCTCCGAGACAGAGGAGAAGCCGGTTGGCACCATGTTCGTGTCCTTTTTGTATGATGGCAAGGCTGAGGAGTTCCGGGAGGTTTTTAAAGGAAGCACCGAGAGCGTGCGGAAGCAACTTGTAGACTACATTTTCCAGAAGCTGCGGGGCGTAGTAGACGAGCATTACGGCCGCTGATGCCTACCTTTGCCCTAACCAAGCACTAAATCCTTTGCCATACCTCCCCGACAGCGGTTTCCAGGCTATTGCCCCGGTATATGACCGGTTGGCCAAAGTGGTGTTCGGGTCCGCGTTAGAGCAAGCACAAGCGGCATTGCTGCCTTGCCTGCCGCCACAGGGCAGGGTGCTGCTGATCGGCGGCGGCAGTGGCTGGCTTCTGGAGCAACTGCTGCGCACAGGCAAGAACCTCCATATTTTATACCTCGATGCTGCACCTGCCATGGTGGCCCTGGCTCAAAAACGGTATGCCCTCTACGCAAGGCCGCATGCCTGCACCGTGACTTTTCGGGTAGGCACCGAGCAAGCGCTTCTCCTACACGAGCAGTTTGAGGTAATCTTCACGCCTTTCCTCCTTGATCTTTTTCCATCTTCCAGGCTTGCGCAACTGATGGCCAGGCTCTCCAGGGCGCTCATACCGCAGGGGCAATGGCTTTTCGCTGATTTCTGGCCCGAACAGCAGCCCGTGCCGTGGTGGCAGCAATTTCTGATCTGGGCAATGTACCTGTTTTTCGGCGCTGTAAGCGGTGTGCAGGCCCGGCAACTGCCGGATTACCATGACCAGTTTGAAGCGTTAGGCTTTAGGGAGATCTACAGCCGGCCTTTCTACAAAGGGATGGTACAGGCCAAGATTTTCCGAAGAGCCTGATATCCCGATGCCTTTGTTCAGGAATTACAGCTCATGTCATACCCATCCTCCCCCTACATAAGCCGTAGCAATTGTGCTTTGTGCAGGCGCTGAGGGCAGGATAATTGCACCTCAGCGGTACATACACTATATTTAAACTTCGATATTTTCAACCCGACCCATGAAGCATCCACTCGCTACCCTACTCACCCTGTTCCTGACACCCTTCCTGTGCCTGCACACATTGGCGCAGCAGCAAACAGCTTATACCCTCTCATTTCCGAATGCCGTGCACCACGAAGCGGAAATACAGGTCACGTTTTCGGATGTGAAGCAAGACACCTTACATGTGCTGATGCCGCGCACCTCGCCAGGGCGCTATGCCATCCATGAGTTCGCTAAAAACATTTACAACGTGCAGGCCACCGATGGGCAGGGCAATCAACTCCCCCTGACGCGCACCGCGACCAACCAATGGGCTGTTCCCGCCCAGCAAGGCAACATTACCGTAACCTATATCCTCTTCGCGGACCATGCCGACGGCACTTACGCTGGCGTGGACCAAACGCACGCGCACCTGAACATGCCCGCCACCCTGCTTTATGCCAAAGGGTATGAGCAGACTCCGGCTTTTGTTACGTTCAAGCTGCCGGAGGGCAGCAACTGGAAAGTGGCGACGCAGCTCAAGCACGAGCAGGGCACCACCTACTCCGCTCCTAACTTCCAGTACCTGATGGATAGCCCGGCAGAGCTCAGCAACTTCGACTTTGCCGAGTGGGTAGTTGCAGATCAGGGGAAAAACAAAACCATCCACGTGGCCTTGCATCACCAAAGCACCAGAGAGTTGTTTCAGCTGTATGTTAGCAAGGTGAAGCGCATTGTAGCTGAGCAGCAGGCTATTTTCGGTGAGCTGCCCGACTACGACTTTGGCCGTTATACCTTTCTGGGGTGCTATATGCCACAGGCCGTGGGCGATGGCATGGAACACCGCAACTCCACGGTGCTGACGAGCTCGCGCCCGCTCGAAGCCGCCATGAACAGTTTGCTGAACACGGTGTCGCATGAGTTTTTCCATGCGTGGAACGTGGAGCGCATCCGGCCGAAAAGCCTGGAGCCTTTCAATTTTCAGGAAGCCAACATGTCGGAAGCGCTTTGGCTGGCGGAGGGCTTTACGAGTTACTATGGCGACCTGACCATGGCCCGCACCGGCATTTTCGACCTGAAAAAGTACACCTCCGACCTGGCCGGCAACCTGAACTATGTCCTGCTCTCGCCGGGCCGCCAGTACCACAGCTTGATGGAGATGAGCATGCAGGCACCTTTTGTGGACGCGGCCCGCTCTGTAGACCCCGTGAACCGCCACAACACCTTTATCTCTTACTATACCTATGGCAGCATGACGGGCCTAGCCCTGGACATGGCCCTGCGGCAGCGCTTCGGCAAAACCCTGGATGACTACATGCAGGCGCTTTGGCGCAAGTATGGCCAACCCGAAAAGCCTTATACCCTCCCGGACCTCGAAGAAACACTGGCAGAGGTATCCGGCGACAAAGCCTGGGCCAGTCAGTTTTTCAGAGAAAGCATCTACGGCAGCACGTTACCTGACTATGGCCCGCTCCTGGCCAAAGCCGGTTTAGACCTGCGTAAAGCCAAGCCAGGGGTAGCCACGCTAGAGAGGGTATATCTGGAGTACAGCAAGGCAGGCGCCACCATCACAGACGGCACAGTAGTGCAGACAGGTGCCTACAAAGCCGGGTTAGACAGAGGCGACCTCATACTGACACTGGATGGCCGGAAGATCAGGAAGGAAAAAGACCTGCAGAAGCTGCTGGGTAAGCACCAGCCAGGCGACAGCATCCCGGTTACATTCCTGCGTTTGGGCCAGCCCCACAGCACAACGCTCACGCTGGATGAGGTGCCGACGCTGGAACTCGTGCCTTACGAGAACATCGGCAAGGAACTGACACCGGACATGCAGCAGTACCGCCAGGATTGGCTTGGGGCTAAGGTAAACTAGCTGCTGAGCAACAAAGGCCCCTTGACCACGTTTTGAAGCGAACGGAAGCAAACTTTGATTTGAACTACTTTCCCGCTAACTTAGTATAAATAAGGTCACTTAGCTATTTCACGTGAAAAACATACATAAAATTCTAGGGGCGCTTTGCCTCCTTTTCTGCACAAGCCAGGCCATGGCGCAGGAGGAAGTGAAGCCGAGCCTGGAGGCCGGCCCGGCACTGGAAGACTTGCCGGCGGTGCAGGCGCCACTGCGTACCGAGGCCACCGAGGCAGTAACGAAACCCGCCTGGTCAGGTCCGCAGCTAAGCTACAGCCTCTCTACTGGCATGAGCTTCAGCAATGGCTTTGGAAACACGCAGTTCATCGCGCCTTCGGTGCGCTACCAGGTCAGCAACCGTTTTCGGGTGAATGCCGGCCTAACATATCTGTATGTATCGCCTCACAGCTTGTCGGGCACCACGCCGGAAGGTACCACCGTATTGTACCGCAATAGTGGCGGCAGCCATTACCTGGCTCATGCAGGTATCGAGTACCTGGCCACAGAGCGCTTGATCCTGAGCGGGAACATCTGGAAAGATTTCTCGAACACCCCGATGCAGCAAAACATGTCTTACAACGGGCTCGGCTTGTACAGCCCCGGCCGCATGGGGATGGATTTCAGGGCAACGTACAAGATCTCTGACAATATCTCTGTAACCGGTGGCATGCGGTATACCAACGGTGCCTCGCCTTACGCCAACCCATACCATAATGGCCCGGGCTTTGGCAACTACAACAGCTTCGGATACTAAACTTATACCTCACCTTACAAGCGCTTCTCTGCCAGCCAGGGCAGCGCTTTTGCTTTTAACCGAAATTCCTGGCGCACGTACCCTATAATCGTGTGCTATGCGCTACGACCGTTTTTGATTTTTAACCCGACAAGCAGCCTGAAACCAACTGCTGCTACCTTAACTACCACGCTCCTAACGGCAGTGGTTGTCGCTAACCACCCACTACCAAGATCCATCAGAAACCAAACTTATTACGATTTTGCAAAAGAATACTCGTATCCGTCACCTCAAAAACGAACGCCTCCAGACTATCAAAAGAGATTACCGCGGGAACAAGCTCATCAAAGGGCGCTTTGCGAACGGGGACGCGATTTACGCGCCGGACTTTAGCAACGTACTTCGCTGGAAGCTGAGCACCAACCCGCAGAAGGAAGAGAAGCGCAAGGACACCTATTTGCCGCAAGTGCACCAGGACGCCGCTTTCCTGGCCTCTCAACAGGACATGGTGGTATGGCTGGGCCACGCCAGCTTTTTTGTGCGCATGGCGGGCATCTCTTTCCTGATCGACCCGGTTTTATACGACTTGCCCCTGATCCCTCGCAAAACACCGTTGCCTTGCGCTCCGGAAGATTTTAAGAATATCGATTTCCTCCTGCTCTCGCACGGCCACCGCGATCACCTCGACAAAAAATCTATCCAGACGGTGCTGGAGCATAATCCGCAGGTAAAAGCACTGGCCCCACTCGAGGCAGGCAATTTACTGCGCGGCATCAGCCCCAACTTACCTTACCAGGAGGCAGGCTGGTTTCAGAAATATGACCTGGTGCCGGGCGAGGTAGAGGTATACTTTATGCCTGCCTCCCACTGGCACCGGCGTGGGGTCCGCGACATGAACAAAGTGCTGTGGGGAAGCTTCGTGCTGAAAACCCCTCAGATACGCCTGTATTTTGCAGGCGACACAGCCATGGACGCGCATTTTGAGGAGATTGAGGAGCTGCTGGGCCCGATGGACGTGTGCCTGATGCCTGTGGGCGCCTACAAACCCGCTTTCATGATGTCGAAAAGCCACATGAACCCGCACGAGGCCGTAAAGGCCTTTAATTACCTGCGTGGCGGCACCTTTATCCCGATGCACTATGGCACCTTCGACCTTTCGGATGAGCCGGCGGGCGAGCCAGTGCGGGTGCTGCGCCAGATTTCGGCAGGCGGTATGCTGCAGGGCCTACGCATCCCGGCCATCGGCGAACCGGTATTGTTCGACAACCTGCCTTAGAGGCGCTGCCGGGTGCATACTTTTGCTATATTTGTGTAAAGCAATAAACAAGCTGGTACACCCAATAGCATTTTTATGTCTCCAACGCTTATCATTGGCCTGATCGTCGCCTATTTTTTTATCCTGATCTTCATTTCGTACCTCACCAGCAAAAACACCGATTCCGACACGTTTTTCCTGGCTAATCGCAAATCGCCGTGGTATGTGGTGGCTTTTGGTATGATCGGTACCTCGCTGTCGGGGGTAACGTTTGTATCGATACCGGGCATGGTGCAGAAGGCGCAGTTCTCGTACCTGCAACTGGTGCTGGGCTACCTGCTGGGTTACCTTGTTATCGCCACGGTGCTGATGCCGCTGTACTACCGCCTGAACCTCGTCTCGATTTATACCTACCTGGAGCAGCGTTTCGGTTACTGGTCCTATAAGACGGGGGCTGGTTTCTTCCTGCTTTCGCGCACCCTGGGGGCCGCCATTCGGCTTTTCCTGGTAGCGGGTGTGCTGCAATTAGCCGTATTCGATGATTTAGGGGTGCCTTTTGCGGTTTCTGTTGTCATCACCATCGCTCTGATCTGGGTTTATACCTTCCGGGGGGGCATGAAAACCATCATCTGGACCGATACCTTCCAAACAACGGCTATGCTGCTGGCCGTGGGCATCAGCATCTGGCTGATCTCGGAGGAGCTGAACCTCGGCTTCCAGGGTTTAGTCACGACTATACAGGAGAGCGAGTACTCGCAGGTGTTTTTCTGGGACGTGAAAGACAGCCGCTACTTCCTGAAGCAGTTTTTCTCCGGGGCCTTTATCGCCATCGTAATGACGGGCCTGGACCAGGACATGATGCAGAAGAACCTAAGCTGCAAAAACATCGGCGAGGCCCAGAAAAACATGTTCTGGTTCAGCATCATCCTAGTGTTTGTCAACATCCTGTTCCTGTCGCTGGGGGCGCTGCTCTACATCTACGGCACCACCAAGGGCATTCCGCTGCCAGCCAAAGGCGATGATGTGTTCCCGTTCCTGGCGCTGGGCTACTTCCCGCACGTGGTGGGGGTAGTGTTCATCCTGGGCATCATCGCCATCACCTACGCCTCCGCCGACTCTGCTCTTACGGCGCTTACCACCTCTTTCTGCGTCGATTTCCTGAACTTTAAAGAGCGCAGCGAGCACGAGCGTGTCAGGCTCCGCTACATTGTGCATGTGGGCTTTTCGGTGGTGCTGGTGCTGGTGATCCTGGCGTTCGATGTGCTGAACAACGAAAACGTGATTACGGCCGTGTTTAAGGTGGCGGGCTATACCTACGGCCCGCTGCTGGGCTTATACTCCTTTGGGCTCTATACCAAACGCGCCGTGCGCGACCGCTTTGTGCCTGCCATCTGCCTGATTGCCCCACTCCTTACCTACATCATCAGTTACAACTCCGTGGATTGGTTTTGGGGGTATGAGTTTGGTTTTGAAGTACTTATCCTCAACGGCTTCCTGACATTCACCGGGCTGCTGGCGCTCTCCTCAGGCAAAATCGGTGAACTGGAACTGGCTCAGAAGTAATACCCAATTCATTTTAAAACAGCAAAGGCTGGCAGAACTTCATCTGCCAGCCTTTGCTGTTTTATACGGCCATTGTTTATTCGTTTGAAGTAATCACTTTGTTGATGACATGAATCACACCGTTCTCACTCATAGCATCTGCCTGGCTTACTTCAGCACCGTTTATCGTCACCCGGTCTCCCTGCTTGATCACTTTCAGCTGCGTGCCGCCCAACGTGGTTAAGGTAGAGCCGTCCTGTAACTGGTTGGCCTTGAGTTCGCCGGCAACTACATGGTTTTTAAGCAGGGCAGTCAGTTGGGTCCTGTTCCCTGGCTTCATCAAATCTTCCAGGGTATTTTCCGGAAGCTTCTCGAAAGCCTCGTTGGCTGGCGCAAAAACTGTGTGCGGACCTGTGGCATTCAGCACTTTCACGAAATCGGCCTTTTTGATGACCGAAGACAGGGTCGTTAGTTTTGCATCCGAAGCAAGATTCTCAACCAGGTTCTGAGTTGGCGTCATCTCGAGGTCGCCGATTTGCGCCCGGCCTTCCTCACCCCCTACAGTAGATAAGGGCGTGCTGGGTTCTACACCTCGCGAGTCTGCCTCACGGCGCATGTTCGGCTCGGTGCTCTCCTCCTGCATTTCGTTTTGGTAACGTTCATCGCCGGTGTTGCAGCTTGTTAGTTGGAAGCTCAGGAACAGGGCAAAAGCGTATATGATATTTCTCTTCATAGCTTGTTATTACAATTATCAGATTATTTCAGGTGCAAAGCTTGGCGCAGCCATGGCGTGCATGCCAGAAGTAGCGCTGCCTATTGCTCTCTTAAACTTAAAATTCCGTACTTTTGTTATCCACATTGTTTTACAGAAATTAAGATTAAACCATGAAAACTGCAGAAATACATACTGGCAAAGGCGTGATGAAGGTAGAGTTCTATGAGAAGGACGCCCCTAAAACCGTAGATAACTTCCTGAAGCTGGCTAAAGAAGGCTTTTACGATGGTCTTACATTCCACCGCGTTATTCCTGACTTCGTGATCCAGGGTGGTTGCCCTAACTCGCGCGAGGGATCAAAAGGCACGCCGGGCACAGGTGGCCCAGGCTACAAGATCGACTGCGAACTGACAGGCGAAAACCAGTACCACGACCGCGGGGTGCTGAGCATGGCGCACGCTGGCCGCAACACGGGTGGCTCGCAGTTCTTTATTTGCCACAGCCGCAAAAATACTGCCCACCTCGACCGTAACCATACCTGCTTTGGCAAAGTGGTAGAAGGCGATGAGGTGATCGACCAGATCAAAGCCAATGATAAAATTGAGAAGATTGTTGTGACCGAGGAATAGTCCTCCGCACACCCATTTCCGCATTCCTGTACTGACAGCCGGCCTTTGCTTTAAAGGCCGGCTGTCGCTGTTTAGAGGGTATGGCGCCGCCAAACACATACCTGATTGCATGCGCCCTACAGAACTGCTCATACCCCTTCATGGCAATATACCGCGTTAAAGTAGAAACTTTAGCCCGAAACTCCGGTTAGCAGCCTAAATATGCTTAAATTTACCTAACAAGCGTTCGGCTGTTTTGCGTATTAGCTGGTTAAGCTGCCAGGTATACCCCTTCAGCTACGGGGCGCTCTGTCTAAATCATTTACACTGAAACAGAGGCAGCCAGGTTTCTGCGCTGCCTGCTAAGCTGCATATGAAAAAACTTGCTTTACACTGGCAGATCCTGATTGGCATGGCCTTGGGCGTGCTATGGGGAATGCTGGCCAGTTCACTTGGCCTGGTTGAACTCACCACCGACTGGGTAAAACCCTTTGGAACGATCTTCATCAACCTCCTGAAACTGATTGCCGTGCCACTGGTGCTGGTGTCGCTGATTACGGGCGTTACGAGCCTGAGCGATGTGAGCAAGCTTTCGCGCATCGGCTCCAAAACGATTGGCATCTACCTGCTCACCACTGTGGTAGCGGTGGTGCTGGGCCTGTTACTGGTTAACGTGGCCGAGCCTGGCAAGGCTTTCTCCGCGGAGAAACGCGAGGAATTTAACCAGCAGTTTGCAGCCACTACCACCCAAAAATCTACGGATGCCGCTGCCGTGAAAGACCAGGGCCCGCTGCAGCCGCTGATCGACATTGTGCCTGATAATATCTTCGGTTCGCTGACCAACAATGGCGCCATGCTGCAGGTCATCTTTTTCGCCCTGCTCTTTGGCATCGCCCTCATCATGATACCACCCGACAAGGCCGCGCCCGTCAACGACTTTTTTGAGGGTGTGAATCTCGTCATCCTCAAGATTGTGGACCTAATCATGAAAACGGCCCCCTACGGTGTGTTTGCGCTACTGGCAGGCCTGGTAGTGGAGTTTGCCGGCGATGACCCAGGGGCTGCTGTAGAGTTGCTGCTGGTGCTGGGTTACTACTGTTTGGTGGTCATTGCCGGACTTGCCATCATGATTTTTGGGGTATACCCTTTGCTTGCCATCACGGTCGGAAAAACGAAGTACAAAGATTTTTTCCGGGGGATTTTTCCGGCGCAGATGCTGGCGTTCTCCACCTCATCGAGTGCCGCTACTTTGCCCGTTACGATGGAGTGCGCGGAGAAGAACTTAGGTATAAACCGCGAGATAACCAGCTTTGTGCTGCCGCTGGGTGCGACGATTAACATGGACGGCACCAGTTTATACCAGGCCGTTGCCGCCGTATTTATTGCCCAGGCCTATGGCATTGACCTGGATATTATGGCGCAGTTGGGTATTGTGATGACGGCTACACTCGCCTCTATCGGCGCAGCCGCAGTGCCGGGCGCCGGCACCGTGATGCTGGTGATTGTGTTGCAGCAAGCCGGTATACCGGTAGAGGGAATTGCCCTGATCCTGGCCCCTGACCGCATTCTGGACATGTGCCGCACCACCGTGAACGTAACCGGCGATGCCACCGTGTCGATGATGGTGGCCCGCACCGAAAACCAGTTGCACCAGCCTACAGCGAAAGCAGCAGTATAGCATATAAACCCGCCCCGAGCAGGAAGGCCCCATAACGGCTTTCCCGCTCCTCGGGCAATTCCTCCTTCAACACGTTCAGGATCACCCCACCCCCAATAAACGCAGTGAGAATAACCACCAGTGTCTCAGACACCTCCTGCACATACCCCACAGACCAACCCACCACCAAGGCCAGCACCAGCACCCATTGCCCGTATTTGCGGTATTTCTGCCGGTGGTGCTCCTGCAGGCCATAGTCGTTTACCAGAAAATGGAGCGCCATGGCGATGCTGAACAGGACGATGGTTTGAGTCGGCTCCTCCTCCCGCTGAAACAGGATATACCCGATCAGGGCATTATAGAGGGAAAAGGAGCCAATGTGCAGCCAGAACACCCCTTTAGGCGGCTTGCTCTGCTCGTTCTGGTCTTGCTTCACCTGCTTGCGCCTGGCCGATACCACCGAACGCTCCAAGCCATAAAACACAGCCAAGCCGATAAGGGCCACCAGGTACATGTGGTGCTGCAGGAATGTCTCGGCCCAGGGCATGTTCTCCTGCAGGTGCTCCTGCCCCTCCTGCAACTCCGGGAACAGGTGGATGAACACATAGGCCACCGACACCCCGCCGGCCCCTGACAACCAGACACTGCGCGGAAAGCCGCTCAGAAACCGCAGCCTGCTCCCCAATGTATGTACAAGCGCCAACAACAGAATTGGCCAGATTGAAATATGTCCCATACCCAACAGGTACTTTATTACAACCGAATGGGTTATAAGCCGCCTGAGAAAAGGAATATTTGACTATCTTGATACTGAAATAGCGGAACAGAAAGTTTATAACTCCGCACATAAGGCAGATAAACGTCATAATGCCGTTTAGCCAATAGTTAGCACAAATTTGGAATTATTGATTTGAGAAAAACATTAATGTTTATTATTATCGGTCTTTTTCTTCTTAACTTCTACTTCTGATTTTCCTTTGTAAATTTTACCTGTTTTGGGATTCACACGATACAAGTAATACCTATGGGCATCAAAATCAATATAATAACCAGTTTCAGGGTCATGAACTTTCCCTATGTTTGGGTAATGCCATAAGCCTGATTCAGGATCTTCTACATACGTTTTTGTGACATCAATGGGATTTGGCATTGGGGTCGAATAAGCAGCACTCTCCGAAGCATCAGGAGACTGTGTCCAGCGTAATTGAGCATATGGCATTTCGATGAATACCTCGAATTTTTCCGAAAAAGTTTGCTGTGTATTTGACTGAGCAGATGCTCCAAAGCTAAACAACACCACTACTGTGGTAAGAAGGTAGTTTAAGAGTTTCATGTGGATAGGCTTGTGTTCGATTTAAATATATACTTTTTAAAGAAATTTATGTTATTTCAATCATAAAACTGTAGAGTAAGCATTCCCTAAAACAATAAAACAAGTGCTAACCAAGTATAGCAGTACTGCTGCGGCTACGCCTTGCAATCCGCTATACCAGCACGTTAGATTATTAACCCTCTCCCCAAATGCAAAAGCTCAAAAAACTCGGTGTGTTCTCCTTCGCGAAGCTGCAGGCAGTGATGGGGGCCATCATCGGGTTGGTTTTAGGGATTATATACTCATTTGGCGGCTTCGTCGTAGATGCCCTGGTAACCCTCGGCTGGATTACATCAGACGAAACGCCCGGACTCAGCTATGGAACCGTGCTCGCATTTGGGGCGCTGGTGGGCATGCCCATCAGCCTTACAGTTGCCGGATTTTTGCTAGGGCTGTTGGAGGCTATGCTGTATAACTTATATGCCAAATGGTTTGGCGGGCTTCGAATAGATTTCGAGCAAGAGGCGTAGCATCAGATAGCTCATCAAAACCTGTTTGGGGGGGGCAATGTTAAGTAATACAGCTTCTTTATACCGATGCCTCATACAACAGAAAACTGTATATAGCCTTGGTGGGTAAAACCCCATTGAAACCCTGATACAAAACATTAACAATACCAGCAATGGACTTGCAGACCTTTCAACAAAGCCTCAACAACCCAACACCACCTGCAGACGCATCGGTATATCTGCAGGCCCTTTGGCACGACAGCAAAGGCAACTGGGAAAAATCGCATGAGCTGATTCAGGACCTGCCCGACCAGAACGCTGCCTGGATACACGCCTACCTGCACCGCAAAGAAGGCGACACCTGGAATGCCGACTACTGGTATAGAAAAGCTGGCAAAAAGCGCCCGGATTTGACTTTAGATGAGGAATGGGAGCAAATCACAAAAGCTCTTCTATAAATCAGGAGTGGTCAGAAGTCTCAGCGACTTCTGACCACTCTTTTGTTAGTCCCACTTTGAAGCAATACTGTTTCATTCTCTTATTTCAATAGCGCAAGTTTTCAAACTTGTGTCTAAAAATGATGTCGAGTTTGCACCTCGACTGGGCCAGAGGCCCAACTATATCCTACACGCGCAAGATGCGAGCGAAGGCAAGCTTAGAAGGAAACGGCCCTACCCTTTGAAGGGTTAGGGGGATGATTTTTACACAGACGTATTGTATACGGAAACAACAAGCGCCTCTGCCGCAGATTTCACTCCATGGCAGAGGCGCTTGTTGTTTCTGGCCCTTCGGCCCAATCGAGTCGCAGACTCGATTTTATAAGCAAGTCACAATTCTGGAGAATTGCGCCAGTGGTTATAGCTTTTTGGTTCTGGCAAACAGCCTTTCATCCTCCTACCCCCAAAGGTGATTTTTCTGTAGGACTACATTAACCCGGAGCTCATAATTCGGAACTAAAAACTCATTTAAAAGTCGTCCTCGTCCTCCTCGTCGGTAAAACTGGGCATGGAGAACATGCCGCTGAGCAGGTCTTTGAACTGCAGGCCGGTAGCCAGGCGGTTCTTGCTGAGTTGGCTGTGCTCGGCGAGGCCGTGCAGCACAAACTCCATCAAAAATAGCTTCTCTTCGCCCTTCGACTCTGGCTGGAATTTCTCTACCAGCGCTTTCAGGCCAGGTACGGCTTGTAGCGCCTTCTTGTAGTCTGCCTCCGAAGCATCGTTCAGGATATCCACTGAGTTTCCGTCGCCGAACCACTCGGTGATGCTCTTATACGGGCTGCCCTGCTTCGACTTTTTGCCTTTGTCAGGGTCCGGGAAGTACTGGAGGAATTGCGTACGGATGGCTTTGCCCATGAGCACCTGCGCCACGTGGCCGGCTCCCTCCTGCTCGCCTTCATACACCAACTCCACTTTTCCGGTCACGGCAGGTATGGTGTTCAGGAAATCAGCCACACGCACATACGTAGATTCTTCGCCGTTCATCAGGGCACGGCGCTCTGCCGCACTAATTAGGCTTTCATAGGCAGAGATGGTCAGGCGGGCAGACACACCGCTTTTGGCATCCACATACTCACTCTCACGGGCCTCAAAGGCTACCTGCTCAATCAGATCACCGATGATGATGTTGGTTTTCACCAGCTGCTGCCCATCTTTGAGTTGCGCTTCCTGCTTCGTGATCTTCTTACCGGTCTCAATATCCTTCGGATAGTGCGTGATGATCTGCGAGTCGATACGGTCTTTTAGCGGCGTTACGATAGAGCCACGGTTGGTATAATCCTCGGGGTTGGCCGTGAATACAAACTGTATATCCAAAGGCAACCTTACTTTAAAGCCACGAATCTGGATATCGCCTTCCTGCAGAATATTAAACAGCGACACCTGGATGCGCGCCTGCAGATCGGGCAGCTCGTTGATCACGAAAATGCCCCGGTGCGAACGCGGAATCAAGCCAAAGTGAATCACGCGCTCATCAGAATAAGGCAGTTTCAGGGTAGCCGCCTTAATTGGGTCGGCATCACCAATCAGGTCGGCCACCGATACGTCTGGCGTGGCCAGCTTTTCGGTATAGCGATCTGAGCGGTGCATCCACTCAATTGGGGTATCATCGCCGTGCTCGTGCACCAGGTCCTTGGCAAAGCGCGACAGCGGCTGCAGCGGGTCGTCGTTCAACTCCGAGCCCTTTACTACCGGAATGTACTCATCCAACAGGTCTACCATTTGGCGCGCAATACGGGTTTTAGCCTGTCCGCGCAAACCAAGCAGGTTGATGTGGTGCATCGACAGGATAGCACGCTGCATGTCCGGAATAACGGTTTCCTCATAGCCCCAGATGCCCGGAAAAACCTCTTCCTTGTTCTTCAGCTTCTTAATCAGATTGCCGCGCAGTTCCTGCTTCACCGACAGTGGCTCGTAGCCTGCTGCCTTTAGCTGGCCCAGTGTTTTTATCTGTAAAAGCTTTTCGGCTGGTATGTTCTTGTATTGCATGAATCTTATTTGTTTACCGGCTAGCCAGTGTAACCGATTTGTTGTTGAACTATAAATATGAATTGATACTCAAATGTGTTGTACGAAGGTTACTTGAAGGCAGCGTAACCCTAGGCCATTTCTCTTTTCCCCTGCCATAGGTAGGGGAAAAGTTGCCGAATCAGTTCTCCCACTAATCCTACCTTCAGGACAGGCGGTGCCAGCGATACTATTTCATGATGCCACTCAAAGTAGAACGCCTCGCTTTGGTGTTCTTTGTAGAGTTCAAAGTAGGTCCATTGAAACAACTCATAAAAGCAAACAGCCAGTGCGATCATCCCCATCAGGATAAAAACCGACTGTATGGCTTTGATCACAACTTGCAGCGGGAGGGATGAGATTGCCTGCGCATAGCTGTTCGTGCCTTTGATAAAAAAATGCAGACACAGATGAAAGAGCAGAAAGCAGAGCATAAAAATGAAGCCAGCAGACTCCGAAAGAGCCATGAGGATAAACCCGCCCGAAGCCACCATTAGACTTGTGATTTGTACCAGCAGATGCGGCAGGAAGGTACTCATGGCGCTCCCTACCCCACTGAAATCAAACAATGGCGCTGTATTTCTGCTATCCATGCAGTTTAAAAATTTTTGCGGCGGTTCTGCTTATAATCCCGGAACACAAGGTGACCCAGGCCTTTCAGGCTGCTGTAGTAGGCCTGCCCGTTGTTCACCTTCGTGAATTCATCTACAAATTGTTGCAGGTAGGGGTCAGAGGCAATCATAAACGTAGTGATCGGAATTTTGATGCGGCGGCACTGGGCAGCCAGGTTCAGGGTTTTGTTCACCACCTTACGGTCCAGGCCAAAGCTGTTTTTATAGTATTGCACGCCTTCCTTCAGGCAAGTCGGCTTGCCATCCGTGATCATAAAGATCTGCTTGTTCGGTGTTTTGCGCTTGCGCAGGATGTCCATGGCCAGTTCGAGGCCTGCCACTGTGTTGGTATGGTATGGCCCAACCTCCAGGTAGGGCAAGTCTTTCACTTCTATCTGCCAGGCGTCGTTACCAAACACCAGAATGTCCAAGGTGTCTTTCGGGTATTTCTGCTTGATAAGTTCGGCCAGGGCCATCGCCACTTTTTTGGCCGGCGTGATGCGGTCTTCGCCATACAGAATCATGGAGTGCGAAATGTCGATCATCAGCACGGTGGCCGCCTGCGTTTTATGTTCTGTTTCGGTTACCTCCAGGTCCTGCTCCGTGAGCCGCAAGTCGCCAATGCCGTGGTTGATCTGGGCGTTGCGCAGCGAGTCGGTCATAGAGATCTGCTCTAGCGAGTCGCCAAAACGGTATTCGCGGCGGTCAGTACTTGCTTCGTCGCCGGTGCCGGTGTGCGGGGTGGCGTGGCCGCCTTTATTTCCTTTTTTCAGCTTGCCGAAGATCTCCTCCAGCGCGCTTTTCCGAATGCCCTGCTCACTTTTGGCCGTCAGTTGCAGGCTGCCTTTCTCCTTGTCTTCGTCGAGGTAACCTTTCTTTCGGAGGTCCTCTATAAAATCACCGATGCCATATTCGTCGCCGGTCAGGTTATACTGCTTGTCCAGCGAGCTGAGCCAATTCAGTGCCTCGCCCACATCACCGGACGTGATGGTAACCAACTGCATGAAAATCTTCAGCAGCGAGTCGAATCCGGGTTTGTCGTCTTGGGGGGGTATATATTCAGAGAATCGGTATCCTATTGCCATGGTAAAAGGGTTTGGAGGTATAACACGCACAGCGGCTACTTTGTTTTATGTTATGAGCAGCACAAAATCTACCACATTTGCTGTCTTTAACCGGATTTTGCCTATGAAGAGGTTCATCAACAGATGACAGTTCATTTACACTAAACGAAAAAATCATGAAAGCGATATGACCCGAGACGGTGCTTGCGGAGAGCGATGAGGCCACACTGCCCCTAAAGAGGCGTGAGGGTCGTTGCGTTGTTCAGGATACACTGTTGATAGTGCTGCCAACCAATTCGCGATTAAGCCGCTTCTATGCTACGGCAGATGTGCATATAAGTAAGTGGAAATTGTCATTTCGACCAGCAGGAGAAATCTGGGTAATTATCCTGTATAGTGAAGTTCAGATTTCTCCCACTGGTCGAAATGACAGCATTGCTCCGTTGCCCTCTTCAGTTGACAGCATTGGCACGAAACCTGTCCCCAGGAGAGAGCAGGCTCCCTTATACCTGGAGCACTATAAACGTCGAGCGCCTGTGCAGGTGTGCACAGGCGCTCGATTTTTTATGTATGAATTCGCTGCTTAGGCGATCCAGCGGAACTTGTACTCTAGTCCGGGTGCTTTCATGCGGTCAGCAACACGCTTCAGGCGGTTAGGCAAGGCCACTACGTAGTCGCGGGCACGCTCACCGGCTTCGTTCAGGCCGCTTATACCCTCAATGTTCCACTCCTTGATCAAACCTTCCAGAATGTCGGTATAGTCAAAAGAGGTATAAACACCGATACGCTGTGCCGCATCTGTAAAGTGGCCGAACGTTTTGCCAAGGTCTACGCCAAGCTCGCGCATGTAGTGAGCCGGCATTACGATCTTCTTGCGCATCATGTCCTCGAAAGCCAGCATCATTTCATTCGGGTCGGCTTCAAATATCTTGCTCACAAAAGCCTTATAGGCTTTGGCGTGGCGGGCCTCATCGGCTGCTACGTGTCCACAGAGTTTAGCCAATGTCAGGTCTCCCTGCTTTTTAGCGATCTGAGCTACGCGGCGGTGCGAGATGTTGGTGGCAGTCTCCTGGAAGCTGGTGTACACGAACGAACGGTATGGATCCATGTCCGTCTGCAGGTCGAAGCCATCGGCCAGCAAAAACTGGGTAGAGGCTTCCATCTCGCGCATGTTAATGCGGCCGCTCAGGTATAAATAACGGTTCAGGGCATCGCCATGACGGTTTTCCTCAGCTGTCCAGCCGCGGTTCCACTTCATCCAAGGGCTGTCCGGGTCTTGCGGGAGGCCCTGGATAGTCATCAACCAGCTTTCATACGTTGGGAGTGCCTCTTCCGTAATGGTATCGCCCACCAACACAGCCAGCAGATCGTAGCTTAAATCACGGGCACGCTCACGCAACTCTTTCAGTTCATCGAAAAACGTCTCCATGGTGGCATCTGGCAAAAGATCGGCCGGCTGCCAACTGTCCTCTACGGTTTTTAGAAGCTCAGTGAACTTTTCGCCTACAAAGTCCTCCATCCATCTAATAACCTCTGCCCGAGTGGTGGTGCTTGCTGTAATCATTCTTATGTCTGTTTATTAAAAGTCAAATATACTTATTAAACTCAATATTGCTGCCCAAAGACGGGAATTTCCCGTCCAATTCAAAATGAGAATTTCCCGCTAAGCAAATAAAGAACTTATACTTACGTAAATGGCAGAAAGGGTTATATGCTCAGAGAACACTTGCTGCTTAACCAACAGTTAAACACGCAATTTAATTTCAATGGGTGATGTAATGATACAGTCTGCGTATAATCCCGAGGTTAATCTGACGACTGTTCAGGCCACGTATCAATTGGTATAAAACCGGCATTCGGCCTTGTGCTGCCAGTATATGCAAGAACTGGGCCGCTTCCTCAAAGTTGCCCGTCAGGTAGGCGTGCCGGGCTTCGTACCGCAGCCGGACTGCCAGTGCCTCACGCTCAGCTTGTGTTTCGACCAGCCCGGCTGCTTTCTGGCATACCAGCACAGTAGAAGCCAGCAATTTATTGCCTAGCTTATACCAGCCTCCCGAAAGCGATTGGGGGTGCACCCGGCGCTGTGTGGTAACGGCATTGAGGTAATAATAGTGATAATTCCGGGCAGAGCGTACCCAAAAGTCAAAGTCCTCATAAGCCAGCGCCTCATCATACCCTCCTAGTGCCTCAAACACCTGGCGACGCACCATCATGGTAGGCGGACAGATAAAGTATCTTTCCAATAAAGCTGCAAACACATCCCCGGATGGGGCATCATCTTTTAACTGTCCGCTGGGCTTGCGCCGGTAATGGTACTTTAAGTGTGCGCCTGCTTCTGAGATGTATTCAGCATCTGAATAGATAACGCCGTAAGTGCTGGGCAATTCCTGAAAAGCCGCTACCTGCTGCGCCACCCGATCCGGCAGCAACACATCATCGGTGGCAAAATCAATGATATACTCGCCCCGGCTGGCGCGCCACCCTAGGTTAAAGGCAGCTGTATTTCCCCGGTTATGGCCCGTACTGATAAAGCGTATATGCGGGTGCTTTTGGAGATACGCCTCTATAATCGCGACACTGTTATCCGTACTGCAGTCATCTACCACCACTACCTCAAGGCTCGGGTAAGTTTGGGCTAGCACTGAGTCCAGGGCCTGTTGTAGAAAGGGGGCGTGGTTATAGCAAAGGCTTACCACAGAAACTAAAGGGGTAGCACTCACAGGCGGATATATTTTGCGTAGAAAATCATGAAAAAGGCCAGCACCACTGCATAGCGTATGGCATGCGCCAGCGTGACGCCCGCCAAGCCCAACGGCCCGATCAACAGGAACACCAGGGCAATATATACCAAGGCGGAGCAAATTTGCCAGCCAATATACAGTTTTACGTGCGCCCGCACCACCAGCAGGTTAGTCAGCAGCATGCTGGCCATCCAGCAGAAGTCGCCCAGCAGTTGGTACTTGAACAGGTAACTGGCCTGCACAAACACCTCGTCGAAGAGCAGCAACAGCACCCAGTTCCGGAACAGGTAGACGAGCAGCAAGGCAAGCGCAAGGGCGGGCAGCACCAGGTAAAAAGCGTTCCGGACATATTTTCGTAGCTGCTCCGGCTCGCCCACCAGGGCTGCCATGCGGGGGTATATCACCATCCCGATCACAGAGGTATAGACGTTACTGTATTGCTCCGACACCCGCACCACGGCCTGCCACAGCCCGGTCTGGTATAAATTGTAGCGACCAATAACAAAATCGCGGATATAAAAGTCTGTAAGTTTCAGGCAGGCCACTGCGCTTAATGCCATCAGGATGTACTTCCACAGGTCGCGGTATACAGTGGCCGGTATGGGAATTTTGGTGAACCCAGGTAGCATCTTGCGGAAATAAAGCGCCGGCAGTACAAGCAGAAAGGTAGCCGGCTGTGCGGCAAACATCAGCAGCAGCAGTTCCGGCATCGCCCACTTACCCGACACGGCATAAACGGCTGCCAGCCCGCCCAGACTCATCACACTTACCCCGAGCACATACCACTTTAACTCGCGCCTTGCCAGCAGCACCGCCAGCAGGTACAAGTTAAGCGTGAGCAACAGGCTGCCAAAAGCAAAAACCAGGGTCCAGTGCAAAAGCACCAGCTCGCTCCGGAACACCTGCAGGTAGTACCCCGGGAAAAGGAGGATAAGCCCCAGCGCCACAACCAGGCAAATCAGGTTAAGCAGCAGTGCCGCCAGGAAATAGCGCTGGTATGGTACTGAGGATGCTTTGTGGGAAGCCAGCAGGGTGATTGCACCGATATTCACGCCCCCGTTTGGCACGGTGGTAATAATGCTGAGCAGGTTCTGGAAGTGGGCGTAAAGCGTAATACCGTTTGGCCCGTAGTAGAGCGCCAGCAGTTTGTTGATGCCCAGCGCAGAGAAGGCACGCACCAGCACTGAGAGCAGAGACCAGGCAGACGATTTAAGCAGTTGCAGCATAGCAGCGTTGGCGGAGGCTGCAAAATAGGCTATTTATCCGAGCACACAAAAGCCTGCGGAACAGCGGGGCCTGTTCTGCACACCAAGGCCAGGGGGTTTACCTGAAAAATCGCTGGATTTCTTCCACCACCCTTTCCTGCTCCAAGGCGTGCATTCCCGGAAACAGGGGCAGGCTCAAGCTGGTGCGGGCCAGTTCTTCGGCCACCGGGAAATCGCCTGGCCCATACCCTAAAAACCGGTAAGCTGGCTGCAGGTGTACCGGCACCGGATAGTGGATAGCTGTTTTGATACCCTCCGCTGCCAAGTGCTGCTGTAGCCTGTCGCGGTGCCTGGTCCGGATAGAGAAAATATGGAAGACATGGCCGCAGCCCGGCGCAGCATAAGGCAACGTCAGTTGTTCAATGCCCTGCAGTTGCTGTAGGTAAATGCCCGCCAACCGTTGCCGCTCTGCATTCAGTTGGTCCAGGTATGGCAGCTTTGCCCACAGCACGGCTGCCTGCAGTTCATCCAGCCGGGAATTAATGCCCACCGTTTCGCTCCGGTATTTCTGTGTCTCGCCATAGTTCCGGTGCATCCGCACAAATGCCGCCACGTCCTGGCTGTTAGTCACCACCGCCCCGCCATCGCCCAGGGCACCTAGGTTCTTGGTAGGATAAAAGCTGAAGGCCGCGGCATCGCCAAACGTTCCGGCCAACCGGTTTTGGTAGCGGGCACCGTGCGCCTGGGCAGCGTCTTCTACTACTTTCAGGCCATGTTCCTGCGCCAGTTCCAGCAGCGGGTGCATGTCGCATACCTGCCCGTAGAGGTGCACGGGTACCAACGCTTTCGCCCCAGGCGTGATGGCCGCTTGAGCAGTGGCAGCCGTGATGTTGTTGGTAGCAGCGTCTGGTTCTACTAATACCGGTTTGGCCCCGATGTGATGCACTGCATGGAGCGTCGCGATGAAGGTATGGGCCGGCACCAGCACTTCATCTCCCGGCCCCACGCCCACGGCTTTCAGGGCCAGTACCAGCGCATCATACCCATTGCCAACACCTATCGCCGCTGCTGCACCCAAATAACGGGCATATTCCTCTTCAAAAGCGCTTAGCTGCGGCCCTAGAATATAATGCTTGCCAGCCACTGCTCTCAGTAAGCTCTCCTGTACAGCGGCCTCGCTGCCTTCCGGAAAATCTCTGAACTCAAAATAGGGTATGGGTTTCATAGCGATGGGATGTTTTAGCGTGCAGCTACCGCTTCACGAGCTGCAGGAAGTCCTCGTACGTCCGGATATAGTCTGCCGGATCGTAGTCGGTGGAGGTCAGGCAAAGGGCCGTCGCATCTTCCGAAAACCGGATCTCTGTCCAGCACAAAGCCGGGATGTATACCCCCGTCTGCGCATCCTGTAACTCAAACTCCTGCACATCATCTCCGGTATCCGCTTTCACCCAAACGGTGCCGTTTAAGGCAATAAGCACTTCCTCCGTTACTTTGTTGGCGTGGTGCCCGCGCGTATATCCAGAAGGCGTGCCCTGTGTCCAAAACACGCGCCGGATAGCAAAAGGTACTTTGTCTGTATACTGCGTGGAGGTGATATACCCTTCCGTTGGCGTGCCGATACGGTCGAATGAGAGCAGGTATGGGGGTATGGCTGGCAATGCTGCGTTGGGTTGATGACAGGCACAAAGTAAAACTTTTTGGCGCAATAACACACCCTTGGCCCTAGCGGTTTTGCCCAAGGCCACAGATCGGCTACCTTTGCTGCTTACCGGGCCTCCTCCGCAGTACCCCCGGCTTATCTGTTTCGCGCACCCGATACCGCTTTTGCTAACGACATGGAAGACACCTACAACACCATACAGGCTCCCTCCGAAGGGCTCTACAAGGAGAAGGGAAGCAAGTTTATCGCCCTGGCTTACCCGGTATACAGCGAGGACGAGGTGAAAGAAGTGCTGGCAGAACTCCGGAAGCAGTACTACGATGCCCGCCACCATTGCTATGCCTACAGCCTGGGCGCTGACAAAAGCCGCTACCGGGCCAACGACGATGGCGAGCCTAACCACTCTGCCGGCGACCCGATTCTCGGACAGATCCGCTCTGCCGACCTCAGCAATGTCCTGGTAGTAGTGGTCCGCTATTTTGGGGGCACGAAATTGGGTGTTAGTGGCTTGATACACGCCTATAAAACGGCCACGGCCGAAGCCCTGGCAAACGCCACCGTGGTAGAGCAGCACGAAACCGTACAGTTACAAGCGCATTATGCCTACCCGCAGATGAACGATGTGATGAGCCTGGTGAAGGAATACGATTTGAACGTGCTGGCGCAGCAGTTTGCGCTCGACTGCCGCCTGACACTGGAAGTACGCCGGAGCCTGGAAGAGGAAATCACCGCTAAACTTCAAGAAACAGAGGGCGTGACTGTAACGCTGCTCCCGTAACCTTGGATTGTTTTTCTTAAATTGTTGATTTGAGTGGCGAATTCATCTATTTTGTGGGTAGAAGCCGACAAGTGTAGCGGCCCTTTTTCGCCGTCTAAACTTAAAAAGCCGTTTTCAGCTAACCACAGATAGCCTACAACCCGCAACCAACGCATGTCCAAACGCAAACACCGCCGCAACCCCAACAAGATTCTAGAACGCCAAGCAGGCCTGAAGCCGGGTACCATCACCGTCCCGGCGCATTCTTACACGCCGCGCTTTTTCCTGATTTCTTTCACGGCGGACTTCCACGAGGAACTGGAACTGGAAACCTACGCGGAGCTGATGCAACACGTGAGAGCCAGGCCCGACGCCCGCCATTGGATCGACATCAGGGGGTATAACGACCAGAAAATGCTGGAGCAGCTGCCGTTGGACTTCGGGTTGCACGCGCTGCAAATGGAGGATGTGATCAACGACTACCAGCGCCCTAAGGTGGAGGAGTTTGACCACAACCGCCTGTTCATCATCTCGCGTATGCTGCGCTGGGCCCCGGAATTCAAGTCGCTGGACGATGTGCAGTTGTCGCTGTTTACGGGCCCCAATTACGTGCTGAGCTTGCAAAGCGACTACGGCGACTGCCTGGACCCGCTGCGGGAGCGCATCCGGATTGGCAAAGGCGTGATTCGGCACCGGCCCACCATGTACATGGCCTACGCCATGATGGACGTGGTGCTGGACTATTACTTCCCGGTGATGGCGGAGATCGGCGAGTACATCGAGGACCTCGAGCACCAGATTATCCTAACCCCGTCAAAGGACAACCTGCGCCTGATCCTGGATTTGAAGAGTGAACTGGTACGGCTACGGCGTATCACGTGGCCTGAGCGCGACAAAATGAGCGAGATTTTGCGGATGGACGAGCAGGTGATTCCGGAAAGCCTGCGAGCCTATTTCCGCGATGCCTACGACCACAGTGTGCAACTCATCGACCTGGTGGAGAATCATAAGGAAATGGCCAGCAGTTTGGTGGACCTGCACATGTCCACGGTGAGCAACCGCATGAATGAGATCATGAAAGTGCTTACTATCATCTCCAGTATTTTTATACCCCTGAGTTTTATCGTGGGGCTTTACGGGATGAACTTCTCGCGCGAGAACCCGGAAACGGGTCAGGTGATGCCACACAACATGCCCGAACTCTATCAACCATATGCCTACCCTACTTTAATAGGGCTAATGTTTGCCCTGATTCTGGTGCAACTTTACTTTTTCTACCGTAAGGGTTGGTTCAGTAGCGTTTGAGAGAATAGGCATGAAAAAACGAATCTTACTTTTACTAATACCCCTACTTCCCTTGGCAGCCCTGGCACAGGGCCAAACGGATTTGTATAGTATAAGTGGTAAGGTAAACTTGCTGATAGGCCTTGACATAGTTCCTGCGCAGGAAGCCTTGGTGACAGTAAAAAATACTGGACAGGCAACCAACACAGATAGCCTTGGTAATTTTAAGCTGGAGAACATAGCACCAGGGAAACACCACTTGCAGATAATCGGGTTTAGCGTCCCTGTTATAGATACCACAGTGACTATAACAAATGCACCCGTTACAGGTATCAATCTGCTGGCCCGCACCAACTGTGTAGTTAATCAGGATGTAGCTTACAGGGACATCAAATACCAAAGACCAAGGCTCTTATTGGTGGGAGGTATAGCTCCTGTCGTCTACGCAAATCAGCAAAAGTTCGAGCAGAGATATGATGTAGCATACCATGACTTTGGCTGCGTTGCCCCCAATGAAAAATGTATAGCGCTGTATAACAAGGTAGTATTTGAGTACCTTGACAAACGATACGGCAGAAAGTGGCGAAAAGAAGTTCGAAAAGATGTAATTGGGCTGTAAAACGCAGATTATTATAATCTGCGTTTCGTCCTGATCTGCCATTAGGATGGTTTGCCGTCAGATACCAGATAACTTCAATTACAACCTGTATCTCATCGCTGACTTCTGAGCGAATCAGTCCGGCAGCCTGAATTCAATTTGTTTGAGTTCGTTGCGGAAGACTTTGCTCAGGCTGTAGATGTCAGACGATTCGTTGTAGGTAACTGTAATAGGCCCACTGCTCTCCAAAATGCGGTTCCCGACCAGGTTGCCTTCGCTGTCGTAGAGGTACGTTTTCTGGGGGCCGGTTTCGGTGATGGCGTAAATCCGGTTGCCACCGCCAAAATCGAAGTACTGCACAATTTTAGGTGCTGAGGTGACATAGCGCTTCTGGAAAAGCTCATTCAGGTCTTGGTCGAATAGCGTGACCTTGCCCTGCTCCTGCCGCACGATAACCGATGACCGCCCATTGCTGCTTTCCGGCACCAAATCGAACAGCGCCCGCTTGCTTGGGCGTTCCAGTTGCTCCCGGCTCAGCAGTTTACCCTGCAGGTTGAGTGTTGCCACGCTGCCATAGCGCGTAACCGTCGTTAGCGTGGTGCGCCGTAGGTCCGGGCCAAGGTTCACGGCCAGGCTCCCTGTTACCGGAGAGTTCAGGTTAACCGGAAAACCCGGGTAAGTATCGCCTTGGCGGTTGAGGGCATAGATATACCCGTTTTCCAGCACCACCAGAATCACGTCGCGGCCGCCCACACGCAAGTGGCGGGGAGCCGTGGCAAGCCGGTAATCCATCCGGCGGGGCTGCCACCCCTGCACCGCTGCACCACGCATGTCATACATATACAGGTTGCCCATAATGTCGTCCACCAACAGCCGGTAATTGCCATCGTTCTCGTAATTAAAAACGGCCAGGTGTTGTATGTCCAGGGAATCGCCCAGGTTAAAAGGGAAGTTCTCCAGCTCTTGCCCTTGTTCGTTCAGGGCATGTATGCGGTTGGAGGTGGCAAACAGGTATTGTAGCTTTTTGCTGTCGCCCGCAGCTTCTATCTGGTGGATGTCGCCGCGCACAGACGCCCCGACGGTATCTACCCACCCCAGCTCGGCGCTGGCCATAATGTTGAGCAGCACGTCAGCGGAATCCTGCACCAGCAGCTCGCGACTGCGGTCGGTGCCGTTCTGAATCAGGAAGGGGCGCGACTTGAGTCGGCTCTTGAATGTGATGGCCTTTTCCGAGACAAACACATCCTGCACGGACTCGCTGTTGTTGCGGTCGGGCCTGCGGATGACAAGGCTAGTATAATACTGCTCCTCTACTTTGGCAAACTGCAGGCTCACCTGGCTGAACCGCTTGATCAGGGAAGCATTCTGCAAAAGGTTATCCCGGGCATCATCGTTCACATAGCGGTTGAGGATATACCAGGAGTTTACGGTGTTGAGGTACACGCTCAGGTTCGCCTCCTGCAGGGTTTGCTCCAGAAAGGCTTTCTGCATGATAGACTTGGCCCAGATGTTTTCCTCCGCCAGGTCGCTTAGCAGCGTGCGCAGTGTCGTGACCCGTTCCGAGAAAAGCAGGTAATCATCTACCTGCACCACGTAGCATTGCTCAAACCCTTCAAACAAACGCCCCAGCAACTGCTTGGGGAGTTCGGGTACGTTTAATAGCTCTATCGCGTAGTTCCCATACTGTTCTTTAACCGGCCGTTGCTTGCGGGCAGTGGCCAGTTGGTCGCTCAGACTTTGCAGCAGCCTCATGCTACGAGCAGGGTTAGCCATATGCATGTACACCACTTTCTCGGGGCTGGCATTGATGCTGGACGACTCCAGGTAAGCGATGGCCGCTTCCTCGCTCAACGACTTGGCCAGGCTGTCTACCGTCACGCCATACACCGAACCGTTCTCTTGCCTGGGCCCTAGCATCCGCTCAATTTCCTGCAGGCCAAAATGCAGCAACAAAGCCGTACGGCTAGGCAGGTACGCTTTCACGCCCAAGACCTGCGGCTTCTGGGGCTCCATGATTTTGTGCAGGGAATTGCGGAGTGTTTCAGGTGCGGAGAATCCGTTGAGGAATATTTTATCCTCATGCAATTTCAGCTCCAGCATGGCGCTTTGGCTAAGTGAAGCCAGGTAGCGCACCTCCGGCATCACCTCCTGTTTCAGAAACAAATTCAAGAACTCCGGTAAAGCCCGGTAATTCACGAATACGTTGGCATATACATCCGGCTCGTCCAGGTAGTCTGTGCTGCGGAACTCTCCGGCAATGGTACCGGTAACCCCATGGTTGAGGCGGCGCACAATCTCCTCTACCAGCATGGCCGAGGGACTCAGGATAACATTGTTGTGGTAAGTGATATAGGTATAGCGGGTGCCGAGGCGCGTGTTGGTAATATCCGTGAGCACCATGCCCTGGTACTCACGCACCTCCTCCTCAAACTCTTCGCTTTTGCTAATGTTCTCGGTGAGGGTGCGGAAAAAGCGATGCTCGCCTACCGAGGTAACGGGCACGTAGTATACATAGGACACCTCTGCCTTGCCCACCACATGGAGAGAGGTCAATATCCGTTTTTTATCCAGGAACCGCGAAAGGCGCTCAGTGCCGGGGGCCACACTGTCGATGGCGGCCAGGCTTTCCTCAAACCGCTGTGCGAAGGGCAGCACCGTAAGACTCGACCACAGTTCTGTTTCGCGCAGGTGCTGCACCAGGTTAGCATGATTGTTCGTTTCCAGCACAAACACTGCGCTTTCCGGCACCAGCGCCCATAGGTCTACCTGCTCCCTGGAGTCTCTCCAGCGGTTGAAGCCGTAGAAAGCCAGTGAGGCAAGCAAAACAAACCCGATGAAGTAAAATACAATGCGTTTGGGCATGACCAGTGTTCTCAGACTACAAAACTAAGGTAATTTTCGAAACTACAGAGGGGCCGGTCGCGCAAACCAGCACCAACGGTATACCGGAAATGGCCCGCGCAACTACAACTAAAGAACTACGCCGGCACGTATACAGCCCAAACCTTAAACACAGCACCATGTTCAGAATCCTTGTTCCGGTTTCTTTTGAAGACAGCACCAACAACGCCTGCCAGTACGCCCTTCGGTTAGCCTCAGCCGCCCCGCAAGCCGAGGTACTGCTGCTGCATTGCTTTAACGACTACCTGGCCCCTGCCTGGGAACCGATGCCCTACAATACACCAGGCATTATACCGCCGCCATCGGAGGAGATTACGGAGCAGGTGCTGCAACGAAACGAGGAAGAAGAGCGCAATAAACTGGAAGCCTTGCGCCATGAACTTCAACAGCAGCTGAGCGGAGATCAGGTACAGTTGCAAACTGCTTTTGTAAGCGGCAACCCGGAGGATGCTATCCTGGAGGAAGCCAAGCGTGTGCAGGCGGACCTGTTAGTGATGGGCACCCTTGGCGAGGATAGTCTGAGCCGCTCGTTGTTTGGCACCGTAACCACAAAAATGGCCGAGGATGCGAAAGTACCTGTGTTGGCCGTACCCGTAAAGGCCCGGCAGCACAGCTTTTCGCGGGTGCTGTTCGCCACCGACTTCAATCCTGCCGATGCGCAGGCTATCGCTGACCTGCAAAAACTGTTGGCTCCGTTCCAGCCTAGTATCCTCTGCCTGCACGTGTGCAAAGGCAGCGTGGGAGCAGAGGATCAGGAGAACATGGACCGCCTGAAAGCAGCTACCGCCCAGCGTGGCATAAACTCTAACGTACAGTTTACCCTACTGGAAAGCGATGATGTGGCCGACGCCTTAGAGGACTTTGTAGCAGAAGAGCAAGTGAGCTTACTGGCAGTTACCAACCACAAACGCTCTTTCCTAGACAGCCTGCTGCACTCCAGCCTCACCAAGAAACTTGTGCTGGAAACAGAGGTGCCAATGCTGGTTTTCCATGACTAGCTATACCGCCGAAGGAGCCAGTTGCTTCAAGTGGCTTAGCAGCGCCTCGTAGTAACGCTCGAAAGCACCTTCGCTCAGCACCATGAACAGGAAGGGCTCGATGAGTTCCAGTTCCATGAGGGCAAGCGCTCCGTTCAGTTCCACCCCATCCACACGGGCGTACAGGCAGCCTCGGGCATGTTGGTCTACAATAGCCTGCGCGGAGGCCAATAGGGCGGCCGGCGGTTCCGGGGTATGCACGGTGCCCCCAAAGAAATGTTGCACCCGGAAGTCGCCGGGTTTGGCGGTTTTGAGCACCGTGTGGCTGTATACTCCGTTAAAGAAAAGGAAAGACCATTCGCCTTTTGTTTTGATCTCTTCCACGAAAGGCTGCGCCAGAAAACCCTCTTCTTGCAGCAGGCCGTTGATGGTTGCTGTCTGCGCTTCTGCCTCTGCCTGCGTAAGGGCAAAGGTGTTTTTGGCACCGCCGCTCACGGCTGGTTTCACAATTATCTTCTCAGCAGCCAGGGCCTCGAAAATACTTTCAGCAGAGAACTCCTGCCCTTTCTCCAGCCATACCGTCGGCACGATGTTTACGCCCTGCTGCTGCAGGTCCAGCAGGTAGCGTTTGTCGGCATTCCATCGCACTGTTCTGATGGGGTTTAGCACGCGCACCTGCAGTTGCTCCAACTTATCCAGCCAGGTGTAAAAGGCGTTTATTTTGTCAAAATAATCCCATGGCGACTTCAGTACCACTACGTCAAAGGCGGTCCAGTCCACGGTTGGGTCATCCCAGATATGAAAAGAAACCTGCAGGCCTTTTCCTGTTAACATATCATACAACAGGCTGTTCTCATCATCAGAAATCCCGGTATAATTGCCCTTGCTTGTATATGTTACTAAAGCTACTTGCTGCATATTCATTTTTGTGTAATCTTTGCTGCAAAATTATACTTAATGCCGGGGCAAAACAACCAGCGGAGGCGATTTAGCTATAACTTTTCAGCGGCATCATCTCGTATGTATGTATAATTTAACACAGCGTATCTATACCCCCATTAACATGTTACCCCTCCGCAATAGCTTCTCCCGATACAAATACACCTTTGGCGTACGGTTGCTGCTGTTGCTTTTGCTCTTAAACATCGTAACGACTGCCTGCAGCGCCGACCTAGGGCGTGAGGAGGATTCTGACATCGCTGAGGAGCGTCGTGCCGCACCCACCGACACTGCTGCTGCACCCCGTCGGGCGGCCACTACAATCAGCCTGCTGGGTAACCCTTTTATAAGCACCCAAATCAATAGCCTGAGCAGTTATTACGACCGCATTAATGCCGACTTCACGGTGGACGCCGATGCGATCGAGAACCGCCACAAGCCGAACATCACCGATACTATTTTCACGATCCGTTTTGGTAGCTCCATGATGGAGTTTTACGCACCCAGCCAGTCTGGGGAGTTGCTGCTGCAGGTAGCCGATATCAGGAGCAGCGACATTGCCCTGCGCAATAACCTCCACGTAGGTATGAGCGAGCAGGAACTCCTAAGCAGGCTGAAAGGGCGGAGCAGGGAAATGGTGATTACCCAAAGCAGCGAAAAGGTGATTGCCTCTAACCGTGAGGGCGCGCCTGCCTCGCTCCAGTTCCATCTCAAAAACGGAAAAGTGAACCGCATCCGGTATGAAGGCTATGTAGATTAACGCTCTACGAACCCCTTCTCCTGAATTGCACTTCTGATGCCTCACCTCAGCCTTATGGGCTTTGTGCGACCTTCCTGCTGAATGCTAGCGCAGAAAATTTTTATATTTGCCCGAAACCAACGAATCAGGCCATGCGCATTGTACTACAGCGGGTAACCCAGGCTTCCGTAGCGATAGATCAGAAAATAAAAGGTGAGATTGGCCACGGGCTGCTGGCCCTGGCAGGGTTTTGCCCCGACGATACCGAAGAAGACCTTAAATGGATGGCCAGCAAAGTGTCTCAGCTGCGTATTTTCGGGGATGACGAAGGCAAGATGAATTTAAGCGTGCAGGACGTGCAGGGAGATATCCTCGTCATCAGCCAGTTTACGCTGTTTGCCAACACTAAAAAAGGCAACCGCCCCTCTTACATCAATGCGGCTCCCCCCGCAATAGCCATTCCTTTGTATAAGAAATTCGTGGCTCTGCTGGAAAGTGCTTTAGGCAAACAGGTACAGACCGGTGAGTTTGGCGCAGACATGAAAGTAGCGCTGCTGAACGATGGCCCTGTCACGATCATCATCGACTCAAAAAATAAAGAGTAGCCAAAAATTTTTACAATATATTGCCATCTGTAAATATTATTGATATTGCAGTATCATTTCAAGATTAACTTGGCGTATACATCTTAGGCTTTACAAATTATGACTATACCTATCCGCTTCCGTTTTTTTGCGATACTGCTCTTGGTAGGTATCGCGCTTTGCATCGCCCCTGCTCCGGTGCTTGCGCAACAAACAGACACAACCCAAACACAAGCTAGCACCCCACAGCGCTGGCTCGTGGAAACCACTGACGGCTCTATCATCCAGGGCGTGTATTTAGGCCAAAGCGAGGCGGGTATTCGGCTGCTGAGCGACACTGCCGGTGAGATTACTATTCCGATGGCCTCCGTAAAGAGCTTTAAAATCCTGAATGCTCGCAACTTCCGGGATGGCCAGTATTGGTTCGAGAACCCCAACGCGACGCGCTATTTCTACTCCCCTAGTGCCTTCAGCCTAAAAGAAGGGGAGTTTTACTACCAGAACACTTACCTGGTGCTGAACTCCATTAACATTGGCATAACCGACCGGCTAACCATTGGAGCTGGCTTTGAGTTAATTTCTACCTTCTCTGGCGAGCCGATCTACTTCATCACCCCTAAATACACGTTCCCGATCAGCGACAAATGGAATGCTGGGGCAGGTATACTGTATGTTAATGCGGCGATGGAGGACTTCAGTGGCCTAGGGGTTGGCTACGGCATTGTAACCTACGGAAACCTGGACGATAATATAACCTTCGGAACGGGCTTTGGCTATGTGGATGGGGAAGCCTCCGGCAAACCCGTGTTTACGCTCAGCGGCATGAAACGGACAGGACGCAACACAGCGTTTGTCAGCGAGAACTGGCTGGTGCCAATAGATGGTTATCAGGGTATATACTCCTATGGTATCCGGTTCATGGGCGAGAAAATGACGGTGGACCTGGCTTTCTTGAACAACCCCGACATTGCCCGCGATGTATTGTTCATCGGTATACCTTATGTCGATTTTGTGGTTAAATTTGGCAAGTAACGTCAAAATACATACTATGACTTTAGCCGAGGCGCAAGCCACCGTAGATCAATGGATACAGGAGAACGGGGTTCGCTATTTTAACGAACTCACCAACATGGCCATTCTTACTGAGGAAGTGGGAGAAGTGGCCCGCATCATCGCCCGCCAGTATGGGGAGCAGTCGTTTAAGAAAAGCGATGAGGGCAAAAATCTGGGCGATGAACTAGCCGATGTGCTGTTTGTACTTATTTGCCTGGCCAACCAGACAGGCATTAACCTGACGGAAGCTTTAGAGAAAAACCTGGAGAAGAAAACGTCCCGCGATAGCGAGCGCCACAAGCAGAATAAGAAATTGCTTTGAGTTAAAAGCTGAAGAGTTTGGGTTTAGAAATCGAAAAGGCCCTAAGTTTCCGTTTATTTCTTCAACCAAGCTCTTCAGTGCTTTAACTTCTCAAGTTTGTAAATCAAACGACCAAGGCTTGGTCTACTAACCTGTCATGGCGCCATACCGGCAGTACGTCGTGGGTGTTGTGCTGCAGGCAGTACTTGATGTCTTCGTAGATGTTGAGGTTCTGCAGGCGGTGCACGTGCGAGGACTGCTGCAGGTAAGCAAACAGGTCGCCTTTAGCCGCCTGGTACAGGTGCAGCGCAGCCAGGGTGGCATCGCTCTCAAACGTAAAGTTCGGCTGCAGGCACTCGGCCAGTGCTCCGGCAAACAGGGTATCCTCCAGGTTAAACTTACCTTTCCAGCCAGCGCATACCACCAGCACGTCCAGCCCCAGTTCGTTCAGGTGGTCGGCCACACACTGCAGGTTCAGGAAAGCTCCGATCACCACTTCCGTTGCAGCCTCTGACAGCCGTATGGCCCGCGTACCGTTGGTGGTAGTGATCGCGACCTCGCGGCCCTGCACCACACCATTCATATAACTAAACGGTGAATTGCCCAGATCAAAACCCTCCGCCTTTATACCGTTTCGCTCGGCCGCTGTCAGGCAGCCCTGCGTACTGAAGTTGCGGCATTCCTCTAGCTCCATCACCGGGTAAATTGCTGTGGCCCCATGCGCGAAAGCCGTGACCATGGTAGAGGTGGCCCGTAAGATATCCACCGCCACCACGGCTTTCCCCTCTAAATCATATAAGTGCAGCAGCTCGGGGCTGTAACACACATCTATACTTGCCATTTATTTCGTTTTTCGTTGCTGGTTGCTCGTGTCTGTCAGGGTAACTCCTGCCTGAAAAAGATACCCTAACAAACACGCGTAATTATTTTTTATAGAAAGGCAGTTTTACTACCTGTGCTTTCATGTCCTTGTTGCGGACCCGGATAAAGATCTCAGTGCCTGCTTTGCTCAGGTCTGTAGCTACATACCCCAGGCCAACGCCCCTGCCCAACGAAGGCGACATCGTACCAGAGGTAACCTCCCCTACTTTCTCGCCTTCGGCATTCACAATATCATAATGCGCTCGCGGAATGGCTTTCTCCAGCATCTCGAACGCAATAAGCTTGCGCTGCACACCTGCGGCTTTTTGCGCCTTCAGGTTATCCGCGTTAACGAAGTCTTTATCGAACTTCGTGATCCAGCCTAAGCCAGCCTCAAGCGGTGAGGTAGTGTCGTTGATGTCGTTGCCGTAAAGGCAGAAGCCCATCTCCAGGCGTAGGGTGTCGCGCGCGCCCAGGCCAATTGGCTTGATGCCGTGCGGTTTGCCAGCCTCCATGATCGCATCGAAAACAGCCTTTGCGTCTTTGTTCTTCACATAGATCTCGAAGCCGCCTGAACCAGTGTAGCCTGTCGCCGAAACGATGACGTCCTGCACCCCGGCAAACGTGCCTTTATCAAAGGTATAGTATACCATGTCAGCCAGATCGATGGACGTGAGCGGCTGCAATGCCTCCACTGCCTTCGGACCCTGCACCGCAAACAACGACATGTCATCGGAGATGTTCTCCAGTTCCACACCCCCGGTGTTAAACTTGTTCACCCAGTTCCAGTCTTTCTCGATGTTGGAAGCGTTTACCACCAGCATATACTCTTCTTCGCTTAACCGGTATACCAACAGGTCGTCTACAATACCACCTTCCTCATTCGGGAAGCAGGAGTACTGCACCTTACCGTCTGCCAGCTTGCTGGCATCGTTGGAGGTGATGCGCTGAATCAGGTCCAGGGCCTTTGGCCCGCGCAGCATGAACTCGCCCATGTGTGACACATCAAAAATACCCACGGCATTGCGTACCGTGTTGTGTTCTTCTATATCCGATGCGTAACGCACTGGCATATTGTAGCCGGCAAAGGGCACCATTTTGGCGCCTAGCGCTTCGTGCACATCGTTAAGGGCAATTTTCTTCAGTTCCATGAGTAGTAGCTTCGGTTAGTTGAGTTAAGGGGTTGTGCGGCAAAAATAAGTAAATTTCAGCCGCTTCCGAAATTAATGTATGGCCTGGCTGTCCTCGCTGCTGGCCAGCGGGCAAAGTAACATTCCGATACCCGCCGCGTACTTAGGTGGCTACTTATTTTACTTAACCTAGATAAACCACGTTGTACCTTTCCTTATACCGCCGTTGCCCGGCACAATTAGCGGGAATGCCGCTAGCGGCCACCCTACCCAAGGGGCTTTGTGAGTTTTCTGCTGCCGAAAACTATTGTACCTTTAGCTTTTGGCCATACACTAGCCTTTAAAGGAAAGCCACCTTCATGAAGCTCTCTGTTAAACTCTTTGCCGGATTTCTGCTGATCTCACTGCTTTTTACAGCCGTGGCCATCGTAAATTTCCGGTTGTCTGAAGCCGTGATCGAAAACACGGTATGGGTCACGAAATCACAGATCGTGATACGCAACTCGGCCTCGCTGCAGCGCAACATCATTGACATGGAAACGGGTATGCGCGGCTTTTTGCTAAACGGCAACGAGACTTTCCTGCAGCCATACGTGCAGGCCAAAAGCCAGATACCCAACCTTTACAAAGATACCCACCGGTATATAGCCGGAACCCCGGAGCAAGCTGCCAAGCTGGATGAGATCATGCGCCTGCACAGGAAGTTCGAGGAAGAATTCGCCAAGCCCCTCATTTCCCTAATGCGCTCCGATACCACCAACGGGTATAACAGACAGATGAACAACCAGATCGACAACCTGGTGTTGGGTGAGAAAAAACTGATGGACTCGATCCGGAATGCGTTTCGGGAGTTTAACGCTTATGAGTACAATTTGCGCGAGCAGCGGCGCGAGCGCCTGAGCAACAGCATCAACACCACCCGCCAGGTATCCACTGTGCTCACTATCCTGTCGGTGATACTTGGCCTGAGCTGGGCCTACTACATTACCCGCCTCATTACCGGACGCATCATCAAGATGGTGAACCTGGCAGAGGAGATATCGAACGGAGATTACAAAACCAAGATTATAGACAATTCCCGCGATGAGTTAAGCCAGCTTTCCAGCTCCCTAAACCGCATGTCGGCCACCATAGACGAAACGTTTACGGAATTAGACCGCAAAAACACAGAGCTGGACCAGTTTGCCTACGTAGTATCCCATGACCTGAAAGCACCGCTGCGGGGCATCGAGATTGCCTCGCGCTGGGTAGAAGAGGACATGGGCACACAGTTGCCGCCCAAAGTGCAGGAGTACCTCATGATGATGCGCATCCGGGTGCACCGCATGGAGAACCTCATCAACGGTATACTGGCGCTGGCCCGCATCGGCCGCACAAACCAGATTGCTGAAGAGGTAGACGTGAACATCCTGCTCAGCGAAATCATGGACATGCTGGCCCCTCCTGCCAAATTCAGAATTGAGGTGCAGGACAACTTGCCCATTTTGCATACCGTGCGTATACAGCTGCAGCAAGTGTTCAGCAACCTGATCAGCAATGCCATCAAATACCACGACAAGCCCGTGGGGCTGATAAAAGTGGCTTACGAGGAAACGGAGGACTTTCACCTATTCTCGGTTTCCGACAACGGCCCCGGCATCGACCGGGAATACCACGAAAGGATTTTCGTGATATTCCAGACGCTGCAGGAGCGGGACGCGGTGGAGAGCACCGGCGTTGGCCTGACCATCGTCAAAAAAATAGTGGAGTGGAACGGAGGCACTGTATGGCTGCATTCTTTGCCCGGACAGGGAGCCACTTTCACTTTTACGTGGCCCAAGGAGCCATCAGAAGCCGTATAATTTTATAAATTTGTTTTTAAGCACCTGAATATACTATGAGCGACAAGGTTGTTAATATCCTGTTAGTAGAAGATGACTACCTGGATATTATGAATGTAGAGCGGGAACTGAGCAAAATTAACCTAAACCACCCCCTGCATGTGGCACGCAACGGGCGCGAAGCCCTGAACATTCTGCGCGGCACCGAGGGTGCTGAGAAGATTTCCCCTGTGCCCAGTGTTATACTACTGGACATCAACATGCCTAAGATGAATGGGCTGGAGTTTTTAGCTGAAATGCGCCACGAGCCCGAGTTCAGCCACATCCCTGTTTTCATCATGACCACCTCCAACGAGGAAACCGATCGGTTGGCTGCCCAACGCCTCAACGTGACCGGCTACATCGTAAAGCCCTTGTCCTTCGACAGCTTTGAGAAAAGCCACTCTTCGCTGGATAGCTTCAGCCTCTTCCTGGACCTGATCAAACTCAAATAAGGCGGCTTGTGCTGTGCGTCTAAAACCTTGGCAATAAGGTAAACGACTTCCGGTGGCAGGACGTGGCGCCGTGCTGCGCAATGCCCTGGCGGTGCTTTATGGTCGGGTAGCCTGCGTTTTGCTCCCAACCGTAATGGGGGTGCTCTGTTGCCAAGGCACACATCAAATCGTCGCGGTATGTTTTGGCCAGCACAGAGGCCGCCGCAATAGAAAGGTAACGGCCATCCCCCTTCACCATACAGCTGTAGGGCACCTCTTTGTAAGGTTTGAACCGGTTGCCGTCCACGAGCAGGTATGCTGGCTCCGTTTCTAGCTTTTCAAGTGCCCGGTGCATGGCCATGTAGGTGGCGTTCAGTATATTCACCTCGTCTATTTCTGCTGGTGTGGCTTCCCCGATGGCCCAGTCCAGGGCATCCTTCACAATATCCTCGCGCAGTGATTCCCGCTGCTTCTTGCTCAGTTTCTTGGAGTCGTTCAGCAGTGGGTGCCGGTAATCGATGGGCAGTATAACGGCGGCGGCCACGACAGGGCCCGCCAGGCAGCCGCGGCCTACTTCATCTACACCTGCCTCCAGGGTATAGCCGCTGTGGTTTGAAAGGAGCATCACAAATTGTTGTTTGATGCAAGTATAAAAAAAGGCCCTCTAAAATACATTAGAGGGCCTTTGATTTAAGCGAATTATGACAAATTAATAACCAGGGTTCTGCTGATCCTTCAGGACAGGGTTAGCTGCCACCTCAGTTAACGGCAGAGGCCAGATAAACTTGTAGCTGTCGTAAGGGATAGCTGCCAAACTCACGGCTCCTGGTCTAACAACGCCGCTTGCCGCCACATAGTCAGCTTTGCTAGCTGTGCTTGGGGCAATCTTAGCAGGTATACCATTCGGACCGTACTGGCCTTCTACTGCCAGGCGGTGAATATCTTTCCAACGAAGACCCTCTGACAAGAACTCAATACGGCGCTCGTTGATGATGGCCTGTACCAGTTCGTTGCCGCTCAGGCCAACGTAGATCAGGCTAGTAGCTCTGCCACGTACTGCGTTCAGCAGGGCTAAAGCCTCAGCCGGCTGGTTCAAGCGGGCATGGGCCTCTGCTTTGTTCAGCAACACCTCCGCGTAACGGATGACCGGTGCATTATCAGAGAACGTCGTGATATCACGGTATTTGTTTGTGAAGAAGTAACCAGTGGTCGCCTGCTTCGTCAACTGTGTTCTTCTCAGGTCATCCAGTGGCCAGAAAGCCTGGTTCCAGATGATCGGGCTGATCGCAACCAGACCACGTGCAGGAGAGATGCTGTACATCTGTGGCAAGGCGCCGTTAGTACCCGCATTGTCTGCACTGGAGTTCTCAATAGAGAATACTGACTCTGTGTTGTTCTTGTTGTTGGCAAACGGTCCTTCTGGCGTAGCTGTGAGCTGGTAACCACCAAACGGGCTGATGAAAGGAGCCGCAGCAGAAACAATCTTGTTCGACTCTGTAACTACGGCACTCCAATCGCGCTTGTGCAGGTTTACACGCGCTTTCAGGGCGATGGCGGCCGCCTTCGTGGCACGCGTTACTTTGTTCGTAGTGCGTGTATCTGGCAAGCCCAACTCAGCAGAGGCTAAGTCCTCCAGGATCAGCTTGTATACTTCCTTTACGGTATCACGGCCTTTGGTGCTCGCCTCTTCTACACGGGCAGGCGTGTTCACAGCTGTTGTTCTGTAAGGAACGCCCAGGTGCGATGCGTCAGCTGTGTGGTTATAAGGACGCGCATAGTGCGTTACCAGTTCGTGATGCGCCAACGCGCGCAGGAACTTGCACTCCGCAATATATGCTTTTCCCTGATCGGCTGTGATCACGTTCTTGGCTACGGCCCCTTCAACACCCTCGATCACTACGTTCGCCTTGTTGATCAACGAGTACAGGGTCTCCCACATATACTGGTTGTTGGCTGTAGCGGCACTGTAAGTGCTCTCGTAGGTAATCTGGTAGAAGGCCGCCAGGTTCAGCATGTCTTCGCCGCGTGTATCGCCTTGCTCTACGTGTGCTGCACCGAACGGATAGCCGCGCACAGCACCACCGGCATAGAAACCGCTTTGCGCTGCATCGTACACGCCTGCCATCGAAAGTTCAACGCGGGCAGGGGTTTCGAAAGCTGTGCTCTCAGTAATTCTGTCGAAAGGGGTCAGTTCCACCACTTCCTTCTCGCATGAAACCAGCATCAGTGAAAGGCCCAGCATAGGCGTCATGAGTGCTAATTTCAGCTTGTTCTTTATATAAAATTGATTTCTCATTTCAGTAATTCGTTAGCAGTTAATTAAAAACCGAGGTTCATACCCAAAGTGAACACACCTTGCTGCGGGTTGGTGTTGTAGTCAAATCCTAAACCAGAGTAAACTTCCGGGTCAAGGCCTGAGTAGTCAGAGATAGTCAGTGCGTTCTGCAGCTGTGCATATACTCTCAGGCGGTCAACTTTCACACGCTCTGTCAGCGACTTAGGCAGGGTATAACCCAGGGCCACGTTCTGCAGCTTGATGAAGTCGCCTTTCTCCACGAATCTTGTAGAAGACTCACCCTCTGTGTTGATGAAGTTGCTTCGGCCAGCATACAGTTTTGGCGTCATGCCATCACCTGGGTTTTCCGGGCTCTGCCATCTGTTCAGTACTTCCACGCCGTTGTTCTCAAACTGCTGCGTTAACAAGTCCTGGCGGGTACGGTTCATCACGTAGTTGCCACCAGAGAAACGCAGGAACACGTTCAGGTCGAATCCTTTGTAGCGGAACGTGTTGTCTATACCACCAAACCACTTCGGCAGGGCGTTGCCCAATACCTGCTTGTCAGCAGCTGTCAGCGAAGACTGCTCTGTCATTACCTCTGGGTTAGACGGGTCGTACACGTAGTAGGTAGTCGCCTTGGCACCTGTAGCTGTGTTAGCCACGATGTTACCCTGCACCAATGAACCGTCAGCCTTCTTGTAGATCGGGTTACCGTTCGCCTTGTTCACACCTTCGAAAACATAACCGTAGATAGAGTTAACTGACTCGCCCTCGCGGATAATGGTGTATGTGTTCGGGAAGATATCCTGGCCTTTTACAAGCGCTTTCACCACGTTGTTCTGTGTGGACACGTTCACGTTGGCATTCCAGCTGAAGTCACTGTTGTCAACGATCGCTGCATTTACCGTAAACTCAAGACCGTCGTTTACCACGCGGCCAATGTTGCGGTAGATCAGGTTGCCCGGTACACCCAGCGATGGAGCTGTAGGAGCACCCAATACTACGTTGTCGTTGTCTTTTTTCCAGTATGCAAACTCCAGGTTCAAGCGGCCACCCAGCAAACCTAAGTCAACGCCTAAGTCAGTGATTGTCTGTTCTTCCCAACGCAAGTCTGGGTTACCAGTGTTGTTAAATGCGATACCGTTCTGAAGACCATACGGTGCTGAACCGTAAGAGCCAAGGTATGGATAGTTACCACCAGAGATATCAGAGTTACCCACTTGGCCGTAGCTACCTCTGATTCTCAGGTCAGAGATCACGCTAAGCGCGCCAATGTTCTTGAAGAATCCTTCTTCAGACACACGCCACGCTGCTGATATGCCTGGGAAATAACCCCAGCGGTTCTCAGGAGAAAGCTTAGACAAACCGTCTGTTCTGATCGATCCACCGATGTAGTACTTGCTCTTGTAGTTGTAGTTTACACGGGCCAGGTAAGAAGCCAAGCCGTTCTCGCCGATACCACCCGCGATTGTTGGCGTAGCGATTGTTCCGCTCACGATGTTCTCCTGGAAGAAACGGTCAGACAGACCCGTACCTGTTGCCTGGAAGAAAGAAGAGCGTGTTTTCGTGTATTCCGTTACACCAGTAAAGCTGATGTTGTGCGCTTCGTTGAAAGACTTGTTGTAAGACAAGATGTTCTGCCAGTTCCAGCGGTTGGTTGGAGAGTAGGCCTGCGAAAGCGAACCACCAGCCGTGTAACCATCGCCGTGGCGGGGATCCTGAAACGAGTAGTCGTCCACGTAGCTTAAGTCAGCACCGATCAACGTTCTGAAGGTCATTCCCTTCAGCAGGTTGAAATCCAGGTATGTGTTACCTACCACACGGTTACTAACCGCTCTACGGATATTGTTATCCAACACGAAGCGGATGTTCGGGATACCGTTAGCAATCGTCATGGTGTTTGCACCACGGCCCAAAGCACGCGGGTCAGTATCGTCGATGTTGTAGCCTGTCGGGTCGTTCACGTCGTAAACACCTACGTTTGGCAACATTCTGATAACTGAGAAGGTGTTACCGGAAAGGTTGTTAGAACCTGCCAACGGACCGATGTTCTCCTGGCGGGAAAGACCTGCCTGTACACCGAAGCTCAACCAGTTCGTTACTTTCTGGTCTAAGTTCGTGCGCAGGGTATAGCGCTTCAGGCTGTTTGCTCTTGCAATACCTTCCTGGTCAGTATAACCCAACGACACGTAGTACTTCGTTCTGTCAGTACCTGCGCTCGCGGAGAACGTGTGGCTCTGCTGCAAAGCAGTTCTATATACAAAGTCGTTCCAGTTTGTGTTTGTCCCCTCTGCATCAAGTGCGGCTGGCGACGTAGTGGCACCGGCGTTGCGGAACTTCTCGTTCTGGATCTCCACAAACTGCTCAGCGTTAAGCAAGTCGTGCAGCTGCGTGGCTTTTGCCCAGCCCGTGTAGCCGTTGTAGTCGAACTTTACCTGGCCCTGCTTTCCTTTTTTGGTCGTGATCAGGATCACACCGTTAGAAGCGCGCGAACCATAGATGGCAGTTGCGGCACCATCCTTCAGGATCTCGAAAGACTCGATATCGTTCGGGTTGATGTCGGCAAGGGCGTTTGCGTTGGCAAATCCCCCTACGTTGCCAGAAAATGCAGGAACACCGTCGATTACCACCAGTGGAGAAGTACCACCTGTAATAGAGTTCACACCACGGATACGGATTGCCGGAGGAGCACCCAGGATACCAGAAGGCTGTGTAATCTGAACACCCGCTGCGCGGCCTGCCAACTGCTGGTCAAAGCTAGGTGTAGCCAGGTTCGCAATCTCAGAGCCTTTCACCTTAGCAATAGAGCTGGTTACGTCTTTCTTCTGCTGTGTACCGTAACCCACAACCACCACTTCCTCTAACTGCTTGTTGTCAACCGGGAGGGATACATTGATGGTAGAAGTATTGCCGATCGGTCGCTCTACCGTGGTGTAACCAATAAAGCGATAAACAAGCGTTGTGCCGTTGGCTGGGATGCTTAAGCTGTATGAACCGTCCACACCTGTCGTCGTACCCACTGTTGTTCCTTTCACAATAACTGCTACACCTGGTAGCCCCTGTGCTGTACTCTGGTCGATCACCGTACCAGAGACTGTTTTATTCTGCGCATACGCCTGTTGTAACAGCGTGAGAACCAGAACAAAACTCATTAGGAGTAGTTTTCTCATTGATTGATTGTTGTTTAGTTGATTAAAGTTTAAAAGTAAGAATGGTTTATTGTAATATTTTGGCAAAACAGTTCCAGCAACACCCAGGGGTGTTTTAAAATCCGGACATCAAGGCACCTATATGCCTGTCAGCACAAATCTTCTTTAAAGCCTATAAATAAGTTTGCATAAGTTGTTACTTCAGTTAATGTGCTCTACAACAGACACATTTTACATAAAGTAAGATTGGGAATGATACCGAATTCTACGCTGCTTCCTATTGTCCTAAACCATCCTCTAATCGCCCCCGTATTATCGATAGCCAATATTATGTATTAGCAAATTCAAAAACAATAGGCGCTAAAAAAATAAATTTATCAGCGTTTACACTTTCTTATTGATGTCAAAACAACAGAAAGATACAGCCCTTGTTATTTATAATTTCACGCGGTAAAAAGCAGAGCAAGTCCTCACTTTCCCTGCCCTTTCCTGACATGCATGCCTACTGAGATATTTATATTTTTTGTCTTTCTGCAAATTATTAAGCCGCTTTTACACCTCTCAACACATTGATATTTATCGGTTTCTGAAATTTATAATATTTGGGGACGATGAGTTCTCAAATAGCAAGTTCCTTATTCGTTAACAGAAAGCAGAATCAAACGGCAATTCCCACTTCCTGAAAATCATACCTTGTAGCCAGCACTTATTTCATACCCTTCTCGCCTTACTATTTGTTAAAACTTAATACTTCTGGCCTGCTCCTCATTTTGTAGAGAAGCAAGCAGACACAAAAAAAGGCACCCGATTGGATGCCTTTTCAATAGCTATTTTGAGTTTTGAGGCTTATGCCTGCATTAGGAAGGCTTTAATGTACTCATCCAGGTCCCCGTCAAGCACGTTCTGCACATCAGTGCGCTCCACTCCCGTCCGGATATCCTTCACAAGCTTATAAGGATGCAACACATAATTGCGTATCTGTGAGCCAAAGTCGATGCGCTTTTTAGTGCTTTCAATACGGTCACGCTCCTCGTTGCGCTTCTGAACCTCGATCTGGTAAAGCCGCGACCTGAGCATGCGGATCGCGTGTTCCTTGTTCATGAGCTGCGATCGCTCAATCTGGCACTCGATCACGATGCCGGTAGGCTTGTGCTTCAGGCGCACTGCTGTTTCTACCTTATTCACGTTCTGTCCGCCTGCGCCGCCTGAGCGGAAGGTGTCCCATTCAATGTCGCCGGGGTTTACCTCGATGTTGATGGTATCGTCTACCACGGGGTAGGCGAACACGGAGGCGAAGGAGGTATGGCGGCGCCCGCCCGAGTCGAACGGCGAGATGCGCACCAAACGATGCACCCCGATCTCAGACTTCAGGTAGCCATAGGCAAAGTCGCCGGTAATCTCCAGGGTAGCCGACTTTATACCTGCGCCCTCCCCTGCGTTGTAGTTAATCTGCTTCACCCCAAACTTGTGCGACTCCGCCCACATGATGTACATGCGCATCAGCATTTCGGCCCAGTCCTGGCTTTCGGTACCGCCCGCACCCGGGTTTATCTCTATAATGGCGCTCAGCTGATCCTCTTCGCCGCTAAGCATCCGCTTAAACTCCAGACCTTCTACCGCTGCTTCGGCTTTCTTATACTCCTGCAGGATGTCTTCTTCAGACACGTCCCCGTCTTTGTAAAAATCATACAGCACCTCAAAGTCCGACACAGCCTTCTCCACTTCTTCGTAGTGGTCCGTCCATACCTTCACCGTCTTCATTTCCTTCAGCACCTTCTCAGTCTCCTTGGGGTCGTCCCAAAAATCAGGCGCGGTGCTGCGCTGCTCGGTGGCTGCTACCTGTTCTTTCTTGCCAGCGTAGTCAAAGATACCTCCTCAAGGCCTCAACTCTGGCCTTTAATTCCTTAACCTGTTCAGTTGTCATGGATTTTTGATGTATAAGATGATTTTATCGTAAAAGCAGAATGCTGCCACAAAGCCCCCAAGGCCTTGCCAGCAGCATCCTGTTATTTAAATATTGCCTACAGGTTAATTCTGTATACCCATTTATGCGTGTCAGGCGTTTTGCCTGTTCTGATCTTATCTAACTCTGCTGCCACCTGGTTCGAGATCTTGCGGCCTTCTACCGGCGGCAACTCGTAGTCCTGGCCATTGTAGTGGATCAGGGCGATCTGAGAGATGATGGCAGCTGTTCCGGTACCAAACGCCTCCTGCAGTTTGCCTGCCTTTTGGGCTTCAATCACTTCTTCAACGGCAACTTTGCGCTCCTCTACGGTATAACCCAGGTCTTTGGCTACTTGCAGCACACTATCGCGGGTTACGCCATGCAGAATGCTGGTGCTCAGGCTTGGTGTCACCAACACGTCATCAATCACAAACATTACGTTCATAGTGCCGGATTCCTCCACGTACTTATGCTCCTTGGCATCCGTCCAGATGAGTTGGTCATACCCCTTCTTCTGCATCTTGAGTGACGGTAGCAAAGCCGCCGCGTAGTTACCGGCTGCCTTGGCATAGCCTGCGCCGCCTTCCGCCGATCGCACATAGTAGGGCTCTACGGCTACTTTTACCGGTTTGTCGTAGTATTTGCCAACCGGGCAGGTGATGATCAGGAAACGGTATGTCTCAGACGGGCGTACCCCGATGAAGCTGTCTGTCGCAAACATCAGCGGGCGCATGTAAAGCGAACTGCCCTCTTTTGTCGGCACCCACGCTTCATCCAGGCGCAGCAATTGCTCCAGGCCCTGCATAAACAGGTCTTCAGGTAATTCCGGCATGCAAAGGCGCTCCGCAGATTTGTTTAACCGAGCCAGGTTTGCGGTTGGCCTGAACATCAGGATGTCGCCGTTCTCGTCTTTGTAAGCTTTCATCCCTTCGAACAGGGCCTGCCCGTAGTGCAGCGACGAAGTGGCCGGGCTCAGCGTCATGTCGCCGTAAGGTATGATCTGTGGATTTTGCCAGGCACCGTCTTTGTAATCCACCACAAACATGTGGTCAGAGAAGGTTTTCCCGAATTGTAGGTTATCAAAATCTACCTCCGAAATACGCGATTGAGCCACGCGCTCGATAGAAATTGCTGAAGTATCAACTGACATAGCAAATAGTTTAGTTTATAGTGTTATGAGAGGCGCGGCTGCCAGGTTACTTCCTCGGCACCGAGCTCTTGTGTCATTTTACGGCAAAGTGCGAACAGATAGTCAGAGAGTCTGTTCAGATATTTGATTATTAAGTCATCGACCGGTGCAAGTTCCTGTAGATGAATAGCCAGGCGCTCGGCTCTGCGGCACACACAGCGCGCCACGTGGCAGAAAGATACGGACTGATGCCCGCCCGGCAACACAAATGCCCGCAGGGGCGGAACTTCCTCCGTCATGCTGTCTATCTCTGTCTCCAGCAGTTCCACGTCCTCCTCATGCAAGTCCGGTGTTTTCATCTTAGACTTGAGCGGATCTGTGGCGAGCAGCGAGCCGATGGTGAACAGGCGGTCCTGCACTTCCTTCAGCACCCCGGAGCGGGCTTGGTTTACAGCCTGGTCGCGCACCAGGCCAATGTATGAATTCAACTCATCTACAGTGCCATAGGCCTCAATGCGCAGGTCGGATTTTGATACACGGGTGCCCCCAATCAAGGCAGTTGTTCCTTTGTCTCCGGTTTTGGTGTATAACTTCATGTGGTGTTTAAGCTCCCTGTAGTCTGGCAGCGGTGATTATGTCATTGTTCATCACATCCGATTCGATCAGGCCATCCCGCATCCGCACAATGCGGTGCGCATACTTGGCGATATCCTCTTCGTGGGTTACCATGATAATGGTGTTGCCTTTGGCGTGCAGGTCCTCGAACAGCTCCATAATTTCGTAGGAGGTTTTTGAGTCCAGGTTACCGGTCGGTTCATCGGCCAGAATAATGCTGGGGTTGTTGATGAGTGCCCGGGCAATGGCTACACGTTGCCGCTGGCCACCCGACAGCTCGTTGGGTTTGTGCTTCCCGCGGGTACCGAGGCCCACACTCTCCAGGGCCCGCTGCGCCTTCTCCTCCCGGGCACTCTTGCCATACCCGGCATAGATCAATGGCAGGGCCACGTTCTCGAGCGACGACTGGCGCGGCAGCAGGTTAAAGGTCTGGAACACGAACCCGATCTCTTTGTTGCGCACTTCGGCCAACTCATTGTCGGTCATGTTGCTCACATCGTTCCCGTTCAGGACATAGGTGCCGCCGGTTGGGGTATCGAGGCAGCCGATAATGTTCATGAACGTGGATTTGCCAGAGCCTGATGGCCCCATAAACGCGACATACTCCCCCTTCGTGATCTTGATAGACACAGACTTGAGGGCATGGATCGTCTCGGTACCCATCCGGTATATCTTCGAGATATCGTCAGTTTCGATAAGTATGCTCATTGGCTTGCTGTCATTGTTGCCAGTCTTCGGCGCGGGCCGCTATCTCCTGGCGTTTTTGCTCTAATTTACCATTAAATGTAGCATATTCTGCTGGAGGAAGCAAGTTGCGCAGGTTTTCCTGCGCCTGCTCCGCGTAGCTGAATAAGCCCTGGTCTAAACTCTCGAGGGCATAGGCTTTTTGCAAACTTGCGGCATAGGGGTTGTATGTGATGCCCTGCAGCAAAATACGGTAGGCCCGCTCACTTTCCGGCTTGTAGTCAGCATAAAATCGGGCGGCGGCTAGTACAGTTTCCTCGTCGTATGGCAGCATTTTAAGCGCCTGCTCGTAGCGGACCGCCGCTTCCTCTGTTCTTCCTTTCGCCTCGGCAATCCGTGCCTTGAAGTACAGGCTCAGGCGCTTGTCGCGGTCTGTGAGGTATAGCTTGTCCATTTTGCTGAACAGTGCGTCATACATCTTGGTATTGAGCCAAACCTTTAGCTGCTGCAGGTTTAAAGCCGAGCGCAGTTCCCCTTCCGGCTGTAGCTGCGGGCTTGCCTCCTTCATCGCTTTGTAGGCCGCTACCCACTTCTCCTTGCCGATCAGGTAATCTACCCGGGCCACCAGGGCACGCCGCTTCAAGTCCTTGTCTGTGATGGCCTGTACCAACCTGTTCACTTCGTCCTCGGTCAGGAACGGCAGGCGGGCCAGCAGGTACTGCACCTTCTCGAGGTCGGGTACCTCCTGCACAATGGTTTTCACGTCCTGCTGCAGTACCTCCGCCAAATCCTGGGCCACCCTTATGGCGTCTTCGTTTTCGGTATACCCTACCTCTTCCAGCGCCTGCACCGCTTCCGGCAAGCGGTTGGCGAGGGCAAGTGCATACCCCTGGCTCAGGTAGGCCTGCGGGTAGCCGTGGTCTTTGGCCTGTTTAAAATAGGCGGCGGCCGCCAGGTAGTTCTGCTCCTCCAGCATCCATTGCCCCAGGGTGTTGTAATAATAGCCGCTGTTCCGCTCCGACTGCAGGGCCAGGTTTTCCACGACCCTTCGCCCCTCTTGCGGCAGCCCGTTGTAATGGTGCACCAACCCTTTCAGGAAAAGCAAGTTGGCATAAAACATTTGGTTACCGGGAGCCTCCAGGTAAGCATTTATACCCTCAAGCCGCGTTGTGTCGCCCTTGTTTAGCCTGCTTAAGGTTTCGTTGTAGAACAGGGTAAAGTCCCCTATTTCCTGCAACGAGTCAGGCATAAATGTCTCCTGTGTTTGCGGGTCCAGGCCGAGCAGTTGGCGCAGGGCAGCCATGTTGCTGCGCAACGATTTGCGCTTTGCCTGGTCGCTTTCTTTTAAAACGGCCTTGGCTGGCTCCAGCATGGCCTGCCGGGTATAGTATGCCAGGCGGTTGCTGCGCACAAAATCCTCATCGTCGGTAAATCGTTGGGCCAGGTCGAAGTAATATTCCACGCTGTCCTGCACACTTGTCTGGGCGTATAGCAGCGCCAGGTTATTGTACAGCGCCCCACTTTCCGGGAACTTCTCAGCTCCCTGCTGCAACACGTACAACTTCTCGAAAAAGTACTGGTTGTCATCGTAGAGGTTAGCCAGGCGGATGTATAGCTTTGGGTTCGGGCGGCGGTCGATGGCGTCTTTCAGGCGCAGGATCTCATCGTTCGGCTGTTGCTGCTGCCGGTGCTGCGCGGCCAGGCTATAGTTGGCCTTCACGTTGTTAGCGTCATACACATCGCTCTCCTCATAAAACCGCTCCGCCAGAATGCTGTTGTCGGATGCCGTATACAAGTCGCCGAGGTAGTTATAGTAACCGGCCTGCACCTGAAAGTAAACGCGGTACTGCGTGCGCATCACCAGGATAGCGCACACAATCAAACTCATCAGGGCAAAGGAAAACAACGAAAAGCTTTTGGGCTCATACACGACTTTGTACACCGGCAGGCGCTGGTCAATCAGTCGCCCGAAGTTGATCATGATGTACAGGAAGAAGCCCAGCCCAAAGGCCAGGTGTGTGTAGACGATCATGTCGTGGTAAAAGACCGTCAGGGAGTCATTGGCGGTGGCAAAGGCATAACCGATGCTCAAAAAAGCAATAGTGGCAAACACCAGGTATAGTATTGCGCCGGTTGGCCTGAACGGAAAAAGGCCTTTATAGTAAGCCTCGCGCTGCCGCATCCCCCAAAAGCCCGCCACTGCCGAGAGAAGCAGAATAACATAACCGTTGATGTAGAAGATGTCCAGTTTCAGGTATCCCACGTTGCGCAGGTACAGCAGCAGCAGGTTGAGCAGGTAAAGCACGCTGATAAGGATGAACTGCCACATGCTGAAGCGACGCTCCGGCGTTTTGGCTTGAGTGTTTATCCAAAGCAGGGCATTCACGTTTTCGTAAGCCACCCACAGCATAAACAGCACCGTGGCCACCAGCACCCCGATGGAACTGTAATTGACCAGGTGTAACGTAACGAGGTTGGGAGGCAGCTGGGCCGACTGAAAAGCGATCACCCCGATCAGCAACACTGCCACTAGCATGGCCAGCAGGCGCAGTGAGAACGTGACACCCTGCCAAAAGGACTGGAAACCATAGCTGAGCGTGGCCAACACGGCAATGGAAATGAGCAGCAGCGTTTGGCTGGAGCCGCCAAAACCGCCCAGCAGACTAAAGTTAAATGTGGCCAGGAAGAGCATGAGCAACAGCACCGCCCCAAAGTAGGGCAACTGCCGCATGGTGCTGATGGCAGCCCCATAAAAGGCCAGGCATGCCCCCAGTATACCCAGTGCCATGGTCGCGGCCATTGTATTGATGGTGGGCAGGGCCACGTCATACTGCTCGAACAGCAGGAAGCCGTCGGCGGTAAGGGTAAACGGCTCCAGCAGGCGCGTTACCTCGTGCACCGGCACCGGCACCACCTGCAGGTCGGTTATCCTATCCCAGCCAAAAGCCAGGTCGTTGCCCGTAAAATAGTGGTATATGCCCAACAAGAGCGCCAGGCCTGCCATAAGCAGTAAAAAAAGATAGGGATACCGCATTGACGTATCCCAGTCTTTCCAAAACTTAATTTTGCTCATAAAGATTTTCCCGACACAAGTAGCAAGACAAAAGACCTATTAAACCTTGTACAGGCAGCAGGGATGCAGAAACTTTGTCCCGCAGGCGCTACCTCAACCTGTCTTTGTACTTATGATAACGGTTTACTCCAGTACTTTTGGTACCCGGAAGTAGTCAGAGTCCTTTTTAGGGGCGTTCAGCAATGCCTCTTCGTGGGTTACAGTGTTCATTGCCACATCGTCGCGCAGCACGTTCACTTCTTCGGTCATGTGCGTCAGGGGCTCTACCGATGTGGTGTCCAGCTCGCGCAGCTTGTCCATCCAGTTCAGGATCTTGTTCAGGTCCTGCAGCATTTCCTGCTCTTTCTCCTCGTTAAACTCCAGCCTGGCTAAATGCGCTAATTTCTTGATGGTCTGAATATCCGTTGACATGCGTCTTGTTATGTTTCGTTAGTTCTGATTGAATAATGTTAAACACCCGCTCTTTCAGCTGCGGCAGGTCCTGCAGCGTCATTCCCTCCGTCTCGATCGGCTCGTGTATGATGATCTTGAGCGGATGCCGCCGTATCTTCAACTTGCCGTCCAGGTCGGGCAGAAAGTGCTGATTATACGGCATGGTAACCGGCACCACCGGCAATTGCTTTTCAATCGCCAGCTTAAAGGGTCCGTCCTTAAAGGCCATCAGCTTCTCGCCTGCCGTTTTGGGGATGGTGCCCTCCGGGAAAATAGCCAGGTTGCGCCCCTGCTCCAGCGTGCGCAATGACTTAATATAGCTTCGGGCGCTGCTCACAGGATTTCTGCGGTCTACCGTGATGTAGAGCTTATCGTACACCTTGCCCCACAGCGGCACCCTGGCCAGCGAGCTTTTGCCAACAAAGTTAAGAAATCCGGGGATGGTATGCAGCATCATCGGGATATCAAGGTAGGAGCTGTGATTGGCTGTGAAGATATACCGCCGGTCATGGTCGAATTTCATGCGCCACTCCACCAAAAGCGGCGTCAGGAACATGCGCAGAAACACCGTGGACCAGCCCCGGTTAATGCTGTGGACACGGTGCAGCCACTTTTCCTTCCGGATGAGGGCAGCCTGCACCGGATAGGTTACCAGGAAGGGCAGCACAAACCAGGTGCAGCACCACGTGCTATAAATCCGATGACCAATGTACTTGACTGCTTTCATGTGTTCAAAAGTAAGCATTATCAGTTAGTGTACAATCAGGGCGTTGGCAGTTAGCGCCCTCAGCCTCAAAACGCTGGCACCTGCCACAGTTTTCAGGCTATCTGGAGGGGGCTGCCTCCTGGCGCTGCAGCAGGAAGGCCGCCTTCAGGATGCCTGCCACACTAATGGCATCGGTGATTTTGTTGTTCAGCGCCATCTCTACTGCCTCCGAGAACTTGAGCCGCCAGATGTGCAGCTCCTCTGTTTCTTCAAAAGCAGTTTCGCCGGCGGTTAGTTCCTGTGCCAGAAAAACAAATCCTTCCTCGTCGGTTACGGAGTTGGAGGTATGCAGCCGGGCAATGTTGGTCCATTTGGCAGCCGTAAAGCCGGTCTCCTCCCGCAGCTCCCGCTTGGCCGATTCCAGGATGTCGTCTTCGATCAGGCCGCCACCCATGGGTATCTCCCAGCTGTACTCATTGAGGGCGTAGCGGTACTGCCCAATCAGGTAGGTATACCCTTCCTCATCAACGGGGATGATGCCAATGGCCTTGTTCTTAAAACTAACCACGCCGTAGATGCCTTCCCCGCCTTTGGGGTTCAGCACCTGGTCTTCGCGCACCTTTATCCAAGGGTTCTGGTATACGTCTTTCGAGGAGAGGGTGGTCCAGGGGTTGTGGGTTTCGTCTGTCATTGCGCTGGTTTTGTTCAGTTGCAAAGATAGCAGGCTTCCGGAAAGCTGTGCAGGTATAGTGCCACCTTCGCCAAACTTAATGATTCGATTAACTAGCGCTCCAGTTCAAAAACAAGTTTGTTCTGTTGGCGGCAGGCGCATTCATAAGCTGCTCTGTGCTTCAGGAGGTCTTGGTGCCGGATGGTTACCAGTATCTCCAGGCTCCGGTCGAAATCGCCGTGATTACGGTATAACTCCGCCTTCAGCAAACGGTTGTTTTCGTCTTCATCGCCCAGCAAATATAAAAGCCGGAACATGTTTCTATCCCAGAGCGCTTCATCTTCCTCTCTACAAAACAGGGGTTCTGTTCTGCGCGTTCTGTCGTTAAAGGCCCACCAGATTTGCTTGCTCAAAAATAACTTGTCCTTGTCTGCACTGGCTCGGTTTGCCTCAAAAGCCATGTTGTATTCATACAACGTAAGGTGCTGTGCCCGCTTGGCAGCTTCCCATCCGCCAGGTAACTCCCCAGAAAACATTGGGTGATACTTCCCGATGCTCTGCGTTTTGCTCAGCCAGAAAATGGTGTCGCAGGAGGTGCATTTGGTGATTTCGGGGTATGCTGGCAACATGGGGGCTTCGCGCTTTCCGTCGGAGAAGTATTTTGCATCGACCGTGCTTCCACTGCCTGAACCCGGCTGCAAAATGAGGAGAGCGCAGGTCGGGCATTCATAGATTTCAGTAAATCCAGCAGTCATAGTTTTAAGGGGCGTTACGTTCTTGATTACTCGTGCACGTCTATCGCATGCTGCAACACAGTACAATGGTGAACATCAAGCAGTAATATATACTTAAAATCAGATATTATTAGGGCTAATCCTGTAAAACCTGTCTCTTTTATACCAGCACCCCTTATCCATCTTCCAATAAGTTAGAGTGCGGTATAAATAACAGTTTATTCATGTGTATGCGGCAAATGACTATTTGGAAAGGCAAAATCACACTACATGCAAAAGCCTCTGAAAGTGCGATGACCTTCAGAGGCTTTTTTGAAATTACTTCGGCAGATGGTAAGACCTACTTCTTTCTCAGCACCTCATATACTTTCAGGTTCTCGGATTTGCCTTTCATCGTCACCGATGGCCATTCCGTTACCTCTACAATGTCTTTTACCGTACAAGGCGATTGGGAGGTATAGATCCATTTACTGGAATGTTGATTCCGGGGATCAGTGTCTTTTCAGGAGGCTGTCTTTTTCAATCCTGATCAGGTACCAGCTGCCTTCTCTGTTTTTGGCTACCTTGGCTTCTATCAGCATGGTGGCTTTGCTCCCCTGCACGGTAAATTTCAGGTCGGCGGGGTTGTCGGCTTTGCTGGGCAAATCGTCTTCCTCAAATGTTACGGCTTTGAACTTGCCAATCCGGGACTTGACCGCTTCCTGCTCTGTAATCAGTTTCACTCCTTCTTCAAATGAGTCCGGCTTTTCTGTTCCGGTAAAGTAATAGCTTATCGTGGAAAGCAGCAGGGCTCCACCATACAGGTACAGAAACCACTTAAGGGTCTTCTTCCGGTTAACCTTGTTCTTTAGAAAAGGATAAAACAGAAAGTACAGGACACCGCTAGCCACAAATAAGAGAACAATTGCTTTCACCATACCTCAAATTTAGCAAATTAGCAGCTATGAAGTGGCCAAAGGTGACAGTAAACCACCACCTGGGGTTTTGAAAGCATGCCCTGTAGCATGTAGGCACGATTCATATTTCCCAAGGATGCAAGCAGGTAGCACTCAAAATACAATACTGGCTTGCCGGATTTTAAATGGCCGGATGATACCTGGCACCAGTTGTCAAGACTTATCTGTTGCACAGAAAGTGCTTACGCGCCAGGTACACGCTCAGGCAGGGCGAAATTCGCTTTCAGGACTTTTAAATCGTCTTCGAAGCTCATTTCGGCTTTTGCTCGCTTGTATGCCTGTGTTGCCTGATGGGCAGCTGCTTCCCTGAGTGCGGCGTCCCCGAACGCGGCTATGGAGTGGAATGCTTTCTGCAGCCGAATCATCACCTCGATATTCCCTGCTCCATCGCGGGCAATGGGCCTGAAAGCATCCTCGCACAAATCCTGAACGGATATGGTTGGCACAAAAACCCTGTCTAAGGTTTCATCCGGCGCCTCCGCTGGCGCTACGGGTTTGCTCCACAGCGCAAATAACCGGACATGGCTCCCGATGATGGCGATGGCCGTACCGGGGTCGTTTATACCCGGCGAAAGGGCACGGCTCGCCACCTCCGTCATGGCAATCAAACCGAACCGCGGGTCTTCGTCAAAAATCCGGTTTTTGCCAATTGTAAACGCATCACTTATTTTTTTCTTCTGATCAGCTGTTATCACCGTATTTTGTGGGGCAACAGACACGACTGGCCTGCCCGGTGCCGCGAAAGCACCCGGCAAGGTTTTGACGGTGATGGTCGCGTCCAGTTCCTTTGCCACTTCCTGCAATGCTTCTGAATCAACGTGCTGGACATACCCGATGCTTTCGCTATCAACCGGCACTCCGACACCTTTAGCGTATGCAACGGGTCTACCATCAAAATGCGGACTTGCCTTATAGTTTTTAATGGCGGTGGCAGCGGCCTCCTCAATTTTCTCGATGGTGGTGCTTAGCCTTCCGAGGCGGGCGATGCGCTCTACCCAACGCAGAAACGTCATGATCACCAAGGCGAAGATGCACAAGGTGGTAACTAAAAGAGCAAACTGGCCGGCTACACCAAAATAGCCGTTTTGCAAGGCAATGGTTGCTACCACACTGTAAATAAAGGAGCCGATGTAAACTGAAAGCGCATTCTGGGAAACATCGTCCGCGATGATCAACGAAAAAGACCGTGGTGTGGCTGTGCTGCTGGCGGCGCTGTAGGCTGAGATCATGGCACCTACGGCAAAAATAGAGATCACCAACATACTGGCCGAAATGGTAGTAAGCAGTTCCTTGATGGAGCTACGCTCTAATGTTGGCACGTAGACCGACAAATCGAAGCTGTCGGCTAACTGCGCCAGAAAAACAATCCCAATCGAGAGGATGCAAAACACAACCGGTCTGATCCATAGGCGCTCTTTCAGGCGGTTAATAAAGTAAAGAATGTTTCGTTGCATGGCTTTGCTGCTGTGTACCGATACTGGGTTTGAAAATTTGGGAGGTTATACCTATATGATTTTTTAACGTGTTAAACAGTATAATCGTCGAAAATGCGCTATTGACAGGCCGCTATACCTGTATGGCGGAGAGCTTAAGGTTTGCACCCTGTGCTGAAGCAATCACGCTCTCTATCAGCCGTAGCGAAAACCAAACTCCGCCGTCATCTCGACCATCGGGAGAGATCTGAGACACAGCCACTGACACTCCATTTTTCTTGCCAGGGCTCGAAAGGACAGCAGGTATTGGAATAGAAGAACAATATATCCCGCACGGCTGCCAGCAACTGAAAACAGAAGCTGTGCTATACCGACTCCCTTAAACAAAAAGGCCCTGGGTATTTATTCCCCAGGGCCTTTGTATAAAGTATAGAATAGGTTATTTCTGATTCACCTGTCGCAACTGGTACTCTTGGTCGTTTACGCGCACCTTAATCAGGTATAACCCTGCTGCTTTCACCTTCTTGTCGAAGGACAGGCTATGCGTTCCGGCAGAAAGGGTAGCAGTTGGCACCTGCTCTACCATTCTGCCCCGAATATCATACAAAGTCACCTGTACATCGCTTTTAGCTGGCAGGTTTACACTCAGCGTAAACGCGCCTTTCGACGGGTTCGGGTATGCCTGTATACTGGCCATCTCAGGCGCGCTCATTTTTTGTGTGGTGCTGGTGTTCATGCTGGTCGCCCCAGCCCCTGTGCAGGTAACGGTGTTTTTAGACTGATCGTATGGCAGGGTGCCGTGTGTCACGCTGTTCACGCAGAAGTTCACGGTAACAGTACCTTTGGCAGTGCTGGTGGTTACAATATCCACTGTACCGTTCGCTCCGGTTATGCCGCTCCTTGTACCGGTATAAGAACCAGAGAAGGTGCCCGTTACCGTTGCATTAGCCACAGGGTTTCCTAAGTTGTCTTTAATCGTTACCGTTGCTAAACCATACTTGTTGCCTCCGCTGGCACTTACCGTGCCTGTTACGATAGAGGATACAGCAAGGGATGTGGCGCTACCGCCCTGGCCTGTTACCGAAACAGTGCCTGAAGTAGTTGTGGCACCGGCATTATCTGTTGCTTTGGCTGTCAGGGCATAGGTACCGGTACCTATCACCCAGTTTATGCTGTATGGGCTGCTAGTAGCAGTGCCGATCAGGTTGCCATTAGCAAAGAACTCTACCTTGGAGATCGTGCCATCAGTGTCAGCGGCGTTTGCGGCTACTGCAACAGAGGCGCCAGAGGCAAAGCTGGCCCCGTTAGCCGGTGATGTGATGGAAACAGTAGGGACAGCATTTGCGGTGCCTGCCTGGTAGCTGTCCAGGTTGTCGTAGTAATAGGTATCGCCGGTATAGGTGTTAGAGGCGAAGAGCAGGATCATTTTTGTGACGCCTGTGTTGGAGGCCGCCCCATCAGGTCTGTCGAGCAGCGTGAACGGGATGCGCTGCCACTGATTCTGCACAGTGGTTTTTCCGGTATACCGGCTATGTCGCCCGGTAGGATAATTGCTGGACGTGGCCGTTGACGTTTCCAGTTGCAGCGTGATTTCGGTGCCCACCGGTGCGCTGGTGTACACGTCCAGGTAAAACTTCTTGCTCTTGCTGGTGTACAGGCTAGCGTCGGTGATATTGGTTACGTTGTAGGTAATCAAATCATACTGCTGAGTAGAGCTACGAATGTACTTGCCTACCTGGGCGGATGTGTTTACGCCGCTGGCAGAAGGGTTCGCTACTTTGGAATACGTACCGGTGTAAGTTCCTAAGGTGGCAGTGGCCGGCTGATCGAAGTTTTCGAAGCTGAACTCTCTCACGAACGGAGGCTCTACTTCCACTGGCACGTTTATCTGCTGCGAACCGCATGTGGTGGAGAAGGTAGCCGACACGTTACCGCTGGCATCGCCGAAGTTTACCGTGATATTTTTGGTGCCTTGGCCTGAAGTGATGGTAGCGCCTGCTGGCACAGCCCAGGTTACTGAAGTACCTGCATCAAGGTTGCCTACGCTGTAGGCCACTCCGGTTTCCTTGTTCAGCACCACGCGTTTACCGGTAGCGTAAGGCTTGAAGCCACTGTATACCCGCACATAGTCCACGTCCATAGCCTTCGGGAAGATGCTGTCGTCTACAGTACCACCCAGGTTACCACCTACTGCCACGTTCAGCAGGAAATGGAAACGCTTATCGAAAGGCCAGTTGTAAGGCGCGATGTCCTGAGAGGTTTTTGTCAGGAAAAGAATGTCATCCACAAACCAGCGAATTACGCCCGGCTCCCACTCAACCGCAAAATCATGAAAAGCATCTGAGAAAGAACCTGAGTTCAGGTAATAATTAGCACCCGTGTGCTGGTTGTTAGGGTATGGATCGCCGTAGTGGATGGTGCCCAATACTTTGTTTGCCTCCGCCGACACATATTCCATGATGTCGATCTCACCGCTTTTTGGCCAGCCGCCATACGCTTCGTCCGTTGACAGCATCCAGAAAGCCGGCCATAAGCCTTTGCCTGCCGGAAGCTTGATGCGCGCCTCGAAGCGCCCGTACGTCCAGTCGCCTTTGTTGATCGACCGGATTCTGCCAGAGGTATACGCCTTCGACTGCACCCGTTGTTTTTTGGCCGTGATATGGAGCTGGCCATTGGTTACGGTTACGTTGCTCTCCTGGTAATATTGCAATTCGCTATTACCCCATCCGCATATACCTTCTGCGCAACCGTCACCGGTCTGGTAACTCCATTTTGTTCCATCTAGTGTACTGCCATTAAACTCGTCGGCCCATACTACATTTGGGCACTGCTGTGCATATATTAGTCTCGGGCAAATAAATGCCACAGCAACCATAAAGGTTGCCATAAACCACTTTCTGTAACTGTTTTTCATCATGTTTAGGGGGTAAGTTAATTTGTACGACATTTAACATACCTAATGTACTCCTAACCAATTGCTTAGTTGAGTGAGCACATACCTCAATTTTACTTCAAACAGTACGTCATGAATACGTCATTCAGCAAAAATCAATATCAAAAATCACATAACAAAGAATAAATATGAGTGATCCCTCACTTTGTTTTTTTGGCTAAATTATAAAGCTCGTAAGTTACCCATGAACATGGGACGCTATATGACCTCCAGCAGTACCACTGCGGATGAAGAAAGTGTGCCGAGGTGACTTAGTATTTTTATGAGAAAACAGAGCATCTGGTATCGAAAGGCTAAAGCTGTAAAACGTGCAGTGATGCTTAGGGCAGTAAGTCACAGACTGAAAAGAAATGACTCTCAAAAATACTTGAAAAGCTAATGGCCTGCGGCATAAAATCCGCTTAAAATGGAGAGAAGAATGCTCTTCATTCGTGAATGGAGAAATCGCAGTTCCTTTTTAAAGTCCTACCCGTAAGCTTCCCGCATACCGGGTATCACGATGCTAGAAGCACGCGCAACCCACATGAGAAGAAGGACCAACAGCAAGACTGCACATCTCCTTTTAAGTACGATTTTAGTGAAATTGGCAACTCCTCACGCAACAGCATCAGCCGAATCCTGAAAAAACTTTCGAAATAGGAGGCATAAAAAAGCCCTGCAGTATAGAACTGCAGGGCTTTTAATTTGACCGGAGACGCTTAAGCTATTGCGCCTGCCTTAATCTCTTCTACCACCGTTGGGTCCAGCAGTGTGGAGGTATCGCCGAGGTTAGAGGTGTCGCCTTCAGCCACTTTGCGCAGGATGCGGCGCATGATCTTGCCGGAGCGTGTTTTGGGCAGTCCGCTCACGATCTGTATCTTATCCGGACGGGCAATTTTACCGATCTTCTCCACCACGGTTTCGATAATCTCGGCACGGAGCCAGTCCTCGTTTTCTGGTCGGTCTTTCAGCGTCACAAAGGCATAAATCCCTTGCCCCTTCACATCGTGCGGGTAGCCCACCACCGCCGACTCTATCACGTGGTCGTTGTGGTTGATGGCTTCCTCAATCTCGGCTGTTCCGAAGCGGTGACCGGATACGTTGATCACATCATCTACACGGCCAATGATGCGGTACAGGCCATTCTCGTCGCGTTTCGCGCCATCGCCGGTAAAGTAGAGGCCCTTGTACGTGGAGAAGTAGCTGAGGCGGGCGCGCTCGTGGTCGCCGTAGGTTGTCCGGATAATGCCCGGCCACGGGAACTTCATGCACAGATAGCCCTCCACCCCGTTCTCAGTTATCTCGTTGCCGTCGCTGTCTACCAGTATCGGCTGTATGCCCGGCAGCGGCAGTCCGGCGTGGCTTGGCTTCATGGGGGTTACATCAGCCAGCGTCGAGATCATGATGCCGCCTGTTTCGGTCTGCCACCAAGTGTCTACCACCGGGCAGCGCCCTTTGCCCACGTGGCGATAGTACCACTGCCAGGCCTCCTCGTTTATCGGCTCGCCCACAGAGCCCAGTACCCGCAGCGAGTCGAGGCTATACGAGAGCACATCCTCAATATCGCCGCCCATCAGCGAGCGGATGGCCGTAGGGGCAGTATAGAAAATAGACACGCCAAACTTGTCGCAGATCTGCCAGAAACGGCCATTGTCCGGATACGTCGGCACGCCCTCGAACATCACCGAAGTGGCGCCCGAGAGCAGCGGCCCGTACAGCAGGTAGGTATGGCCTGTTATCCAGCCGATGTCGGCGGTGCACCAGTACACGTCGCTTTCCTGATACTGAAACACGTTGCTGAAGCTGTACTGCGCATATACCATGTAGCCGCCGCAGGTATGCACCACGCCTTTTGGTTTGCCCGTAGAGCCGGAGGTATACAGAATAAACAGCATGTCCTCGGCATCCATCTCCTCGGCAGGGCACTCTTTGCTCACGTCCTTTGCCTCCTCGTGGTACCACACGTCGCGGCCTTCCACCATGTTCACGGCCCAGCCCAGGCGCTCCACCACCACTACTTTCCGCACGCTGTCGCACTGCTCCAACGCCTCGTCCACCACGCGCTTCACCGGTATCTGCTTCGAGCCGCGGTTCAGGCCGTCAGCGGTCAGCACCATGCTGCACTGGGCATCGTTGATGCGGTCGGCCATGGCTGAGGCCGAGAAGCCGGCGAACACCACCGAATGGATGGCCCCGATGCGGGCGCAGGCGAGCACGGCAAAGGCCAGCTCCGGAATCATGGGCATATAGATGCAGATGCGGTCGCCTTTTTTGGCCCCGTTGTTTTTGAGCACGTTGGCAAACTGGCATACCTTCTCGTGCAGTTCGCGGTAGGTATACCGGATGTAGCGTTCTTTCGGGTCGTTGGGCTCCCAGATCAGGGCCAGTTTGTTGCCGCGGGTTTTCAGGTGACGGTCCAAGCAGTTTTCGGTGATATTTAGCTTGCCGCCCTGAAACCACTTCACGTTCGGCTCGTCGAAGTTCCACTCCAGGGTCTTGTCCCATTTCTTGCGCCAGGTAAACGTTTCGGCTATATCAGACCAGAACCCCTCTGGGTTTTCCACGCTGCGCTGGTAGGCCTCCTGGTATTCTTCATAGGTTTTAACCTGATAGTTCGTCATGATTTGTTTTTCAATAGTTTATGTAGGTTAACGTTCACTCTCAAATGTGTCGCCATCGCTGGGTGAGCTTTGCTACCACCTGGTGCTCGTGCGAAGATGGTACTGCAACACCTTTCTGTCTTCAGCAGGTTAGACCTTCTACGCTTATTTTAAACCTATCGGTGCACTTCTGATGTCGGAGGCTGGCACAAATGGTGTTAGTGGTGCACCGTGGCAACCCCTGCCCCGCGCGGAATGCGGATATCCTCCACCAGGTCCTGTATGTAGGCCGGAGGCGGCGGTGTCAGGCGTGAGATTGCAAAGGATACCGCAAAGTTGAGCAGCATGCCCAACGTACCGATTCCCTCTGGCGAAATGCCGAACCACCAGTTCGCGGGCTGGTTGGCTTCCGGGCTGATGAACTTGAAGTAAGAGATATAGGCCACCGTGAAGATCAGCCCGATCACCATACCCCAGATGGCACCCTCCTTGTTCATGCGCTTCGAGAAAATGCCCATGATGATAACAGGGAAGAAAGAGGCTGCCGCCAGTCCGAAGGCAAACGCTACCACCTCGGCCACAAAGCCCGGCGGGTTGATCCCGAAATAACCTGCCACCACCACAGCCGCCGTAGCGGCCAAACGCGCGGCAAGCAGCTCTTTCTTCTCTGAGATGTTCGGGCGTAGGGTTTTCTTGAGCAAGTCGTGGGAGATGGCCGTGGAGATGACGAGCAGTAGTCCTGCTGCCGTAGAGAGGGCCGCAGCCAGCCCACCAGCCGCCACCAGGGCAATTACCCAGTTGGGCAGCCCCGCAATTTCGGGGTTAGCCAGCACCATGATGTCCTTGTCGATGGTGAGTTCGTTGGTAGCCGGGTCCTTCACATACTGGATGCGGCCGTCACCGTTCTTGTCTTCAATGTCGATCAGCTTCGTTTTCTGCCAGTTCTTTACCCAGTTAGGCATTTCAGAGATGGACCTGTTGCTGATGTTGGTAAGCATGTTGTAGCGCCCGAAAGCGCCAACAGCCGGTGCCGTGGTATAGAGGATGGCGATAAACACCAGCGCATACCCGGCAGACTTACGGGCATCCTTCACTTTCGGCACCGTAAAGAAGCGCACAATCACATGGGGCAGTCCAGCAGTGCCCACCATCAGCGCCGCTGTGATGAAGAAGATGTCGATGGTGGATTTGGTGCCGCTGGTATACGGTGCAAAGCCCAGCTCCGTCAGCATACCGTCCAGCTTCGCCAGCAGCGGTGTGCCGTCTGCCAGGTCGCCGCCCAGGCCAAGCTGTGGGATAGGGTTGCCGGTCAGCATCACCGAGATAAAGATGGCTGGCACCATATAGGCAAACATCAGCACGCAGTATTGCGCCACCTGGGTATACGTAATGCCCTTCATACCGCCCAGCACAGCGTAAAACAGCACAATGATCATCCCGATAATCACCCCAGTCTCAATTTCCACCTCCAGGAAGCGGGAGAACACGATGCCCACGCCCCGCATCTGGCCTGCCACATAGGTAAACGAAATAAAAATGGCACAGATCAGGGCTACCAGGCGAGCTGTGCTGGAATAGTAGCGGTCGCCTACAAAATCGGGCACGGTAAACTTCCCGAATTTGCGCAGGTAGGGTGCCAGCAGCAGGGCCAGCAGCACGTAACCGCCCGTCCAGCCCATCAGGTATACCGAGCCGTCGTACCCCATAAAGGAGATCAGGCCGGCCATGGAAATGAAAGAAGCGGCACTCATCCAGTCGGCGGCGGTGGCCATGCCGTTGGCCAGCGGACTCACGCCCCCGCCAGCCACGTAAAACTCTTTGGTAGACCCGGCGCGCGACCAGATAGCAATACCGATGTACAGTGCAAATGTAATCCCTACGATGAGGTAGGTCCAGGCTAAAATTCCCATGGTGTCGTATCTATAGCAGTTTAGGTTATTCTTCGTCCACGTCAAATTCCCGGTCCAGGCGGTTCATCATAATCACGTAGATAAAGATGATGACCACAAAGCAGTAAATGGCGCCTTGCTGGGCAAACCAGAAGCCCAGCTTGTAACCGCCGAGCATGAACTGGTTCAGCTCCTCCACGAAAACAATCCCAAACAGATAGGAAACCGAGAACCAGAGGCCCAGCAGAATGAGCAGCAGCCGCACATTGCGCCGCCAATAGGCTTTCATTTTTTGCTTGTTGTCTTCCATGTTTTCCAAGGGTTATCTGGTATACCTTGCCCGGATCAGGCTAAAAGGTTTAAGCTAATCTGACCTATAATCCCGCAACGGAGAGGAAATTGCCCAACTGATTCTCACGGCCAAAACCGTAATACCAGCTGGGCAGCCCCTGCCTCCCTGCAGTGATTAAACACTTAGCTACACAAGGTAGCATATCCATATAAAATTTGCAATGCTTTAGTGCTGCACTTTCTTGTTTGGCAAAAAACTAGCGCGACAGGTATAAAAAAAGCCCAACCGACAAGGTTAGGCTTTCCGCTCTAATGTTATTCTGGTATACGTCACATATCCCGTACCGAGACGATCACTTCGTTATACTGGTCTGTTTGATGTAGAAAATTCACGATTTTCCAGCCAACTTCTTCGGGCGTGGCTAACTCGCCATTCGCTTTATAATCCCTGAACTTCGCCACGTTGCTGAAACGGCTGCTGTCTGCCTCCCGGATATTCGCCTGCATGGCCGTATCGACCACACCCGGCGAAAGGGCGTATACCCTCGTGCCTGTGCCGCGCACCTCCTGCTCTTTCTGCACCGTCAGCGACAGCATATCGATGGCCGCTTTGGAGGCGCAGTAACTGGCCCAACCATCCACAGGGTACTTGCCTGCGCCGGAACTGATGTTTACGACTACCTTTTGAGCCGGATGCAGGCGGTACGCCTCCAGGAAAGTGTTCATCAGCATGGCCGGCACAATCACGTTGATGTCAAACACAAACTCGAAGCGTTCGTTGGGCATGCCTTCGCCCACATACCCAATGTCGCCCAGCGTGCCGGCATTGTTGATCAGCACCAGCTTTTCGGCGTCCGCGTAGGGTAAAAACACTTTCTGCAGGTTATGCTCCACGGCCTCGATGTCCGAAAAATCCAGGGGTTGGTGGCGGTAGTTGGGGTGCTGTATGCTGTTGGTGCGCTGCACGCCCACTACGCGGTTGTTCTCGTCTTTCAGCAGTTCCTCGGCAATGGCCTTGCCAATGCCCTTGCTGGCTCCTGTTATAATATAGATGTTCATAGTTTTGGGATGGGTAATAGTAGAAATACGGCGGAATGTATGGTGTAGATACTTTGCTTGTTGCGGTGGTATATAAAAAAGGCTGGTACTCCTGCCGTAGCAGCAACACCAGCCTTTTATGCACTTCGCGCGTCACAGACTCACCTTTATCCTGTGGCCCGGAAGTGACTTTCGGGCCAGCTTTTTAATTCGAAACTCGTAATTCGTAATTATAAAATATACTGGCTCAGGTCGCGGTTTTTCACCATGCCTGAAAGCCGCCCCTGCACTGTTTCGCGCGTGATGACGATATGGGCGTTTGCGCTGATCTTGTCCGGAACATCAAACAGGATATCGTTGAGCAGCCGGCTCATCACGGTATGCAGACGGCGGGCACCGATGTTCTCCACCTCCGTGTTCACCTCAAAGGCAATTGACGCGATTTCGTCCAGCGCTTCGTCGTTGAAGGTAAGCTCCACGTCCTCAGCCTTTAATAGTGCCTCATACTGCTTGGTCAGGGCGTTCTTCGGGAACTTCAGGATCTGGTAGAAATCGTCCTTCGTCAGGCTGTTCAGCTCCACACGAATCGGGAAGCGGCCCTGCAATTCCGGAATCAGGTCGGACGGCTTGGCCACGTGGAACGCACCGGCGGCAATGAACAGGATATGGTCGGTGTTAATGATGCCGTACTTAGTGTTCACCGACGAGCCTTCCACAATGGGCAGCAGGTCGCGCTGTACACCTTCGCGGCTCACATCGGGGCCTCCGCCGCCTTTCTTGCTGGAGCTAGCCACCTTGTCAATCTCATCAATAAAGATCACGCCGGAGTTTTCTGCCTTGAAAATAGCCTCTTCCTTTACTTCATCCATGTCGATGAGCTTGGTGGCTTCTTCCTCCAACAGAATTTTGCGCGCCTCGGCAATCGTTACCTTGCGCTTCTTCGTTTTCTTCGGCATCATCCCGCTGATCATCTCCTGGATGTTCATCATGGAGGCCTCGTCCATACCTGGCGCTAGTCCGCCTACGCCCGGCATACTGCTTTGCTGCACCCGGATCTCTATCTTGCGGTCTTCCAACTCACCATTGCGGATCTTCTCTCTGAATTTCTCACGGGTGCGCTCGTTTAGCTCATAGTCTGTGTCGGGCATCACATTAGGGTCGGAGGAGGTATAGGTGGGTGTGGTGCCGCGGCCCTGAATAGGCGGAATGAGTGCATCCAAAATCACGTCTTCCACCAGTTCGGCGGCACGGGCCTTCACTTCCTCTTTCTTCTTGTGCTTCACCATGTTCACGGACTGCTCCACGAGGTCGCGCACCATGCTCTCCACGTCGCGGCCCACGTAGCCGACCTCCGTAAACTTAGAGGCCTCCACTTTGGTGAAAGGCGCATCTGCTATCTTGGCCAAACGGCGGGCAATCTCAGTTTTACCCACGCCGGTTGCCCCGATCATCAGGATGTTGTTAGGCACGATCTCAGCCCGGATGTTCTCGGGTGCGTTCATGCGGCGCCAGCGGTTACGGAGCGCAATGGCTACGTTTCGTTTGGCGTCGTGCTGCCCAATGATGTATTTGTCAAGCTCTGCCACGATCTGGGCAGGGGTTAAATGCTCTATATTGTCTAACATAGTCTTTTCTTCTTATTGATTTGGTGGCTGGCGCTATCTGTCAAACAATACGACAGCCTTTCAGTTTGTCAAATAGTTTTCTTTTTCAGGAACGTTTGGGTGTTGGTGCTCACGGTAACGTAATGCGTGGCCCCCGAGGGATGGAAAAAGGCGCTGCTGTAATTCAACTCGAAAGCCCGGACCCGCAGCATGGCCCCTAGCGAGAAACCGGCTCCCCCCGATCGCGTGTCGAGGCGAAGTTCCCGGCGGCGCAAATGGTTATACCCGGCCCGCACCTGAAAGTTCTTGCTGAACACAAACTCTGCTCCTGCTACAAAGTGCCGGGCAATTTTATCGCCCAGCTGCTTTTCGGCTTTCACCTCGTTTCCGTTCTCGTCCAGCTCTCCGGGTGCGTTTGGGTCGAGGTATACGATGTCGAACTGATATAAGCGGTGCGCCGTGAGCGAGAGCCGCACGGGCATGTGCTCGGGTTTGTAGCTTATACCCAGCTGGGCATCGAAAGGCATGGGCTGCCGCTCCGCCCCGTCGTAGGCCTTTGCCTGGTAGCCCACGTTTTTAAACGCTAGCCCTACGGTCAGGTCTTTCTCCGGGTGTATAAACGCCACGCCGGCATCGGCTAGCAGGCCCACGGCTTTGTTGCCTGCCATGCTGGACACTGCAACTTTAGCCGTCATACCCATCCGGAAGGCCTCTACCTGCCGGGCGTGGCTCAGACTAAGGCTATAATCGTTTACGTTGAAACTCCCCTCCCCGGCCCCGGTCGCGTCGCGCTGCACAAAGTCGCCATAGTTGAGGTAATTTATACCTGCTGCCCAGCGCCCGTACTTCTCTGAGTTGAAAGCATAGGCCACGCTGCTCTGCCGGATGTCGGCCAGGTAGCCTATATAGCTCAGTGAAAGCTGGTTGTCCATCTCCGCGTTGAGCAGGGCCGGGTTGGCGGCCACCATGTTCACATCGTGCCCTCCCGCCGAAACATTTACGCCGCCCAGCGCCGCCTGCCGGGCGCTATTGGGCAACTCCAGAAACAAAAAAGCCCGCTGCCCGCCCACCTGTGCCTGCGCCGATAGCGCAAAGCATAGCAGAAACAAACTTAGCAGTGGCTTATGGAAACACATTCTTGTGGCTGCTATATAGAATAATTTTGAATAACTGACTTTTGAATAATTGAATGTGCTATTTCGATATTCAAAAATCAGTCTTTCAAAATTCAATTACTCTTCCGTCTTCTCTTCCCGCACCGTCAGCTTTAGCGGGTATTTCACCTTTTCTCTCAGCAAAGCGATTTGAACCACCTCGTCTACGCGGTCCACATAATGAATGGTGACGCCTTTAATATACTGCTCCGGGATATCGTGAATGTCTTTCTTGTTCTTTTGGCACAAAATGATGTCGGTGATACCGGCACGTTTGGCTGCCAGGATTTTCTCCTTTATACCTCCCACTGGCAATACCTTGCCGCGCAGCGTAATCTCACCCGTCATAGCCAGTCTTCCTCTTACCTTGCGCTGCGTAAACACCGAGGCAATACTGGTAAAAATGGCTATACCCGCCGACGGGCCGTCTTTCGGCACCGCCCCTTCCGGGAAGTGGATGTGCAGGTCATACTGGTCGAACAAACGGTAGTCGATGTCCAGCAGTTCAGCGTGTGCTTTCAGGTAAGAAATCGCCGTCATGGCCGACTCCTTCATCACATCGCCCAGTTGGCCCGACAGCGTGAGCTTGCCTTTGCCTCGGCTCAGGATGGATTCGATGAACAGGATATCGCCGCCCACTGAGGTCCAGGCGAGGCCTGTTACCACACCGGCTGTGTCGATGTCCTGGTAAATCTCTTTGTCGAAGATCTCCGAGCCCATGATCTTGGTCACGTCCTCGGGCTTGATGGACTTGGCATACTCCTCCTCCATCGCCTTCAGTTTGGCCGTGTTGCGCACCAGCTGCCCAATCTTCCGCTCCAGGTTACGCACCCCCGACTCGCGGGTATAATCCTCAATTAGCTTGTGGATGGTCGGCTTCGGCACTTTTACGTCTTCCGGCTCCAGGCCGTGCTCCTTCACCTGCTTGGGCACTAGGTGGCGCTTGGCAATCTCGGTTTTCTCCTCCAGGGTATAGCCCGTTATCTCGATGATCTCCATACGGTCGCGCAGGGCGGGCTGAATGGTATCGAGTGAGTTGGCCGTGGCAATGAAGAGCACTTTGGACAGGTCATACTCCACGTCCAGGTAATTGTCCATGAAGGTATGGTTCTGCTCCGGGTCCAGCACCTCCAGCAAGGCAGAGGCCGGGTCGCCTCGGAAATCAGAAGCCAGCTTGTCTATCTCATCCAGGATGATCACCGGGTTAGAGGAACCTGTTTTTTTGATCTGGCTGATGATCTTGCCCGGCATGGCACCCACATAGGTGCGGCGGTGCCCGCGAATCTCCGCCTCATCGCGTACGCCACCCAGTGACATACGCACATAGTTACGGCCCAGCGCCTTGGCAACCGAACGGCCCAAGGAGGTTTTACCAACCCCCGGAGGTCCATAAAGGCACAGAATCGGCGCCTTCATATCGTTCTTCAGCTTTAGAACGGCCAGGTACTCCAGAATGCGCTCCTTTACCTTCTCCAGCCCGTAATGGTCTGCGTCCAATATCTTTTTGGTGCGCTTCAGGTTAAAATTGTCTTTTGTGTTTTCGTTCCAAGGCAGGTCCAGCAAAAACTCCAGGTAATTCACCGCCACCGGGTATTCAGCAGCCTGTGAGTTCAGTCGGCCTAGTTTGTCAATCTCCTTCTGGAAATGCTTAGCTACCGGCTCGCTCCACTTCTTCTTCTTGGCACGCTCCCGGAAACGCTCGATCTCCTGGTCCGGCCCCTCCTGCCCCAACTCATCCTGCAGCACTTTTATCTGCTGACGCAGGAAATAATCGCGTTGCTGCTGGTCAATATCGGTATGGACTTTGGAGTGTATCTCCTGCTTCAGTTCCAGCATCTGAATCTCGACCAGCATCAGCTCCAGCAACTGCGTGCCGCGCTCGGTGCTGTCGTTCACCTCCAGCAGGGCCTGCTTTTGGGCTACCTCTACGTTCAGGTTGCTCGACAGGAAGTGCGTCAGGAAGCTCGGGCTGTCGATATTATCTAGCGCCACCTGCGCCTCCTGCGGTATCTCGGGGTTCAGCTTCAGCATCTTGCCGGCCGCGTCTTTCAACGACTGCACCAGCGCCTTCACTTTCTTGCTCTTCTTATCCAGCGGCGTTTCCTCGCACAGGCTTACTTTGGCCGTCAGGTAAGGATCCTCCTTGGTAATCTCGTCTATCTTGAAACGGCTCTGCCCCTGAATGATGATCGTGGTGTTGCCGTCTGGCAGGACCAGCATTTTCAGGATCTTGGCCACTGTGCCTACCTCATATAAATCTTCGCCCAAGGGGTCGTCGCTGAGTGTGTTCTTCTGCGCCACCACACCCACGATCTTGTCGCCGGTATGGGCTTTGCGCACCAGCTTTACAGATTTTTTGCGACTAACCGTTATTGGCAGCACTACCCCCGGAAATAGCACCGTGTTACGCACGGCCAGTATCGGCAGCTCGTCGGGTAAATCCTCTGTCTTAACGTCATCCTCGATTTCGGCCGTGATTATTGGAATCAGCTCTGCCTCATCGTTTTCAGAAATTCCGCTCAATAGTAGGTTGTGTAAGAAATGCTTGAATGTATGGTTCATATATAGATTAATGCCATTATGACAGAAAAACACTTTAAGTCCCCCGTTTTTCTGTTCTGAAATGTATTGTCAAGTCTTGTGCCAAGCTCAGGATGGCAGTGGTATTAAGGGCAAACAGCAAATTACTGGTCAATTTTTGGCAACAGCCTGTACTTGGGCCTGCTTCCAGCACCAAATACATCGAAGTTTTGATATCTTTGAGTTCCGGGTTATTTTTAAACGCATGATACGATTATACCTGCTGCTCAGCGTTACACTGCTTCTTCATTTTGGCCCCATCCACAGGAGCCTTGGGCAACAGTATAAACATACCCCACTGCTTTTGGCTAACGGCAAAAAAGGGCCGCAAAACGGTTCCAGTTCGGCGTATCAACCTGAATTTCCCAATTTAAATAAAATCCCTTACTATCACGAGCCTAAGGCGCTTGCCACGATACATAAATTAGAGAAGCGTCGGAAATACGACCAGGTGCTGCCCCTGCTGGAACAGTATGTGCGCAACTTCGGTATTCAGAACTTCTACAAAGACACGCAGCTGCTCTGGCGCCTCGGGCAGCTCTACGAAAGGCAGGGACACCCCCAGAAAGCTAAGGCGCTCTACCGCCTGGTGCTGAAGCACCACCGCTCCGATGCCCGCAAAGTGCTCTCGCACTACGACTCGCTCGACCAAAACGACAAGAACTACTACGTGTCGCTTGATTATTATTACGAGTTGGTAGAGTACCGCAAGTCCATTGCGGTGTATAAACCACCGAAAGGCGTTTATGTTAACATGGGCAATGCCATTAACTCGGATTACGCCGATTATGGCCCTGCTCTGGCGAGCGGAAACCAACAGCTCATCTTCACATCCAAGCGCAACGTGAACTACCAGGGGATGGAAACGAAGGTGAACGAGGACTTGTTTTACAGCAGGCAAAACGACGGGTTCTGGGAGCAGGCGCAGTCGTTTGGGAAACCGATCAACAGCATTTACAACGAGGGGTCGGCTTGCCTGAGCCGCGACGGCAAAACGCTGTACTTTGCCCGCTGCGAGGCTCCTGACGGCTTCGGCAACTGCGACCTCTATACCGCCACCCTGCAGGTAGACGGCACTTGGGGCAAGATCGCTAACCTGGGGCCAACGGTCAACTCCAAAGCCTGGGACTCGCAGCCTACCCTTACCGCCAACGAAGACACGCTGTACTTTGCCTCTGACCGCCTAGGTGGCTTCGGCTTGTCTGACATTTACTTTACCCACAAGCTCAAAAACGGCAGCTGGGCGCCTGCCCGAAACCTGGGGCCGGTGGTGAACACCCGGGAGAGTGAGGTTAGCCCGTTTTTCCATCCGCTCTACCAAGTGCTCTATTTCTCCTCCAGGGGGCAGCTCTATAATTTCGGCGATTTCGATATCTACAAAACTTACCGGCAACGGGGACAATGGCAGGAGCCGCGTAACATTGGCCCATTGGTAAACGGAGGCGGCAGTGAGTATTACTTCACCATCGATGCGGAGTCCAAGAACCTATACTATGCCCGCTCCGAGGCAGATGATATCGATAACCTGGATTTATACTCCTTCCCACTACCGATGGAGGCCCACCCCTTGGCGGTTACCAAAGTAGAGGGAATTTTAACGGACTCAGTTACCCATAAGCCCTTGGCTGGGGTCATCTCTATCATCGACATGGACAACGGCATCGAAATCTCCTCGAAGTATATCCGGCCGGACGGCTCTTTCGAGTTTGACCTGATCGATAACACCCGCTACATGATACTCATCCAGAGCCCCGACTTCTTCACGATTGAGCGGGAACTGTCGCTACAGCAGGATACGACCTTTCAGGTGATGACCACGGTAATTGACTACAGCATCCCGATGGTGTTCCAGAACATTGAGTTTGATCAGAATTCTGCCACCATAAAAGACGAGATGAAGTCAATCCTGGATGATGTGGCCCTGTTTATGATCGACCACCCAAGCTATCGGCTGGAGATTGCAGGCCATACAGATGGTTTCGGGGACCCGGCCTTTAACCTCTCGCTCTCCCAGGACAGGGCAGACGCCATCAAGCGTTATATAGGCCAGAAAGTTAATCTTCTGGATGACCGGATCGACGCCATAGGGTATGGCAGCCAGAAGCCGTTGCGCGAGGAGAAAACCCAGGAAGACCGCCGCATGAACCGACGGGTGGAGTTTACTATCATCAAGCCTAAAAAAAATAAGCCTTAGGGGGTATAAACAGCAGCGGGGCAAGAGCACCTGAAGTACTCTTGCCCCGCTGCTGTTTATACTAGGCTACGTTAAAACGTCAGCTTCTTGGCTGCGTCGCCCCGCTGCATCATCACACTCTCCACCTTGCCCTTATGGCTCACATTCACGATGTTCATCTGGTCTGAGAACAAATCGGTCAGGATGGCGTTTTTCACATAAAGCTGCGCGAAGGAAGTCTGTCTCATGGGCACTTCCACATAGAGCCATACCACATCGGTTTCTTCCTCAGAGCCTACAAACTTCACGGGCAGGGCCTTTCCCTTTTCTACTTCAAACGCCAACCGGGGCTTTACATAGTTGGCCAGCTGCTTTTGTACCTCTTCGGAAGTGCTGCTGTACTTCACTTTCGTTTTGGCCTGCCGCGAAAGGGCGTCTTCCAGATCATCCCGGAACACCTTTACCGCCACCTGGAGGCTTTTAGTGCGTGGGTTGTACGTGGCATCTGTGATGCTGGCGTGGTAATCATGAGCGCTTGCCAAGTGTGCGGGCAGCATAACTGCTAGCAGCAGCAGGCTTAGTAAGAGTTTCTTAAGCATAGAATTCTGTTGATGGTGGCTGTTACTGCCAGGAGATATAAGCCTTTGAGTATCCAATTCCCGAGCCATACCTTGCCAGTGTTTTGTTACTCGGGATTAACCCAAAAACCGTGCTCAAAATTCCGGATTATTCCGTTACCATCCATTCCGCAGACTATCAGAACCGAATGATTAAGTATAAAAGCTGATTTGATCGAAGGTATGGGCATAAAAAAAGGGCTTGCCATCGCAAGCCCTTCCTCTTATATATAACTGTGTCCCGTCCTGAAATAGGTTGACACTAAACACAACCTTATATGGAAAAAGGGGAAGAGAAAAAAAGCAAGCGTACTCAGTGCGACTATACCCTGGGCTTTAAGTTAGCTGTAGTAGCCCAGG
>NZ_JBTLRL010000010.1:0-176518 GCF_054482735.1 Pontibacter sp. CAU 1760
GCACCGTTTCCCGCTTGCGGATGATCTGCGGCTCAAAGCTAGCCGAGCGGTCACGGGAGGATTCCACTTCAATCACCCCGTCTGAGGTGCGGACTTGTTTGCTCACCTTTCCGTTGCGCCGGTCGCCTTGCTTGCGTAGCTCATCCGTCAGGTGCAGGTCCATCTCCGCGTCCAAAGCGGCTTCCAGAAAGTGTTTCAGCAAGGGGCCAAGCGCGCCGTCTTTGCCAAAGGTGGGTTTGCCGCTCCTAAACTCTTCCAGGAACTGGCGCTTGATCTTTTCCAGATCCAGCTCGTTTTTCTCTTCCATGTCAACTGTGTTAAAGGTAATACTCCTAATCCTTTGACACAGTTTATTTTATAGCCTCGTTACTGACCCTTGCGCTACAAAGTAACGCATTCATTGCCAGTGTGTACTAAACCTGCTTACTTTCCTTCCCGGTCATAAGCATGTACGCGCACATCGCGGGTGGTCCTGTCTTTAGACTCAGGGCCTAGCTGCAGGTTGTTCCCGCGGGCTGTGTCGTAGATGCGGGTCAGGTGCTTCCAGCCGTCAACCTCCGAGGTATCCTTATAAGTGTCCTCACCTATACCCCCGTAAAGCTTTAGCAGCAGTCCATTTCTCACCTTTCCCTGCACTATGAAAGTATCATCTCCCCCGAGGCCGTGTAGTGTGATTTCCTCGGTTTCACTGCGGTTGAATACGCGGCGGTATAAAACTCTGCCCTGTAAACCATCCTGAGCAGGGCGTTGCATGATCACTTCGGTGCGGTCGTCATCCAGCCGCTTTACGATAAACTCTTCCGCTTCATCAGAACCCACCACGGTTACCTCCTTGGCTAACTTTTTATACATTTTTTTGGCAGCTTCTGGCAAAAGATCCCGGCGGCTTTTTAGTTTAGAAAGGAGCTCTGCGCCTATCAAATTAAAAACAGGCGGCGGCAGTTGCTGCACAGCCTTTTGGATAACAGCATCCGTCAGGCGCTGCTGCATGTCACGGGCAATAGCTGTAAAGTCTGATAAGCTGAGTTCATTCAGGAACCGGGCATCCACAAAAGCCCCGTTAATCATGTAAGCTGGCACATCGTCGAATTTCTCTTCAAAGCTGTGGAACTTACGGACCACGAACTTGCTGGTGGCGATGGCAGGTATGAGGCCGTCGTTCATCTTCAGGAACACCTGGTCACGGTCTTTTGGGATAGGGTAGTAGGTGTACTCAGTTCCGTTTTTCTTCAGTGCCCATTCCCATTGCCCCTTGTGGCGGTCCCAATCTCCCACCAGCACGTCCAGGAGGCGGGCGCGGGCAAAGGCTTTTTGGTCAAAATGGTAGTTGTTGCAGCTAAAGCGGTTCTTGAGGGCAGCATCTGTGTCGGCAAAATCATCCACCCCCTTAAAAGCGGGCGACAAGTCATCGGGGGTCTCGAATTTGTCCTGCAGCATAAAAACCCTGCCTCCTACAGCTGTGGCGTGAGCGCCAAATCCATTCGCCGAAGACGGCACGTAAAACAGCTTAGAGCTGGCGTGGTATACCCCTGCAGCCTCGGCCAGGATAGGCAGTACCAGCACCCCGTAGGGGTTAGCTGCTGAAGTTTGGTCGCGTAGGATGTTGGCCACAAATGTTTTACGCCAGAAAGGGCTTACCACATCCACCGGGTCTTTGTCCAGGGAGCGCAGGGCGTATAGCCGCCCTGTGCTATCTTCAAGCGTGAAGCTGGTTGTCTGGAAACCACCGCCCTTCTTCAAAACCTTTAGCCCGCCATTAACAGCGTTTAATTTTAGAACAGGCACTTTCACGGGGGTGGTCCATACCTGCCGGTGATGGTCACCCCAAAAAAAGCGATGCACTCCGCTGCGGTCGTAGTGCCGGCCCGCAATCACCCAGGCACTATCGGGTCCTGCGGGGGCTCTGCCTTTCACTTCTTCCGGCGTAGCCTGCGCATCTTTCTGAAAAAAGGAGTTGTCGGCGCAGCTGCTCAGGCAAAGCAAGCAGCAGAGCAGGAGCGAAGTGGCCGCAAGGCGGTGTGCGTGCCGTATAGCTGTATGGATTTGTGTAATGGTATGAAACATAAAAGCGAGGCATCGCCTGGTTAACAGGTATGCCTCGCTTTTAACGTAACAGTGGCCGGCTAGTTAGCGGTTATTTTTGTAGTAATTGATCAAGCCCTGTGTTGAGCTATCATGCGTGGCCTGCTTATCGCCGAGCAGTTCGCCCTCGATGGTGCCGGCCAGCTGCTTGCCAAGCTCTACGCCCCACTGGTCAAAGCTGTACACGTTCCAGATCACGCCCTGTACAAAAGTCTTGTGCTCATACATCGCCACCAGCTTGCCCAGGGTATACGGCGTCAGGCGCTTGAACATGATGGATGTTGAGGGCTTGTTGCCCTCAAACACTTTATGAGGCACCAGTTGCTCCAGCGCTTCGCTGCTCATGTTTTTGCCCTTGAGTTCCTCGCGTACTTCTTCCTCGGTTTTGCCCTTCATTAAGGCCTCTGTCTGGGCAAAGAAGTTCGACAGCAGCAGCGGGTGATGCTCTCCAACCGGGTTTTGGCTGATAGCGGGTGCAATAAAGTCAGAAGGAATCAGGACAGTGCCCTGGTGAATCAACTGGAAGAAAGAGTGCTGGCTGTTGGTGCCGGCAGCACCCCATATCACAGGCTGTGTTTCGTAGCCTACAGGCTCACCACCACGGTCTACGCTCTTGCCGTTGCTTTCCATCATCAGCTGCTGCAGGTAATCCGGCAGCAGGCGCAGGTATTGGTCATAAGGGAGCACCGCATGGGTCTGGCTGCCAAAGAAGTTCGTGTACCAGACGCTGAGCAGCGCCAGTTGCACGGGGATGTTCTGGCGCAGTTCCGCAGTGCGGAAGTGCTTGTCCATCGCCTCGGCACCTTTCAGCAATTCCTCAAATTTATCATACCCCAGCGCGCAGGCAATGGAGAGGCCAATGGCAGACCAAAGCGAGAAACGCCCGCCTACCCAGTCCCAGAAACGGAACGTGTTTTCTGGCGCGATGCCAAATTCCACCACAGCTTCCGTGTTCGTGGAGAGTGCCACGAAGTGCTTCTTTACATGCGCTTTATCTTCCGCCTTTTTCAGGAACCAGTCACGCGCTGTTTTAGCATTGGTAATGGTCTCTTTCGTTGTGAAGGTCTTGGAAGCGACGATGAACAGGGTTGTTTCCGGATCGAGGTGGCGCAGTACCTCTGCCGCATCCGTGCCGTCTACATTCGAGATAAAGCTAATCTCGATGTGCTCCTTTTTGTAGCTTTTCAGTGCCTCGCACACCATCTGCGGGCCCAGGTCAGAGCCACCGATCCCGATGTTTACCACGTGGTTGATGGCTTTGCCGGTATAGCCTTTCCATTCGCCGCTGTGCAATTGCTCACAGAAGGCGCGCATCTGCTCCTGCACTTCGCGTACTTCCGGTAAGATGTTTTCACCGTCTACTTCCAGCTTTTCGTCCGTGAAATTGCGCAAGGCTGTATGGAGCACCGCTCTCCCTTCGGTAGCATTGATCGGCTCGCCTTTGAACATGCTTTCGATGGCGGCAGGCAACCCCAGTTCCTCTGCCAGTTCTGTCAGCAGCGTCAGCGTCTCCTCGGTGATGCGGTTCTTAGATAGATCAAACAGCATGTCCTCAGACTGCAGCGAGAATTTGTCAAAACGCGCTGGGTCTTGCGCAAAAAGGTCACGCAGGTGCTGAGGCGCAAGGGCTTTGTAGTGGGCATCCAGCTTTTGCCAGGCTTTGGCTTGTATTGGTGATTGGTTTTTTAACATCTTTTTTCGATTAGTTTAGTATTCTCCGGCAGTCACCAAATGGACCCGATCCGGTCATGTTGGCAACGTTGCTGGAACGATTTTGAAACAGCGGCAATAATTGAAGCCCTAAAATTAGAAATTTTTAAGGTTGAGATAAAATCTTCTGTATCCTTTTATTGGGCTTTTACAGTAAAAAACATAGAAGTACGTAGATTCATGTGTTTCCATGGCTGAATTTGAATCCATTGTTGCTGTGCTGCGAACAGCCGCTTAACCCCGGCAAGGTATGAAACCCATTTCAACACCTGCTGCCTGAAGCGGCATTGCCAATTTCGTGTCAAAATACTGCCACCTCCTCAAGACATCGCCTATGGCTCTCGATCAGAAGTTTCCATACCACAGTATAAGTGCAAATGAAACGCTCGAAAAGCTGCAAACCAAAGACCAGGGGCTCAGCGACTCGGAGGCGCAGCAGCGGATGCAGGAGTATGGACCTAATGAGCTGACCGGCACGGAGGGCGTGAACCCTTTGTTGCTCTTCCTGAATCAGTTCAAGGACTTCCTGATCCTCATCCTGTTTCTGGCGGCAGGCGTTGCCTGGTATGCCGATCATATGGTGGACGTGTATGTGATTATGGGCGTAATCTTGTTCAACGCCTTGCTGGGTTTTTTCCAGGAGTACAGAGCAGAGAAGGCCATTCAGTCGCTCAAGCGCATGATTAAGCAACAGGCTACTGTGGTGCGGGATGGCAAGAACCGGAAAGTGGAGGCCCGCGAGCTGGTTCCGGGCGATGTGCTGCTGCTTGAGGAAGGGGATGGTATACCTGCCGATGCACGGCTGCTGCAAGTAAAGAACCTGCAAACCGTAGAGGCCTCACTCACGGGCGAGTCGCTGCCCATCACAAAGGAACTGGAGCCGCTTCCGGAGGGTGCTAACCTGGGAGACCGGCTGAACATGGTTTGGAAAGGCACGCATGTGGCCCGCGGTACCGCCCGGGCTGTGGTAGTGGCGACGGGCCAGCATACCGAGCTCGGTAAGATATCTAGTTCGCTGAGCAGCATTAAATCTACTACAACCAACTTCCGGAAAAAAACAGAGCGCTTGGGCAAGCAAATGGCCGTCATCGCCATTGCCACGTCCCTCATCGTGTTTGTGCTGGGGTACTTTGTGCGGGATTATCCCTCTGATGAGGTACTGCTCGTTACAGTGGCAACCCTCGTGTCGTCTATCCCTGAAGGGCTGCCTGCAGTTATTTCCATCGTGCTGGCCATCGGGGCGAAGCGGATGGCGAAACAGCACGCCATTATCCGGGAGTTTACCGCCACCGAGATGTTAGGCTCTGTTTCTGTGATCATGACGGACAAAACCGGGACGCTGACCAAAAGCATTCTGACCGTGAAACGGGTATACCTGGGCGATGGGACGGAACTGGGTGTGTCGGGTACCGGGTACGCCATAGAGGGGGAACTGGAAAAGGACGACTAGCCTTATGACGCTACGCAAAGCCAGGTACTACAGAAATTATTGTTGATTGCCCGGTACTGTAATAATGCCTCACTACCTGAGGAGGGGGCAGCTAAAAACCCTACCGGTACCGGCGATGAACCAGCAGCCATTGGGGACCCCACCGAAATCGCGCTGCTAGTACTGGCCCGTAAGGTGCTGGACCACCACGCTGATTGGTTGCCAGAAGTAAAGCCGCTGGATGACCTGCCATTCAGCTCGGAACAGAAGTTTCGGGGGGCATTGGTCGAAACAGCGGGTGGGCGAAAGCTGTTGGCGGTAGGGGCACCCGAAAAAATACTCGCTCTCAGTTCGCACATACTTACCTCTGACGGCCCTAAGGAATTAACCGAGGACGCCAGAAAGCAGGTGCAGGAGAAGATGGAGGAATGGGCCGACCATGCGATGCGCGTGCTGGCGCTTGCCTACCGCGAGGCGCCAACAAGCATGGACGTGGCAGAAGCAGCGGATATACAGGACTTGGTTTGGGTAGGGATTACCGGTATTGTGGACCCGCCCAGGCAAGGGGTGCCCGAAGCGGTTGCTGCCTGCCGCACGGCCGGTATACGCGTGATAATGGTTACCGGGGACCACAAGAAAACCGGTGCCGCCATTGCCCGTGAGGTCGGCATTCTGGATGGACAGGCCACAGGCGAAGACACGCTGCAGGTTCTGCAGGAAGACGAACTGGATGTGGACGATCAGGAATTCAACCGCCTGGTAGACCAGGTCTCTGTGTTTACGCGTGTGAGCCCGGGCACCAAACTACGCATCGCGGAAACCCTGCGCGAAAAAGGCTACCTGATTGCCATGACGGGGGATGGGGTGAATGATGCGCCGGCCCTGAAACGCGCTGACGTGGGTATCGCCATGGGAATCCGCGGAACCGACGTAGCCAAAGAAGCGTCACAAATCGTGCTTTCGGATGATAACTTCGCGACCATTGTGCGTGCCGTGCAAGAGGGGCGGATCGTGTTTCAGAATGTGCGCCAAGCCAGCTATTTCCTGCTCACGACTAACTTTGCCGCTGTAGCGGTTTTTATCGTGGCTATTGCCATCGGCTGGCCCTTCCCGCTAACCGCTACGCAGATCCTGTGGGTAAATCTGGTCACAGACGGCGTGATGGAACTGGGGCTTGCCGCTGAACGCGGGCACGGTGACATCATGAAACAAAAGCCCGTGGCCCGCGATGCCAGCATCCTGAACCGGGATGTGGTGCCCTATATCCTGCTGATGAGTACTATCATGCTGGGGCTGGCCCTGGGCGCCTTTGCCTATTACCTGCCACAGGGAGAAACCATGGCCCGGACAGCGGTTTTTCTGGTGGTGTCCATGACGCAGGTCTTCAATACCTTTAACATGCGCTCGCTGCAGCAGTCGGTTTTCAAAATCGGTGTCTTCAGTAATAAATACATCAACCTTGCTTTTGTGGTATCCGTATTCCTGCAGTTGGTCGTGGTTTACACGCCGCTGTTACGAGGCTTGTTCCGTTTTGAACCTTTGCCTTTAGCGGATCTTTTAATCCTTCTGGTCCTTTCCTCCTCCGTGGTTTGGGTAGCCGAAGCTTACAAGTATTTCATACATCAGCGAGGCAGCAGCGCGAATCAAGAGAACAGCTTGCTTTAGAGGATGCCTGACAGCCAGTACACTTTCTGGTTACTGACGGGCATAAACCAGGGTTTTTCCATTAAAATACCGCCAAATTTAAACTGAAACATGGCGATTTAAATCGGTTATTCAGTATATTTGAAGGAAGGGCAGCCTAAGGTCGCCCCGCAACTTAACCGACAGGGTTAAGGAATTAGCATACTTCAGGCGACTGCGCGTTCAGGTATAAACTTTAGTTCGACTCACAGTTACTGGATTGGCTCGGATTTTTTCAAAGTTTTTGGGCCTGAGTGCGTATACCCAATTAAGGCCGGAACCCAGGTAATGCCTTCGCAACGTTCTGTTCAATAACGTATCGCAGTACCCCATGTGGCTATAGCTGCATACAAGTGGGTGATGAGCCAATCTTGTGTCGAAAATTAATTCATACTATAATGAGTGATCTGAATAAACTGATAAAAGAAAAAAACATCAAGGCACTTATCCTGGACATGGATGGGGTGATCACGAACACGGCAGTACTTCATGCGGAAGCTTGGAAGAAACTTTGTGACTCCTTCCTGAAGCAGCGCAGCGAGCAGGATGGTAAAACCTATAAGCCTTTTGAGTTGATGGAGGATTACCGCGCCTTTGTGCATGGCGTTCCGCGCCTCGAGGCAATGCGCAACTTCATGAATTCACGTGGGGTTGAACTGCCGCAGGGCACCGCAGAAGATGATGCCAACGAAAACACCATCGTAGGCCTGGGTGAGCGTAAGGACCTTTACTTTCATGAACTGCTGAAGCAGAACGGTGTGGTGGTATTCGAAAGTGCCGTACAGTGGGTAAAGGAGCAACAACAGGCCGGTATGAAAACCGCTATCGTGTCTTCGAGCCGCAACTGCCTTACCATTATTCGCCGTGCTGGCCTGGAAAGGCTGTTTGATGTGCGTGTAGACAAAGTGGTTGCCTCAGAACTTGGGCTGGAGAACAAGCCATCTCCGGACATTTACCTGGAAGCCGCCCGTCAATTGGGTGTTGATCCGCAGGAAACAGCTGTGTTTGAAGATGCGCCAGAGGGAGTGAAAGGTGCTAAAACAGGTGGTTTCGGCCTGGTGGTAGGTGTTGACAGCGGCTCTAATGAAAACGCCTTCGAGGGCAAAGGAGCTGACCTGGTAATCGAAGGTTTTTCAGCACACCTCCACCTGCAGAACGCGGAAGCATAAGCAAATAAGATGCTGCCTTTAAAGGTGTAAACCGTAGCAGAACATGCTATACAAGCAAATAAAGCCTCTCCAACCCAGAGGCTTTATTTGTTATGCCCCTTTCTGCCGCGGCTGTAAATATCGGTATCTAAAAACTTTACAGCCTGAATCAGGGTACATTTATCAAATAAGCAGTCTAACGATCTAAAAAAGCCTGCATGCCACCCAACCGCTTACTACAGTTACTGAAAGAACGGAACATCCAGGCCCTGATTCTGGACATGGATGGCGTCATCACGCAAACCGCCCGGTTGCATGCGGCTGCCTGGAAAAAGATGTTTGATGCTTACCTGCGACAACGCGGGCAACAGGATGCCAAAAACTATGCACCCCTGGAGATCGCGACAGACTACCGCCAGCACATCGATGGGATCCCGCGCTACGACGGTGTCCGAAATTTCCTTCAATCGAGGGGCATCCTACTGCCGGAAGGCACTGCGGCAGACACGCCTGACATGGAAACCGTGGCCGGACTCGGTAACCGAAAAAACGAATTCTTCCAGGAGTTAATGCAGGCACAGGGGGTAGAGGTATACCCTGACACGCTTGCTTTTTTAAAGAAAAGAAAGGCTGAAGGGTATCGCCTTGCGGTTATTTCGGCTAGTAAGAATTGCCGGTCCATATTGGCAGCGGCGGGTGTGGCAGACATGTTTGAGGTGCGGGTGGACGGGCAGGTGGCAGTGGAGCGCAACTTGAAAGGCAAACCGGCGCCGGACGTTTTTATAGAAGCGGCAAGGCAACTGGGTGTGCCAGTTGGAAAGACTGCCATATTTGAAGATGCCATTTCGGGTGTGCAGGCTGGCCGTGCCGGCGGCTTTGCACTGGTTGTCGGCATCGACCGCACAAATCAAGAAAAAGAACTCATAGAAAACGGTGCCGAACTGGCATTGCAACAATTCCCAACAGACTAAAAATATGAAAGACCAACAAAACGCGCTAGTCCAGAAGCACGATGCGCACAAGCTGCCTTCTGCCCTGGTAGATGTCCCGAAACTTTTGAACGGCAAAAAGCCCGCGATTTTTCTGGATTATGACGGTTGCCTGAGCCCCATCGTGAAAGACCCGGACAAAGCCGTTTTAACAACCGAGATGCGCCAGACCCTGGAGCGGTTGGCAGATGTCTGCAGCGTAGCCGTGGTAAGTGGCCGCGACCGGGCCAATGTGGCCGGCCTGGTGCAACTCGATAATTTATACTATGCCGGCTCGCATGGCTTCGATATCTCCGGCCCCAACAACATGCACACAGAACCGGGTGGGGCAAAGGCTGCCATTCCCGCGCTCGACAAAGCCAACAAAACGCTGGACGAGCGGCTGAAGGATGTGGAAGGGGTGCTGGTTGAACGCAAGCGGTATGCCATTGCCGTGCATTACCGCAACGTTCCGGATGAGCAGGTTGCCAAGGTATTGCAGGTGACTGAAGAGGTGATCGGGGAGCACCCGGAACTGAAAAACGGACCAGGCAAGAAGATCATGGAACTGAAGCCAAACCTGGATTGGCACAAAGGCAAAGCAGTGCTTTGGCTGATGGAAGAACTAGACCTGAACAAACCAGGTATACTGCCCATTTATATTGGCGATGACATTACCGATGAGGACGCCTTTGCCACGCTGCAGGGCCAGGGCATCGGGATTATGGTAGGGGAGCACGACGAGCAGACAGCTGCGGAGTACAGACTGGAGGATGTGGAGGAGGTCCAAGCCTTCCTGGAGTCACTGACGCGTACCATCAAAAAACAGCAAGATGTATGACTGGAAGATCTTATATGAGAATTGGGACCCCGCAGCGCAGCCACTGCGTGAGGCGCTCTGTACGTTAGGCAACGGCTACCTGGCCACCCGCGGGGCTTTTGAGGAAGCCACCGCAGACGAACAGGTCCATTACCCGGGCACTTACCTGGCAGGTGGCTACAACAGGCTGCCATCCGAAGTGTCCGGGCGGAAAATCATCAATGAGGATCTGGTGAACTGGCCTAACTGGCTATGCCTTTCTTTTCGGCACGCTGGCGCGGAAGAGTGGTTTGGCCTGGAAAAGGTAGAAGTGATGAGCTACAAGCAGGAACTGGACATGCAGCAGGGCGTCCTGTCGCGGCACCTGCACTTTCGGGACGCAGCCGGCCACGAAAGCACGCTCCAGAGCCGCCGCCTCCTGAGCATGGCCAACCCCCATGTGGCCGCCCTGGAGTGGGAGCTTACCCCGCTGAACTGGTCTGGGGAGTTGGAGATAGCATCTGCTCTGGATGGTCGGGTAAAAAACCTGGGCGTGGCCCGCTACCGCACACTGGCCAGCCAACACCTCGAGCCGCTCGAGCAGGGGCACCACAACGATAATACGATCTTTCTGCTTGTCCAGTCCTCCCAGTCTAACATTCGGATGGCGCAGGCAGCCCGCACCCGCGTATGCACAGAACCACAGGGGCCAGTTACGCAGGGGGCAACGCAAACAGAAGCGGGCTACATCGTGCAGCAATTTAAGGTGGGTTGCCAGCAGGGGCAAGCGGTGTGGGTCGAGAAGGTGGTACAGGTACATACCTCCCGCGACAATGCGATTACGGAGCCGCTGCAGGAAGCCTGCAAAAACATCGAGCGGCAGGGGAGCTTTCAGCACCTGCTGGAGCACCACCGGCAAGCCTGGCAGCGCCTGTGGTACCGCTGCGACATGCAACTGTCCAGTAACAACAGCGCGCAACCCATCCTGCGGCTGCACATTTTCCACCTGCTTCAAACGGTTTCACCCAACTCCATAGGTATGGATACAGGGGTGCCCGCACGCGGCTGGCACGGGGAGGCGTACCGGGGGCATATTTTCTGGGATGAGCTTTTTATCTTCCCATTCCTAAACCTACGCTTGCCCGAGCTTACCCGTGAGCTGCTTTTATACCGTTTCCGGCGTATGCCCGAAGCTGTTTTTGCAGCCACCCAGGCGGGGTACCGTGGTGCCATGTTTCCGTGGCAAAGTGGCAGCAATGGCCAGGAAGAAACGCAGATTATCCACCTTAACCCAAAGTCGGGGCGCTGGCTAAACGACGACACGCACCTGCAGCGCCACATCAATGGCGCCATCGCCTACAATGTCTGGCAATATTTCCAGGCAACCGAAGACATGGAGTTCCTCACGTTTGTGGGTGCCGAGATGATATTCAGAATCGGGCTTTTCTGGTCTACCATTGCGGGGTATAACGAGGCGACCGGCCGCTTTGAGATTCACCATGTAGTTGGCCCTGACGAGTACCATACCAATTACCCGAACTCCAGTGAGCCAGGTTTGCGCAACAATGCCTATACCAACATCATGGCCGTTTGGGTAATACAGCGCGCGCTGCAGTTGCTGGAGATACTCGATGATTCCCGTATTGCGGAGCTCTTTCAGAAGTGCGAGATTACGGATGCCGATGTGGCGCGCTGGCGCGAGATCAGCCATAAAATGTATGTGCCCTTTATCGGAGATAGCCAAATTATCGAGCAGTTTGAGGGGTATGATAAATTGCTGGAGTTTCCGTGGGACGCGTACAAGGAAAAGTACGGCGAGTCGATCCGGCTGGACCGCATCCTGGAAAGCGAAGGCGACAGTGTGAACCGTTACAAAGCAAGCAAACAGGCTGATGTGCTGATGCTGTTTTACCTGTTCTCCGCCACCGAGCTGATCCACATTTTTGAGCTCCTGGGGTATGCTTTTGCTGTGGATGACATTCTGAAGAACATTTACTACTACGAGCAGCGGACCTCGCACGGCTCCACCCTTAGCAAGATTGTGCATGCCTGGGTGCTGGCCCGCTCGGACAGGAAGCGTGCCTGGAGCAACTTTGAAACGGCCCTGATGAGCGATGTGGAGGATGTGCAGGGAGGCACTACCCCGGAGGGGATTCACCTGGGGGCCATGGCAGGCACCGTGGACCTGGTGCAGCGCAGCTTTACAGGATTGGAGATACGTGACAATGTGCTTTGGCTGAACCCTGTGCTGCCCGATAACATAGATTGCCTTAACTTCCAGGTGCGCTACCGCAGCCACTGGATCTCGTTGCAGTTTACGAGGCAAAAGGTAATGGTAAAGGTAGACATGGGCTGGCAGAAAACCGTAGAGATAGGAATAAAAGGCGAGGTCCACACGTTTGCCACCGGAGACCATCGCGAGTTTTCAATTTCTTAAGGAATCAACTTAAAACCTAACCCCGCTAGTGGTGTTTGCCCACTGCCATACTACGTACCCAGCCTATCTGAATTATGGAAAAGATCATCACCATTACACTTAACCCGGCGCTAGACAAAAGCACCTTTGTAAACCAGGTGCTGCCTGAAAAGAAGATGCGCTGCGAAAGCCCGTACTACGAACCCGGTGGTGGTGGCGTTAATGCATCCAGGGCCATCAAAAAGCTGGGCGGTGAGTCCTGTGCCTGGTTCTTATCAGGGGGCTCTCCCGGTGAGATCCTGTGCGACCTGCTAGCAGAGGAGAAGGTCAGCTACAAGGCCATCCCGACCAAGAACTGGACACGTGAGAACCTGATGGTGATGGAAAGGAATACGGGTAATCAGTTCCGCTTTGGCATGCCTGGGCCGGAGGTAACGGAGGAGGAATGGCGCCCGTCACTGACTTGGCTGGAGCAAATGCCGGATGCCAAACTGCCGGAGTACGTGATCGCGAGTGGTAGCCTGCCGCCCGGAGTGCCAGAGGACTATTACCTGCAACTCGCCAAGTTAGCGCATCGGCGCGGCTTCCGGCTCATTGTGGATACCTCGGGTGATGCTCTGTTGCAGGCCGCCGGGGAAGGGGTATACCTGCTCAAGCCGAATCAGCATGAAATGGCCGCCCTGGTGGGCAAAGAGGAGGTAACCGTGCTGGAGCAGGAGCAGATTGCCAGGCAGATTCTGGATGAAGGAAAGTGCGAGGTGTTAGTTGTTTCCCTGGGGCCGCGTGGCGCCATGCTGGCATCCAAGGAAACAGGCATATCCTACATAGTTTCTCCTGCGGTGAAACAGAAAAGCGCTGTCGGAGCTGGCGACAGTATGGTAGGGGGTATGGCCCTGGGCTTGCTCCGGCAAATGTCGCTGGATGAAATGGTGCGCTTTGGCGTAGCCGCCGGAACCGCGGCCACCATGACGCCTGGCTCACAGCTGTGCACCAAAGAAGACACCGAGAAAATTTACCAGTGGTTGTTACAGCACAAATAGATTAGGTCGAGTCATACCCCTATAAAAAGCAAAAGGGTGAAACTATATGTCTCACCCTTTTGCTTTTGTGCTTACTGGTTAAATTATGCGTTACGGTTGATCGCGTTCAGGTCCGAGAAGGCTTCCTTCAAACGGGTGATGAACGTTTTCTCACCTTCGCGCAACCACACACGTGGGTCATAGTGCTTCTTGTTCGGCACATCGTCGCCATCCGGGTTGCCGATCTGCGCCTTCAGGTAGTCTTTCTTGTCGTTCATGTAGTTGCGGATACCTTCCAAAAAGGCCCACTGCATGTCGGTGTCGATGTTCATTTTGATAGCACCATATTCGATTGCCTCCGTGATTTTCTCTTTCTCAGAGCCAGAACCGCCGTGGAATACGAAGTGCACCGGATTAGGACCCGTACCGAATTTCTCCTGGATAAACTCCTGAGAGTTCTTCAATATCTCGGGGCGCAACTCTACGTTCCCTGGCTTGTAGACGCCGTGCACGTTTCCGAAGGCGGCTGCGATGGTGAAGTGGTGGCTGATCTTGTTGAGTACATCATAAGCATAGGCTACTTCTTCAGGCTGCGTATACAGGCGCGCGCTGTCAACATCAGAGTTGTCAACGCCGTCTTCCTCACCGCCAGTCACGCCCAGCTCAATTTCAACAGTCATACCCATCTTGTCCATGCGCTTCAGGTAATCGGCGCAGGTCTCGATGTTTTCTTTGATGTCTTCCTCAGACAAGTCCAGCATGTGCGAGCTGAACAAGGGCTTGCCGTGCTCCGCGTAAAACTTCTCACCTGCCTCCAGCAATCCGTCGATCCAAGGTAAAAGCTTTTTGGCAGCGTGGTCTGTGTGAAGTACAACAGGCACCCCGTAAGCCTCGGCCATAATGTGTACGTGCTGCGCACCGGCTACTGCACCTGCAATAGCAGCCTTCTGCAAGTCGTTTGCCAGGCCTTTGCCTGCGTAGAACTGCGCACCACTGTGCGAGAACTGGATGATAACAGGAGAGTTTACTTCTCTGGCAGTCTCAAGCACTGCGTTTATGGAGTTTGTGCCAATCACGTTCACCGCCGGAAGGGCGAAGTTGTTCTCGTTGGCATATTTGAAAAGCTCTGTTACTTCATCACCGTGCAATACGCCAGCTCTGAATCTTGATTTAGTTTCGCTCACAGTTTATTAATTAAGTTTATGACTAATTATGTTCTTCTACAGCCATCTGCGGCAAAGGGGCAGTACACTGATGAGTAAATTTACTATATTGATTAGAATTAAGAAAATATGCCTTCTATATATATTCGAGGCATCCATACAGGTTGTATACCTAGAAGGGTTTCAGGGGCGTAAATAAAGCGGCTCTGGAGGGAATGAGGCTATAAAGTACATTTATTGCCAATATGCGGGCAACCGGATTAAATTTTTAGCAGATGCTTAAAAAAAGTATGAGATAACCGCCTTTTTGGTATTGCATCAAAGCATGATGTTTTCTCGTGGCTTAAAGCTAAGGCTGCTCCAGGTACCGCTTGAGGTCTGAAATACTGCGTATGCCCAAGGCGGCCGCCTGCTCACTCCGCATCATCAGGGCATAAGTATTGTTAAACCCAAGCGGCGGCATCCACCGGATACCATATTTCGTTTGAAATTGCTCCGACACATAGCGATACACCTTTTGATTGTCTTGGCCTAGGGAGTCTACGATGTCGGGCGGGGAATTTAAAATTACCTGCAAGCCCGTGCCGGTATACTCAGGGTAGATGTCGATTTCGTTTTCAGCCAGTGCGTCAAAGCAGATCTTTGTGCCGCCCAACCCGGTTTGCGCCGTTACCTGCAGGTCGGTATATCCCCTAATCAATTGGGCCAGCATCTCAGCTAGTATATACTGTTCGGTAAATATCTTAGAGCCCAGCCGGATAATAGCTCCATTTCCGTGACGGGAGCTTCGCCAGATCTCTTTCTGCTTCAAAAATTGCCGGGCCACCTGTTCGGGACTCTCTTTGCCAAAGTCGACCTGGTAGTTAAGGGCAGTCATGGTGGAGTCGTTTATGGCACCGCTCAGCAAATCAAGCACCTCTGCTAACGCTGGGTGTTGAGCCAGTACCTGTTCACGCACCAGGAATGCTGCGTCATAAGGCGGAAAGGAATGTTGATCATCCTCCAGTACGCGCAGGTTATAGGTTTTGATCTTACCGTCCGTTGAATAGCCGTCCACCACATCCACTTCGCCCTCATACACCGCTTTGTATACCAGGGCAGGCGCCATGACAACAGTTTGTAAATCCAGTTCATAGGTTTTTCGGAGGCCCGGGTACCCGTCTGCTCGTCCTGCAAACTCAGGGCTGAGGCCGGCCTGAAAGCGGCTTGTTGCTTGCAACAGGTAAAAAGAGGCCAACACAGGCAGGCACAAAAACAATAATAACGCTGCCGGACGCAGCATGGGCAAGCGCAGTTTTTGCAGGCGACCCAGCACAAAGTCAAGCAGCACTGCCAGCAAGGCAGCCGGTATGGCCCCTGCCAGTATCATGGCCGTGTTATTAAGCGCAATTCCCCCGAAGATGAACTCGCCCAAACCGCCTGCTGCAATGTAAGCCGCTAGGGTGGCCACGCCTACGTTCAGGACCGCGGCCGTCCGGATACCGGCAAACAGCACCGGCAGTGCCAGGGGCAACTCTACGCGCGTCAGCAGTTGCCAATCCGTCATGCCCATACCCCTGGCGGCTTCTTTCACGGTAGCGTCTACCTGCATCACGCCTGTAAAGGCATTGCGCACAATGGGTAGCAGGGAATACAGGAACAGGGCAAAAATGGCTGGGCCGGCCCCAATGCCCAGGACCGGAATCAGGAAGCCAAGCAGCGCAATGCTGGGAATAGTCTGCAGGATGCCCGCCACGCCGAGCACGGCACCAGCGCCTTTCTGGTAACGCGTGATCAGGAGGCCGAGCGGGAGGCCGATCAGAATCGCCAGCCCCAGGGAAACGAAGGTAAGCCCGATGTGCTCCAGCGTTTGCTCGAGCAGCTTATCGCTTTGCAGCAGGATGAAATCCCAGAATTCTCGCAGCACAGGCATCAGGAGGTATACTTAGCTTGATATTGGGCGACGGCTGCCATCAGTCGGGTGAAATCGGCCGTTGTGCTATGGCTGCCAGAGGCATCTGTTACTGTAAGCGTATCCTGTTGGTTGGCCATCAAATGCTTTGCTGCCTCCAGTGCACTGGCACGAGGGGAGATCGTTATGGATTTGGCTTGGCTTGCCGCTTCAGCAGGCAGAAAGGGGTATAACTGCTCGAGGGAAAGGACCTGCAGCTGCAACTGGAGAAGGTGCTCCTGCAGGAACTGCCGCACGAATGCGTTAGCAGGCCGGAACACCAGCTCCTCCGGTGTGCCTATTTGCTGCACAGTGCCCTGGTCCATCAGGCATATCCGGTCGCCCAATTCAAAGGCCTCCTGCACATCATGCGTCACCAGCACCGCGGTTTTCCGAAGCAGCGCCTCCAGGCTCTTGAATTCTTTGCGGATGCTCGCGCGGGTAATAGGGTCAAGTGCCCCGAAGGGCTCATCCATCAGTATCACGGGCGGGTCTGCCACCAGCGCGCGGGCAAGGCCTACACGTTGCTGTTGGCCGCCGCTTATTTCGTTGGGGTACTTATTCAGGAATTGTTCCGGAGGCATGCCCACGAGTTCCAGCACATCGCGGGTGCGGGCAGTTGTTCTTTGCTTGTCCCAGTGGAGCAGGCGCGGCACAACGGCAATATTTTCTTGTATCGTATAGTGCGGGAAAAGTCCGGCCCCCTGTATCACATACCCGACCTGGCGACGCAGCGTTTCCGGTTTCAGCTGCTGAATGTCTGTGCCAGCCAGTTTTATGGTACCCGCTGTCAGTTCCTCCAGGCGGTTGATCAGCTTGAGGGTGGTAGTTTTGCCGCAGCCACTCGTCCCGAGCAACACCAGCGTTTCCCCTTCCAGCACTTCCAATGACACCCCGCTTACCGCGATTTGGGAATTATACTGCTTGGTGGCGTTTTCGAGGCGTATCACAAGTGCTGGTGGTAAGTTTGGTCAGGACAAAATTGGGTATGATGACCTAAGATAGCACGAAAATCCCAAAAAGGGGCTAATGTGTCGCCGCTCAAGGTCTATTAATCGAACACAATAATCTTGTCTTTGTGCTTGCCGCGCATATGCCCGCGGATGATCTGTTGCACGTCCTTGTTGTCGTTATACCGTTTGATAGCGCCTTTGAAGTCTTCGAAGGAGGTGGCGTAGAAGGTTTCGTCAACAAACCCAAAGCCCAGGTAAGTGCCGTGCTCAATCACCACCACTGTTTTCTCGCCGGGCTCACGACCTTTCCCTACAATCACGAAACTGTTATGCTCGAACGTAAATGATTCGATGGCTTCTTCCACCCGCTTGTTATACTCGGCCGGGCTTTCATGCCCAATGCACGCGCCCTTGCATTGGTGCACCTGGTAATCGAAACAGGCGCCAGTGGTTTTGTAAAGGTCGCAGAGCTTTTGGCAGAGATTGAATTTGCCCACTTTGTGGTATAGGAACCCCTTTGCCTTGAACTGGTTAGAGAGGGCAATGATGGGCGTCATGTTCACATTATCGGCTTTATTCACGCTGCCAAAGGTCAGGCGCTTATACCCATTGGTGTCCTCATACACATAAATGCCTGTGTTAAACACCGAGCGGCGTTGCTGCCGGTTATACTGTGGCTTCATCCGCTTGATCTCCGCCGACTCAAACAGCAGGGCCACCAGTTCATTGCCCATCAACTCGTAAGTAATATCGGCAATGCTGTTCTTGAAGTCCAGCGACTTCCGGCTTTTATAGTCGATGTTGAAATGCTGGATGATGCGCTTTTTGATATTGATGCTTTTGCCAACATAAATCACTTCGCCTGCCTCGTTGTAGAAGTAGTATACCCCTGGCACCATCGGCAGCGCATCCACCTGGTCTTTCTGTATCCGGGGAGGCAGCAACGAGGTTTTGATCTCCTCCTTCAGTACCTGGGTGGTGTTGTCAGAAGCCATGTTCATGTTGCCATCCACCACGGGTTTGTTAATCTTCAGCAGTTTGTCGAACAGCACAGCTGTTGCCTTGGCATCGCCAATGGCGCGGTGGCGCTGCTTCAACTCAATGTCGATGCTCTTGCAGAGTTTGCCTAAACTGTAAGACGGTAAGCCCGGGATCAATGAGCGACTCAGGCGCACCGTGCAAAGGGTCTTGCGTTGGAAGGTAAAGCCCAGGTCAGCAAACTCCTTTTTGATGAAGGAGTAGTCAAAGCGAACATTATGGGCCACAAAGACCTTGCCCTCCGTAAACTCCACAATCTCTTTGGCCACCTCGTAGAACTTTGGCGCGTCCTGCACCATCTCGTCCGTGATGCCGGTCAGTTGCGATATGAAATAGGGGATGGGGCGTTGCGGATTGATCAGGGTGTTGTATTGGTCAACAACTTTCTGCCCGTCATGTATGAAGATGGCAATCTCGGTGATCTTATCCTGCGCTGGCTGCCCGCCAGTGGTCTCAATGTCTATGATAGCGTACAAGTTGCTGGGTATTTTAGGCTATGGTGAAACGCTTCGCAAAAGCATTGCCGAAGGCTTTTAAGTAAACCAATTTTTTTAGCATTACGTTTCAATTTGTACCTTGATGCAACTGCTTTTCCTAAATTGTATAGTATTACTCTCCGCTTTTCTTGCCACGGCCAAGCCCATTGATGATTTCAGAGAAAAATCCTTTGATGCGCCCTTTCCGCCTCTTTGGCTTCACATCGTCGATATCAGCCAGCAGGAAGCCAATGGGTGCTAATGGGGGGTAAGCGTCGAAGAGCACTTTCAGCATGGCCACCATGGGCAGGGCCATGATCATGCCTGCTGCTCCCCAGATCTCACCGCCAATCAATAGGGCGAGGATAGCGGCAAAGGGGTTGATACTGACCTTAGAACCGATGATGAAGGGTGTAATGAAATTACCCTCCAGAAACTGCACAATCACAAACACGCCAATTACCAGCACAGCATCGATCAGGTGGCCTGTGGTGGCCAGCGTAATGAGGGCCGGTAACAGTGACCCGATCAGGATGCCGATATAAGGGATAATTGTCAGGATGGAGGCGAAAACACCAAAGAACAACGCATATTTTACCCCCAGTAACATCAGCCCGGCAGAGTTCAGCAGCGACACGATCACGATCACGATCATTAGCCCGGAGATGTAATTCTGCACCACTTGCTGGATGTTGGTGAGGGTATGAATGGTACCACCCCGGCGGTCTCTAGGCACGAGCTTAAAAAGAAAGTCCTCCAGGTGGTCGCGGTAATAGAGCAGGCAGAAGACATAGATGGGCACAATCGTGAGCGCGGCCAGCAACCCCGTGGTGAGCGAGATCGTGCTGCCTACAAAGTTTGCAGACAACGATTGCAGGTTGGCAATAAGGTTGTTGATGATGTCTGATTTATTCGTTGGCTGAATGCCGAATTTATCAAACAGAAAGCCCTGCACTTTCTCGATCAGGTTGGTGATGTTCCCGCTAATGGTTTCGAGTTCAGAGGTAAGACCGATCAACTGCGCGGAAAGGAACCAGATAATGAGCGCCAGCACTGCCATAACCAGCACAATACTGAAGAGGATAGCCAGCGGTCGCGGGACTTTTACTTTTTCCAGATCCCGGTTGAGCGGAAGGAGCAGCAGGGCAAACAATAGCGAGAAACCCAGCGGGACCAGGATAGACTTAAAGAGCTGCAGAAACCATACCATCAGCACAACGCCAAGCAGCAGGATGACAACCTTAAAGTAAGCGGGTAATTTTATTTCCATTGATGAGTGTTTAATTCCGGCTTATACCGGCTGCTTTTTATGCATAAACCTTTGCGATCAGCGGTGCTAAAGTATATAAAAATAGAGACTTTTATATGCTAAAATATTTAGCTTTTAATTTATCTGTTTTATCTCGCTTTAGATGAACTTCTGAGGTGCTGCTGTGGTTGAACTTGCATAGCACGTACTATCTTCTTATTTTTGGCTAACGGTTTTAGTATATAGCCTGGGTGTCTTTGTCTGGCCAGGTGAACCTGAACTTAATATGGTGACTTGTCACTTATTATTTTCTATATTTCCGATTGATTATATCACAACAACTACACTTACGCTTAAAGAATGGCAGAGTTAGAGCATAATTACAACGAGGACAGTATCCGTTCGTTAGAGCCCCGCGAGCACATCAGGCTGCGCCCTGGTATGTATATCGGTAAGCTGGGAGACGGCTCCTCGGCCGATGACGGTATATATATTCTGGTAAAGGAGGTAGTCGATAACTCCATTGACGAGCACGTGATGGGGTATGGCAAGACCATCGAGATTAAAATTTCTGACCACAAGGTACAGGTACGTGACTATGGCCGCGGCATTCCGCTGGGCAAAGTGATCGACTGTGTAAGCAAAATCAACACCGGGGGTAAGTACGACAGCAAGGCGTTCCAGAAATCTGTTGGCTTGAACGGGGTGGGTACCAAGGCTGTGAACGCATTGTCCAGCCACTTCAGGATCCAGTCGGTGCGCGATGGCAAGATGAAGGCCGCTGAATTTGAAAGGGGCGTACTGACGGAAGACCTGGACCTGCAGGAGTCGTCGCAGCGCAACGGTACCCTGACCGTGTTCACGCCCGACGACACGATCTTCAAGAACTACCAGTTCAACCCGGACTACCTGGAAAACCAGATCTGGAACTATGTATACCTCAATGCGGGGCTTACCATTAACTTCAACGGCAAGAAGTACTACTCGGAGAACGGCCTGCTCGACCTGCTCCGCAACAAGGCCGATGAAGAAAGCCTGCGCTACCCGATCATACACCTGAAAGGGGATGATATTGAAATTGCCTTGTCGCATGGCAACGACTATGGCGAGGAGTACTATTCGTTTGTGAATGGCCAGTATACCACCATGGGCGGTACACACCTGGCAGCCTTCCGCGAGGCCGTGGTAAAAACGGTGCGCGACTTCTTCAAGAAAGATTACGACGCGGCGGATATCCGCGGCTCTATTATCGGGGCCATCTCGCTACGTGTGCAGGAACCTGTTTTTGAGTCGCAGACCAAAACCAAGCTGGGCTCTATAGACATGGGGCCTGACGGGCCGGCCGTGCGTGCCTTTATAAACGACTTTGTGCGCGAGCACCTGGATAACTACCTGCACAAGAACGCTGTTACCGCTGAGGCGCTGAAAAAGCGTATTGAGCAGAGTGAGCGTGAGCGAAAGGACATGGCCGGGGTAAAGAAGCTCGCCAACCAGCGCGCCAAGAAAGCCAACCTGCACAACCGCAAACTGCGCGACTGCCGCATGCACTTTAACGAGGACAAGCACGAGAAGTCACTTCTTTCAACCCTGTTCATTACCGAGGGTGACTCCGCGAGTGGGTCCATCACCAAGTCGCGTAACGTGGACACAGAGGCTGTGTTCAGTCTAAGAGGCAAGCCCTTGAACTGCTTTGGCCTCAAGAAGAAGGTGGTCTACGAGAACGAGGAGTTTAACCTGCTGCAACATGCCCTGAACATTGAGGAAGGCCTGGATGGCCTGCGCTACAACCGCGTGGTGATCGCGACGGACGCCGACGTAGACGGGATGCACATCCGTTTGCTGCTGCTCACGTTCTTCCTGCAGTTTTTCCCCGACCTGGTGCGCAACGGCCACGTGTACATCCTGGAAACGCCGCTCTTCCGGGTGCGCAACAAGAAGGAAACCATTTACTGCTACAACGAGACCGAGAAGCAGGAAGCCATCAACAAACTGGGGAAAAAACCGGAGATCACCCGCTTCAAGGGACTAGGAGAGATATCGCCGGACGAGTTCGGTAAGTTTATCGGAGATAATATTAAGCTGAAGCCGGTGATCCTGCAGAAGGATACCACTATCCAGAAGATACTGAGCTACTACATGGGCAAAAACACTCCAGAGCGCCAGCAGTTCATTATCGAGAATTTGAAGATCGAAAAAGACATAGTAGAGGAAGTATATGCTTAACGACGATTTAAACGAAGAATTACACCACGAGGAAGAGGAATTGGAGGTGCAGTTTACGGATGGCGAGGAAGAAGTTATCCATAACGTGACACCCGTTTCCGGACTTTACGAAGGCTGGTTCCTTGACTATGCGTCATATGTGATTCTGGAGCGTGCCGTGCCTGCCATCGAAGATGGCTTGAAGCCGGTGCAGCGCCGCATCCTGCATGCCATGAAGGAAATGGACGATGGCCGCTTTAACAAGGTGGCGAACGTGATCGGTCAGACCATGCAGTACCACCCGCACGGCGATGCTTCCATCGGCGATGCCATGGTGAATCTGGGGCAGAAGGATTTGCTTATCGAAACCCAGGGTAACTGGGGCGACGTGCGCACCGGCGACAGCGCAGCAGCACCTCGCTATATCGAGGCGCGCCTTTCTAAATTTGCGCTGGATGTGGTGTTCAATCCGCAGACGACCATATGGCAGCTGAGCTACGACGGTCGTAAAAAGGAGCCGGTGACGCTGCCTGTGAAGTTCCCGCTGCTGCTTGCGCAGGGCGTGGAGGGTATAGCCGTGGGTTTGTCCACGAAGATAATGCCGCATAACTTCCGGGAACTGGTTAAAGGTTCGATAGACGTGCTGAAAGGCCGCACCACGCAACTGCTGCCAGACTTCCCTAACGGTGGTCAGGTAGATGCCACCAACTACAACCGCGGTATGCGGGGCGGAAAAATACGTGTGCGTGCGACCATCGAGAAAGTGGATAAGACTCTGCTCATTATCCGTGATGTGCCTTACGGTATAACCACGACCGCCTTGATGGACTCTATCGTAAAGGCGAGCGAGAACAACAAGATCAAGATCAAGAAGGTGGTGGACAACACGGCGGCCAATGTAGAGGTGCATGTGCAGCTGCCGCCGGGCGTGTCGCCGGACCTGACCATAGATGCGCTTTACGCCTTCACGGACTGTGAGGTGTCCATTTCGCCTAACACCTGCGTGATTATTGATGACAAGCCGCACTTCCTTTCTGTGGATGAGCTGCTGCGCATCTCTACCTTCAAAACAGTGGACCTGTTGAAGCGGGAGTTGGAAATCCGTAAAGGCGAACTGGAGGATAAATGGCACCACTCTTCCCTAGAGAAAATCTTCATCGAAAACCGCATCTACCGCGACATAGAAGAGTGTGAGACGTGGGAAGCGGTGCTGAATGCCATTGATACAGGCTTAGACCCTTACAAGCCTCTGCTTCGCCGAGAAGTGACCGAGGATGATATCGTGCGCCTGACCGAGATTAAGATCAAACGGATCTCTAAATTCGATGCTTTCAAGGCCGATGAGTATATCCGGAAGCTGGAGGAGGAGATGGCCGAGGTGGATGATAACCTGGCGAACCTGATCCGCTATGCCATCGCTTACTTCGAAGGGTTGTTGAAGAAATACGGGCAGGGCAAAGAGCGTCGCACGCAGATAAAAACATTCGATGTGATTAACGCTCAGAATGTTGCCATCGCCAACCAGAAGCTTTACATGAATGCCAAAGACGGCTTCATTGGCACGAGCCTGAAGAAGGATGAGTTCGTGTGCGATTGCTCTGACATGGACGACATCATCGTGTTCCGCAAAGACGGCAAGTTTACAGTGACCAAAGTTGCCGATAAAACCTTCGTGGGGAAAGACATCCTGATGGCTGGCGTTTACAATAAGAATGACGAGCACATGGTATACAACATGATTTACCTGGATGGCAAATCCGGGGTGTCGTATGCCAAGCGTTTCTCTGTTAAATCGATCACCCGCGACAAGGAGTATGACCTGACCAAGGGGAACAAGGGCTCGAAGGTGCATTACCTCACCGCCAACCCGAATTCTGAGTCCGAGGTGGTAACCGTTACCCTGACGCCTGCTGCTGCGGCCCGTAACAAGGTCTTCGATTATGACTTTGCCGAGCTGATGATTAAAGGCAAGGGATCGAACGGTAATATTATCTCAAAATACCCGATCAAGAAAGTGGTGCAGAAAAGCCTGGGAGATTCTACCTTGGGTGGCCGCGAAATCTACTACGATGAGGTAATCGGCCGATTGAACACGGAGGCCCGTGGGCGTTACCTAGGCTCTTTCAACACCGATGATACGATTCTGGTGGTGTTTGAAGACGGCACCTACGAGCAGACCACCTTTGACCTGAGCAACCACTATACCGTTGAGAAAATCAAGCTGCTGCAGAAGTTCGATCCGGAGTTGGTGCTGTCGGTGCTATACTATGAGGGGGAAAATAAGCATTACTACCTGAAGCGCTTTAAGATCGAGACATCCACGGTGGGCAAGAAATTCCCGTTCATTCCGGAAACGAAGGGCACCAAACTGGAAGCAGTTTCCTCGCATCCGGAGCCGGTGGCGACGATTTCCTTTAAGCGCGACCGACGCAGCGAAAAAGAGATGGAGAAGCTGCTGCTGCACGAGTTTATTGATGTGAAAGGCTGGAAGGCACTCGGCAATAAGCTTAATTATTACAAGGTATTGGATGTGTCGTTACCGAAGATGGAAGCGGTGGAGCAACCGGAGGACGAAAAGGCTAAAACCAAAAAGGCAGTGGCCAAGCGCAGTCCCATTGCAGTACCCATTGAGTTGAAGGAGTTAGCGGACGAAGCAGCGCGTAGCAGTAGTCACCAACCTGAGGATGCAGAATCCGTAGAGACGAAAGGGAACAAGGAGGCTGCAAAAGAGGCGCTCAAAAAGAAAAAGCAATTTGATCTTTTCTAAGCGTATGTAAGGTCCCTATTGCGAAAGTCTTTCTGTTTCTGTAGCTTGTAAGTAATAAATGCTTTATGAATAGATGTTGGACTGTATGGATTATGGCGGCAATGCTTTGTATTGCCACCCCAGTTGCTGCCTCGGTTTCGGGCGGAGTAGCTGGCTATGACCAGATCATGCAGCAGGCTAGCCAGCTTGTAAGCTTGTATAAAGACAGTGAGGCTTTGCAACTCTATGAGAAAGTATTGAGCGAGGCCCCGGAAAATTACGAGGCGCTTTGCAAGTCCAGTTTCCTGCACTGCCGTATCGGGGAGCGTTACACCGATGAGTCTTCGAAGATAGACCATTTTGTGAAAGCCAAGCAGTATGCCCAGCAGGCCTATGCCTTAAACCCCCTGGACGCGGAATCTAATTTCGTGATGGCCCTGGCCACTGGCTGTGAGGCCATGGTGGTGGGACCACGGCAGCGCCTCATCGATATTAATGAGATGAAAGGCTTTGCCGATGCGGCATTGGCGCACGATCCAGAGCATGCCGGTGCCTGGCATTTGCTGGGCCGCTGGTATTTCAAAATGGCAAACCTGAACCTGGCAGAAAAAGTCGCTTCAAAGATGCTTTTCGGGGGGGTATGCGGGGAGGCCACAAACCTCAAAGCTGCGGAGGCCCTTGAGAAGGCGATTGCTTATAATCCGAACAACATTCGCTATTACTTCGAACTGGCTAGTGTATACACTGAGATGAAGGATACGGAGTCATGTAAAGCTGTATTAGAGAAAGCCGTCACGTTGCAATACGAAACGAAAGAAGAACTGGAGTTTAGCAGGCGTTGCAGGTTGATGTTGCAAGGGCAACTCAAAAGTTAATAGGGTCTAGACCTTACAAAAGCCTGCTTCCTTAATTGGTGGCAGGCTTTTGTTTTAAAGCGAAAGGCGCAAATTGGTAGCATTTAGTTAAAATATCTTAATTTAGCGGCCGACAAGCATGCGTCACGATTTTTAACTGTTAATGGTGCAAGTATTCCGAGTGTTATTGCTGGCAGTGCCGGTGCTGTTTGCTTCCTGCAACCTGAACGAAGGGGGCAGCGAGAAAATGGTGAACCTGCAGCAGGTGAAGGATGACCCGGATGCCCAACTCAGCAACCTGACGGATGCTATTGCACAAAGTGGCCGTGATGGCAGCCTGTATGCCCGCCGGGCAGTGGTGCTGCTGCGCAAAGGCGAGATGGAGCTGGCTTTGGAAGATGCGAATAAGGCCATCGCCCTGAATCCGCACGAGCCTTATAGCCTTTTCGTGAAGGCACAGGTGCTGCGTAGAATGGGCAAGCCGAACGAGGCATTGCCCTTAGCTTTGCAGGCCGATAATAACTCGTATGTGAGCCCATCCCTGTATGTGCTGTTAGGCGACCTATACCTGCAGCGCCAAGACTACCAGCAGGCGCGGGTATACCTGGCCAAAGCCCAGGAGCTAGCGCCAAAAGACGAGTTCGCTTTTTATTATACCGGGCGCCTGGCAGAAGCCTCCGGCGACACGGCCAAAGCCCTGAAGAATTACCGCCTGGCCCTGCAGCAAGCCCCGGCTTTTGTGGAGTCGCAGCGGGAGCTGGGTGGTTTGCTTGTGATGCAGCAGCAGTATGATGAAGCCCGGCCATATATCAAAAGTGCCTTAAAGCAGGCCCCTCAAGACGGCAAGCTGTGGTTTTACAAGGGCCTGTTACAAAAAGCTGCCCAGCAGGTGGACAGTGCGCAGCTAGCCTTCAAAAAAGCAGTTGCGCTGGATGAGGAGCTCGTAGGGGCGCATTACTGGTTAGGTTTGCAGGAGCATGCCTTAGGCAATAACGCGGAAGCGTTGCAGCACCTGGAGAAAGTGGCGGCACAGTACAGAAGCCAGCCGAAGTACCTGAGCACCGTGGCGAGCGCTTATGAGCGCATAGGGCAGTATGGCAAGTCGCTGGCTGCCTATCAGCGGCTGGTGGAGGCGGCTCCCAATTATACCTATGCATACCAGGCAATCAGCCGAATAAAATATAAAATTGCCAAACCAATGCCAGACAGCACCTCGGTGCAGCCGGCACAGACAGAATAATCAATTAGATGATGATTAAAATCACACTCCCAGATGGCTCTGTTCGTGAATACGAGCAAGGCGTTTCCAGCTATGAAATTGCGCAAAGCATCAGCGAAGGATTGGCGCGTAACGTACTGGCCGCCAAAGTAAACGATACGGTATGGGACCTTTCGCGTCCTATCCAGCAAGATGCACATGTACAGCTGCTCACCTGGAACGATGACTTAGGGAAAAACGCTTTCTGGCACTCCTCGGCACACTTGTTGGCCGAAGCGCTGGAAGAACTATACCCTGGCGTGAAGTTCGGTATCGGCCCACCTGTGGAGAATGGATTTTACTATGACATCGATCTCGGGGACCGCACTTTCTCACAGGATGACTTTCCGAAAGTAGAGCAGAAAATGCTTGAACTGGCCCGTAACAAGAGTGAGTTTCAGCGCCGTGAAGTGTCTAAGCAGGAGGCAATCGAGTATTTCACCCAAAAAGGGGATGAGTATAAACTTGATTTGATCAAGGACCTGGAAGACGGGACGATCTCTTTTTACCAGCAGGGCAATTTCGTGGACCTTTGCCGCGGACCGCACATCCCGAATACTTCCTTTATAAAGGCTGCTAAACTGATGAACGTTGCAGGCGCCTACTGGCGTGGCGACGAGTCGAGGAAACAGCTGACCCGTATTTATGGCGTTACGTTTCCGAAGCAGAAGGAACTGACGGAGTACCTGGAGCGACTGGAAGAAGCCAAGAAGCGCGATCATCGCAAGCTGGGCAAGGAGATGGAACTGTTCGCCTTCTCCGAGAAAGTGGGTATGGGCTTGCCGCTCTGGTTGCCGAAGGGCACTTTGCTGCGCGAGCGCCTCGAGCAGTTTATGCGTAAGGCGCAGATGCGTGCTGGCTATCAGCCGGTGGTTACGCCGCACATCGGTAGCAAGGAGCTCTATGTAACTTCAGGCCACTATGAGAAGTATGGAGCGGACTCGTTTCAGCCGATTAAGACGCCGAATGAAGGGGAGGAGTTCTTCCTGAAGCCGATGAACTGCCCGCATCACTGCGAGATCTATAAAGTTCGCCCGCGCTCTTACAAGGAGCTGCCGGTTCGTTTTGCGGAGTTCGGTACCGTATACCGTTACGAGCAGAGCGGCGAGTTGCACGGTTTAACCCGGGTACGTGGCTTTACCCAGGACGATGCGCACATCTTCTGTCGCCCGGACCAGGTGAAGGATGAGTTCATCAAGGTGATTGACCTGGTACTGTATGTATTCAAGGCATTGGGCTTTGAGGACTATACCGCTCAGATATCCCTGCGCGACCCGGAGAACAAGGCAAAGTACATTGGTGGCGACGAAGCCTGGGAAAAAGCCGAGACAGCCATTATCGAAGCTGCTTCCGAAAAAGGCCTGCGCACTGTAACCGAACTTGGGGAAGCTGCGTTTTACGGACCTAAGCTGGACTTTATGGTGAAGGATGCCCTTGGCCGTAAATGGCAGCTCGGAACTATTCAGGTAGATTATCAGTTGCCTGAACGTTTCCAGCTCGAGTACATCGGGGCTGATAACCAGAAGCATCGCCCTGTCATGATTCACCGAGCGCCTTTCGGCTCCCTGGAGCGTTTTGTGGCCGTGCTCATTGAGCATTGCGGCGGTAATTTCCCGCTGTGGTTAAGCCCGGAGCAGTTTGTTGTGCTGCCTATCTCTGAAAAGTACCAGGATTTTGCGCAGGAAGTGTATGAGCGCCTGCAGCTAGAGGATATCCGGGGCTTCGTGGATAACCGCGATGAGAAGATCGGCAGAAAGATCCGTGATGCGGAGGTTCGCAAGGTATCCTATATGTTGATTGTAGGAGAGAAGGAGCAGGAGGGCGGTTCTGTGTCGGTAAGAAGGCACGGAGAAGGCGATATCGGCACCATGACCGTGGACGAATTCATTGATTTCTTCCAAGGCCAGGTGGCTGAGATACTGAACAAATAAAGAAAGTAATTTTCTTTTTGATATATAAATTGCGATATTCGCAGTCTGATTGTAATAACTAAATTAAGGAGGTAATACTATAGCTACTCAAAATAGGCGCTACATCCCACGAGGAAAGGTGGAGGAGCCATACAAAGTCAACGAGAAGATAACTGCCAGAGAAGTCCGGTTGGTTGGAGACAATGTAGAGCAAGGAGTGTTCTCGACCAGAGACGCGCAGCGATTGGCCAATGAGCAGAATCTTGACCTGGTTGAGATCTCGCCAACAGCCACTCCACCCGTATGCCGCATCATCGACTACTCGAAGTTTAAGTACGAGCAGAAGAAGAAAACGCGTGAAATGAAGGCGAAAGCCCAAAAAGTGGTCATCAAGGAGATCCGTTTCGGCCCTAACACGGATGACCATGACTTTGAGTTTAAGCTGAAGCATGCAAAGGGCTTCCTGGAAAGCGGTTTCAAAGTGAAGTCGTATGTTCACTTTGTGGGGAGATCCATTGTGTTTAAGGAAAGAGGCGAGATCTTGCTTCTTAAGTTTGCACAAGCCCTGGAAGAGGTTGCTAAAGTAGAGCAGTTACCGAAGCTGGAAGGAAAGCGAATGTTCCTGATCCTGTCGCCGAAGGTTGCACCGCCTGCCAAGAAGTAATTTTTTTAATCAATTATATAACCATGCCAAAAGTAAAAACTAAATCTGGTGCAAAGAAGCGTTTTTCTTTGACAGGTACGGGCAAAATCAAGCGTAAGCACGCTTACAAGAGCCACATCCTGACTAAGAAGACGACGAAGCAGAAGCGTAACCTTACTCACATTGGTCTTGTTAGCTCTGCTGACATGGACAGAGTAAAAGCAATGCTGAACATTTAATTATTTAAGGTTAACTATTAGTACGAACCCGGTGCCTGGTTTTTTAAGATTAATTTTTATAATCACCAGCCGCTAAAACTCAAAAGAAATGCCTAGATCGGTCAATGTCGTAGCAGCACGACACAGAAGAAAAAAAGTAATGAAAATGGCCAAAGGTTACTTTGGCCGTCGCAAGAACGTTTGGACAGTTGCGAAAAACGCAGTTGAAAAAGGTTTAGGCTATGCCTACCGCGACAGAAAAGCAAAGAAGAGAGACTTCAGAGCCTTGTGGATCCAGCGTATCAATGCCGGTGCACGTGAGCATGGTTTGTCTTATTCTGTGCTGATGGGCGCCCTGAAGAAGGCAAACATCGACTTGAACCGTAAAGTACTTGCCGACCTGGCAATGAACCATCCGGAAGCATTCAAATCAATTGTCGACAAAGTAAAGTAGTTTACTTTCACATATAGATTTCGAAGGGCTTAGCACATTGCTAAGCCCTTTTTGTTATAGGCCTGTAGAGCTCAGGTAATTAGAGCCAGTTAGGCGTTCCGTTGGCATGCTGGGTAGTTGTGCACTGGCAAGTTTTAGAGGTAAACGGTAAATCCGTTGCCGAAAGCTTGGGTATAGCCATTTTATTTTGTCAATTTTGCAACATGAGTAAAGTAACTGTAGGAACTTAATAATTATCACTACAGCAATTGTTATATTAGGCAAATTATTAGCGTATGATACAGCGAAGCGAGAGGCTCCACAATGTTTCTTATGAACTGCGTGGGCCTGTGTATGAGAAGTCAAAAGAGTTGGAATTAAAGGGACACGAGGTAACTAAGCTGAATATTGGTAACCCGGCCCCTTTTGGCTTTAATGCGCCGCAGGCGGTACTACAGCATATAGTTGCCAACCTAAGCATAGCCCAAGGGTACTCTGACCACAAGGGGCTTTTGAGTGCACGCGAGGCCGTGAAAACCTATTATGAGCAGGCAGGCATACAGGGTGTCAACGTAGACGATATTTTTTTAGGCAATGGCCTGAGTGAGTTAATCATGCAATCGGTGCAGGCTTTGGTGAACAGCGGGGACGAGATCCTGGTGCCTTCCCCGGATTACCCGCTCTGGACGGCAGCCGTTAATTTCTCGGGAGGCAAAGCGGTACACTACCTTTGCGATGAGGAGTCAGACTGGAACCCAGATATCGCTGATATCAAAAGCAAGATAACATCCAGGACCCGCGCTATCGTCATCATCAACCCGAACAACCCCACAGGGGCTGTTTATTCGAGGGAGATATTGCAGCAGATTGTGAAATTGGCTGAGGAACACGAGTTGCTCATCTTTTCGGATGAGATATATGATAAGATACTGTATGACGGTATCGGGCATATACCCACTGCCACGTTAACGGAGTCGGCTGTGTGCGTAACCATGAGCGGCCTCTCGAAGAACTACCTGGCTGCCGGGTTCCGGGCAGGCTGGATGCTGATTAGCGGCGCAAAGCACAAGGCAGCAGATTACATTGATGGCCTGAATACGCTGGCTAGCCTACGGGTATGCAGCAATGTGCCGGCACAATATGCTATACAGGTGGCTTTAGAAGGCGCCTCTGGGGTTCAGGACCTGGTGTTGCCGACAGGCAGACTGGGGCAACAACGCCTAGCCTGCTACGATTTGCTGACTTCCATACCCGGCGTGTCGTGCGTGAAGCCGATGGGGGCATTTTATATGTTCCCGAAAATTGACACCAAGAAATTTGACATCCATAACGACCAGCAGTTTGTATTAGACCTATTAGCCGCCGAGCATGTGTTTGTGGTGCAGGGAAGTGGGTTTAACTGGCACAAGCCGGATCATTTCCGGATCGTGTACCTGCCGGAAGTAGAAGTGCTGGAAGACACCATGGCGCGGATGAAACGCTTTTTTGCGACCTATAAACAGGCACCCAAATCGGCTTCAGAAATAGACCCGGTACTCTCGTTATCAGTGCAACTGTCGGACTAGCATCAGAATTTAAAAATATATAAAAGGTGGCCTGGAAATAAACCGGGCCGCCTTTTTGTTTAGAGAAACCGAGCAGGTTTAACTTACAGTGTGTATTTCCTGCCTTTGTTTTGTTGTTTCAAGTAATCCATCAGCGGTTGAAAATAAGCCACCATGGCGCGTGCGCTTAGCTCTTCGCCAGTTGTTTCCTTTAGCATCTCGCGCCAGTCAGCTGAGGCGCCCGGGTACATGATATCGCGCAGGAAATTGCCCACCTCTTTGTTGCCGTAATAGTTGGTGGCATGCGGGTCCTGGTGCAGGATGTTCTTAGCGATGTGGTCGTGCAACTGGAACAGGATAACGTAGGACAGGGCATAGTCATAGTACTGTGCCGCATCATCGTTGATATGCGTTTTAGTGGCCGGGTCCAGGTAATTCTCGCCGCGCTCAGTAGGCGGCACAATGCCTTGGTATTTTTTGGCCAGTTCCCACCAGCGCTTGTTCAACTGGTCTTCCGGCAGGCTCTTCGCGTAGAAGTCGTGTTCCCACTCGCTCATCACACCCGCCGAGAAGGGTATAAACGTTACATAACTCAGGGCCTCTTTGAGCAGCGTCTGTACCTCGTCTGTCTTAGCATTCTTATCTATCAGGTTAAGTTCCGCCAGAAAGGGCTTTTGCATGGCTGCCAAGCCCATCAACGACCCGATTGCCTCATGGTAGGCCCGATTGGCGCCAGCGCGCAGCAGTACCGGCACGTCGGGGTTGGTATAGGTCATGTAGTAATAGATGTGTCCTAACTCATGGTGCGAGGTTTCATACCACTCTGCGTTTGGCTCCACGCTCATCAGGCTGCGCACGTCTTTGTCCAGATCCATGTGCCAGGCCGATGCGTGGTTGTTCTTCTTGTAGCCGGCGTTGGCAGGCAACGGGTATAAGCTGGACTTGGTGTAAAAGGTCTGCGGGAGGGAAGGAAAGCCCAGGCTGGTATAAAAACGCTCGCTCTGCTGCACCACCCACTCGGCGCCTTTGGGCTTCAGCGCAGCATCCAGGTCGATGCCTTTCACATCTACCATCGCGCTCCAGTCTTGGCCCCAACGGTTGGGCAGCCAATGCGCGGGCAGGTAATCCGGCACCTTTTTTACACCGAACTTCTTGGCCAGCTCGTAGCGGGCATAGGTATGGAGCTCGCGGTAGAGCGGTCGGAGTTCCTGGTTCACCTGTTCCATCAAGGCCATCATCTCCTCACGCGTCATGTCGTAGGCAGATGCCTGGTAGGTGAAATAGTCGTCATACCCAAGGCTCTGCACCGTTTGGTTGCGCAGTTTACGCAGGTTCAAAAGGCCTTCCTTAAGTCCCGGACCAACTTCTTTGCTCGCGTTCCAGGCATCGAGGCGCTTCTTCACGTTGTTCTCCGTCCGGAGGGTGTTGTCGATGTCATTGGTGCTGACAGACTTTTCGTAGATGCGGTAATCGAAGCCATACAGCTTTTCAGTCTGCTCTGTTTCGGCCTTGATACGGGCCTTTACCACATCCGGTATGATCTGCGGGTAATTGGCTCCGGCATACAGAACAGCTTCCAGCTGCTTTACCTGCAGGTTAGTGAGCTCCGCCTTTTGGTCCAGGAAAGCCCGTGCCTGCTTCAGGTTCCCGGCACTACCCGTGAACGCGGCCAGGGCTTCGTTGGCTTTGCGGGTGGCAACGGCATTGGTCGAGTCGCCCTCCACAATTTTTATGTTAGAGGCCCACTCCGCTTCCGATGACTTGGTATAGAGGTCCTGGTAGGTTGTGGAGTACTGATTTAAAAACTCCTGCGCCGATTCCCCTACGGTTTTAGCCTGCGCGGTGGCAATGCTGGTGTCGGTAGCGCCGGAGGTAGTGGGGGCGGTGCTTTGGCAGGAAGCTAGAAATACTGCGGCTGTAAGACCGGTAAATACTAATTTTTTCATGCGTGAGTGTGTTAGGTGTAGTTTTATGAGTGCTTAGCAATACTTAAAAAGATGGAGCTTTGTTCCTTCAGCGATCGGGCACGACTAGTGCTACCTTTGGGCGAAGCAGTGTTAAGCCTGCAAAACGCCTTTAAATTGCCAGGCGACTTAGGTTAAGTCTTTTGGTATTTCCGTCAGCTGTGCCTCCTGTAGCAGCGTGTCGTCGATTGTCTTGCTGGTCTTCGCGCCCAATTCACGGAGAATCTCCACGCGCCGGATGAGGTTGCCTTTGCCGTCGGTTAGCTTGTTCATGGCGGCATGATACGAACTCTGGCTGTTCTCGAGGTGCTTGCCGATGGTTTTCAGGTCATCTACAAAGCCCACGAACTTATCGTAGAGCTTGCCACTCTCCTCGGCTATTTTCAGCACGTTGCGATTCTGGTCTTCCTGGCGCCATACCCCGGCCACCGTGCGGAGCGTAGCCAGCAGGGTAGAGGTTGTCACGACCACGATGTTGCGGTCGAAGGCATCGGTGAACAGGTCGTGGTCGTGCTGCACGGCCAGGTTAAACGCTGGCTCCAACGGAATATACATGAGCACAAAGTCCGGGGAGTTGATGCCGATGAGACGGTGATAGTTTTTGCGGCCAAGATCTGAGAAGTGGGTGCGCACCGAGCTGATGTGGCTGCGCAGGTATACTTCCTGCTGGTGCTCGTCTTCGCAGCTGCTGTAGGCCTCATACGCCACCAGCGACATCTTTGAGTCAATGATGAGGTGCTTGCTGTCCGGGAGCTTGATGATCACATCCGGACGGTAGACCTTTTTTTCTTCGTTCTGCAGCACTTCCTCCCGCTCGTAATGTACCCCTTTGCGTAGGCCCGATTTCTCCAACAGGCTTTCCAGCAGGTATTCGCCCCAGTTGCCCTGGGTTTTGCTTTCGCCCTTCAGGGCCCGCGTCAGGTTCAGTGCATCCTGGCTCATCTGCTGGTTTAGGGTGGCGAGTTGCGTTATCTGCTCTTTCAGGGAGATGCTGTCTTTCAGGGATTTCTCATAGGTCAGGTCAACCTTTGCTTCAAACTCCTTGATGCGCTCTTTCAGCGGCGACAGGATGCGCTCCAGATTCTCGGACGAGGCTTTATTGAAGTGCTCAGCATTACTCATCAATACCTGGTTGGAGATACTTTGGAATTGCTGCAGGAATTTTTCGCGCAGTTGCTCTAGCTCACGACCCTGTTCCTGCAAACGCATTTTCAGGTGGTCATAGTCTGTTTCGGTCTTGGTCAGGGCGTTGGTAAGCTCCATCGTTTCAGTTTGTGCCTCCCGCAGCAGGCCCTTCAATTCCTCCATTTCTGCCGTCTTCTGCTTTGCCTGCCCTTCCAATACGCCTTGGGTAACAGCTGCCTGATTGGCAATTTGCTGCAAATCGGTTAATTTCCCTCTCAGCCCTAAGTATGTAATGACCATGCCTGCAAGCAAAGCGGCTATTCCAATCAATATCTCCATAAAGTAAAGTTACGGTTTTTTAGTATAGGCTGTGCTAATGGTGTTAGCTAAAAAAGAAAAGGCTATACCCACTTTCGGGGGTATAGCCGTTCTCAGAGGTACATAAACAGACGCTGCGGGTTAATCCCGCTGTTTCGCCACCACTAGTTCTTTCTCGAAAAGTTGCCCTTTCCTGAAAGCCTTGCGCTCTTTCTTGAGTTGTTTCTTCTCGGCTTTGCTTAGTTGCTCCTGCATCAGTTTGTCCATATCAGGCTTGCCTCCGTCTACCCAGGCGGTATACCAGAAGTTAGCCACTTCCTCGGCGGCGGCTGTCATCTGCGCTTCCACCATGGTGCCCAGCTTCTCCTGGTAGGCCTTGGCGAAGGCATCAGAGTAATACTGGCGCACTTTACCGTAACGCTCCACCTGGTCGAACTTCGTGTCGTTAGTGAAGTTCTGGCTCACCTCACGCTCGTAGTCTAAAGTGTTAGGTATGAGCGAGTAGGTATGGCGCACCACTTTCCAGATCTGTTTTTCAGTATCCGGCAGGTAGTTGGCTTTTTGGGCCTTCAGTTTATAGGTATGGGCAAACAGCTCCGGCAGCTTCGACTCCCATAGGCTGTGCATGCCTTTCTGGTTCGTCAGTTGGCCGTCGTAATTCACGGTGGTGTGCAAGGGCACGTGCGCATCCGCGATGTAGTGGCCCAGGTCAGCAGAGTAGTAGAGGATGCTGTCTACGTTGCGCTGCTTGTAGGCGTTGGTCAGGCGTTCCTGCATCTTCACCACATGCCACGGCACAATACCGTACTTCAGCAGCGTATCGGCGGTATAGCGGGCTGCGGCGGCTTCCCAGCCCTCGGGCATAGTATGGACAGCCTCCTCGCCGTACACGTCGATGTCGATGTAGTGGCGGGGTGCCTCCGCGGGGTCGTCGTTGCGGCGCTCATCCGGCCTTACCGACTTAGTGACCATGTAGTCCTGGTGCTTGTAATAAAAGCCCTGCAAATCTTTCGGCAGGTTGTAGATGGCGAGTTGGTGAATCAGTTTGTGGCCGAAAAATCCCCAGCCATAGGAAAGGGCGCTGCAAACCAAAAACGCTGCAACAAGAAGTGAGAGTCTCTTCATGAGTGTGTGGTATAATTTGGGTGCAAAAATAGCATACCAAGCGCAAAAGCAGCTTGGGCTTGGTTAGAAATTAACAATTATGTTCCGTCAGGGGCCTCAATCAACTACCGCACCAGGCTAACTTTAAACTTGCGCCCTTTAATCTTCCCGTTGCTCAGGCTGTCGATGGCGTGCTGCACCGCGTCAGCTGGCACGGCCACAAAGCTCTGCCTGTCCTGCACCTCAATTTTGCCGATACTGGCGGCTTGCATCCCCGCCTCAGCAATCAGCGCGCCTACAATATCCTTTGGGCTGAGTTTGTCTTTGCGGCCCGCGCTGATGTGCATGGTGGCAAAAGTAGCAGTGTCAGGAGTTGATTTTTTCTGGGAAGGCTGTGGGAGGGAGCTCACTTTCAGCCATTCGTCCATGCGCAGCAGTTCCCATTCCCGGAGCTTTTGCTCGTCGCGGGCGGTGGCGAGGGTATAAACGGTGCCGCTCTTCCCGGCCCTTCCTGTGCGTCCGCTGCGGTGCAGGTAGGCGGCGGCATCAATGGGTAGCTCGTAGTGGATGATGTTCTGCAGGGCGGCAATGTCCAGGCCTCGGGCGGCGATGTCTGTCGCTACCAGTATCTGGGTGGTTCGGTTGCGGAAAAGGGTCATGGCCTTGTCGCGGTCTGGTTGCTCCATACCTCCGTGCAGGGTTTTGGCGATGAGGCCTTTCTCCTGTAACTGTGCCGTCAGCTCATCCGCCGCCGCGCGGGTATTCACAAACACCACGGTGCCGGCAACCGGTATGCTTTGCAGCAGTTGCACCACCACCTCCTGGCGCTGGCCATGCTCCACTTTTATACCCACCAGCTTTACCTGGTCCGGAATGGTAGTGGCAGTGGCCTTCACAAACTGCGGGTTCTTCAACGAATCAGCAATGAGCTCTTTCACGCCTTCGTGCATCGTGGCAGAAAAAAGCACGGTCTGGCGCTTCACGGGCATGGCATCCACAATCTTGTCCACCTCTTCCTCAAAGCCCATCTCCAGAAGCTTATCGGCCTCATCCAAAACGAGTTGCCTAACGGAACCTAAATCAACCGTTCTCCTGAAAATATGGTCGGACAGGCGGCCGGGGGTGCCCACCAGCACCTGCGGGGGGTGCGACAGGGAAGCCCGCTCCTGTGAGAAGGAATGCCCGCCGTAAAATGCGCTGATCTTGAGGTTGGCCATATGCTTGCCCAGTTGCTTGAGCTCCTGGCGTACCTGCACCGCTAACTCGCGGGTAGGCACCAGCACCAAGGCCTGTACCTGCTGTTTGTCGGTGTCGATGCTGTGCAGCAGGGGCAGCCCGAATGCCGCAGTTTTACCGCTGCCTGTTTCTGCCTGCCCGGCTACGTCCTGGCCCTGCAGCAGCAGCGGTATCGCGCTGGACTGAATGGGTGTGGGGGTTGTGAAGTTGAGTTCCTGCAGGCTTTGCAGCAAAGCAGGGGATAAATTGAGGTCTCTGAAAGATGCCATGATTTTCTGATCTAAACCGCAAAGGTACGCATTTCATACTGCATGGCGCTTATTGCTTTTGCAGTTGCCTGATTTACGGCAGTCTTTCTGAAACTTGCATCCCATCATAACCGCTATTGGGCCTTTACAAAACAAAAACGGGCCCAAAAGCAGTAGTAAGGGTATGGCGAAAGACAATAACAAGTTACGGCAATGGACCTACATATTGCTTTTTGGCGTGCTGCTGGTCTATGTGCTGATCGAGACGCGAAACTTCCTGTACCCGGTCTTCATGGCGCTGCTTTTCTCTTATTTGCTGTACCCCATCGTGCACCAGTTAGAAGCATGGGGCGTACCGCGCATTGTGGCCAACCTCGTCACAATCCTGACAGGGATGGCCGTTTTTGTTGGGTTGCTGATACTGCTTTATGGCCAACTCACTTCTTTTCTGGGGGATTTCCCGACCCTGCAGGAACAGGCCTTGCGGAACATCGACCGCTTGCAGCACAGCATAGACGAGAAATTCGGCAGCTCTAACCCGGAGGATGAACGGTGGCTACGGCACCAGGTGAACAACGCCTTCGACATCAGCGGCTCCTTTATTGCCGGCCTGCTGATGAGTACCACCAACACCCTCACCAAAATCGGTCTGATGCCCGTCTATATTTTCCTGATGCTCTATTACCGCAACAAAGTCGAAACGGTGATCTACCGGGAACTGCCTTCCAGGGAGCACAACCGGACGCAACGGGTTATCCGCGAGATCTCGCACGTGACCAAACGGTATATGGGCGGAGTGGTGATGGTGATCTTCATTCTCTGTGTCCTCAACTCGGCAGGACTGCTGCTGATCGGGGTGGAGTATGCCATCATGCTGGGCGTGCTCTCAGCCCTGATGAATTTCATACCCTATTTCGGAACACTCATCGGAGGGGCCATCCCTTTATCGTATACCCTGATGGTGCAAGGGTCGCCGCAGAAATCGCTGTGGGTGCTGCTCTTTTTCCTGTTTATCCAGTTCACCGAGAATAACATTCTCACGCCCAATATTACGGGCAATCAAGTGAACATTAACCCGATGTTCACTATCCTGAGTATTATAATAGGGGGGATGCTTTGGGGGCTGCCCGGCATGTTTGTGGCGGTGCCGCTGCTGGGTATGTTCAAGGTATACTGCGACCACCACCGCGACTTGCGGGCATGGTCTTACTTGCTGGGTACGGAAGGCACAGAGGAACACGCCCTTACCCTGGAGAAAATAAAAGGCTGGTTCAGGTAGCGTGATTCTAAGCGCAGCACGGGCGCATGAAAAAAGCCCGGCAATGCTGCACGGGCTTCTGTTGTTCTGCTATTTTTTTGCTATTCCGGGCGGCGGTTGCCGCCCCACTCCCTATTGCGTTCATTGCCATCCATACCGTCTGGCAATTTGCCGCTGTAGTTCCGGATGTTATAAGTAAAGGTAAGCATAAAGTAACGCTGCAGCACGTTGGTCTGCACATCCTCCACATAGTCAGAGCGGACATTGCGCTGCACGCTCACATTTTGCTTCAACAAGTCGTTTACGCTCAGACTTAGCTCACCCTTTTGGTTCTTAAACACTTTTTTGCTCAAGCTCATGTTCCAGAGCAGGAAGTTGTTCTCAAGCCCGGATGACAAACCGGAGTTATACTGGTGGTTCAGTTCAGTGCGATATACCATGCCTTTCCAGAAGATCCAGTTGTAGCGCAGGTTCGAGGACTGGTTAAAGTAGTTGTTGTTCTGGTTTGTGAACTGGGTATTCTCAATGATGTTATAGCTGGAGTTGGTCGAAAGGTTGAAGTCGATCTTCTCGCTGATGTTGCTGCTCAAGCCAAGCCCTACGCGGAGATTGGTGGATTTGGCATAGTTCAGCTGGTCGTTGTTCAGGCCCGGTATTCTGGCATAACCCAATCCCCCGTTTATGTTGAAATTGGCTTTTACAAAATTTACGGGCTGGCCATAGTTAAAAAAAGACCGGATGTTCCAGTAGCCATCCAGGTTCACGGGACGCGTGAGGCGGGCACCCTGTCCCAGCACAAAATCATCGCTCAGCCGGATAGGGTCCTGTAACGTGAAGGTACTGCTGGCAATGTAATTATCCGTTCGGGAGCCCATCAGAAAGGCGAAGAACACTTTGTTTGTCTCCGGGTCGAAGTTGCGGTAGCGAAGCATCAGGCGATTCTCATAAGACTGTTCAAGGTTGGGGTTGCCAATGCGCGCCTGCACCGAGTTAGACGGGTCGTATACATCCTGCAGGTCCTCTACCGAGGGTGCATCGGTGTCTGAGCGGTAATCCAGGAACAACGTTCTGGTTTTTGAGAACTTATACTCTAACTGCGCAGAGGGGAGGATGCTGTGGAAGGTGCGCTCGAAGTCAAGCACTTTCGGGAACTCCTGGTCGTTTTGCAGGCGAGCCTGCTGGTACTCCACTTCCGCCTGAAACCGGATCTCCTCGGTGTTGTACTGGTAGCCCAGCTCTGTTTCCTGGGTAAGGTACTGGCTGTCGAAGGTGTTGGTGAAGATTGTGTCAAGCTCGCTGTAATGGCCCGTCTGCTCGGCAAAGCTGAAAGTCCTTCGGTCTATTTCGTTGTTCCGGTTGCCTATCTCATACTCCAGCTGCAGCCTGGAGTTTTCGCTGAGCGGCTCGGTGTAGGACACGTTGCCTTCCCAGGAAAAGCCCTTCTGGAAAGCGTCGGTATACTGTTGCAGGTTTACGTTCTGGCTCTGGTCATTGAAATAGATCGTGTTAGACAGCCGGTAGGCGTCTTCATTCAGATTACTGTAGCCCGTGTTGATGCGGGAAGAGAACACCCGGCCCGCTTTTTCGAAGCGATGACTGTAAAAGATATTGTTATTTAAATTGTAATTCACCCGATCCGCGTTTGAGGTGTTCGTTATTTGGTTCAGCTGTCCCTCGTCCCACATCGTTTGCCCCAGCAAGCTGGTCACGTTGTCGTTCTGCTGCACCGTTACGTTCGGGGTAATCAGCAAGCGGTCTTGCTCATTCATCTTGTAGTCGAGCCGCATGTTAAAGCGGTGGGAGTTTTCTATGTTCTGCCGCACCCTGTTTTCAGTGTAAGTCTGTCCCGGGAAAGTGGCTTGCGTATAGTCCTGGAAAACATAGCGGCGCTCGTTGTTTTCGCGGTTGGTGTAATTATAGTTGCCGCTCACTTCCATTTTGGCGCCCCACATGTCGCTGTAATTTAGGCTAAGCGTGTTGGTGTTGATGATCCCGCTTGGCGAGCCGCCTCCCCAGCCGCCACGTCGCCCGCGCATACCCCCTCCAGGGGTTTCACCGATCGAAAAGTCCAGCATGTTGATGTTGTTGGTCAGGCCTGTAAGCGTGAAGCGCCTGTCGCCGTTAAAGAAGTTAACAGCGGCTCCTACCATGTAGCGGTCATCGGTACCATAACCCGCCGACACTTTTCCGAACTGCCCCACGCGCTTGCTGGGCTTCGTCACGATGTTCATGGTTTTCTCGCGGTTGCCGTCATCAAAACCACTCATCTGCGACTGGTCACTGCGCCTGTCGAAAATCTGCACGCTTTCGATCACCTCGGCTGGCAGGTTCCGCAGGGCGGCATCGGCATCCTGGCCAAAAAATCTTTTCCCGTCCACAAAAACCTGCTTCACATCCTCTCCCTGCGCCTGAATCTTGCCATCCTGTATCACCACACCCGGCATTTTGGTCACTAAATCTTCTGCACTGGCATCAGGGGTTGTTTTAAAGGCACCAGCGTTGTACTGGGTCGTATCGCCTTTGGCAGTTCCCAAAGGCACGCGCCCGACCACCTCAATTTCCCTGATGCGGGTAGTTTCCTCCTGCATCGAGAGCGTGCCCAGCTGCAAAGGCTTGCCCTCCACCCGTATGGCCTGGGTATAGGAGGTATAGCCCAGGTAATTTACCCGCAGCGTGTACTGGCCTGCCGCTACGCGCTCAAAAGCGAAGTTGCCCTCCGTGTCGGTGACGGTGGCAAGGGGAGTAGCCGCGGCTGAATTCTCGAGCAGCACAGTGGCACCCGGGAGCGCCGTAGCGCCGGGGGCGCTTTTAACGGTGCCGGTCACGGCTGCACGCTGCGCAAAGGCATCGGCAAAGGCAAACAGCAGGAATAGCAAGAGTAATGTCTTTTTCATGATAGGTTGATAAGAGAATGGCTTGTCGACTGAGTCAGCAATTAGACCTGAGCGGGGAGCCTAAGTTTAATGTTGCACCAAAAATATTTTTGAACCTGAAAAAAGCACTGTGGGGGATGCCAGAGGGGAATTAGGGAAAGAATAAAAATAAATTGGAACGCAACAACAACAAAGCCCTGGCAGTAAGGTTACATAACTGCCTTGGGCGTATAAACAAGCAAGCCACATACCTTAGCATGCTTTATTTCCGCGCGCACGGCTTCAACCTATACATCCATCTTAGTTAACTTTTCCCTTGTCACTGGTCAGCATCATTTCCGGTTTTTTTCAGCGGCGCCTGGTGCAGCCCATGCGCAACCTGCTGCAGCAGGGGATGACACCAAGGAAACTCGCTGCCACGGTGGCCGTTGGCGCCGTGGTAGGGGTTATGCCTGCCTTTGGCTTTACCACAGTGGTAAGCACGGCCCTGGCTGCCCGTTTCCGGTTGAACATCGCCGCTACCGTGCTGATTAGCTACCTGGTGCAGCCGCTTCAATTGCTTTTGCTGATTCCGTTCGTACAGTTGGGAGTGTTTTTATTTGGGCTGACTGAGCTGGAGCTTTCTATTGCTGAGATGCAGGCCATGTTCCGGGCCGACTGGCTGGATGCCTTGCAGAAACTGTGGGTCGCAAACCTGGCAGCCGTGTCGGTTTGGGCCATGGCGGCACTGCCGACGGGAAGTGCTTTATACCTGGTGCTGTTTCCGCTATTCAAAAAAGTGCTTCCGGCGCAGCAGCCTGCGGTAGTGTTTGCGACAGTGGCGGGTATGGCACCAGTCGAAACACTGGGTATTGAAGACGATCCTTTATGACATTGATCTTAAAATAGATACTCAAAAAAAACGGGCCAGCCTCAATAGAAGCTGGCCCGTTTTTATGTCTAGCTGTCGATCAGGTTGTCTCCAGGATCTGGAACAACTCATCCAGTTTCGGTGTCAGGATGATCTCGGTGCGGCGGTTTTTCTGACGGGCCTCTTTGGAGTTGGCCTCATCTAGCGGCACGTACTTCGAGCGGCCGGATGGTGTTACCCGTTGCGGGTCAACGCCAGCGGTTGTCAGGATGCGGGTGATTTCAGTGGCGCGCAGCACACTCAGATCCCAATTGTCCTGCATACCGGCCGTGCCTCTTGCAATCGGCACATTGTCGGTATGGCCTTCTACCAGCACGTTCACGTCCTGCTGCTCTTTCAGCACGGCGGCAAGTTTCTTCAGCGCATCCACTCCTTTAGGGTCCACTTTGGTAGAACCCGAGTTGAACAGTAGTTGCTCGGCCAGCGACACATACACCTTGCCATTCCGCACATTAATCGTCAGGTCCTTGTCGTTAAAGCCCAGCAGGGCGTTGCTGACACGGTTGCGCAAGTTGGCCACGGCTTTGTCTTTCTCGTCCAGAATGCGCTGCAATTCCGCCAGGCGCTGCTCACGGGCTTTCAGGTCGGCGTTCAGGCGCTCGATCTGCGATTTGCTCATGGTCAGGCTTTCTCCCAGGGTTTTGCCTTCTTTCTGGGCCTGTGCCAGGCTTTGCTGGTAAGCAGCCTTTTCCTGCTCCAACTTGGCGCGGTCCTGCTCCAACTCAGACTTCTGGCGCTCTAAAGATGCCTTCTGTTGCTCCAGTGTGGATTTGTCGTCCTGCAGCCCGGCTTTGTCAACCTCCAGCGCATTTTTGCGCGCCATCAGGTCCTCGTATTTCTTTTTGGACACAACGCAGGACGAAAGTGCCATGCTACCTGCCAGCAGGTACACCGAAGCGCTCAGTAATTTCTTTTTCATATAGTATAGCTAAAATGATTCTTTAGGTGATAAGCAAATATAATAAAATCCGCTTTATAGGCAGGAGGCTACAATACGAATTTCAGACTTAATGACAGGCCCTCCATTTTGGTAGCCACTACGCCTGAAAAAGTGGGAGTTGCTGCACAGGCTCCTGTGTTCCAATTGGCTTGTGGTTTTGTGATGCCTCCCAGCCGATCATGGCCATCTTCCGCTCGATCCCCCAACGGTACTCCCCAATGCCGCCCACGCTTTTGATGACCCGGTGGCAGGGAATCAGAAAGGCGATGGGGTTGCTGCCAATGGCGGTGCCTACCGCGCGACTGGCCGTAGGGTTGCCTATATGCTGGGCCAGGCTGGCATAGGAGAAGAGGTTGCCCTCGGGTATGCGGAGGAGCGCTTCCCATACTTTTAGTTGGAAGGGAGTCCCCCTCAGGTGCAAAGGCAGCATTTGCTGAGGCGCTGACTGCTGGCTCAGGAAGAAATCTGCCACTAACTGGTGTAGCGCATCGTGTCGGTGCTGCAGGGTTGCGTTAGGCCAAAGTGCCTTTAGTTCCTGTAGCGCGGCATCTTTGTGCTGGTAAAAGTGGAGGTGGCAAATTCCTTTTGCTGTAGAAGCCACCACGTACTCCCCAAACTGGCAACTGCCGGTGCTATAGTTTAAAGCCAGCTGTGCCCCCAGTTGTTTATACTCGCCGGGCGTCATGCCTTCTACCTGCAAAAATAAGTCGTGGAGACGACCGGTACCGGATAGCCCGGTTTGATATGCCGCATCCGCAAGTGACGCAGTTTGGGCCAGCGTAACTTTGGCATGGCGTAGGGTAAGGTACTGCAGAAACTTTTTAGGGCTTACGCCTGCCCACTCCGTAAACACCCGCTGCAGGTGCGTGGGACTCAGGCATACATGCGCGGCAATCTCCTGCAGATCGGGTTGGCGGGTAGCGTGCTCCCTGATAAAACGCATGGCCTTAGCCACTGTGTCGTAATGGTTCATAAGGCCAAGTACCGTATAATCGGCCATACTGTCAACCCGTTTCTTGCGATAATAAATAAAAAAGCCTCTGCTGATGGCAGAGGCTCTGATTGCGCTTAGTTACTGGAGGTAGGCTGAACACCTGATCGGAAGAAGCCCTGAGGGTCGGGCATTTTATCGGTCAACAGGGCCAGGTACTCATAATCGATATGGGTCAGGTTTATGGCACGGCTCTGGTGCAGGTAATCCCACGCTTCGCTATACTTCTTTTCAAAGAATTTTACCTTCGAGAGGTTAAACAGCGCAAAAGAGTTGGCGGCGTCGGCCGTGATAGACTCTTCCAGGTAATGCCGCGCCTTTTTCAGGTGTTTCTTCTTCTTTTTCCCGTTGCTGTATAGGTTCAGGTACGATGTGGCCATATCAGACAAAAGCATCGAATTCCTGGCGTCCAGGGTCAGGGCTTTTTCATAAAACTCTATTGCCTTTTCATCATCGCCCTGCGCGGAGGTAACCAGCCCGAAAGCCCAGTGGGTGTCCTTGTTGTCGGGGTTCAGGAGCCAGGCAAGGTTAAAGCGGTACATGGCCGTATCTACCTGCCCCTCGTTTAGGTACTCCCAGGCACGCGTCACAAAAAACTTGCTGGCTTCCTGCCGGCTTGCAAAGCTTTTGTCGCAGCTCGTCAGGAATTTCTCATCCTTCCGTTGCTGTTCATCTGATTTTGGCAACCCACCAAACATCGGGAGTACTTCAATGTCCTTTTTAACGGGTTGTACCTGTGCCATGCTCAGGGAGGTGGCGCAAGCGAATGCTATGACGGCTAAAAGTATTTTTTTCATCGGATGTTCCTGCTTTGTCTAAGCGCTTTTGTTTTGGGTGAAGTATAAAAGTAATTTAATCGGATTGATTTCACAAACTCAGGGCTTGGGTGGCAAAGGGTATTTGCCCAGTGGGTCTTGCTGCTTTTTCAGCAGCGCAGTAATAAAGGCCTCATCGCCTAAACTTGCATCCAGGCCCTGGCTCTTGTGCAGATACTCCCAGGCCTGCGCATACTCCTGCAGGTAATAGCTGTTGATGGCCAGCTTGTAGTATAAATCCGCTTCCTCCGCCGACAATATCACCGCCCGCTCCAGCATCTGCTTACTCTGCAACAGGTCGGCAGGGTTGCTGGAGTCATAGAAACGGCTCAGGTGCGTGGTGGCGATGTCGTTAAGCAGTCGCGTGTTATTGGGGTTATTCTTCAGCGCATAATTCAGCGCGAACAGGGCTTTGTCATACTGCTGTTGTTGCCCATGCACCAGGCCATACCCCCAATAAATGTCGTTGTTGGTACTGTCCATGAGGTATGCCCGGCTATAGAAATAGGTCGCCGAGTCCAGTTTCTCCTCTTTGAAAGTCCGTTGCGCCTGCAGCACATAATATTCGCTGGCCAGCGCCGGGCTCCTGAACCTGGTCACGTTTTCTTCCACAAAGGCCGCCTGTTTCGCCAGCGCCTCCGGTGTGTCGGGGTTAGTAACCGGCATTACATCAGCCAACGTCAAAGCGGGCTGCGCGACACGTGGCGGTGACTTTGTGAGGACTGCCGGGGCCTGGCAGGCGTAAAGTCCTAAGAACAGCAGAAAGGTCACTAGAAGGGAGGATCGCATTTACTTGAAAGGTTGTTTGCTACTATCAACGCCCTTGCTGCAAAAAAAGTGCTGGGTTCTGATGTATGCATGGCTACGGAGGCGTTATCGGGCTCAGGTGGCATGTGCAAAACGATATGTAAGTTACAACTGAGCCAACGGGTATACTTAAATTATATTTGCGCCTCATGAAGTTTAGAAGCTACCTTGCGCTATGAAGAAGTATCTCCTGTTCGTTTGCTGTGCCCTGCAAGCGCTTACCCTGTTCGCACAGCAAGACAGCCTACAGCATGTGGTGCCCGGCCGGCAAAACAGTCCGAAGCAACAACAAAAGCCTTATGTCATCCTGGTTTCAGCAGATGGCTTCCGGTATGACTATGCCAACAAGTACGACGCTAGTTTTCTGAAGCGCATGCGGGCACAAGGCGTAGAGGCAGAGGGTATGATTCCATCTTTTCCTTCCAAGACATTTCCCAATCATTATACCATCGTCACGGGGATGTACCCCGCCACCCACGGCCTGCTGAATAATCACTTCTACGATCCGGTGCGTCAGGACAGCTATACCATCCGGGACCGGAGCAAGGTGGAGGACGGGAGCTGGTATGGCGGTATGCCGCTGTGGGTGCTGGCGGAACAGCAGCAGATGCTGACAGCAAGTTTCTTCTGGGCCGGGTCGGAGGCGCCTATTCTGGGCACCTATCCTACTTATTACTATCATTATACCAAGTCAATACCGTTTGAGCAGCGCGTGGAAACGGTGGTGAACTGGCTGCAGCTACCCGAAGCGAAGCGCCCCCACCTGATCACCTTTTACCTGCCGGAGGTAGACAAAGCAGGTCATAACTATGGCCCTGATTCCCCGCAAACAAAGCAAGCCGTGCAACTGATAGACTCCTACATGCAGCTACTGACATCGGCGGTTGAAAAGACGGGGCTGCCGGTCAATTTCATTTTCCTCTCCGACCACGGCATGACCGCTATCGATCAGGAAAATTCGTTACCGCTGCCAACGGCTATCGATACGTCAAAATTTATTGTGTCGGGAGATGGGATGGTTGTTGAGTTGCATGCCCGCGACAAAAGCGCAGTGAAACCGACTTACAAGAAGCTGAAGGCCGAGGCCGAGGGGTATAGGGTATACCTCAAGCACCAGCTTCCGCGGCACCTGCGCTATGGCCGTAAATTCGACGCCTCTGGCCGGGGAGGGGACATCATCTTGCTAACAGAAGCCCCTAAAGTCTTCAGTTTTTCCACGCGTAAACCAGCGCCAGGCAACCATGGCTTCGACCCGAAAGAAGTGAAGGACATGTATGCGACATTCTACGCCTGGGGGCCGGCCTTCAGGAAAGGGATCACGATCAAGCCTTTTAAAAATATACAGGTATATGGCTTGGTCACCGAACTACTGGGGTTGCCCTATGAGCACAAAATAGACGGCAACAAGAAACTAGCAAAAAAACTCCTGCGCTAGTAGTAGGCACAAGCGCTTTCTCGGGTATGAGGATGTGGCAAGCGCTCCAGTTAGATCGGGTACTTATAGCTTAAGTCCGGAACGATCACCTCCAGTTGCAACTCCGTTTCGATTTTCTCTTTCAGCACTTTGGTGGCGCTATCCTCACCATGGTTCAAAAACACTTTCTGGGGTTTATTTTTGAAATGGCTTAGCCACCATAGCAAGTCCCCTTGGTCGGCATGGGCAGAGAGCGAACCAATCTGGCTGATGTGTGCCTTTACCTCATACTCCTCGTCGTCTATTTTAATGGAGTGGGCTCCTGAGCTGAGTTGGTGTCCACGCGTGCCTTCTGCCTGATGGCCAACCAGCAGCACCGTGTTTTTGCTGTTGCCCACCAACTGTTTCAGGTAGTATAAAACACGCCCTCCAGTAACCATTCCGCTGCCTGCAATAATAATCTTGTTCTTGGGCCCGTCCGGACGCAGCACGCTCAGGGTTTCGTCAAAGCTTTTGATGATGTGCACATTCTCGGTCAGGCGGTTGCATTCGCTGTCCGAGAGGGTATGCCAGCTGCGGTGCAGCTGAAAGATCTTGGTGACATCCGCCCCCATCGGGGAGTCGAGGTATATGGGCAGCTCAGGGATGCATTTCTCAGCCATCAGGTTGTTGAGGATCAGGATGATTTCCTGCGCGCGCTCTACCGCAAAGCTGGGAATGATCAGGTTGCCGCCTTTCTCTACTGCGCCTTTTACCACGTCCTCCAATGCCTGAAACGGCGACACGTCCGCATCATGCAGCTTATTGCCATAGGTGGACTCCATGATCACGTAGTCCGCTTTCTCGATTTTGGCAGGGCCATCCAGGATCAACGGATCACGCTGGCCTAGGTCGCCGGAGAACAGCAGATGGCGGCCATCTGCCTCGACCTCTACCATCACGGAGCCGAGAATATGCCCCGTCTTGTGGAACTTGAACTGCACATTGTCTTTCACCTGCACCCACTCCCTGTCCGGGTGCGTTTCGAAAAGCGCCATGGTTTTGTTGACATGCTTCTCGCGATACATTGGCTTGACTGGCTTCTTTCTCGGGTCGCGCCGTTTGTTTTCTTCCCGCGCATCCTCTTCCTGAATGTGGGCACTGTCGAGCAGGATAATTTCGGTGATGTCGCGGGTGGGGGCGGTCGCGTAGATAGGGCCGGAAAAACCTTTCTTGACGAGTACTGGCAGGTAACCGCTGTGGTCAAGGTGCCCGTGCGTGAGGATGATGGCGTCGAGCTCGGAAGGGTGGAAGGGAAGCTGCTTGAGCTTGTTCAGTTTCCGCTCCGACTTGCTTCCCTGAAAAAGGCCGCAGTCAATCAGTATTTTGTAGTTGTGCGACTGTAGAAGTGTTTTAGAGCCCGTTACAGTGCCGGCTGCTCCTAGAAACTGCAGTTGCACGGGCGTAGCGTTGTTTGCCATAGTAGTGGTAGTGGGTATGCGTTACGTGTTTCTCCTCAACATCATTGCTCAGGTGATTACGGTCATACGTGTCGCAACGCCCACTGGCTAACTAAAAACAGCTGGAGAAATGCAGGTATAAGGCACTGCGCAGCGTATACGGCTACCTTCCAGTAAATTAAACAGACTTTAAATTACTGCCCGCACTAAAAATCTGGCAGCTGTTTATTTGGCGCGATAATCATCCAGGACGCCTTCCGTAATCCAGTTAGCGAGGGCTTGCCGGTTGTTGGCGATCACAAAGCGGCGCTGGTCAAGGTCGTTGCGGATGTTGCCCAGTTCTATGAAAACAGTGGGCGGGTGGCTGTACTTGATCACGTACAGGCTGCTGCGGTGCGACACGCTCCCCGAGTAATCGCGGTTAGGCTGGTGGCGGCTATATTTCGAGGTGAACCGCTGGTGGATGGTTTCAGCCAGTTTCTGCCCCAGGGCGCTGTTTTCGTGGTGATAGAAAAACACGTCGATGTTCTGGCTTTTGCTGCGGCTGTCGACATGGATGGAGAGCATGCGCTGGTAGGCGCCTTTGTGCCTGGCATAGAGCGCGTTTATGGCTGCAGTACGCTGGCGCAGCCGCGCGGTCTGGTTAAGGGCTATCTTCTGGGCGGGGTAATTCACTTCATCCCGGTCCATTTCCAGGATTGCCTCGTCCCGGATACCATCATTTTGGTCCTGTATAATCATGTATACGGTGGCGCCGTGTTCCATCAGGCGGCGCGCCAGCCGAATGGTCACATCATAGGCATACTCGTCTTCGGCCAGTTGGTGCGGGCCGTATGTACCCACCGCCCCAGGGTCGGGACCGCCGTGCCCTGAAACCAGGTAGTAAACAGCGCCTTTCAGCTGTTGGTCCAGAATCTTGACGCGGCCATACCGACTGCCGAACAATGGCACGTGTAGCGTGCTGCCCACCGTGCCTGTCAGGGCTGTTGTTCTGGTTTCGGGGGGAGTTGTTTTAGATGCGCCCGCTGCGGGCTTTCCCGAAGTGGCAAGCGGTAAAATATAGGTGCGGCCCGTGTATAAACTTTTGCCTTGGCCGATGTTGGCTTTGTTTAGTTCAAGGAACTCCTGCAGGTGCTGGGAAGGGTCGAGGCCGTGGCGGCGAAGCAGCAGGTAAATGCCATCACCTGAGCGGGCCACCACCTGCGGGTTTGTCTGTTGCCCGGAGGCAAAAAAGGGGAGTAAACTAAATAAAAAGACGAGTATTCTGTTGTACACAGCTTAAAGAGTCTAGGTCAATTAACGAAACGAATTGCAGCGATAGTACTAAAAAAATCTCAGGAAGGAAAACCCTGTCAGCTTTCAGAGTGCGTATTTTACTGTAAGTCAGCCACTAATGGTTTTGGCTAAAATGGCGCGTAGCAAAGCATTTGACTGGGGGACGTTGCAAAAGACTACTCAGGCTGATGGCTGGCGTGCACCACCTCGTAATGGCGCACCATGCGGTCGTAGCGCACGGCCAGTTGCTGAATGGCAACCGGTACAACGGCAACTAAGGAGGAATCGCCTGCGAAAGCCCTGATATCTTCCAGGCTGTCCCAGTGCGAGATCACCAGGAATTCCTCTTCTCCCTGCGCCAGTTCGCGTTGTTGCACCGTTGCACCCCTAAAGCCCTTCAGTTTAGAAAGCGCCGGGAAAAGCTCCTCTCTCAGGTGCCGTGTATACGCGGTGGCGTCGGATGCTCTGAAAACGCCTGTCCAGTGTCGTGCAATCATGCTGGTGGTTTTAGGTTGAAAATAGCTTTGAGAGCCTGCTATACTCAAGTTGTAAAGAATTGTTTAGCAGGTAACCCCTCTCAGGCGAGCGCCGGGTATTCTTTGGCAGGGTTCTGCCGCTCCGTCTCGTCCACAATGCGGTTGAGGTCGGTAAGGATGCTGCCGACATCGCGGAGCGTCTCCAACGACGAGATGCCCTTTACCTCCTGCAGGCTAAGTGCCTGTTCAGACCGGGCCACCTCCACGCTACTGTGCAAAATGGCCAGGTTAGCAGTAGCAGGATCTACAATGGTATTGCCAAAGGCCGCGATGCAGGCAGAGGTGGCCTCCATGGCCCTTTTGAGTTGCTGTATGTCGCTGTACTCCAGTTGAAAAACCGGGTTCTGCTGCAAATCCGCCAGCCCGCGCCTGATTCCCCTGATCTGCACCACGATGTGCTCCAGTTTCTTGATGCTGATGGCCAAGCGGCTGAGTCGGGTGCGTTTGTGGGTTAGAAAAAGGTTGTACTTCAGGCTTTGCTCGGCAAGCTGCAGGGTCTGCAGGCACTCGTCTTTGGCCCTGATCATGGCATCTACCTCTGAGCGTCCTGTTTTCCGGGGTTTGTTGTTCAGGTCGAGCAGGGTATGCAGGCTTCTGAGCGTATCCGCGGCCAGTCTGCTGAAACCGATGATGCTTCGCTCTACATCCGGCAGGGCGTTTTGAGGGATGATGAGCGCGTTTATACCCACGGCTATTGCCGAGCCGACCATGGTCTCCAGAATCCTGTCGATGGCGTAGCCCTCCTCACCACCTCCAAGTGCCATCACCAGAAAAGAACTGATCGCTACCTGCGAGATAATTTGCGGGTTCATGCGCAAGGCCTTAGAAATGCCCATCCCCAGCAAAATCACAAAGAAGATAGACACGGCTCCCACCTGGAACCAGTGCCCCATCAGCATGCTCAGCATCACGCCCCCCACAATGCCGATAATGCGCTGCGTGGCCTTGTCCACGGAATCGGCTACGGTTACCTGCACCGTCATAATCGCGGCCAGCGCTGCGAAAAAGGGATAATCGGCATGCAACAGGTTGGTGGCCACAAACCAGGAAACAGCAGCAGCCAGCGCAGTTTTTATGATCTGCAGGGTGAGTCCGAAGCGTGTCGCTATCTGTAAAAGCCTGTTCAAGGTTTGTGGTTTGCTCTAGTCTAGATTTAACTACCTGTTATGTTACCGTGCGCAAATGCCTTTGTACGGGCACCACTGGCACACCTCCAAGTCATTTGTTTTACGGATTGGCTCTGAGGGGTCAAGCATGCGCTGCACAAACCCGGCCAGCAGTTCCTCCGAGGCAACCATGAAATCCTTCGGCGTGGTGCCATCCGCTTCCGTGAAGTTGAACTCTGATGTCAGTACGCCGGCATCAAGGTTACGGAACGAGAGGATACCCGACTGCGGGGCGATGCTACTTGCCGGTACGTGTTGCGCATTCCGGAGTATTGTTTGAGGGTTTTCCTGCAGGGTGCGCTGCAGGATGTATTGGTAAAGCCACAGCTGGCGGGCTTTGTCATATTTAGCGTCTGACGTGAAATGCTGCGCAGCGTCCCCGGGCTTAATCTTCAGTTGGTTGGCTTCCACCTTTCCGGTTTTGTAGTCGATCACCCGCAGGGTATGGCCGGTCAGGTCGATGCGGTCGGCTTTTCCCGCAATCCGCACCTGCAGCAGTTCGTCGCCCACCTTCACGGGCAGGGTGGCTTTCAGGGTATCCTCCAGGCGTAGCACGTAGAGCGGAAGCTCCTCAGAGTGCAGCAGCTGTTGCAAGTATTTTTCCACTACCTGCACCGCTACCTTGTAGAGTAGGTAATTCATACCCCGCTCGGGTGTGGCTCCTCGGGTCACACGCTTAAACTCAGCCTTCATCTGCTTCGGAAGTTCCTCGAGCATGTGCGCCACGTCGGCGGGCTGCACAGGCTTGCCGCTCTCCTCAAACTTTCGGAAAAAGTCTTCCAAAACCTGGTGCACCAGTGTTCCGAACTTGTCGGCACCCAGCTGCTCCTCTACTTCCTCTACCTCCTGTATCTTGGCAATTCGGGTAAAGTAATACTGCAGCGAGCAGTTGCTATACATGTTCAGATGAGACGGATACAAGCCGCGCTGCAACTCATTCTTAAGCTGCTCCAGGGTATGGCTGTCTTTCTGTATGATAATCTCCTCGCTGTACTTGCGGGTGTCCTGCAGCTCTACGGCTGCCGTCATGTCGCGCAGCTTTATCCGGGGGTTGCGCAGCGCCAGATCGTTTTGCAGCTGCTGGAGGAAACGGCTCTTTTCGCCAGCGCCATACGTATCGGAGGGCAGCACATACAGCAGGTTCACGCGTTTGGCGCGCTGCAACAGGCGGTAGAAATTATAGGCCATCGCGCCCTCCGTTTCCGAATAGGTTGGCAGGCCGAACTCACGCAGCACATCGTAAGGCATCAGTGATTCATGCCGCTTAGGCGCAGGCAGTGTGTTCTCATTCACCGACAGGATGATGAGGTTCTCGAAATCGAGGGCCCGGGTCTCCAGCATACCCATAATCTGCAGGTCCGAGATCGGCTCCCCGCTAAATGGGAGCCGCGTGGCCGAGATTAACTCGTACAGGAACTTGCGGAAGCTGCGCACCGAGATCTTGTGCTCCCGGCAGTCGAAAATGCTGTCGAGCCGCTTGACGAGGGTATAGAAGATGTAAAGGTATTCCGTTTCGATGGTGTTGTGGCCATGGCTGTACACCTCACGCAGCAGCTCGATCAGGCTGTACATGCTCGTGATGATGTCGTCGCAGTCGCGCCAGGTCCTGAACAGCACCTCAAAGAGCGGGTGCTGCTTGCCCAGGTGCAGGAGTTCTTTGGCGGAAAGCAGCACGCGGTTGTCCTTCACCATCTCGTCAAGCACCTGCTGCACCAGGCTGTGGTACTTTTCCTGCTCCGGCTGGTCGTTCAGGTATAGTTCATAGCGCCGGATGAAAGGGTGCGTCAGCAACTTAGACACTGACAGGTGATGATACTGGTGTACTTTGTAGCCTGACTCCTGCAGTTGTGTGATGCCGGTAAGGTGTACTTCGAAGAGCAGGTCGATGAGGTTGAACAGGGGAGTGCCCTTGAAGCTCAAGCCCATCGTGACGTTATAATTCGGGATGTTCTCGGGTATGGAATGCAGCACCGGCAGCAGCAGGTTCTCGTCAGGCAGCACAATGGCCACCTGGGCGTGCTTGTCCTGCTCCCGGATTTGCTGCAGCAGTTGACCGGCCAGTTTGCCTTGCATGCTGGCATTGGCCACCCCAATCACGTTTATCTCTTTCTCATCGGTAAGCAGCAGGTTTTGTTCCCAACGCCATTCCGGCAACTTCCAGTTGTTTTTATAAGATCGCAGAAAAGTACCGGCCCGGTTGGGCGAGCCTTCTTCCATGTAAAACTCGTCCGTGTCAAACAGCACCTCGGCCTTGTCATGTTTCAGCAATGTCCTGATAATCTTCTCCTCTGAAGCCGTCAGGGCATTCAGGCCGATAAAAACATACTGGGCGCATGTTGTCTCTTTGGCGATGCGCGGTATGTCGTCGGCCACTTTCCGAAACGCCATACCGGTATAAGCCTGCTTTTTAGCGTGCAGGCGCTTTTTCAGGGTATGGTATGTGGTTTCGATGTTATTCCAGAGGCTGAAATACTTGCGGATGGTCGGCGACACGTCCTTGCCCAGCAACTCAGGGTCCCAGCGCTCCAGGGCCTTGGCCTCGCTCAGGTACTCAAACAGCTTGCCCGTGTGCACCAGGTTCTGGTCGATGCGGTTAAAATCATCGAGCAGCGTGCCCGACCAGGTCACAAACTGGTCGAAGTCCAGCAAGGGGTCCTGTTCACGCATCAAGTCATAAAGTTCGAGCTGCAGGTTGATGGGCTCCAATACCTCCGTCTGGGCCAGGTTCCGGATAAAGTCTTCCATGGCCGACACCTGCGGCGACCAGATCGGCTCCGGTGCTGCCTGGGCTAGGGCGTTTTTAAAGAAAAAGCTTGCCCGCCTGGACGGCAGCACAATGCACAGGTCGCTGATGTTCTCCTTGTACTTCTCGTAAATGTATTTCGCCGTTAGCTCAAGAAAGGTTTGCAAGGCTATGAAAGTGGAGTGTGGTTAAATGGATACACTGCTGTGTTTTAGTGGATAGAAGGGGTGCGTTGCGCCTTCGGGTCTTCCAGCGGGAGAAAAGGGTTATAGGCAATTTCCCACAGGTTGTCGTCCGGGTCTGCCACATAGCTGCTGTAGCCGCCCCAAAACACTTTCTCCGGCTGCTTCAGCACTTTTACGCCCTTGGCTGCCAGGCTTGCCACTAGCTCATCCACCTCCTGCTCCGACCCCACATTATGGGCCAGCGAAAAGCCGCGGAATCCCTTGCCCTCGGCAGGCACACCCGCGTCATCGGCCAAGGCCTCCTGCGGGAAAAGCGCCAGTTGGATACCGTTAAGCTCGAAGAACACGATGCCATCTGTACTGCTGGCGGCAGGTTGCCAGCCAAAAACCTTCATGTAAAACTCCTTAGAGCGTTGTAGGTTTCTGACGCCGAGGGTGATAATGGTGATACGTGGTTCCATAGGTGCTGTGGTTAGGGGGATTGTTCTTCTAAAGGCCTGTAAGTGGTATGAGTATCCGCTACTCTAATTATACTCTAAAGTACGGCATAATCCTGAGTACTCCGAATCTGTGGAGATGATAATAACTTATGGTCTGAACAGGGTATGAGTGTCAACCGCGAAAGTCTGTAGCGCGTAGTTGGTGTATTCGGGTGGCTGATCTCCCCCCCATTCGAAATTTTAGGAAGGCAAAGGCGCGTTGACCAAACGCCGGGGGAAGTTTTAAAGGCGGGTTTAACAGGCTGTTGCGATACAGCTTTCCTATTTTTTTACAGCCTGGAAGATAGGTAGCCCAATCTTAAGGTATGGCAAAGGGAAGTTGAATAACATGGAAGATAGCTTATAGAGAGCGGATTATTGGCAGCTATGACGCTGCTGTTATTACCTCTAAAGTCAAGTATGTAACCTGCGTTCCGGTTTCCCTATAGGTTCATCAATAAACATGGAAGATGAAAAAGCGACCTTACAAATCATACCCTACACCACAGCCTGGGTGGAAAAAAGCGAAAGCTCCTGCATATGTGCGGTTTATCGTGCAGGTTAGCCTGGTGCCCATGTTGCAGGAGTACACGCTGTCACTTATTCAGCAAAAGTTAAAGGGGAGTATGTGCAAGCCGCTGATCACCGGGCAGTTCGGTTCCAGGCTCAGCACTTACTGGGTGGTTGATATCCCCTCCGTAAGTGACCCCTGGCAGATAGCCCGCCAGCTGGAGCAAGTTGACGGGGTAGTGGATGCCGAGCCCGACTTGCCCCGCTATACCTCCGTCGGTGGTCCGGAAGACCCGGCAAGTAACGAAACACCTCCGCAAGCGATTACTGGAACCCGTGCCGGGCAACGGGGAGGGACGGCACCTGACGTGTACGACTGGAGCGCCAGCCCCTACATCGGCAACCATAACAGCGCCACGCCCGAGGGGCGAGCAAAAATCAGGAGGTGGAACCATGAGGCGGTCAATTTCTCGGGACAGGAGGTGGCAAAGCTACTGGGGCAAGCCGGGCTGCGGGCCTTGGCATCCTTAAAGCTGGCGCAGTTTGACACAGGGTATACCGGCCACTCCAAGGTGGCGGGAGGCTTCAACCTGCTCCACGATTACGATGCGGTGGATCATGATTGGGAAGCAAGGGATGAACCCTCCCCATGGGGTTTCCTGAAGAATTACGGGCACGGCACCCGCACGGGCAGCATCCTGATCGGGGTGGAGAATAGCCGGGTTCCACCGGCTCAGGAGGGGAATGTCGGCTTGTTGAAAACCATGGCCGGTAACATACCCGGCGCTGTGCAGATCACCCCGTTTCGGGTGGCCCGCTCTGTTGTGCTGCTCCACCGCATCAGCGATTTGATTCGGGCGGTTTCGCAGGCGATGAGCTCCGGATACCAGGTCATGACCCTGAGCATGGGGATTTTACCCGGCAATGCTGCCTTGTATAACTTGGCACGGACTGCTTATGAGCGTGGGGTTATCTGGTGCTGTGCGGCAGGCAATGTCGTGCAAGTGGTGGTGGCACCAGCCAAGTATCCCGGCGTGATTGCGGTGGCTGCTTCCAACCCGAACGATGCCCCCTGGCCGGGCAGTTGCCGGGGCCCTGAGGTGGACATCACAGCACCCGGGCAGTTTATTTACGTGCCGGTCCTGACAGATAACTTGCGGGAATCGATGGCCTACGGGAATGGCACCAGCTACGCCACGCCGCATGTTGCCGCCGCCGCGATGTTCTGGCTGGCCAAACACAAGCAGGCGACAGCGGCCGCGTATACCCAGCCCTGGCAAAAAGTGGAGGCTTTCCGGTATTGTCTGCAAGTCTCGGCCAGGCAAACGCCCCAGCTCCCAAGCAGCCAGTTCGGGGCCGGCGTGCTGGACATTAGCGCTCTGCTGCAAACACCATTGCCGGCTCCTTATCAATTAACGCATGCCTACCTTGGAACAAGGGGAGATGAGAAGCCTGCCTTGAAGGAACCACTGGCCGCCCGCGAAATGGCTTACAAAGACTGGCATACAGTGCTCGCAAAACCGCAAGGCAGAAGCAGAACAGCGAACTTAATGCAGGAACCGGTGCACGCGGGAGGTATGGCCAGGAGCAGGGAGGCAGAGCACTTTGCATCCCTGCTGGAGCACAAACTTGGTCGAGGAACAACAGGCCGAAGAACGATGAGTGGTGAAGCGCCGCTGATTGACAGTGCCGCCGCCTTTGCGCGCCTGGTGGCACTGCAGGAGCTTGAGTACCAGGGTAAGCCCTCGTACATGACTGACACTCCAATTTAGGCTAACGCCTTATTCGCTTATAGCTCGAGCCCAAGCTGTTCCGACTTCTTATCGGCATATTTCCAGTTTTTAACTTCTTCCGTTTCAAAATAATAAAGCAGGCACTTCACGGTATGGTAACCCAACTGCCGGAAACGCACGGCATACTGGTCCAGTTTATTGCGGTGCTCCCACTGAAAAGGCGGCGACTTGAAATCAAGCAACACCACGGCTTCGCCATCAAACACAATTCTGTCCGGCTTATAAAGGTATGCGCGGGCATCCAGTACTTCCTTTTCGTGCTCCACAGCTACTTTTTTAGTGAAATAATAGCGTAATTTGGGATGCTGCAGCACTTTGCTCAGTTGTTGCTTCATCTCCGGCTTTTCCCGTTCACTGATGATGCCCTCGTTCACCATCTGGCGCAGCACCAGGTCCAGTTCCTGGGCAAACGCAATGCGCGCCAATGCGTAATGCAGTTTTCGGTTGAGCTGGCGGTGAGTAGTCTGCGTTTCGAAGTCGAACACATTATTGGCATGCTGCTTTATTTTCAGGCGCTTTTCCCAATCCGTGGCGTTTAGGTAATCCAGCAGGTAGGTGCTGTCATCCTCCTGCGGGACATGGGAAGGGGGCATGGCTGACCCTTTGGACAGTTGGTAACAGAATCGGCCGGGTTCCCATTGCCCGGTATGCACCAGGTAGCGGTAGAGCAAGTGGCTGATGTTTTTGGCTGAGCCTTCCAGTGCCCGTGCGGCTTTTTTCTCTTCCTGCAGGTCTTTGCTGTTGCCGATGAGGTATAACCGGTCGATGGGGCGAGTTAGGGCCACATACAGCATGTTCAGGTTTTCAATAAAGGTTTTCTCCACCTCTGCGCTATAAGCATGGGCCAGAACTGTTTTCTCTAGTTTAGAACTTATGTTAACTGCCACGCTGCGTAGCTTTCCGGTCACGGTTACTTCCTCCGGCAACTGGCTCCACATCAGCGATCTGCTCATAGGCTCCGTGCTCCAGTCGGCAAACGGCACGATCACGATGGGGTAGGCGAGGCCCTTGGATTTGTGGATGCTGGTGATGGTGATGGCGTTCCTGTTTTTGGGAGTGTTGATGCTGAGCTTTTCTTTCTGCACCTCCCAGTATTGCAGGAAGTTGTTAAGGTTGTTGCTGTGCTTGAGGCTGTATTCCAGCACCAGGTCCAGGAAGCGGAAGAGGTACTCGCTCTCGTTATTCTTATTAAGCAGGCCGAATATACGGATCAGCTTCTCGGTTAACTCATAGATGGAGAGGTTTCCGGTTTCGCGTTCCTGCAAATCAAACCCGAACGCGCGCAGCAATTCAAAAAACGGTTGACTGCCCGCCTCATTGGCGATGGTGGCAATGGTTTGCGTCATCCCTGCATCCGGCGCTTCTCCCCTCGTTACTTTCCGGACCAGGTAGAGCGCCTCTGCTTTAGCCAGGGTGTCGTTCGGGCGGTTAAATACCCGGAACATGGCAATAAGCAGATTGATGACTTCGGCAAACTGCAGGGAAAGAGAATCCTGTGAGATGATGTCGAACTTACGCTCTTTCAAAAAGTTGGCGATGAGCTTGCTTCTGCTGTTGGTGCGGCACAAGATGGCCATGTCCTGTAAGCGGTAGCCTTCCACTTGTGCCTCCTGCACTAGCTGGAGCACCATATTCAGCATGCTTTCGTCGTAGCTAAGTTCTTCCAGGTGGGTATAATCCGGGTATAATTGCGCTGTCCGTTGGCAAGTGCTTAGGTCATAGCGGTAATTCATGTCGTCGTCGTGCGTAAACATGACCTGAATCTGGCCGCCGTTCTTGGCATTTCCCACCGGTACCTGCTGCTGGAACTTGTCGTCGTAAATAGCCGAAAACATACCAAATTGCTGGTGCTGCGCACTGATAAAAGTAAACAGGGCATTGTTGAAATCGATGATCTCCGCGCGGCTGCGGTAATTGGTACCGAGCGTGTCTGGCTGCAGCGCCAGGTCCACGGACTGGTAGCGCTCCTCAATGAGGGGGCCGTGGCGGCGGTTCTGGTACAGGTTCTCGGTGGTCTGCTTATAAAGGTGCAGGATCTGTTCCATCTCACCGCCCCGCCAACGGTAGATGGCCTGCTTGGCATCGCCCACCACCATGCTGAAATGGCCGGAAGCCAACGCATTGTCTACCAACGGCAACAGGTTGTTCCATTGCAACACCGAGGTGTCCTGGAACTCATCGATCAGGATGTGGTTGTATTTCTCGCCCAGACGCTCATATATAAAGGGCACCGGCTCCTGCAGCACAATATCGATAATGCGTTTGTTGAACTCCGAGATATGCACCGTGTTGCGGTCCAGCTTGATTTCCTGCAGGCATTTCTCAAGCTCGTTCAACACCGATACCTTATAAAGGTGCGGCACGACCGCCTGTATGAGCGTAAAAGTGTTGGCGTATTGCTCCTTTATACCCTCAATTTGGTGATACAAGGTAGTAAGGCTGGGCTTGATGCTGTCTATCTGCGCTTTCGTGGCGTCCGTAGCCTTGCCTGCATACCATTTATCATCACCTATGGTTTGGCGCGCGAAGTTGTTGCCATAGTTCAGGTCTACGGTGCGTGCGAAGGTATTGAAGTAACTGTAAATGCCCCGGGTGCTTTGGTATAAGTCGGAGGGAGTTACATTGGCTTGCTGCATGGCCTCCATCGCCTCCGCAGCAGTGGCTTTAACGGCGGCCTCCACATCAGTTACCACCTGGTACAGCTCGTGCCGCACCAGTTTAAAGTCCTGCAGGCTCAGTTGCTGCAAATCTGTCACGGCTTCGTACACCTGCTCGTTCAGCAGGTTTTTGGCAAAATCCATCAGGTCGTCGGGCAACATGGTCCAGCTTTTTCCTTCCCGCGCCTTCTCCAGGGCATATTGCTCCAGGGTTTCAGAGAGCAGGTCGTCCTTGCTGTCGCTCACCTTGTCCAGCAACAGCGTCACGGCAGTACTTACCAATGAATTTGAATCCAGGTCCACCTCGAAGTTATGGGGGATGTGTAACTCCCGGGTAAAGGCCTGTACGATCTTGTTCACAAAACTATCGATGGTGCTGACAGAAAAATCGCTGTAGTTATAAAGGATCTGCCGGAACACCAGGCTTGACCGCTCCCGCACTGTGTCTACGGTCAACTGCTCCTCCGGGTACTCCTGCTGCAAGTCTGAGGTGATGGCATGCAGCAGCTGCTCGCTTTTCTGTCTGTCTTTTTCCGGCAGGCGGGTATCGTTGAAACTTCGCAACGCCGCCATGATTCGCTCTTTCATTTCAGCCGCCGCATCGTTGGTGAACGTGATGGCCAGGATGGAGCGGTAGTAGTCGGGGTTAGGTGACTGCAGTGCCAGTTTCAGGTATTCCTTGGTAAGGTGGTAGGTTTTACCTGAACCGGCAGAGGCAGAGTATATTTTGAAGGTAGCGGGCATAAGCTTTTTCTATACCTTAAAGATACACAGGAACAAGGGCACCCGCCAAGCCCAGGCAGGTATACTTTTAGGGAAATGCTAAGCCCGGCATACATAACTCAGTGAGGTAGGGGAAGGGGTGGTAGGGCCTGTTACAAAGTAAATCGCCTCAGTCCGGTAGAACAGAGGCGATTATCATTCTTAGAATTAAGGCGAGCTTAACTGGCATAAGCGAGGCGGCCCATTGGCATTGGGTGGCTTTCGTGGCTAAAGTCCTTCACGCACACATGGTACATGATCCGGGCCATCGACAAGGAGTAGTCCGTGATGAGGCATTGCTGCTGCTCGGCGCTGATTAGCATTTTGCTGTTGCCCAGGTTGAACTTGCTCAACTCAATCACCTCATCAAAATTCTGACGCAGAATCTTCAGGGCTTTGAAGGAAGGCTCGTTGAAGTAAGCCGGTATTACCTGGCAGACAGCGTAACTCCCTTTGGCCCGCTCTTTGGCTATCGTCTCACACAGTGACTCGATGTTTGTTCTGTCCAGGTCGGAGAGGATCACATAGAAAACATTGCGCCGGTCGGCGTTGACGGCACGTGCAGGCGCACTGCCCAGCAGCATGTTCCGGTAAATCTTGGAGCCGTGCAGAAAGGTCTCGTCCTTCAGGATCTTGTTGTGGATCTTAAAGGCAAGGGCCCCGGAGGCAATCAGGTTAAAGTCTTTTCCTTTAGAAGAAATTTTGGAGAAGTGCAGCATAGTAAAGCGTTTAAGTGACTACGATATATAGATCAGGTTAAAATTCGAATGCTTGAGAGCATTTTGATACATAAAGTTGGTTTATGCAGCTAAATGCTATTTGAAAAACCGTTTATTGTGTTCAATTTGAATTGCCCCGGTTAGAGCAGAATGCTAAACATTTGGTTTACTACGCATATATATACAATAAAATAATCGTTTCATACTATACATGGCGAGAAGGACTGTTTTCTTGGTGAACTGACCCTAAATACGGGTGAACCTACATAACGTTGCTACTTTTGTAAGATTATTTATGATTTTATCTTTATTTAAATTTTACTATAGTCAGATTCCTAAACAAAATATAAATTGAATGAGTAGTGCTACGTCCTGCACACAAACAAACTTGAAACAGTACAATTGAAATAATTTATTTATATTTGACTGGATTGGGTGGATTACGGAATAATTTCGTAATTTTGCACCCGATTTGGTACAGTCTGAATTACTGATAACTGGATGCTCCCACTGTAGGCTAACCTGGTTGTTTATTGTTTTTGTGTCGCACTCTCTCAGCAGAGTTAGGTTGAATAGCAGGCTGCCCCAGGTTTTAAAGTATTAAGTATATCAGATGAACAAGATCAGATTTGAAGAGCTTCCGCTTTCGCCGGAAGTACAGCGCGCTATCGCTGACATGGGGTTCGAAGAAGCCTCTCCCATCCAAACACAAGCCATCCCGGTTGTTTTAGAAGGTAAAGACATTATTGGACAGGCCCAGACGGGTACTGGCAAAACCGCCGCTTTCGGTATCCCGACCATCGAGTCGATTGACCCGAACGACCGCAGTGTACAGGCGTTGATCCTGTGCCCGACGCGAGAACTGGCTATTCAGGTTTCCGGTGAGATCCAGAAGCTGGCCAAGTACAAGCAAGGCATCAGCGTGGTTCCTATCTACGGAGGCCAGAGCTACGACCGCCAGCTGCGTGCCCTTAAGCAGGGGGTGCAGATCGTGATCGGTACGCCGGGCAGGGTGATGGACCACATTAACCGCGGCACGCTGGTGCTGGATGGTGTGAAGAAAATCATCCTGGACGAGGCGGACGAGATGTTGGACATGGGCTTCCGTGAAGACATCGAGTACGTGTTGGAGCGCATCCCTAAGGAGCGCCAGACCATCTTCTTCTCGGCCACCATGTCGAAGCCGATCATGGAGATGACAAAGCGCTACCAGACAGACCCGGTGATCGTGAAAGTGGTACACCAGGAGCTGACCGTAACCAACATCGACCAGTTCTACTTTGAGGTGCGCAGCAGCGCCAAGCAGGAGGCGGTTTCTCGCCTGTTGGATATGTATAACATGAAGTCGGTGATCATCTTCTGTAACACCAAGCGCATGGTCGATGACCTGGTGTCTGGCTTACAAGCGCGTGGTTATTTTGCCGATGCCCTGCACGGTGACCTGAACCAGAACCAGCGCTCTAACGTAATGGGCAAGTTCCGTAACGCCAGCCTCGAAGTGCTGGTAGCGACAGATGTGGCTGCCCGTGGTTTGGACGTTGAAAACGTAGAAGCCGTTATCAACTACGACCTGCCGCAGGACGAAGAGTCTTACGTACACCGGATTGGCCGCACAGGCCGTGCCGGTAAGTCTGGTAAGGCGTTCTCGTTTGTTGGTGGCCGTACCGACGGTTACAAGCTGAAAGACATCATGCGCTATACGAAGGCTAAGATCGTATTGCAGCAGGTTCCTTCGCTGGAAGACGTAAACGAGATCCGCTCTAACCTGTTCTTCGATAAAGTGAAGGAAGTGTTGGAGAAAGGCCACTTGGCGAAGCACATTGCCCGCGTAGAGCGCTTTGTGAACGAAACAGAAGGCTATACCCCGCTTGATGTAGCGGCCGCGCTCATTAAAATGAGCCTCAAGGAAGCGAAAGTGAAAGAGAAGGGCGCTGAGGCTGAGAAAGGCCTTGGAGCAACCAAAGACGGCATGGACCGCCTGTTCATCACGATCGGTAAGAAGGATAACGTGCACCCACGCGACCTGATCGACCTGTTGGCTCAGAACGCAAGCATCCCGGAAGGCAGAGTAGGAGACATTGACCTGTACGACAAGTTCAGCTTCGTGGAAGTACCTACTGAGTTTACCGCTGAGATCGTGGCTAACCTCGGCCGTATTGAGTACCAGGGCCGTTCTGTTGTGGTTGAAAAATCGCAGAAGAAAGGAACCGGCGCTAAAGAAGGCCGTGGCGGCGATGAGTTTGGCTTCGGCGACCGTGACCGTGGTGGTGATCGCAGAGGTGGCGGTGGCTACGGCGGCGGTGACCGCAGAGGCGGTGGTGGCGGCTTCAGAGGCGGCGACCGACGAGGTGGCGGCGGCGGATATGACCGTGGCGGCGACAGAGGTGGTGATCGCAGAGGTGGCGGTGGTGGTTTCGACCGTGACAGAGGCGGTGACCGTGGTGGCTTCCGTAAAAGAAGATTCTAAAAAAACTGGTAACCTTGTTACCATGTCACCGTATATTTAAACATACAGAGTTTGAAGCTTAAAAACTTCTAAAGCTGTTAGAAAAGGCTGACTTGAAACGTCAGCCTTTTTGTTTTTACAGGAAATTATCTGGCTGTTGCAACTACTGCTTTATGCTGCCGTACTAAACATTGTCCGCTACTGCTTAGTAGACGGATTTCAAGAAGGGTTTCATCAGACGGATGAAGCCCTTCTTTTTTTCCGGCTGTTTGGTACAAAAAAAGGAGCCGAAGCTCCTTTTTGAATTATATTTATAAGCTGATCAGCCTTAGCTTGATTTTGCGGCGTCGCGCAAGGAACGGATATGGTCATGGGCCCGCTTCACGTCTTCGTACTGCTGCTGCACAATTGCCTTGAAATCGCCTGGCAGCTCTTTTTCCAGCGCTTCTTTGTAGGCTTTCACGGCATAATCCTCACCACGCTCACACTCTTCCAGTACGCGCTTGCGGTCACGGGAGGTAAGGGCAGACTTGATGTCAATCCAGGCGCGGTGCATGGTTCCCTCAATAGAGCTAGACTCATCGTCCAGCGTGCCCATCTTCACCAGTTGGTCCTGTAGCTCTGTGATCATGCTGTCGCGCTGCACGGCGTATTTCTTAAACAGGTCTTTCAGGTCCTTGTCTTCCACATCCTCCGATGCTGTTTTATACCCTTTTGCGCCGTCCTTACATCTTTCAATCAGGTGATGGATCGTTGATCCGAGTTCTTTATTTATAGCCATAGTTTTATGTTTTTAGGTAGTGTTTATTTTAGCTGATGTACTGCACTTCCCTAAAAATAGTTGCTTCAGGCTTCGTTTTGATGTTTAACCGGGCGTAGAGCGTTGGCAATGGCCTGGCCGGCAAGGTAACCGGTCGTCCAGGCAGCCTGAAAATTGAAGCCGCCCGTAATCCCGTCAATGTCAAGCACCTCGCCGGCGAAGTATACCCCGGGTTGCACGCGGCTTTCCATAGTTTTCATGTTCACTGCGCTAAGTTCCACCCCGCCGCAGGTAACAAACTCTTCCTTGAAAGTGGTTTTGCCTTGTACCGCCATCGGGGCACGCAGAAGAGACTCTACGAGCTTGTTAGTGCTTTTGCCCGATAGTTCTGCCCAGCGGGTTTCGGCAGGTACCTCGGCCAAGTCCGACAGGGCTTTCCAGAGGCGTTGCGGCAACCCAAACAGGGGATTGGTGCTGACTACCTTTTTGGGGTGCGCAAGCCGGTACTGCTGCAGGTGTTCGCGCAGGCTCTCTTCGGTATAATCCGGTATCCAGTTGATGAGTGCCGTGAAGGTATATTGTTGCTCATGAAACAACCGGGCGCCCCAGGCCGATAGTTTCAGGACGGCAGGTCCGCTATACCCCCAATGCGTCACGAGCAGGGGCCCTTCATACTCCAATTTCTGGCCGGCCACCCGCACCCGCGCGCGCTGCACCGCAATGCCTTGCAATTGCTTTAGCGGGGAAGTCGGCACATTAAAGGTGAAAAGCGAGGGAACAGGCTCCTGAATGGAATGGCCCAAGTCCTGCAGCCAGTCATACCCCTGCGATTTAGGGTTTCCGCCTGTGCATACCAATACCTGGGTTGCTGTCATTGTCTCGCCGTTAGTCAGCCGGATCTGAAAAAACTGCCCCTCAGCGGTTCTTTCAGGAACGATCTGCTCGACAGTAGCGCTGGTTTTTATCTGTACACCTGTACGTTTGGCTTCCTGCATCAGGCAGTTCACAATTGTCTCGGAGTTATCGGTAACCGGGAACATGCGTCCATCGGCCTCGGTTTTAAGCGCCACACCGCGTGCCGAGAACCAATCGATGGTATGCTGCGGGCCAAAGGTCTTAAAGGCTTCTTTCAGTTGCTTGGCACCGCGTGGGTAGTGCTCTGATAACTTGGTAGGCACAAAGCAATGATGCGTCACGTTGCAACGTCCTCCGCCAGATACACGCACTTTCGATAACAGCTTACTGGTTTTCTCGAGCAAAAGCACATGTGCCCCAGGTTGCAACTGGGCACAGGTGATTGCCCCAAAAAAGCCGGCTGCTCCGCCCCCGATCACTACTACACGCTGCTGCATGGCTTGTTCTTCATCTTAAATTGAATCATCAGTTGTAAACCATTACCAGGCCGTTTCTTTATAGCAATGATGCCAGCGAGGGGATGGCAAGCCTTTGTCGGCCTGAGTTTCCTGCAAAGGTACTAAAAGAAGGCCATAGGGTCGGGGTGCAGGAAGGCATAGGACAGCTCTTCTTTCAGTTTCTGGCTGTTGATGAGCTTGAATTTTGTTTCCTGCATGTCATCGAATTCCGGTGGCGTGAGGCCGAGCACCAGTGCAGCCTGGGCATAGAAGTCCTTGCGCAGGGGGTGCCCATCGGCACAAGCATGGTATACCTTGCCCCATTTATCCTGGTCTATGATGCGTAGCATGATCTGGATGCAATCCTCCAGGTGGATGAGGTTAACAGGGGCGTCGCCGTTGGGAACATGCTTTTTGCCTGCCAGAAAGCGGCCCGGTTTGCGGTTTTCGCCCACCAAACCACCGAAGCGCAGAATAGTGGTCAGCCAACCGTCACTTTCCTGGAAGAGCTGTTCGGCCTGCAGCAGCATGTGAGGCGGTTGTTGGGCTTCGGTGATTGAGCTGTCCGCCTCTGTTACTACCCGGTTCAGGTCGGGGTACACGGAGGTAGAGGAGACAAACAGTACCCGGTTAACAGGGGAAGAGGCCATGGCCCTGAGGAGCACGTGCAGCTGCTTGAGGTAGCCTTTACCGCCATCGGACCGCAAGTGGGGCGGAATGTTCAGCACCAGTATACTGGTCTCCAGAAAATCCTGCAGTTGCTCTTCATCCAGGGCGCCCTCTTGCAGGTTCAGGAGGTATGGGTTAATGCCTTTTTCTTGTAGTAAGGCTACCTTTTCAGGGGTCGTGGTAGATCCCTTCACGGTATACCCCGCCCGCAGGAGTTGCTCTGCCAGGGGCAACCCCAGCCACCCGCACCCCATGATGCTGATCACATTTTTATCGCTCATCTGATTTTTTATACGTTGCTGCAAGATAACAAACTGCGCTGCGTGCTGTTTCAAATCTGCTGTGTTTGTTGCGCAGCCTGGTTAATTTAAGTCTATCAATGCGGTATGATGTTTTATTAGTTGGTTCTGGCTTTGGCTCCCTCACAGCCGCTGCTTTGCTGGCAAAGCGCGGGTTGAAAGTAGGAGTGCTGGAACAGGCCAAGTATCCGGGTGGCTGTGCCTCGTCCTACAAACGCAAGGGCTATTGGTTTGAGACCGGTGCTACCACTCTGGTGGGTTTAGACAGGCACATGCCCCTGCGTTACCTGCTCGATGAAACAGGTATCAAGCTTCCCTGGCTTAAACTGGACATGCCCATGCAGGTACACCTGTCCAACGGCGAGACCGTGTCGCGCTATGGAAACCTGGAGCAGTGGATTCAGGAAGCCGGGCGCGTGTTCGGCGAATACAACCAGCGGCCTTTCTGGGAGCATTGTTACCGCCTCAGCCAGCAGGTCTGGGAAACCTCGCTGCAGCAGCGCAGCTTTCCCTTCTCGAACCTGAAAGACGTATGGTTGGCAGCCACGCGCACCCGCCCCGCACAGGTACAGCTTTTGCCAAAGGCCTTCCGGACCATGGAAACCGTGCTGCGAAGGTATGGCTTGCTGGAAAACCGCCTGTTCGTAGATTTTGTGAATGAACAACTCTTGATTACGGCCCAAAACCGGTTAGAGGAGGTGAACGAACTCTTTGGCGCAACGGCTCTTTGTTATACCCTTTCTGGCAATTACTACGTGCCCGGTGGCCTGATCAACCTGGTACAGCCAGTCGTGGAGTATATTAGGAGCCATGACGGTTGCGAAGTGCTACTCGGCCAAAATGTGAGGCGCATCACGAAAGACAAGCAGGGGTATAAAGTCCATACCCCGAAAGGCGTGTTTGAGAGCCGCTTCGTTATCAGTGGCATCCCTTTGAACAATACCCTGGAACTAGTTGAGGATGAGGCTAGCCGTCGAAGGCTAAAAAAGCATATCATGCCCTCTGTGAACCTCAACGGGGCTTATACCACGGGCCTTGTGCTGAGAACGAACGAGCACCCGCAGGTGCTGCATCACCAGGTGCACGTGCCGGAAGGACTACCCATTATCGGGAGCAAAAGTATTTTCATCTCATTCAGTCACCCCCAGGACACCCTGCGCGCCCCCTCGGGCGAAGTGGTGGCCAGCGTCAGTACGCATGTGCAGGATCCGGCAAGGCATAGGATTGAGGATAAAGCACTTATTGATAAGGCCATCGAGGATGCGCTGGTGCGATGCGGCCTGATTATGCGGGAGGAAATTGTGTACCAGCAGTCAGCCACGCCCGGCGGTTGGATTTTCTGGACGAAACGCGCCTTTGGGGCAGTGGGAGGCTACCCGCAGTATCGCCATATCAAGCCCTGGCAAATGAAAGACGCCCGCCTCGATCACCAAGGCGCTTATGTGTGTGGCGACACGGTATACCCCGGCCAGGGAATAGCAGGGGTATGCCTGAGCGGAATCATCGCGACAGAAAAATTACTCCAGGATCATTTTTAGCGCCTTCAACTCAGGTTTCCACCACCACGGTCGTCAGCCCCGCTACTTCGCCGTCCGGGGTTGTGCCCAGTATAAAAGCGGTCATGCGGGTTTCCCCGAGCCGGTATACTTTCACGTCTCTCAGCGTTTCCTGAATTTTTGCCTGCAGCTTTTTGAATCGCTCGGCACGCTCCTGCTCCTCGGGGGTGTCTTCAGGTGGGCGCGTCTGGTTTCTGAAAAAATAATCAAGTTCGATTACTTCCAGGGGGTATTGCGCTGGCATGCCTGCCATTTTGCGCACGGTATCCTCGTTAAGTTCATCGGCGCTTAGCTCCTCGTCGTAATAGAACTCAAATGGCTCGTCGGTCTCGCTCCGCATCAGCAGGCCTTTGCACGCCTCGTTCAGTTCGGATTTTATCTGCTCTAGCTTCATCGTTTTATATCGCTTTAGGTTCAAAGGATACGGATTTATGGCTGATTAGTGCCGCAGTTTAGTAACTTTAAGTACGTTGAGACAAAACAAGACTATATTAACCTTCTAAAAATACTGACTATGTTAAAAGCTGAGCCAATGTTGCAGGCGGGAGCCCTGAAAGACAAGACCATCATCGTGACGGGGGGCGGCACCGGGCTTGGCCGCTCGATGGTGAGATATTTCCTTGAACTGGGCGCCAATGCCGTTATCTGTAGCCGCAAACTCGAGGTGCTGGAGCAAACTGCGAAGGAGCTGCAGGAAGAAACGGGCGGACAGGTGCTGGCCATAGCCTGCGATGTGCGCAAGTACAATGAGATTGAGGCCATGCTGGAAAAGACGCTGGAGCGCTTCGGTAGGGTGGATGTGCTGGTGAACAACGCAGCCGGTAATTTTGTGAGCCCGACGGAGCGCCTCAGTCACAAGGCCTTTGATGTGGTGACAGACATTGTGCTGAAGGGGAGCTATAACTGCACCCTGGCCCTCGGCAAGCACTGGATTGCACAGCAGCAGGAGGCCAGCATCTTGAATATCGTGACGACGTATGCCTGGACTGGCTCGGGGTATGTGGTTCCATCGGCGTGCGCCAAAGCGGGTGTATTGGCCATGACGCGCTCCTTAGCCTCTGAATGGGCGAAATACGGCATTCGCTCGAACGCCATCGCCCCAGGCCCATTCCCGACAGAGGGAGCCTGGAAGCGGCTGTTCCCCAAGCAACTGGCCGATAAGCTGGACCCTCTCAAACGCATCCCCGTGGGGCGCTTCGGCGAGCACCAGGAACTGGCAAACTTAGCGGCCTACCTGATCTCTGACTATGCGGGCTTTGTGAATGGCGAAGTTGTGACGATTGACGGGGGAGAGTGGCTGCACGGAGCAGGTGAATTCAATTCCTTCGACCAGGTGCCTCAAGAAATGTGGGATGCCATGGAAAAGCAAATGCGTGGGAAGGGTGCCTAGCCATCTCTAAAGCAATGAAAAGGGGCCCGTACAGCAATTGTGCGGGCCCCTTTTTTCTTTTACCTCAAGCTGTAGCGCTTACTGCATCAGCATATACACCAAAGCCACATTTATACCTAAAGCAACTCCCCAGTTTGTCCAGACCTTGTTGGCCTTTACCTTGCGGGCGCGTTGCAGGTAGCCACTCTTATAGTCAGGTTGCTGCATCAATACATGGTTTGGGGTATCCAGGTGTTTGTCCTTGGGAGGAGTAGTGGAGGTGGCAATGGCCGGAATCAGCCCGACAGCCGGTGAGAGCAGGCTGACAACCAAAACACCTGTGCTGGCAGCTTTATACCCCTCGTAGTAGATTTTAGCATCCTCTTGCCCTTTCACGAAATAGTTGATCCCCGGGGCAGTGGCTTCCACTTCAGGTGTGGGCGAGGCAAACGCTGCAGGTTCAAAGGTTTCCTCCGACTTGTCCTCATACTGAATCAGCAGCACATCCGACTTATTAATAATATACAACGGGCCATCAGGGTTTTCGAACCGTTTGTACTTAACCTGCGCCGGCGTTATTTCCAGCACTTTAGTCTGTAGCTTTTCCCCGTTCTTTTTGGTGATAGTGTCTTGTGCTTGACATTCCAGGAATATCAGCAAGAGGGGCACGAGCGCTAAGAAGATTGCTTTCATGGTTAAATGTATCAATGCAGTGAATAAATTTGCGAAGCGGCAAAATCAATTGACGCAAATATAGTATATCACATATTTATTAAAATAAATATTTTCAGAAAGGAATGTTTTATCTGTATAAAAAATTGTCGTTTCTGTTTTAAACCAGCAAGTCCTGAACGGATGGAAAATAGGTGCTTTGCATATCACTTCCATCTCTATTGCCTAATGTTCCCCCGTTCTTTTGACGTTGGTGGCTTACGAGCACGCTCTTCAAACATTCGCAACACAGGAAAACGCCTGAAGAGGATGAGAAAACAAGAGGAATGCGGTAAATTGCATGCTCAATCAAATAACCGGCTTATAATTATTGCTGCCTGCTTTTCATGCTGCTCCCATCTGGATTCATCAGTTAAGAGTACCAAGCATTAATCGCTGCTTTAAAACAAACTTTAAATGCATTTTGAGGAAACGAAAAGGTTGCTGGATGACTCAGCCTTTTATTATATCATTGAAGCTAACATGGAAGGCAAGTATGCCTACGTGAATAAACATTACCGCAAGGCATTCGAGCCTATTCATGGCCCGATCATCAATCAACCCTACCAAGCAACCATGCACCCGGATGATACCAAGGTTTGCCATCAGGTTTCGCTGAAATGTTTTGCAAATCCTGACCGAACCTTTCCAGCCACTATCCGCAAGCATGACGGAAAAGGGGGGTATGTGATCACGCAATGGGAATATAAAGCCTTATTTGATGAGGCTGGCCAGCCTGCCGGTATTTTCTGCCTGGGGTATGACGTAACAGAATACATGGGGCAGTATACCAAACTGAAAGAAGCGCAGAGCAAAATGGCTGTAAAAGACAATATTCTAAAAGAAATAGCTTTCACACAATCACACATCATCCGAAAGCCGCTTGCAAATATTCTTGGCCTCGCCACGGTGCTAAGTAAGATAGACCTGGATCAGAACCTGCAAAACATACTCATCATGTTGCTAGACAGCTGCAAGGAACTGGATGATGTGATCAGGGCAACCGCATCCAAAAGTAATGTGATAGAGTAGAAGCAGTTTATGGGGTACAGTTCCGGCTTGTTTCAGAAGTGCCTTTGTCATGGTCAGGCGTCAGTTAGTAAAAAAGCCCTTAACCGTAGCTAAGCGCCTTGACGCATTGGATGGCTGATGCCTTCTGCTGAAGTGGTTATACCCCTAAAAGCATACCCCTGCACTAGCTACTTAAGCTAGTGCAGGGGTATGGCCTTGTGAACTTGTTTGACTAACCTAGAGCGAACCGATGCGGGTATGATCGAAGTTCCGGTCGTTTTCCCATTCTACAAACTTGCTGATTTCTTTCTGGAATGCGTCAACAAACCACGCCATCAGGCTAATGTCGTCGAGCAGGCCAATGGCAGGGATAAAGTCCGGAATAATGTCAAGGGGTGTTACCAGGTAAAGCAGCACGGCTACTCCGATCAGCATAGATTTGGTTGCCACTTGCCTGTATTCGCCCGAGATATAGGCCTTAACCATCCTGATGAAGGTGAACATAAACTCCTTGAGTTGCGCAAAGCCGCTTTGGGCGCTGTCAAGGTCCACCAGTTTGCCATAGGCCGAAGTCATGAGCAAGGCGAGTTTCAGGGGCTTGGTCATAAAGCCGCCTGCTTTTCCTAAGAACTTCTTGAATATAGGATTCTTAGAGTATTTCATACCTCTTGTTATCCAGTCGTTTATCATGTGCTTTTGTTTTATATATAGTCCTTTGCTTTTACTCTACGTGCGAAGCCGTATTTAAGCTGCCTAATCTACGCTACTTGCCAGCAGGCCCTTCATTTACAGCAAAAATAATTCCGGCTTTATGCTTGATTACTACCCTAAAGGTACTTTAAATTGGTGTGCTGAAAGGCAAGCTCCCGATTCGAAATCATTAGCCTATCCCATATGAAGTTGTCCTCTAAATTGCTGTTACCGGTACCCTTGGTACTCGCTGCCCTGCTTGGCGCTTCTTATTGTTTTCTGCCCACTACGTATGAGGTGCAACAAACGATATTCGTGGAGGCCACCCCTGCTGAAATTCACCCGCTGCTGGATAACCCAACGCACTGGCAGGAGTGGAGCGTGCTGAACAAGCAGACAGATCCATCCATGATCCATCTGTACGGTGGGCCTATGATGGGTACGGGGGCGCGGTTGCAGTGGAGTGGCGACAAGGTGGGAGAGGGCGCTGTGCTTGTTACCGAGAGCATCAGTCCTTCATTGCTGGCTTACAAGCTGCAGGAAAAAACCTCTCAGGAGAGCAGTTTGGGCTTTTTCTCCCTGACACCGGTAGAAGGTGGTACGCAGATAACCTGGCGTGTACAGGCTGTTGCTGGCCGAAAGCCCTGGGAGCGCATGCGGGGTGCCTGGAGAAAGCAAAAGCAGAAAGCTGAAATTGAGAAAGGTTTACTAGGCCTTAAAACCTTGCTGCAGAATAACAGTAAGAAAAAGCCTGCTAAAACACACACTGCCTATGCCAACCAGCATCCATAGACCCACAACCGAGGAATACCCGGAGATTTACCAGGAGTACCTGAACCGCCTGCCCGAGGGCGATATTCTATACCTGCTCGAAAAGCAGGCCGTGGACCTGCGTTACATGTTCAAGCATATTTCTGATGAGCGGGCCGAAGAGTCTTATGCCGAGGGCAAGTGGACGATGAAGGAAGTGCTGCAGCACCTGATTGATGCCGAACGCATATTCGGGTACCGTGCCCTCTGCTTTAGCCGCAACGAGGAATCCCCGTTACCGGGTTGGGACGAGGACCGCTATGTCTATAACTCATTGGCAAACATCCGCCCGCTGGAGAATCTCTTAGATGAGTATGACTTAACGAGGCGGTCTAACTTGGTCCTGTTCCGGAGCTTTACGTTTGAGATGCTGAACAACGTAGGCGAGGCAAGCGGCCGACGGATGACCTTGCGGGGACTGATTCATATCATGGCGGCGCACGAGCTTCACCACATGCACTTGCTCAAAACGCGTTATCTTAAGAAAAAGTAGACTGGGAAAAAGTAGACGGGCAAGGCGCTAGCCATCACATCGCTAAATTAAAAAGGGAGACTCGTAAGTTCTAAAACAGGAAGGCCCTGCACGTTCAAGATGCAGGGCCTTCCTGTTTTTATGGGATACCCTTTTACAAGAGTTCGTTCGCCAGATTTGCAAGTTCAGAACGTTCCCCTTTCAGCAACGTGATGTGGGCATACAGCGGATGGTTCTTCGCCCGATCGATCAGGTACGAGAGGCCGTTACTCTGTGAGTCGAGGTAAGGGGTGTCTATCTGGTATATGTCTCCCGTAAAGACAATTTTCGTGTTTTCGCCTGCCCGCGAGATGATTGTTTTCACCTCGTGCGGGGTCAGGTTTTGTGCCTCGTCCACGATAAAGATAATGTTAGATAGGCTACGGCCCCGGATATAGGCCAGCGGAGTGATCATCAGCTTTTCCAGCTCAAGCATATCACGTATTTTCTGATACTCTTTGCTGGTTTCGGCAAACTGGTTCTGGATATACTTCAGGTTATCCCAAAGCGGCTCCATATAGGGGTTAAGCTTGGATTTTATGTCGCCGGGCAGGTAACCAATGTCTTTGTTGCTCAGCGGCACCACCGGCCGGGCCAGGTAGATCTGTTTGTACTCGCGGCGTTGCTCTATGGCGGATGCTAACGCTAGCAAGGTCTTTCCTGTACCTGCCACCCCCTGCACCGAAACCAACTTTATCTTCGGGTTCAGCAAGGCATGAAGGGCAAATGCCTGTTCAGCATTGCGGGGTTTCACACCAAAAGCCGTCATCTTATCCACGCGTTCGAGTTGCTTCTCGGTGGCGTTATAAAAAGCCAGCGAAGAGCTTTTAAAGCTCTTCAAGATAAAGTAGTGGTTGTCTTTGGGCGTCTCATCCAATACCTTCTCGGCATTATAAACCCCTTTCTCATACAAGTCGCTGATTACCTCAGCGGCTACATCCTCAACGGTGTCGTTGCCGGTATAAAGGCCGGCCACGTCCTGTATCTTGCCGGTTTCATAGTCCTCAGCCGTCAAGTTAAGTGCCCGGGCTTTCAGGCGCAGGTTAATGTCCTTGGTCACGAGCACAATCCTGCTGTCCGGTTTCTCCTTCTGCAGGCTAAGGGCTGAGTTCAGGATACGGTGGTCGTTCTTGTCACCGAAAATGGTGGTAGCACTTACCGCTGTGGGCTCACCCATCAACACCTTAAAGTAGCCCTTGTTCTTGCCATGCAGCGGCAGCCACTCCTGCAGCTTGTGCTCAGCCGAGAGCTTGTCTATAAAGCGTATGAACTCGCGCGCCTCAAAGTTCTTGATATCATTTCCTTTTTTGAAATTGTCGAGCTCCTCAAGCACTGTGATAGGTATGGCTACGTCATGCTCCTGAAAATTCTGAATCGCACTGTGGTCGTATAGAATCACGGAGGTGTCCAGCACAAAGATCTTACTCGTGCTGATTTCAGTGGACTTACTTTTGGATTTTGAGGGCTTGCTTCTGACGGATGCGGTTGATTTTGTCACTTTGAGGTTGCCGGAGGCGGCAGCGGGGGCATTGGGGCTTATCATAGGCTTAGTAGAAAGGGTGAAACTTTTAACTCCTGATACTCCATTTAACCTGTTTACGGCTGGGCTTGCTTGGCGGCTGTAGCTGCCAGAGGCAAAGTAAAGGGTTCGGTATCCTTGATAGAATAATACATCCTTTATTTGATATATACAAGCTTGGATGCCAGCTATTTGCCATCGAAAGGGCGTATCAGAAAATAATTCCGGCGCATCCAAAAAATCTGGCTTAGATCACTGCCCCCTATCGTTGGATGTGAGTTTCTATCAAGCGCGAGCTATATCCTTAGACTGGGAAGCAACTTGCTGGCACAAACATACATGGCTGACACAAGCCATACCCCTGACCATCCGCTAGAGCTTTCTGCCCTATCATAATTGCAAACCGAATGTATAAGTAAGCAGTCATCAAGGGGCTGAGCAGAGGGGTATAGTGCCAGCCGCTAGCTCAAAGTATAATAATCTTCTCTCTCCTTATCGTGCAGGCGCAGGTACCCATGGATTACCAGCTTCACGAGGGTGCGGTATGCCCGGCGCTCTGAAAGGTTAGCCAGTTTCATGTACTGTTTCAGTGAGATGCGCGGATTGTCCCGCAAGTAGAGCAATACGGCCGATTCATGCCGTTCAAGAAGCCGGGGCTCGAACTTTGGGGCTTCGTTCACCAATGACCTGTTCACCATTTTGCTGGTCTGCACGCTGGTATCGCCCACGCGCACGTAGCCCCGCCAGTCGTTCTCGCGGACCTTGGCGAAGTGCGGTTTGTGCGTGCTCTCTACCACAATCACCTTCAGGACGGCGCGATCATCCTCTTCTACCACTTCATAGAGCAGCGGGACGGGCGGGTCGCAGTAAAAATCGGCGGCCAGTTGCAACGTGTGTTTTTCCTCCTCCGGGTCGATCCCGGAGACGGTGCCATCGTCTCTTACGCCTACAAGTATAATGCCTCCGCGGGTATTGGCAAAGGATACGAGGGTGCGCGCGATTTTGTCGGGTTGGGTGACGCGCTGCTTGAAATCAACCGTGTCGTTTTCGCCCAGCAGGATGAGGCGCTGAAGTTCTTCCATAGGTGTGTGTCGGGTGGTATAAATATAACCTTTATTGCACACGAAAGTTTCCTGACACTAGGAGAGGGTATAAATAAGGAAAGCGGACCTTTCAGCCCGCTTTCCCTGTCAATGTGTTTGTATATCCTTAGAACGGAAGGTCATTGTCTGCCTCGCTGCTATAGAACGATGGGGCATCCTGCTGGGCCGGTGCGCCACCGGTTGGTGCTCCGCCCGCATTGGCAGGCTCTAGGCGCCAGGCCTGCAGGTTAGTGAAATACATGGTTGTGCCGTTTTTGGTGAAAGGCTTGCCCGTCAGGTTGAACGTAACCTTCACCTCATCGCCATTTTTATAAGAGTCCAGCAGGCTGCACTTGTCCTGCGTCAGCTGAAACTTTACGTATTGGGTGTAAGAACCATCCGGAACCTCGAGCACAAACTCTCTTTTCTTGAATTTGTCACTTACTTGTTGCTCCTCAAATGTTTCGTACAGCTTGCCTTGAATATCGAACGACATAAATACTTTTATTAAAATAGGTTATCTTATCCAGAACAAAGATAACGAAATTTCTCCTGTTTTAGGTCAACCACAGGCGCATTAAAAGATAAAAATCACCAGCGAAAACAGGTTGCCGCCTGGTGGCGTACAGGGTAGCAAACAATACGGACAGCACAGATACCTATGAAGCATTTTGCAATTGCCATACATGGCGGGGCCGGCACCATCACCCGAAAAAACCTTACAGCAGAGCAGGAAAAGAGCTATAAATCAGCTTTAAAAGAGATCGTGGAGGCTGGGCACCAAGTTTTAGCCAAAGGAGGCAGTGCGCTGGATGCTGTGGAGCTGGCGGTTGCCATGCTGGAAGACAAACCTTTGTTCAACGCCGGAAAGGGGGCCGTATTCACCAATGAGGGGAAGCATGAGATGGATGCGTCCGTTATGTGCGGCTATACCCTGGAGGCAGGTGCTGTGGCGGGTGTGCAGGGCGTGCGAAACCCCATTAAGCTTGCCCGAGCCGTCATGGAGCATTCCGACCATGTGCTGCTGAGCGGAAGGGGCGCCGAGGAGTTTGCCCGTAACCAGGGGCTGGCTTTTGCACCGGAATCCTACTTCTTTAATGCTTACCGGTTTGCACAATGGCGTGAGGTCCGGGATTCGGACATTAGCATGCTGGACCACACGGAGCATGCCGCCAAGAAAATGGGCACGGTGGGAGCCGTGGCCTTAGACCAGGATGGGAACGTGGCGGCAGCCACCTCCACCGGGGGAATGACCAACAAGCGGTATAACCGGATCGGGGATACGCCCATCATCGGGGCCGGGACCTATGCCAATAACAACACGTGCGCCATTTCGTGCACAGGCCACGGGGAGTACTTTATGCGGGCGGTGGTGGCTTATGATGTTTCCTGCCTGATAGAATACAAAGGCTATACCCTGCAGCAGGCATGCGACGAGGTAGTGATGCAGAAGTTAAAGCAGTTCGGCGGGGAAGGGGGACTTATTGCGGTGAACACGTCTGGCGAGGTGGCGCTGCCCTTTAACTCAGAGGGGATGTACCGGGCCTCTAAAGTAAACGCTGCCGAAACGCTGGTAGCTATCTATAAAGAAGTAGATTGATACACGGCTTTTGAGAGTGCGCTTACTTTTGCTGCTCCAGCACCATCGCCTGCTCGTAGGCTTCCCGGCTCTTGAAAAAACGCCGTGACGTAAAATCGTAGAGGTTGCCTTTTGCCAGCACATGCATCACCATGTTGTCGATGGCGACGGGGCGGCCTTTCTCCACTTCATGTACATTGGTGTAATGCACCTCATGCCCATCTACAATCACCACCAGGTTAGAGCCAATTGTTTCAATCAGGTGGCCTTCTGTGAGTAGCACGCCGGTATCCTCGCCCAATCCCAAGCCTACTGTTTTAGGATGCGTCACCACTGCTTCCATCAACCGGCCAAACCGGCCCCGGGCCACAAAATGCGTGTCGATGATTACCCCATCAATCAGGTTCAGGCCTTCCCCGATTTTTACGGATCCTCGCAGAAGCGACTCCGTAGAGCTGCCTCCCTTGATCATGATCCGTGACATGGCCATGGCGCCTGCACTGGTTCCGGCCATGACAAAAGGCTCCTCCCGATAGCGGCGGCGGATAATTTCCAGCAGCTCGGTGTTCAGGAACATGCGGGTGATGCGGGACTGGTCCCCTCCGCTGAACATCACCCCGTCCGCAGCCCGCATCCGTTGCTGGTACTCTGGCAACAGGGCGTCCTTCTCTTCCCGGATATGCATCAGGCCAACATTCTCCACTCCGAGAATCCCGAATGCGCTCATGTACCGGTCTCCCACCTCTTCCGGGATCATCGAAGCCGTGGTAACTACTTCAATATGCGGTTTTTTGACTGGTATCTCCTTCAAAAAACGCTTCAGGATGCCAAGCTCAAAGAAGTCCAGGTAATACTTCTTTTTAAACCTGGGGTTAGGGTATGACCCCTTGTCTTCGTTGCCGCCAATTGCTATTAGTTTTCCTCTCGGTATCTCCACGGGTGTCTTATCGGTTTAGGTGCTTATCATCAGGCTGGCACTATGGCTTGCCTACCTAACAGTACCGCTTTACAGAAAAATCGTTTCAATAATGCCCGGCCAAAAGCAGAACAGGGCAGGGTTTACGATACTTGTACATTTGATTATATAAATAACTTTATATTAATTAAGTGGCAACATGATAAAACAGGGGATTGGCTAATAAAAAATTATATCTGTAAACTCAGGTCAAGGTGTGCCGTATAGGTAGTACAAAGGCTCAAAGCCAAAGAGTATTTATCAACGCGTAACCTTTCCAAGCTATGAAACTAAACAATTTAAAAGACCTGTTAATCCACGAGTTAAAAGACATTTACAACGCGGAGCAGCAAATCACTAAAGCGCTTCCTAAAATGATGAAAGAATGCTCTAACGATAAGTTAAAGCAAGCTTTTGAGAACCATCTGAAAGAAACAGAGGGGCAGATCAAGCGTTTGGAAAATGTGTTTGACATGCTGGGTGAGAAGGCAACAGGCGAGAAGTGCAAGGCCATGGAAGGCATCATCAAAGAGGCTGAATCCATGATGAGCGAGCGCGCCGACAAGAGCGTGATGGATGCCGCCCTGATTGCCTCGGCACAACGTGTAGAGCATTATGAGATCGCAGCTTATGGTACGGTTTGCACCTATGCTAAGCAGTTAGAGATGAAAGATGTGTTAGACCAGTTGGTGATGACACTGGAAGAAGAGAAGAAAACGGACGATTTGCTCACTCAAATCGCAGAGAAAACAGTGAACCTAAAGGCTGAGCACTAAGCCGGCTATAAAAAATAGGAAAGGCTCTGTACCTTCACCTCGCCTAACCAGCAGGTCAGAAGGTAACAGAGCCTTTCATTTAGCATCAAAGCAAAAAGGTCAGCTTAACGGCTGACCTTTTTGCTTTCTCATAACGCTACTGTTTCAGCATCTCGTCCAGCGTGACAGTGGACACGGCATGGTAATTTGGCCGGGCCTTGGCATAAATGGCAAGTGCTTTCTCTTTGCCTTGCGGTGTTTGAAGCAACTCCTTGTAAATTGGCACCAGAAATTTCCGGCGTCCTACATTCACCAGGAACTTCTCCAGGGCCTGGTCCGCAGTTTTGTAGTCATTACGGATGGCATGCAGCAACCAGGCGGCCAAAACTTCGGAGTTGGCCGTGTTGGTGAACGAGAAAGCCTGATCTAAGTCACGCAACTGCTGGGCCGACAGCTGCGCTGGCAGCAGGCGAATAAAGTGCAGCCACTCGTGGCTCGACCAATCCCTGGTATCGAGGGAGGCAGCGGGCTTCCCGTTTTTCCAGGCTTCATAGGTTTGCTGCACGGCTGCAAATCGACTGGAAGTTGGCGCTGTGAAGCTTTCCGGCAAACCCGGCGAAAACACCCATCCGTTTATATTGATTTTGGCCTCCAAGCCTTCATCCCCTTTGATCAGCTCAGACCGCAGGAACTGCAGGAAGGAATCGGTATAGGTGCTCTGGAAGGCAAACGTGTTAAAATACTTGTTGATGAAGGCATCGAACTTTTCGCGCCCTACTGCCTGCTCTATGTTTTGCAGGAAGAAGTTGCCCTTTTCATAGGCCACATCCGTTAAGCCGTCATCCGGGTCGCGTCCCTCCAGGTTCAGTTTCAGTCGCGTGTCGTCACTGCCCGGGCCAAGGTCATTCAGCGTATTCGTTAAATCCTGGTAGCCGAGCACATTCAGCATGTCTGCATACCCTTTCCCGTACAGTTCCTCCATGATGCGCCGCTCAAAGTAAACGGTAAAGCCCTCGTTCAGCCAGAAATCATCCCAGGTGCCGTTCGTGACCAGATTGCCGCTCCAGCTGTGCGCCAATTCGTGCGCAATAAGGCTGGTGAGCGAGCGGTCCTTAGCCAGAATGGTCGGTGTTACAAAGGTCAGGCGTGGGTTCTCCATGCCCCCAAACGGGAAGGACGGTGGAAGAACCAGCAGGTCGTACCGGTCCCAGCTATACTTGCCGTAGAGTTTCTCCGCTGCGGCCAGCATCTTGTCCATTTCCGCAAATTCGTAAGTGGCCTCGGCAATGGTGGCCGGTTCTGCATAAATCCCTGTCTGTGGGCTAATTTCCCGGAAAGTCAGGTCGCCAACCGAAAGCGCCATCAGGTAGGAGGGGATTGGCTGCTTCATCTCAAAGGTATAAACCCCGGTGTCGTTTTTCTGGGTGGGGTTGGAGGCACTCATCACCGCCAAAAGCTCCTTTGGCACCTGTACCGTTGCATTGTAAGTAATCCTGATGCCGGGGCTGTCCTGAATCGGGATCCAGGTGCGGGCTAGGATGGCCTGCGACTGGGTAAACAGGAAAGGGTGCTTTTTCCCGGCGGTTTGCTGGGGGTTTAGCCATTGCAGTGCCGCTGCTTCCGAAGAGGTGCTGTACTGGATTTGCACCGATGTAGTATTTGGTTTGATCGTGACTAGCAGAGGCTGGCCAAGCACCTTGTCTGTTGCCCCGAGGCTAAAGTCTGTTTCCTCAAGCCCCGAACCGGCGCCAATCGACACACGCTTTACGTTCAGGCCACGGGTGTCGAAGATGATCTGGTCGGTGCCAGTCTTGTTTTCGATGGCATAAGTTGCCCGTCCTTCCAGCATTTTCTTTTCAAAATCAACCTTTAAGTCCAGGTCAAGGTGTTTGGCAATGGCTTCAGAAGGTTTGGAATAGCTGTGCACATCTTTGGGCACCTGTGCCGGTGCTGTCATTTCATTTGTCATAGTCGTGTTTTGAGTAGTCGTGTCCGGTGAGCAGGCTGCCAGTTGCAGGCTTCCTGCCACGCCAAGCCCGAGTAAATACCGGTGGAATGGTTTCATGGTTAAGTTAGTTAACGATAAGGGAAGGTACGAATTCTGTTTCAGGATCAGAGCAAGTATCTGGCCATACATCTTCTCAGAAGCGCTGTCTCTTCCAGTCATATAGCTTGATAAAGGCGCTGTATCCTGGGTCCGCACGATCTGGTGTGGGGCATAACTTTTTGGCCAAATAAGAAGTACAATGAGAAAAAAACATGATATCCAAAGATATAAGCCAAATTTAATGGATTTTTCTAAGACAGATCTTGTTTCATTGCAAGGCTGATCTCGCTGAGTCCAGGAATTTAATATCATTTACTTTCAATCCCAAAAACGCATGAATCCTTATATAATGAAATACCTGGCCACACCCTTGTTTACTGGGCTGGGATTATTCAGTATCATGAGCTGTAACCAGTCTGCCTCCGGTGACGAGGAGAGCGGCTCAAATGCCATCACAGACCTTTTCAAAGGCAAAGAACTGCCACAGGCTACTACTGATAGCACGTATGTACAGCAATTTATCGCGCAGAAGCCAGCGTTCCGAAAACAGTCTGAGCTGATGTTTATGTTTTATGGCGACCGCGATTACAAACTAGCCTGGTTCCGGGACAATGAGCTTGTCCCGGAAGCTGAGAAGTTTCTTTCGGCCATCGACAATGCCTCGCATGAGGGCCTGGACCCTAAGAACTACCGCGTGGTGGATATCAGCAAACTGGTGAAGCAATATGAACAGCTTGAGCCGTCGGACTCGACACGACTGGAGTTGCAAAAGCAAATTGATGTGTCCCTGACAGCATCCTACTTCAACTATGCTTCTGACTTCTACCGGGGCCGCGTAAACCCGCAGGAAGAGGAGGGTGTGACCTGGGATGTGAAGAAGAACAAGATCAAGCTGCACAAGGCCCTTCAGACCATTTTGAAGGAGCGGGAGAGCACCTACCCCTATTACGAGTTCGAGGCCCTGCACGCCGGCTATACGCGCCTGCGCGACAAGTTACAGGAGTATCGTGCGTTGCAGGAAAAAGGCGGCTGGCCGAAAATTGATTTGGGCAAGCGTAAAACCATTGAAAAAGGCGACTCTGCCAAAGCAGTGCTGGCTCTGCGCAAGCGCCTGAACCCTGAGCTGCAGATTAACGCGCAGGACCCTAAAATGCTGGTGTATGATGCAAAACTGGTAGACCAGGTAAAAGACTTCCAGAGGCGGAGTGGCCTGAAGGAAGACGGCGTGCTGGGAGGAAATACCTTGCAAAGGCTGAACATACCGGTTGAGGATAGAATCCGCCAGATCATGATCAACATGGAGCGTTGGCGCTGGATCCCGAAGCGCATGGTGCCTAAAAGCCTGCCACAGAAATACATTTGGGTAAACATACCGGAGTATAAACTCTACATTTATGAAGACCCGGACGGTGATCCGGATGCTGAAAGACAGTACAAGCAAGTGATGGACATGCGCGTGATCGTGGGTAAGACCATGCATTCCACTCCCATATTTAGCGACAAGCTGGAGTTTGTGGTAATGGCTCCTTTCTGGAATGTGCCGAATACCATTGTGGAAGCTGAGATCAAACCGAAGATGGTATCGAACCCGGGTTGGTTGGCTGCTAACAACATGGAGGTAGTTACCCGCGACAAAGCCAGAAATCCGGTATCGCCTTATGATATTGACTGGGGAAGCGTTACGCAAAACAACTTTAAATACCTGGTGCGTCAGAAGCCAGGGCCTAAAAACTCCCTGGGAATGATCAAATTTCTTTTCCCGAACGAGTATGCCGTTTACCTGCACGACACCCCCGCCGATGCACTGTTCAATCAGACCTCCCGGGACTTTAGCCACGGGTGTGTGCGCTTAGAGTATCCGGTGGAGTTAGCCAAATACCTGCTCAAGGATATGCCACAGTGGAATGAGTCGAAAATACGCGAAACTATGACGGGCGGTGATGAAACGTGGGTGACGCTGCCAAATAAAGTGCAGGTATACATCGTTTACTTTACCAGTTGGGTGGACGACGAAGGGCAGATTCATTTCCGGGATGACATCTATGGCCATGACAAAGACCTGGCCCAGGAGTATTTCGGTTAATTTCAGGGTCAGGCAGCTTTTGTAGCACTTCCCTGACCAAACGTATAGACTATGATAAAATCTCTTAAGCGGTATGGCCTCCTGAGCACTGCGCTGCTGTGCATGCACTGTTCACAGCCGGACTCAGATCAGGACTTGCCTGACGAGCTGTTAAAAAAAGCGCTTGCCGATAGCGCCACCGCTTCCAGTGCGCCTGTACAGGACGAGGAGCCACTGCAGCAGAAGGTGGAGCTTGCCCTTGCGGCTACGGGTAATACCCTCGAAGATATTGCTTATAGCAAAGACACCCTGGAGGTGAGGGCTGGCGCTCTCGTAAAGCTGACATTCGTGAATGAAGGCGTGGACATGCCCATGGTACACAACGTTGTGTTTACCCTTCCAGGTGCTTTTAAACAGGTGGCCTTGGCTGGGTCAAGGATTGGCGCATCCGGAAATTACGTACCGAACGACTCTACCGTGATCGCTGCGTCTCCTATGGCGCTTCCGGGCCAAACAGTTGAGATGGAGTTCACGGCACCGCTCAAACCAGCGGCCTATAATTTTGTTTGCACCTACCCAGACCACTGGCAGAAAATGCATGGCATCTTACTGGTAAAGTAAGTTTAGCCCATAACTCCACACTACTTTTACAGAGGCCCTATTCTCCAAAGAGAGGATAGGGCCTCTGTCTTTATGCAAGCTTGCTTTCCTGTGCGGTAAAGCCCGTAAAGTTCAATTCTGCCCTAGCTTAACTAGCAGGTGACTCTAATAGACATTATACCGCGTCTTTGTCATGCTTCCTGCCGCCAGCAGCCACACTACTGCATGAATACTTTAAGTCTAATATGTTGACAGTAACCGATTTGTGGATAACTCGAGTTATCCACAAATCGGTTAAATAGGTCTGCCAACCTGTCATGTGTGATCATTTCCTCCGACCTGAATCCAACAGTTTATGGCCTTTGTTTGCATAAACTGTCTGAAATGCGGATCAAGAAATAAAGGATTGGCCCACGTATATCATACACTGCTGGCCAACTGTTTACAAATGTATATACAATTGTAAACAGTTGGCTTGTGTCTTTTATGTGTTATTTATAACACCCTTTTTATTAGATAATTAAGAGATTTAAACAATAAATCACTTTAGTTTTAAGAATTATTATTTCAACTGGCTGAACTAATGTATTTAATATTGTATATTACATTTGTAATCAGATGTGTTTGTGCTCATGGTAGACAGAATCAAAGCGCTTATGGAATTTAAAGGCCTGACTTCAACCCAACTAGCCGATCAGGTGGGAGTGCCCCGGGCCACGGTGAGTCATATCCTTAGCGGGCGAAATAACCCTAGTTTAGATGTGGTGCAGAAGATGCTCCATACGTTTCGGGAAGTATCGGTTGATTGGCTGCTGCTGGGGGAGGGCGCGATGCTAACTGACTTAGCCTCAGGCCGCATCAATGCCGTAGCTCCATCTCCAGCCAAAACACAACCTGAAGCTGCTTCTCAGAATGCCTCGCCGCCGGTAGCACAACCTCCCAAAGTGCAAGATCTACCTTTGGCAGGGTCAACAAATAATGCTGCCGGTAAAACCGTTGAGCAGGTTTTAGTATTCTACTCCGACCAAACTTTTACAGCCTATAAGCCTTCCTGATCCTTTGTAGCGGGCTGTGTCTTATAAGGCGCTTCGGTAGGGCAACAGCCTGTAGTTTCCAGGAATCCCTGTTAGCGTATGAGCTGTATAGAAACTGAGGGATAACCTACTTGCATTGGTGTAAGTACATGAGCACATACAGGCTTGCTTTGCGGCACTGCCTCTAACCTTATACTCTATGAAAACTATTATCAGCAGGCTGAAGTTTGCTTACAAGTATATCATCAACAGCATCGGCTTTTACCCCACCGTTATCTCATTTTTCTTTTTCGGTTTGGCGTTGCTGATGCTTTACTCGGAGGCGAAGGGTTTGAGTGAAGGCCTGAAGGACAAACTGCCGTTTATGATCATTTCGAACCACGAGACGGCCCGCCTTATCCTGAGTACCATTGCGGCCGGCATTATTTCCCTGACCGTGTTCTCCTTCACGATGGTGATGCTAGTGCTGAACCAGGCGGCGGCCAATTTCTCGCCGCGCGTTATTCCCGGGCTTATCTCTTACAAGGCTAACCAGCGGGTATTGGGCTTGTACCTCGGCACGCTTATTTATACCCTCGTCATCATGGTGAATGTGCGGGCAGAGTATTATAGCATCTCGCTGCCGGGTTTTGCTGTATTCCTGGCCATGTGCTTTACCATTGTCTGCCTGGGTTTCTTCGTCTATTTTATCCATTCGATTTCCCAGTCCATCCAGATCGAGAGCATCCTGGAGAGCATTTATAAAGTGACGCACCGTGAACTGGAGAAAGAGATCGAACACGATAAAGGCCCCGGTATACCCAATGTGTTTAAGCAGGCAGATAATTGGCAAATGCTGAAAAGCCCCAAAACAGGTTACCTGCAGAGCATGGACGATCAGGCAGTGCTGGAGATTTGCAGAGAGCGCGACGTGGTGCTGTACTTCGATCAGCCCCTGGGAAGCTTTCTGATAGAGGGCGTGCCTTTTGCGCGCGTGAACAAGCGGCTGGAGGACATGGACGGCTTTGCCACCAGTGTATTCAAGCACATGAACTTTTTCAGGGAAGAGCTGCCGGACGCGAACTACCTTTTTGGGTTCAAGCATATCACCGAGAGTGCTGTCAAGGCGCTGAGCCCCGGTATCAACGACCCCGGTACCGCCATCAAGGCCATTGATTACCTCACTTCGCTGCTGGCGCTTCGGATGCAACTCACGGATGAGAAAGTGCTGTATGACGAGGATGGTGCCGCACGCATCAGCTTCCAGCACGAGACGTTTCGGGACCTGCACTCTACGTGCTTTAGCCCAATCCGGCTTTATGGGAAGGAGAGTAGCGTGATTGTCTTGCGGCTCCTGCACTTACTCAAGAGCCTGGTATACCTCGTGGAGGATTACCCACACCTGAAGCCCGTGTTATACGACGATGCTCACCAGCTGATCTACGACGCGGATGAGTCCATTGGAAACCCCGGCGACAGGAAAAAGATCAACCTGAAAGTGCAGGAATTAAACGGCATGCTTGTACTGAACAAAACACTGCCCCTGCTAAAAATTGAGGATGAGCCGGTCTAGCCTGTGCATGATTTAACGCGGTGCTTATCTCCCAGCCAATTGTAGCGCCTTGTGCTGCCTGATTAGTTACCGGGCTTTCTGATACAGATTCCATAAACATATAGTATATTCGTAACCCATACCCCTGCGCCTATGTCTATTAAACAGATGAACCCCTTCCGGGAAAAGCTGTACACCATCATCTTCGAAGCCGAAACACCAGGCGGAAAGGCTTTTGATGTGCTGCTGTTGGTGCTCATCTTGTCTAGTGTATTGGTCGTAAGCCTGGAAAGCATCTCGGAACTCAATCTAAAGTACCTGCCGATATTTCGCGGGCTGGAATGGTCTTTCACGATCCTTTTCACCTTAGAATACTTCCTGCGCATTTACAGCACCCCAAAGCCCTTTAAGTACATCTTTTCGTTCTTCGGTATTGTAGACCTGCTCTCCATTATACCGACTTACCTGAGCCTGATCCTGGTAGGTAGCCACTACCTCCTGGTGGTGCGCGTGCTGCGCCTCCTGCGCATCGCCAGGATTTTCAAACTCACCCGGTTCATCAACGAGGGGCAGGTCCTGTCACGTGCGCTGCGGGCCAGCGTTACCAAAATCCTGGTGTTTATCGGGGTGGTGCTGACGGTGGTGGTGATTGTCGGTTCGCTGATGTACCTGATAGAGGGCGCAGCCAGTGGCTTTACCAGTATACCCATCAGCATTTACTGGACCATCGTGACCTTGACCACCGTGGGGTATGGCGACATTGCGCCAGCCACCGCTTTAGGGCAGGTGCTGGCCAGCGTGCTGATGATCATGGGATACGGCATCATTGCAGTGCCAACCGGAATCGTGTCGGTGGAGATGGCGCGCTCAGACCGCGATCTGGCCGCCACCAGGGTATGCCCTAACTGCCACCAGGAAGGGCACCAGGTGGAAGCGAAGTTCTGCTACAACTGCGGGTATAAACTCTAAGCCATTTCTCAATCCTCAAGGCAAGGCCTAGTCTGTTACATACCGGGGAATGTTAAGCGGCAGGCGGGTAAGGAGCTCATAATTAAGCTGGGTGCTGAGCTCGGCAAAAGAGGCCACCGTGATGCTCTGATCGCCCTGAAACCCCAGCAACACGACCTCGTCGCCTTGCTGCACGCCTGGGATGTCCGTTACATCCACCATCATACTGTTCATGTTCACGATGCCCACTACGCTGGCGATTTGCCCTTGTATCAGCACCTGCCCCTGGTTGCTCAGTGAACGGCTATACCCCCAGGCATAGCCCACCGGAACCACCGCCAACAGCATGTCGCGCGGTGCCTGATAGGACGTGCCATACCCGATATAATCGCCCTGCGGCACTTGCTTGAGCGCCATGATACTGCTTTTCCAGTTGATGAGCCGCCGCAGCGGGTCCGGGCAATCCGGGTTCTGGCTTCTGAAGGAGGAATACGTTTCCGGGCTGGGCCAGAAGCCATACTGCATGATGCCGACCCGCACCATGTCCATGTGGGTCTCGGGGTATTGCATCATGGCGGCGGAGCAGGCCGTGTGGATTTGCTGTGGCGTGTGGCCTTGCTGCGCGAGGTATTGCTGCTGTTTCTGGAAGATGCGCCATTGCGCCATGACCCGTTCGTGGTTCTGGTAACTCTCCGCACCTGCAAAATGCGTGCAGAGGCCTTTGAAAAGCAAGTGCTCGCGCTTCGACTCCAAAATATCCATGACGGCGGGCAGTTCCTGTGCCTCAAATCCGGTGCGGTTCATCCCTGTTTCCAGTTCGATGTGCACCAACGCCCGTTTTCCGACACGCATGGCCGCCTCCGCTGCTTTCGTCAGTCGGGCCAAATCGAAAATGAAAAACTCCACCTCGTTCCGGATGGCCCACTCCAGCTCTTCCTGGCCGATGTAACCCATGATGAGAACAGTGGCAGGGGCAGGGAGGGATTCCTTGAGGCGCAGTGCCTCGTCGGCGCTGAAGACAGAGAAATGATGGATGCCGCAAGCCTGGGCAATAGGTCCAAAAGTCTCTATGCCATGCCCGTAAGCGTTACCCTTGATAACGGAGGAGACGATGACATCTGGCCCTACCTGTTGCCGGATGAAGTTAATGTTGTGCTGAAGTGACTGTTTGCTTAGCTCTATGTAAGAAGAATGGAACATACGTAGTTATGGGTTCAGGATAGCAGTTGCGATGCGGTAAAAAAGCCTTGCGCCCGTTGGGATCAGTTCATCAGGAAAATCATAGGTGCTGTCGTGGAGCGGAGGCTGCGACACGCCTGCCCCCAATCCGAACAAAGCCCCTTTGTAACGCCCGGTAAAATGGCCGAAATCCTCTGACCACCGAAAAGGCCGTGGCGCTTCTGCCACGTTCAACTGCAGGGTTTCCGCTGCGGCCCGCACAAGCTGCACGGCTTCAGGGTGGTTAACGGTGGCCGGGAATTCCTCCACAAAATGAATCTTGCATCCCAGGCCGTGTTTACCGGCAATGCTGTGGGCGGCGTGTTGGGTCAGGTGTTTTAGTTTTTCGAAATCGCTGGGCTGGAAGGAGCGGAGGGTGGCCATAACGGTTGCAAACCCTGGGTTTGTGCCAAATGCCATTTCACCCAGGCGGGCATGGATAACCGTGAGCAGCGTCAGGTCTTCAAACTGTTCTTTGGCGGCAACGATCCCATTAAAAGCCTGGATGATCTCAGCCATTGCCAGGCCAGGGTTGAGGCCGTTTTCCGGCTCGGCGGCATGGGAGGGGCTCCCGGTAAGCGCTACAACCATGCCGGTGGAGGCGGCGGCAAATACTTCCTCGCGTACCACCACCTGATGCAGGGGGAGCCCCGGCAGGTTATGCAGCGCAAATACGTAGTCTGGTTGGAGGGCCTGAAAGCGTTTATCCTGCAGGACGGCCCATGCCCCGGCCCCGTTTTCCTCGGCGGGCTGGAAGAGTAGAATGACTTTGCCGGTTTCAGGTTTCTGACGGTACAACATACTAGCGAGCGCTGTTAACACCGTCATGTGCCCGTCGTGGCCGCACAAGTGCCCGCGCCCTGGCACCAGGGAGGTATAGCTGGTTTTTCCTGTTTCGGGAATGGGTAACCCGTCGAGCTCCGCCCTGAACAGGACGACCGGCCCGTCAGGGTTCGTCCCTTCAAATATCGCGGCTATACCCGTGCCGCCTAAAGCAGTGAGGGTTGCATCCGGGGTGTAGGTTGCTAAAAAGGCCTGTATCGTGGCCCCCGTCTCCTGTTCCATACCCGAAAGTTCCGGGTGCTGGTGCAGTTTGTGGCGAAGTTGTATAAGCTGGGGTAAGTCTGTGAGTGGGGTATGATGCATCATGTAGTTGTATATTGGCCAGCGCAACCGGTAAAGGCGGCTTAAGCCAATATACGAAATGATGCTCAGATGTTATGAACTGAGTGAATAACCCTTGAACCGCCAGGCATACACAGCCGCTTTAAATGAGCGGCTGTGTATGCCTGGGTATACTACAAAAGCGTTGGCGTTTCTACCATGGTTTCCTGCAACTGCACGACTACTTGGGCCAGTATTTTCTCCAAAAAGTCGATGTCCTGTTTCATTTTCTGCATGTCGGTTTGATTTTTAGCGTTGGTTTCAATCTGGCGTACCACCTCCTTCAACGATTCGATGCGCATGGTATCGATGGTAGATTTAAGCTTGTGGGCCGTGGCGCCTACGCCCTCCCAGTTTTGGGCGGTAAAATGCGCTTGCATTTCCGCAACGCTTGGCGGTACAGTAGCCACAAACAGCTGTTTGGTCCGCAGTATGAACTTCTCGTTGCCACGCGACATCTTGTTCAGGATTGATAAATCATAAAGCGGCTCCACAGGGTCAGTTTCAGGTGCCTGGGCGGGGTGCGCCTCTTCAGCAACGGGTTTCTGCGGAAGCACCCCGGCAATTTTCAGGAACAATTTGTCCTCTTCAAAAGGCTTCGAGATATAGTCGTTCATGCCTGCGCTCATGTATTTCTCCGCATCGCCTTTTAAGGCATTGGCCGTGAGGGCAATGATCGGGACCTGCGAATTTTGGCTATCTTCCAGCTGCCGGATCTGCTGTGTGGCGTCAATGCCGCTTAGTTCGGGCATCTGTATGTCCATCAGCACCACATCGTAGCGGTGCTGTGCCGCCAACTCAACCGCCTCCCGTCCGTTATGGGCCACATCGATGCTGGCACCCCAACCTTCTATGATGGATTGCGCCAAAAAGATGTTCACTTCATTGTCTTCGGCCAACAATACATGGATGTGGCTCAACGAGCTATACTCTATTTCATCTTCTGTTACTTGATGCGGCATGTCTTTTGATTTTGTATAAGTAAGAGCGAATTTAAATACACTGCCCTGGTCTTCGGAGCTTTCCACCCAGATCCGGCCATTTTGCATTTCTACCAGCGTTTTCGAGATGTTAAGCCCAAGCCCTGACCCCCCGAATTTGCGCGTGGTGCTGGAGTAAGCCTGGGTGAAATTGTCAAATATCACCTCAAGCTTTGAATCCGGGATGCCAATGCCTGTGTCTGTAACCGTAAACTCAAGTTTAATCTCCGTTTCAGTTTCAAGCACCATCTGGCACGCCAGCGTCACGCCTCCTTCTTCCGTAAACTTAATGGCATTGTTCAACAGGTTCAGCAACACCTGATTCAGCCGGTACGGGTCACCCAACATGATGGTATGCGGCAACTCCAACGGAATCAGGTCATAAGCAAGTTCCTTTTCCTCAGCCTTATATATCATGGTCTGGTAAGCCGCCTTGATGGTCTCGGTGATGTCGAACGGAATCTCTTCCAGCTCGAGCTTGCCGGCTTCTATTTTAGCGATGTCCAGGATGTCGTTGATGACGACCAGCAGGTTGTCGGCGGATTTATGTATGATCTTCAGCAGGTTTTGCTGCGTCTCGTCCAATTCGGTTTTCTTCAGGAGGCCTGCCATACCCAATATGCCGTTCATGGGCGTCCGGATCTCATGGCTCATGTTAGCCAGGAAGTTCTCTTTCACCCGGGCTGATTCCTCTGCGGCTTCCTTCGCGCTTTTCAGTTGCTGCTCGCTGCGCATGCGGTCGGTAATATCCTGGGCAATGCCGATAATGTATGGGGCAGTGTCTGGCTCCTCCACCTTATAATTCTGGTAATAGAGGTACCGCTGCTCTTTGTCTTTGTTCAAGATCATCAGCACCCCGTCCACCACACTGCTGCTTTCAAACCGGATCAGGTACTCTTTTATGTCCGCATGAAATGTCTTGGAGAAGAACTCTGTCAAGTTGCGGCCAAGCATTTGGTCAGATGTTAACCCTAACATATTCAGTAGGTATGGGTTTACATCCTGAATCACTCCTTCAAGGGTATGGGTGCAGAAATAAGCCTGGCTGTAGTTGATCAGGTCACGGTATTTCTTCTCGCTGTTACGCAGGGCTTCCTCGGCTTTCTTGCGCGCAGAAATATCCCGCGTAGCCGATTGGATGTTGATCACCTTCTCGTTTTGGTCCAGGATAGGCTTTAAGTTTGTCTCCACCCAAAAATCGGTACCACCCTTGCGCACCAACCGGTGCTCAATCGTTACGCCGATCTTCTGCGCCACGGCCTCCTTAAAACCCTGTACACGTACACGTTCCCGATCATCGGGATGTATGATTCTGAATGGCTCGAGCAGCAGCAACTCCAGCTGGGAGTAACCCAGCATTTCCTCTGCCGCCTTGGAGGTATAAATATAACTTCCGTCGGTATTGTGCAGGCTGATCACATCGCGCGAGTTTTCAGACAGGAGGCGGTGCAGCTCTTCGCTGTGCTGGATGCGCTGGTTGGCATTTCGCTGCTCCGTGATGTTGGTGGAGATGCCCAGCACCTGCACCTTGCCATCCGGCGAGATCAACGGCTTTTTGGTGGTGCTGAACCAGGTGATTTCGCCCTTGCTGTTGGTAAAGCGCTCCTGGAGTTTTACTTCCTTCTGCTCGTTAATGACTTGGTGATCTGTGCTGAGGTATAAACGGGCTTCCTGCTGGTTCGGGTAAAGGTCTTTGGCGCTTTTACCTTCTACCTCTTCGATCGTTTTCCCGAAAAGCTTCGCAAATTCATGGTTCACCAGCAGGAAGGTGCCCTCCGCATCTTTCACATAAATAAGGCTCGGGCTGGAGTCGAGCACCTGCTCTATGAAGTCGTTCTTGGCTTTCGACTCCAGCGCGAGCTTCTTGTCCTCGGTCGTTTCGCGTATGATAGACAGCACCTGGTTATCAGCGTATTTCACGTAGCGGCCCTCGTAATGGCGCAGCCCATCTTTAAACTCAAACGAAAACTCCTTTTTAGCGGGGATTCCGGTAGCCACCACCTCCTGAAGCATCTGCACGATCTCCCTGCCGAGCGGCTGCGGGAATAGATCCTCCAGGTTCTGCCCAATCATCTCGTTAAGTGGCAGCGGGAGGTGGTGCTCCTCGACATTGTTCATGTCCAGCACGGTGCCTTTGCCATCCAGGATGAAGATCATGTCGGGGATAGCGGCCAGAATAGCGCTGTTCTTCGCCTCGCTCGCCGCAATCACCGCTTGTGCCCGCTTTTGTTCCGTGATGTTCATACCATGCCCAATCACATGCAGCAATTTCCCGTCTTTGCCAAAAACAGGGTTCAACCGGCGGAAGTGGTAAGTCGGGCTGCCTTCTTTGTCAAACAACTGCTCTTCAAACTCCACGAGTTGCTGCCGCTGCACCACACGCTTCAGGTTGTCCATTCTCGTTTGGAAAAGTTCTGGCTTGATGTTGCGGTGCTGCCTGTATTCCTCGTTCGTTTTCCCGATGATCCACTTGCGCATGTTCTCGTCTGAAACAGCGGCAGGGTTCAGGAAGAGGTAGCGCAGGTCGGCATCGTAAACCGCCACATCCGATGGGATATTGTTCAGGATGGTTTCGTAGAACTCTTTCTGCTGCACCAGTTCGCGCCTTTGCCGGCGCAGCAGGGTTACGTCTTCGGCGGAGCCGATCAACTGTTTCGGCTGGCCGTTATCGCGTCGCATGAACACGCTTTCCCGGCAGTTGAGCACTTTCAGCGCACCGTCCTTGCAGCGGGCAGTGTACTCAATCTCCAGTATTTCGCCCTCCTGCGCTTTCACCATCAGGCAAACATGGGTATAGACCTTTATAAGGTCCTCGGGCACCACCAGGTTGGTGAGCACCTGGTCTCCCATGGCCTCAATCTCCTGGGGGGTATAGCCCAGCACCGAGTACACCTGCTCGTTGGCGTAGATGTATAAGCCATCCTCCAGGTCGTAGATGTAGACCATGTTAGGGATGGTATGGGCAATGGTGTCCGCAAACTTTTTCGATATCTTCAACGCCTCCTCCGCATGCTTGCGCTCGGTAATGTCGGACATGTAGATATTGAAGTACCCCTTCTCGGGCAGCGGCGTGATGAGGGTATAATAGTGCCGCTTGCCAATATGTGTTTCCAGGGAGGCCGTGGAGGAGGTGCTGCTCAGGCCTAGTTTGCTGATGTGGAGCAGCAGCAGCCTGGTGAATGCGTTCTGGCGTTTCTCGGTAATGGCGCCGAGCAGGTGCTTGCCCGCGAGGTTCGAGAACAGGATGTCGCCACTGTAGCTGAGCCGGAAAATGGGGTTGGGGTACTGGGCCTGGAATTCGGACTGGAGTTCCAGTTCGCGCTGCCGTTGCTGGTTGGCCGTGATGTCGCGGTAAAACCACACATAGCCGCGGGTTTCGCTGCCTGTAGAGATGGCTACCCGCTCCCGTTTGATGATCTGATGCCTGGGCAACTCACCGCGGTCGTACCCAAGCAGGGCATTGGCTACCTCGCGGTGCGGACGCAGATGGCCCAGGGGGCTGATCTTTTCAAATTCATCCAGTGTCTTCCCGGCGTAAAAAGCAGGTATTTCCTCCAGGGCCAGCAGGGCATGCAGTTCGGCGTTCACCAGCACGATGCGGTCTTCGCTATCCGTCAGCAACGCGGGCAGCTTCAGAAACAAGAGCAATTCCTCTGGCAAAAGATGGGGTAGCGGGTGGGAGGGAACGGTCGCGGCGTGCGCCATTTTGAGCTGCAGTTCCCGGGCTATCGCATCGGCGCGACGTTCCGCCGCTTGTCTGGCTTTGCGCTCCGCCGCCAGTTCCTGTAGCAGCTGTTCCTCTTTCTCTTTTGTCATCGTCGGGTGAGTGGGCTTGTTACGGGTAAGGATGTTAACCGGCCATGTCAGCTACCGGTACGGTTGTGCTTGTCCCTTAATCTACATTCAGTTCGTTGTTCTGGATCATGCGGTAGATGGTCGATTTCCCGATATCCAGTTTATCCGCCACCAGCAGCACGTTGTTGCTATACTTGTTCAGGAAACGCTGTATGATCTCCGTGGTATAGGCCTTCAGGGTCTTCTCCTGGGCAAGGAAATTAGAGTCCTGTGATTCCACTGCGAAGATGATGTCGCCGGGCTCAATGGTCGCCTCGTCTGCCATTACGGCTGCCAGTTCCACCACCGCCTTCAGTTCGCGCACGTTACCGGGGTAAAAGTGGCCAAGAAGTTTTTCCTGTGCCTCCGTCGAGAGCGTTTTCCTGTCCATGCCGTTGTCTTTTACGAAGCTTTCGAGGAAGAACTTCGCCAAGACCAGTATGTCGGCCCCACGTTCGCGCAAGGGGGGGAGCTGAATCGGAAGGCCCAGCAAACGGTAGTACAAATCTTCCCGGAAGTTTCCCTTTTTCACTTCCTCGGCCATATTTTTATGCGTGGCTACAATGATGCGCACATCAATCGGTTCGATGCTGTTGCCGCCCACCCGCGTAATCTCTTTTTCCTGCAACACCCGCAGGAGCTTTGCCTGCAGGCTGATGTCCAGTTCGCCGATCTCATCCAGGAAGATGGTGCCCTTGTTCGCCTCCTCAAACTTGCCCAGTCGCCGGCTCACAGCGCCGGTAAAGGCTCCTTTCTCATGCCCGAAAAGCTCACTTTCTATCAGCTCCCGAGGGATAGCGGCCACGTTCACGGCCACATAGGGTGCTTTTTTGCGGGTACTGTTGTAGTGCACGGCTTTCGCTACCAGCTCCTTGCCCGTGCCTGTCTCCCCGTTAATGGATACTGTGATGTTCGTCTTGGCAGCTTTATCCATCATGGTGAACACCCGCTTCATGGCCGGGCTGTTACCGATGATAAAGTTGGTAAAATCATACTTGAGGCCGATCTCTTCCCTGAGCTGGTCAATTTCCTCGCGCAGCGACACGTTCTCCCTGATCTTGTTGACCGTGTTCCAGAGGCGCTCCGGGGTATCCTCGTCTTTTACGATGTAATCATAAGCCCCTTTTTTGAGCAGGTCAACGGCTGTGGCCACATCCTCCTGGCCCGAGATCACGATCACCTGCGTGTCCGGGCTTTGCTCTTTGATCTTTTTGAGGACCTCTGCGCCGTTCTTGTCGGGAAGTGAGTAGTCCAGCGTCACGACATTTGGCCGCTCATACAAGGCGCTTAGGCATTCTTTGGCCGCATGAAACTTCTTAAGCTCATAATCCGGGTTTGAGGAGAGGTGGTACTCCAGCAGTTCGCTATACCACACATCGTCATCTAGAATAAAGATCTTAAAAGAGGTGTTCATCATTGTATCAATTTGTACCAGAACGCTGAGGCATAATAAAAATGAATAAAGAAGATGTTATTGGAGGTCAGATTTTACCATGGCTTTCTCAAAGTTAAGCGGATGAAGTGGAAATAGTGATCCTTTAAAAACTTTATTTTAAAGATAATATGCAGGATTAATGGAAAAGTAAAATTAGATATAGTTATATAAATACACTGCCTGATTTGTGCATATTGTTGTGTAAACATTGGTTGCCTTTTTTTGATTTTCAGGGATGGTGTAAATGCAGCAAGGCCTGTATCCTCATAAGATACAGGCCTTGCCAGATGACGCTATAACAAATTCTTAATTGGTATAAATAGGCTGGTATTTAGCGCGCATAAACATAAACACGCCATAGCAGATAAGGCCCAGGGCGACGGCACCCAGCAGGTAAGAGCCATACGAGGCACTTTCCAAGAATGCAAAGGCACTGCTACTGCCCCCGGCTTGCTCCGGGTTAGTCTGCATGGCTGCCTTCAGGAACAAATAGCCAATCACGAGCCATACCACGCCGCGGGCTACATACCCGATTTTACCGACCCGCACCATTTTCTGCTCTATATCACTTTTAAAGCCACCGCTTTTGACCTTTTTCTGGTATTTCTCGGATAAGCCGTAATAGATTTGATAAACGCCTGTCAACATGGTGATGACAGCCACAATGCCGACGAGCCACTGGCCGAAGGGTTGCTGCAGGAGCTCGCGTGCCAGGGTTTCCCTTGAGTCGCCGTTGCTGCCACCACCATTGCCGAGCACCAGTTTTGCTGCCAGAAACGCCAAACCGGCATACACTATGCCGCTGAAAGCATACCGCAGTCGCTTGGCAATACCCTTCGCATCAGAGCCCTTGTTGTTTGAGTCCTGCAGGGCCTGTATAAAACGCCAGATCGTGTAACAAGCAAGGCCCAGGGCTACTGCCCCCAAGAGCCACTTTCCAAAAGGTTGCTCCAGTATCGTCTGGAAAATGCCTGATTTACCCGCTTTCTGAGTTGATTTTCCGTCTATCTCAAAGGCGGCCATAAATGCAATAATTCCTACAAGGCAGTAGACTACTCCTTTCGCGCTTAAGCCTACCTGCGCAAAGCGTTTGACCCATTCAGGTGGAGCGGATGGTACATGTGTCGATATATCAGCCATAGATTTTTAATTATATTTAGAAAATTGAGTTCATCCCATACACGTAAATTCCGGCACAAACGTTGTAAAGCCGCTCCTCACACAAAGACCACCTGACCGGTTAAGCCAATCTCGGTGGCGCTGTTGAGAGCTGTTACTTTTGAAGTTGAGCGGATGAGGGCTGTGGCATCCACGTAGTCGCTATGCTGCTTTAGCATGAGCGGGTTGTCGTCCACAAAGTCATATCGGTTGCCGACGATACAGCCGGTGGCAAGGCAGCCAGAATGCCGGTACTTGTGCTCGTTGGTGATCACACCCGGCTCTACCAGGGGCAGTTGATGAAAAAGAATCGTTATACCGGGTGTCGCCAAGCGGCAGGTTGCCATAAGTTGTGATGCTGGCAAGTGCTACATTCCGAAGTTCATCAGCGCGTTCAGCCAGTTTTTGTACCAGGTATGGAGGCATGGCCGCGCAGCCCTACAAAAAAACGCTGTTCCCCAACCGGAAAAATGGCTAAAGCTTATTTATTTGATTGATAGGTAGTTATTAGGTGTGTCATATAATTTTATTTTACCTTAGGCTACCCCCGGTAACATCTGGCGGGGTTTTGATGTGGCATGGGCTTGCGGGGTGATAACAGGCTTTCTACATTTGCAGGAGTAACGGCCATGTAGGAGGCATTTCAGTATCAGCACCCTATGTTGGGCATGGCAACAGCTACATCGAACATCAACAGAAACTATGGCTATATCCAAAAAAAAATCAGCTTTCCTATATTATACCGGTTTCACAATGAGCCTGTTAACCATGGTTGGTTGTGTGGCGGCTTCCAGTGTGATGCAGGCCACCGCCATTAAGGCGCCTTATGCCACACCCAGCGCTTATAAAACCTATGCCTGGTACCAACCGGCCCCGGTAGCGACTGCAGACTTTGTGAAGCCTTATTCCACCAAGCTGAACGAAAACATCCGGAAGGCAGTGGAAGCCGAGCTGCAGGAGCAGGGTTACCGCAAAGTGGAGCAGCAGCCGGATGTGTTGGTCGCCTATGATGTCAGCGTTTCGGTATCAGAAGAGCAGGAGCAAAAAGCGAAACCCGCACAGGGCTTTGGGTACAGCTATGGCTACATGGCAGGCTATCGGTATAAATATGGCCACGTGGACATGCCCGGCTATCGCAGCGTAGACCTGTTTAAGCAAGGTACCCTGATCATCGACCTGATACATCCTAAGTCAAACATGCTGCTGTGGCGTGGTTGGGCCGAAGGCGGCATCCGAAACCCGAAAGCCGGATACAGCCCGGTGCAGCAGCAGGTAGAGGAAATACTCGGGAATCTTTAATGCCAAGACTGTTGCAAACAACTCATAATGAGACGGGTAATCAGTCCGATTTGAGGTAGTTGTTGAAGCGCATCACCTCGCTTGGTCTGCCTATCACATAAATAATATCCCCCGTCTCCAAATAGGTGTTGGCGTTGATATTGAGCAGCGTTTGGCCGCCACGTTTAATGGCGACGATCGTAACGGAAAACTTCTGCCGTATACCTGATTCCAGCAGTGGTTTGCCTACCAACTCCGGGTGTTTGGTATAAATCCGCAAGCTGGATACTTCTATATCCGGCAATTCCAGGTCGATGGTAGCGGGCATATGCGATTGCCGCGCCGACATGCTTCGGAGCATGTCGTAATTGTCGGAGCGGATCATCTGGGTGAAGTTCTCTATCTCATCGCGTGGCATCAGGTATTTATTGAGCACACGGGTAAAAATCTCGATGGAGGTCTCAAACTCCTCCGGAATCACCTCATCAGCCCCGATTTTATAATTCTCCTCCATCTCCTGCACAAAGCGCGTGCGCACGATAATGTGCACCTTGTCGGAAATTTCGCGAATAGAGGCGATGATGCGCCGGGTCGCCTCGGGGTCTGAAATGGCAATCACCACTACCCGGGCATGGGTGATGTTGATGTGCGCCAGAATCATCGGGTGCACGGCATCACCATATATAATCGGCTCGCCTGACTTCCGCTCATGCTTCACCGTCACGGCATTCAACTCCACAATCACATAGGGTATTTTGGCATGTCGGGCTGCTTTCGCCACATTTCGCCCATTTATACCGAATCCGATGATAACAATATGGTCATCGAGTGGGGGCAGGTCACCGTGTTCGTTCAGGGAGGTATGGTTGAAAGGCATGGGTTCTTTGGACGAGAAAAACGGGGCGCCTATCACATTCGAGATTTTCTGGTAATACTCAATCACGAAGGGCGTGATTCCCATGGTCAGCAACGACACGGAGAGGAAGTACTGGTAGGTTTCCTGCGAGAGAAGGCCATTGTCTATACCTGCCTTCGAGAGGATGAAGGCAAACTCACCCACCTGGAAGATGGAAAGGCCAACCAACAGCGAAATGCGCAGCGGGTACTGCAGCATTCGGGCGGCCACCGTCGCCACAACGCCTTTGATGATAATGGTGATGAGCGTAAAGAAAAGTATGATAGGCAGGTGCTGCAGCATGAACTGGAAGTTGAGCAGCATGCCAATTGACACGAAAAAAAAGCTGGTGAAGATCTCGCGGAAGGGTAGAATATTACTGGTGGCCTGGTGGCTGTATTCCGATTCTGAGATAATGAGGCCTGCCATGAAGGCACCCAAGGCCAGCGATAAACCCAAGCTTGAAGTCAGCCAGGCGACCGCAAAGCAGATCACGACCACACATAGTATAAAGAGTTCCTTGCTTTTGGTCTTGGCCACGGCATACAGCAGCATCGGCACCAGGTAGCGGGCACTGATGAGCACAAACACAATCACAAAAACACCTTTCAGGCCCATCCACAGCAGGGCAGAGCCCAGGTTCTCCGAGCCGCCCGCCATGAGCGGCGTCACCAGCATCATCGGCACCACAATAATGTCCTGGAAAATTAGCACGCCCAGCACCACACGCCCTTGGGGGGAGTTGATATCGCCTTTGTCCTGGAGCAGCTTTAATACGATGGCAGTGCTGCTCAGGGCAATCAAAAAGCCCATGAATACGCCTTCCCCGTGGCTGAACCCGAAGATCAACATGATCACCCAGACCAGCACAATGGTGGCGAGCACCTGGGTGGTGCCCCCCAGCAGCACTGTCCGCTTGATCATGGCCAGGCTGCGAAGCGAGAATTCCATACCAATGATAAAGAGCAGCAGGATCACACCGATCTCCGCCAGTATCTCGATGTCGTGCGTGGCCGCAATCAGGCTCAGCCCGTGCGGGCCCGCGATAACGCCTGTTGCCAGAAAGCCCAGGATGGTTGGGAACCGGAAGCGCTGGAAAAGCAGGATTACTACTACAGCAAGGCCTAAGATGATGACTATGTCTGAGAGTAAAGGTATTTCCATCGGTTACGTTTGTCTTTAGTTGATCTATGAATTTGATTTGAGCTATGGCGCTCCTGTATCCGGCCGAAATTTTCTGCGGCCTTTCCGTGCATTTACTTTTTGCCTTCCCACTCCGCATAGAACTGGCGCAGGAAATCCTCCATGTACTGGTGGCGTGCTGCCGCGATTGCCCGGGCTGCCTGCGTATGCATACGGTCTTTAAGCAATAAAAGCTTCTCGTAAAAGTGATTGATAGTGGGGGCGGTATTGGCTTTATAGGTTTCGAAGGAGGAATGCAACTCCGGTTTAACGCTGGGGTTGTACATTTCGCGGTTCTTGTGCCCACCATAGGCAAAGGTGCGCGCAATGCCAATGGCACCGATGGCATCGAGCCGGTCCGCATCCTGCACCACCTGGCCCTCTTTGGTGCGCATGGCGGAGGAGGTATGAGCACCCTTGAAAGACAAGTCCTTGATTATCTCACAGATATGGCCGATGTGTTCAGGCGATACTTCCTGTTTTTCAAGCCATTCGCGCGCCATGCGCGGCCCAACGGTTTCATCTCCGCCATGAAACTTATGATCGCCGATATCATGCAACAGCGCAGCTAACTCTATGACATATACATTTGCCTCTTTTTCTTGCGAGGCGATTAATTTGGCATTGTTCCATACCCGGTAGATATGCCACCAATCGTGCCCGGATCCTTCGCCGGCCATTAATTTTTGCACATGTGCAGCCGTGGCCTCAATAATTTCATTTGGTGTGGGCATTGCTTTGTTCTTTGTGTCAAGTCAAAGCTAATAAATTATCCCCAGTTACAAGGCCAGGACCCGGCATCAGGAAAACAGGGATAAATCTTTTGTAATGCCCATATCAGTTGGTTGGTGCGCTAAGCCTTATAATACACCTACAGGAAATTCCCCTCCCCGGAGCAGGGCTGTTTCATTCCAAGCTTTCACTCGCTCGCGTCCCGCGAGTGAGAGGGATAATTGGGCCTCTGGCCCAGTCGAGTTACAAACTCGACATCATTGTTAGACACAAGTTTGAAAACTTGCGCCATCAAAATAGAGAATGAAACGGCCTTGTTCCCCGGAGGGGTTAGGGGTGGGTTGCAGTGGTAGGCATCGTATGGAACAGCTTGATGACGCAATGTCCAATTGTTAAGGGTATAAGGCAATCTTTTGATTTAAGTCGGGCAGCTTGATGCTATTCAATACTTCTTCCTCCAGCAGGGCCGCCCAGGTGCGGAGGTAAAGCACCACATCATCGCGCTGGTTGTGGCGCAGGGGCTGTCGCGGCTTAGGCAGGCGGTGAATGATGGCTGGATCGGAGAGCCGTTCCAGGTGCTCCAGGTCAGACCTGCTAAACCCGTACGCCAGCATATGGTCGATGATCGCATCCAGGGGCAGCCCGCTCTGCGGGCAATAGTCCCGGAGTTGTTCGCGCCAATCTCCATGCCGCCACATGGCAGCCCCATGGATTTTACCTTTGCTATACCGGGTAATGGTCTGGGCGAGGTGGCCGCAGTTGCAACTGCCCATATGCCCCCACTGATAGGCCTCGCCTTTTTCGAGTCGGAATGCCGTTTCCCGAAGGCTTTTTATAAGTTTGATTGAAGGATGTGCCATGCTGTCTAAATCTTTTGAATACCATGCCTTTGAAGCTGCCGGGAGCCAGCATTTGACGGAATAGCCTCAAGAGCTTCTTTTGCTTGTTAGGTATATAAGCGTTAGAATTGCCGGAATGTTTGCCTGGCAGGCAGCAAAATCAAAGATTATAGTATGGCTTTTCTTTCAAATTTCCGATCTACAGCAAACTTTTGTGCCCATAGTGCTCTTCCCCTCGGTTTCATTTTGTGCCTTGTATTTTTATCCAAGTCAGTCGATGCCCAGATCCTGAACATCGAGCATTCCCGGGTGCAGAAAGACTCAGCGGATTACTTCACTGGCAAGGCGGGGCTTAACTTCTCGATGTTCAACCGCAATGCCGGCAAGAATAACCCCAATAATTACCTGCAACTCACCTTCGATGGCAACGTGGCTTATATCTCAAAACAGCACAGCTATTTATGGATCAACTACTACAATTACCTGCTCGTGAACTACGACTCCAAAGAGCAACGGAACACAGTCGCCAGCACCGGTTACTCGCACGTCAGGACCAACTTATGGTACAGGCGCCCCTTGTCTTATGAGTTATTTGCACAGGGGCAGGCAGACAAGGCCCGCGGGTTAGATCTACGCACACTGGCAGGGGGTGGGCTGCGCTACCGTTTGCTTCGCACCAAACAATCTGTCATGTTTTTGGGCGTTGGCCTGATGCACGAGCACGAGGCATGGGATAGCCCGGATGAGGAGGCAGGCGTTATTGTCTCTGATTTGATCAAGTCGACCAATTACCTGAGCCTTAAAACGAAGCTGACCGAGCAGGTGAGTACCGATGCCATCGTCTATTACCAGACCGGCTACGCCGATGCGATCCAGCGCTTCCGAAACCGGGTGAGCGGCGACATCACCTTGCAGGTAAAGTTAACCAGTCGGTTTAGTTTGCGTACCAACTTCAATTGCGTTTACGAGGACAGGCCTATCGTGCCGGTCACCAACTTCGTTTACGCCATTTCAAACGGCGTGCAGGTTGCTTTTTAGGGGATAAACCCAATGATTTTGGTCCAATTGCAGCAGATAAAGCAATAAATCGTTAAATTCGCCATTTAGGATTATACGGCAGGCGCAGAAAACCTGCTTACAAGATAGAAGAGAACAACACGTTACATGCGCAACACCCTTATTGCTTTTTACCTTTTAGTTGCCCTGGTGTGGCTAGCAGGTTGTGTGCCGCAAAAGCGCATCATCTTATTGCAGGAGAACCCCTCGGTGGACAACCAGGGGAACGCCGATGAGTTGCTGCGCAGCTTTAACCTGAAGCAACAGCCTTATACCCTAAAGCCGGGTGATGTGCTGTCGCTGCGCGTCCAGACCACCACTCCCACGGAATACAATTTTCTGAATACCCCCGCCGCCGTGGCCGGCTCCGAAGACCCTGTGCTGAGCGGTTATACCCTGGACGTAAATGGAAACATCCTAATACCTGCCGTTGGCAAAGTTAATCTGACTGGCCTCACCATGCCCGAAGCGCGCATCAAAGTAACGGAAGCCCTGGCGCCCTTCCTCTCTGACCCAACCGTAAACCTACGCCTCTTAACCTTTCGCTATACCGTCATGGGGGAGGTAGCGGGACAGGGACAATATACCACGTACCAGGACAATATTAACGCGATGGAAGCCATTGCCTCTGCCGGTGGATTCAGCCCCTACTCAGATCGTAGCCAGATCAAGTTGATCCGTTATGAAAACGGTGTGGCGCGGTTATATAAATTCAGTTTGCTGGATGATCAGGTACTGGCCAGTTCAAACTATTACCTGCAGCCAAATGACATGATTGTAGTAGACCCTTTGCCGGCGAAGAATATCAGGGAGAATCTGATAGCAAATGTGACGCTCACATTATCTGTTGTTACGCTGTTAGCGACCTTAATTACCCGATTTATTCAATAGGATGCACATGGCCAACGCGACATCAATAAATAAATTGGAAAAGAAACAAGAACAAGGTTTGGATATACCTAAACTCATAGGGAAAATTTTATCAAACTGGTGGCTCCTTTTAGGTAGTTTATTTATTGGTTTGGTTGGTGCTTATGTCGTTAATCGGTATACTGTTCCGCAATATGAAGTCAACTCTTCAGTAATGTTAAGCGAAGCGGCAAACGAAGCTTCTTCTGCTACAGCATTGTTATATGGCGAAGACCTTTTCAGTAATTCAAATAACCTTACCAATGAGTCCATCATTCTGAAGACAAAAGCTCTGGCATATGAAACACTTCAAAAGCTGAGCTTTCAAATTTCTTATTACCGGCAAGGAGACATTAAACTGACAGAAGTTTATAACTATGGGGCGCCTTACCAAATCAGTATTGATACAGCCTCTGCTAATATACCCTATCATATTCTATTTGGGATCGCCTTAACAGAAAAGAACTATACCTTAACAACAGATAACCCTTATTGGAGCCAAATTTTAGGAGAGAAAAAATTTACCTTCGGAAAGACTTATACACAAAACGGCTTTTCTTTTAAAATTGACCTTAAAGAAGCGCTGCCTAAACTTGATGACAACAATCATTTATTTAAAATAAACGACTTAAATGCATTAGCAGGGCATTATGCTGCGGCTCTTAACGTAACTCCTGGCGTTCAGGGAGCCTCGGTACTACAATTAAAGTTAATCAGTGCCACGCCTGACAAGGAAATTGATTTCCTTAACCAACACATGCTGACTTATCGGCAATTTAACCTGGACACGAAAAATATAAATGCGATCAATACTTTAAACTTTATAAACGAGCAATTGCAGCAAATCAGCGATTCATTGCAGTTAATAGAGAGTAGATTAGAGTCATTTAAGCGTGCCAATACCTCTGTTGATATTAGCGGAGAAGGTGGCAAGGTAGCCGAGCTATTACAAAACTATGAACAGCAAAAGGCCATTCTGCTACTAAACGAGCAATATTATAAGTATCTACAAAATTACCTTGCAGGAGGAGCAGAGGGAGGAGATGTTGTGATTCCCTCAAATTTTGGCATTGAGGACCCCATCTTAAACTCACTCATCAGTAAATTAGTAACCTTACAAGGAGAAATACGGGTGATGGAGCAAAATCAAATGCGCAATAATCCCTTGCTGCAGCACCAACTGAACGAAAGGCGACAACAACTTCGTGAATTAAAGCAAAGTCTGCAAGAGAACCTTGCCAATATAAAAGCTGCCAACCAGATTGCGCTAAAGGATCTTAATAATCGGATTGCCAAAGAAACCAGTTTGCTGAAAGGCATACCTGCAGCTGAACGTCAACTCGTTAACATTAATCGGCTCTATACGCTTAGCGAAAGCCTTTACGTGCTTTTGATGGAAAAAAAGGCGGAGGCTGGTATAGCGAAGGCAGCAAATACATCAAGCGTCACCATCCTGACAGAGGCATATGTTGGAAATCAGGTTACCCCAACAAACACAAAAAATTACCTTATAGCCATTCTCCTAAGCTTAGGTTTGCCTATTGGCTTTATTTTTCTGCGTGACTTTCTGAATAATAAAATAACGACTACAGATGATATCAAGCAGTTGACAACTCTGCCCCTGCTTGGAATGGTAGGGCACAACAAAAGTGACGATAAGAATTTGATTGATCAGAGTTCCCGATCGGCAATGTCTGAGGCTTTCCGGACTGTTAGGGCAAATTTGCGTTTTATGATTAGCAACAAAGCACAAGGAGTTGGTAAAATCTATGTGGTCACTTCGTCCATTAGTGGCGAAGGGAAAACCTTTTCTGCTAAAAACCTGGCTTACATTTTAGCCATATCAGGGGAACGCACCTTGCTCATTAATGCCGATATGCGCAAACCAAATAGTAATGTTGATTTTGGCGTGAACAGCAGTATAGGATTAAGCAACTATCTTGCTGGGCATGCAAATTTAGACGAAGTCATACATAACACCTTACAAGATCATCTTAATATATTACCTTCGGGCGATATACCTCCCAATCCATCCGAGTTACTACTCAGTAAACGTATGGGAGACCTTATTTCTAAACTTCGTGTTCAATTTGATAATATTATTGTAGATACACCACCTGTTGGGATTCTGTCTGATGGCTTGGAATTGATGCAGGTGGCTGACGCTAATATATTTATGGTCAGGCAAGGTTATTCACAAAGAGCTTTTCTAACCAGTATTCAGCAGCAGTATGAATCTGGAAAAATTCATAATACAGCTATTTTATTTAATGATGTTGACTATTCAAAATTAAATTATGGTTATGGTTATGGTTATGGCTATGGTTATGGCTATGGCTATGGCTATTATGCCGAAGACGCATTACATCAAAATAAATGGTGGAATAGTTTCTTTAACAAATTTCAAGCTTAATATATTTATAAAGGATGAACATAAAAATAGCTGATGATAAAGATTGGGACTTAATTATACAACCCAAGTCTTCTTTATTAAATTTAAATTTGAAGGAGGTTTGGAGATATAGAGATCTTTTATTATTATTTGTAAAAAGGGATTTCATAGCTCAGTATAAGCAAACAATTCTTGGACCATTATGGCATTTCATTCAACCGTTATTCACTACAGTAATATTCTTGATTGTTTTTAATAAAATTGCTAATATTCCTACAGATGGCGTTATACCAATTCTATTCTATATGAGTGGTATAACTATTTGGAATTACTTTTCAAATTGCCTTACAGCAACCTCAAACACTTTTGTATCTAATGCTAATATATTTGGGAAGGTTTACTTTCCTCGTTTGGTATTACCATTGTCAATTGTGCTCTCCAATATTATTAAATTCTTTATACAGTTTCTCTTATTGCTTGTAGTGATGGGGTACTATTTTGTGCAAGGAAACGAAATTCATGTAGGCCTTAGTTGGTTGTTGATACCAGTATTAGTTGTTATGATGGCACTCCTGGGATTAGGATTAGGGATTATCATTTCTTCATTAACAACAAAGTACAGAGATTTTACTGTTTTAATAGGCTTTGCAGTGCAATTATTAATGTATGCATCTCCAGTTATTTATCCCTTGTCTTATTTGAATGATAAAAGTTACGGTGGACTTATCGCTTGGAATCCTTTAACTCCGATAATAGAGGGATTTAGATATGCTTTATTTCAACAGGGGGCATTCTCTATTTCGTGGCTAGGTTATAGTGCTGCATTTATTTTTGTAGTTCTGCTCTTTGGCTTAATTACTTTCAATAAAGTGGAGAAGTCTTTTATGGACACGGTATAATCTGTTCTTCAGATTCAGTGTTCATCTTTTTTAATTTCAGACAATCAAGTTATTAAGTTAGCTTACTTAAAAACCTTAGTATTAATCTAATTCAACAAAGTGTTTCAAACGCTTATTCTATATAAGTGTATATAATTTATGTCTGACATAGTAATACAAGTCGAAAATATTTCCAAGCAATATCGTTTGGGTGAAGTTGGTACAGGGTCATTGTCTCATGATATTAATCGTTGGTGGCATAAAGTTCGAGGTAAAGAAGACCCGTACTTAAAGGTTGGGGAAGAAAATAATAGAGAACAGATTGGAAATAGCGACTATGTTTGGGCATTAAAAGATATTAATTTTGACGTAAAACAAGGCGAAATTTTAGGAATAGTTGGCAGAAACGGTGCAGGGAAATCAACGTTGTTAAAACTGTTAAGCCGAACAACAACTCCGACAACCGGGTCAATTAAAATCAAAGGTAGGGTAGCGAGTTTACTCGAAGTAGGAACGGGCTTTCATCCGGAATTAAGCGGCCGGGATAACATTTACCTAAACGGTGCCATCTTGGGGATGACCCGTAACGAAATAAAAAATAAATTTGATGAGATTGTAGACTTCGCTGGTGTTGAAAGATATATAGATACACCGGTTAAGCGATACTCGTCTGGGATGTATGTGAGGCTTGCATTTGCAGTAGCGGCACATTTAGAGCCAGAAATATTAATTGTGGACGAGGTACTGGCTGTCGGGGACATTGATTTTCAAAAGAAATGTTTAGGAAAGCTTAAAGATATTAGTGGTAACTACGGCAGAACGGTTTTGTTTGTAAGCCATAATTTAGCAAGTCTCAAAAATCTGTCTACGCATGGCATATTGATGCATAATGGCTTAATAACCTATAATGGGTCTATAAACGATACTATTGCGATCTATGAGAATCAGTTTTTAGGCAACCTTACTTCAACCTGGACCAATAGCGTTAACAATTCAAGTAAGGTTGATCTGAAAAGCATTAAAGTTTTAAATAAAGATAGATTTTCCAAACAGAGTTTTCTGTCATCTGAACCAGTTCTTGTTGAAATGGAAGTGTTTTCGAAAATGAGGATAGAGAATGTAAAAATTGGATTCGACTTAATCAAGGATAACGAGGTAGTTTTCAGGACCCATCAAATCGATTCTTACAATGTATCAACCTTAGAAAAGGAAGTACATCAAACATTTACTTGTAATATAGCTGGTAATTTGCTTAACGAAGGCACCTATTCCATAAAACCACATTTTTCAATTCACTGTGTGGAGTCGTTAATTAAAATTGATAATCCGGTAATTCAGTTTAAGGTAGTATTGGATACAAGTAACTCTATTTACCATTCTATATTAAACGAAAATAATCACCCTGGCAGTATTTTTCCAATTTTGAATTGGGATTCGCAAGTTCATTCTTGATACTGATTGCTATGAATTTGATACATAAAGTTAGTTTCCATTCAAGGGAATTATTTAAATTTATATTAAATCCAAGTATAGTTGTAGACTATATTTATTTAAAATTTCACGGTGTAGATACGAAATTGGGTTACGTTAAGCTAATGGGATGGCCAATCATTCAAAAAGCTAAAGGTTCTAAGATCATTCTACATAAAGGTGTAACCCTAGTTTCTAAATCGAAATATAACATTGCAGGAATTAATCACCCAGTCATTATAGCAACACTAGCTGAGAACGCTATCATTGAGATTGGTGCAGTGGGAATATCTGGGTCTACGCTTTGTGCTGTTGAAGGAATCTTTATCGGAGATGACAGTGGTTTAGGAGCTAATTCAAATATTTATGATACTGATTTCCATTGTTTGAATGATGTAGATAGAAAATTTCAAAGTGACATTCGGCAAGCACCCTATAAGGCTGTTAGGATTGGTAAAAACGTTTGGATTTCGTCGAATGCCACTGTACTTAAAGGTGTTACGATTGGAGATGGAGCCGTGATTGGTGCAGGCTCTATCGTTACTAAAGATGTTAAACCCAAAATAGTAGTAGCGGGTAACCCGGCTAAGCCTATAAAAACATTAACTTAACATGACTCAATATCCTAAATGTATAAATTGTAATTCTACAAAGTTTAATATTGTAATTGACTCAAATGATTACAAAATTTTAGGATGTAAAGGTTGTTCTTTAGGAGTTACCTATCCGGCACCCGTGTTGCCGGATTATGCGGCAATGGACTTCCACTCCAAAGATAACGATGCCAATGATACTATGTTAACCACGTTTGAACAGCTGCCCCATGATTGGAAAGTGCTGCTAAAAAAGCAAATTGGCATAATTAACTCTAATTTTGAACCATCAATAAAAGTGCTTGAAATTGGCTGTGGTGAAGGGATACTGCTAAATGAACTACAAAAGGAAGGATATTCTAATGTCACCGGAATAGAGCCGAGTAAGTTTGCAGCTGCCAGAGCCGCCAAAAGGGGGCTGCATGTACTTAATGATATGTTCGAGAACCTGGACTTAAAACGAGAGTACGACTTAGTTATACTTTCGCATGTGTTAGAGCATATGCCAGATCCTAAGAAGTTCATAAGCGATTTGTCTAAGATTTTAAAACCTAGTGGCGGTGTTTTACTCACACAAACTAACTATAAAGGTTTATTCCCATCGCTCAAAAAAGCTAATTGGTATGCCTGGGTGCCTGAACAGCACTATTGGCATTTCACACCCAAAAGCCTTGACTTAATGTTTAGCGAATTTACATCGCAACAAACCACTTACTGCTCATTGGTGCATCCAATTAATTTTCTTTATAAATTTACTTTTAAAGTCTCTAAAATTATACCTTCATTACAGGATCAAACTATAAGTTTATATAAATTGAAATAATATGATTAATAGTTTAAGAAATATTAAGCGTAGAATATATGGTTCAGATTTCTCTACGGTAAGAAATCATATTGCTTCAATTGAAGGTTGGTTAACTGAAGGTGAAGCCAAATTATTGTTTGAACTTTCTAAAAAACTACCCGAAAAATCGAAACTAGTTGAGATAGGTAGTTGGAAAGGTAAAAGCACAGTTGCACTCGGATTAGGTTTAACTTATAAAAGTCGAATTTTCGCAATTGATCCATTTAATGCTGAAGGTGAGTTAGGTAGTAAGGAAGAATATCTCGCTAAAATAGGTTCAGAATCTCTTTTAAACCAATTTATAGCCAATATCAGGAAATACAACCTTATTAATTCTATCACACCTTTAAAGGGGTATTCTAAAGAGTTTGTAAATTATTTCGACGAGTTAGACTTTATCTTTATAGATGGGGATCATAGTATAGAGGGATGCAGAAATGACTTTGAGTTGTTTTCTCCAAAATTGAAAAGTGGTGGCATTCTTGCTTTTCATGATTATTACTCTGACAGAGATGAACTTGGGCCTACTTGGGTAATCAAGAACTTGGTAATGCAAAGCAGTAATTTTAGATTTTTATCTAATGTTGATTCTCTTTGGGTTGCTAAGAAGATTTAAATAGCTTTTGTATGTGCGTAAAGTTACCAATTACGGCAATTATTACAGGTAAAAATGAAGCTCACTTTCTAGATAGGTGTTTATCATCAATTAATTTCTGTGATGAGATAATTTATACAGATATACAATCTGTAGACAATTCAAAAGCAATAGCTGCAAAATATACCGATTTCATACTCGATTCTGATCCTATTCCTGGTTGTGAGTTTGCACAATCTTTAATGATTCGAAAGGCAAAGCACGATTGGGTTATTTTTATTGATCCTGATGAATACATTGACTCTAGTTTAGCTTCTCAACTAATTTCATTGTATCCACAAATATCTAACGACCCAAAAGTTGGTGCAGTTATGGTGCCATGGAGATTTTATTTCAATGGCAAAATTCTTGAGGGAACTGTTTGGGGTAACAATAAAAAGTACATCTTAGTCAATAGAAATAGATTCAGTATTGAACCTATTGCACATTACGGTAGGTATTTGAACAGTGGTTTTGAATCTTACGAGATCGACTTAGAGAGCGATAATATTTTACACCATGATTGGATGCCTACTTATAGTATATTTTTCAAAAAGCACATGCGGTATTTGAAAAATGAAGGCAGGGATAGATATAATTTAGGTAAACGAATTTCTTTTAAACAGTTAATTATATCTCCGCTAAAAGAGTTTCAAAAATCTTTTATCCATTTCAAGGGCTATAAAGATGGGCTTTTAGGATTGTTTCTTTCAGTATTTTGGGCTTTTTACCAGTCATGGGCTAACTTTTCTTTATACCTGATAACGAAGAAATCAGAATTTAACCGTTAATCATTTGATTGTATCTTCTTACAAAACAATGTCTATTTTACCTAAAATTTCCATTATTACCCCAAGTTACAACCAAGGGCATTATCTTGAGGAAACCATCAATTCTATACTTGAGCAGGGTTACCCTAATTTGGAGTTGATAATTATTGATGGCGGTAGTACAGACAACACGGTTAACGTTATTAAGAAATTTGAATACGCCATTACACATTGGGTAAGCGAGCCAGACAGGGGCCAGGCTCATGCTATCAATAAGGGTATAGCATTGGCAACCGGCGATGTATTTAACTGGATAAACAGCGATGATTACCTGGAGCCGGGAGCGTTGCATGCAATTGGAGAGTTCTTTTTGAATAACCCCGATAAGAATGTATGCTGTGGCTATACCCATTGTTTTTATGATGAAGATAAGACGACTAGCCATACTTACAGAATGGGCTTAAGGGCTACCACCACAGACACCATCTTAAACTATGCCATGAACCAGCCTGGTACATTTTACAGGATGCATGCGATCAATAGCCTGAACGGGGTAAACGAGTCGTTGCGCTATGTGTTTGATAATGAGCTATGGTTTAGGTATTTGTGCAGGTTTGGTATAGATACAGTGGGAATTACCGAAAAGCTACTGGTAAACTTCAGGCTGCATAAATCATCGAAGAGTGTAGGAGAAGGATTTGAAAAATTCTGGTATGAGCAAAACGACATCTGGATTAATTTAGCAATGCAGTTAAACTTTTCGACAGCGCTGTTAGGCTGCATTAAGCAGTTGCCCCATCAAAATAAGTATACGTCTCAAAACTGGGACATGTCTTTTTTAGATACAGATAAAGTAAGAAACTACTGGTACCTTAAATACCTTAACACACTATACTTAAAAGGATATAAGACTGAGTGTAAAAAGGCATTTAAGAATTTACTCCTGGCCAGGCAACTTCATTTTAACAGAATCAACCTATCGCTTTTTACAAAACTGTTTTTATCGCCACTTTAAGCTTTCTATGCCAATTATTAATATCAACGCATCGTTTGGCTTCTTTGATAACTTAAGATTTAGGGCTGTAACTAAATTTAAAAGAATATTTAAGTCAGCGGAGTGCGATCCCTTTGAAATTCCCATCATTTTGAATAATTACAACAGGCTCGAGTATCTTCAGAAAATGGTGGCGTGGCTTGAATCAGCGGGATACAAAAATCTGTTTATCCTAGACAACAATTCCACCTACCCCCCGCTGTTAGATTACTATAAAAGTACACCGCATACGGTTTACAGGTTAAACAAAAATGTCGGGTTTTTGGCGCTATGGCAAACAATAGTGTTTACCCGTTTTTCAGATAACTATTACGTGTACTCCGATGCTGATTTGCTACCCATACACGAATGCCCGGTTACAGTGTTAACGCATTTTAAGGCAGTGCTGGCTAAATTCAAGGCTTATGATAAAGTTGGCTTTGGCTTGGAGTTAAACTCTATCCCAGACCACTACCCCTTAAAGGAGAATGTAATTAGCTGGGAGCATAAATTTTGGGAACACGAAATAGACAAGAATATTTTTGAAGCGCCCATAGATACTACCTTCGCACTTTACAGACCTGGCACTAAAGGTGGTTCAGAGCTAAAAGCACTAAGAACGGGATATCCTTATGTTGCGCAGCACTTGTCATGGTACGTAGACCCTCAAAAACTATCGGCCGACGAGGTGTATTATCAAAGGACTACATCCGCTTCAGGGTCATGGACAAATAAACTTACAGGCAATTCTACAATCCCAAAATATTGAAGGCTAACCAGCACACGCTCGCAATAGTTATACCTGCTTATAAGGCAAAATACATTACAGACACTTTGAGCTCCTTGGCTGCTCAAACCTGTAAAAGCTTTAAAGTATATATTGGAAATGATGGGGGCGATAGTGAAATAGATGACATCGTAAAGAGCTTTGAATCTGAATTGGATCTGACCTACGTTTATTTCGACAAAAACTTAGGCAGCACGTCTTTAGTTAAAGCCTGGCAACGTTGCATTGCGCTAACAAATAATGAACCATGGATATGGCTTCTGCCTGACGACGACTATGTGAATGAAAGATGTGTAGAGGGAGTACTGGAAGAAATATTGAAGAACTCACGACATGAATTAATACGCTTCAATTCAACTTTAGTCAATGAAAAGGGGCACGTTATAAAGAAAAATCCTCCTTTTCCTGAAGTAGAAGCAGCTTTTGTCTCTCTTATGGAGAAAATAAATTATAACAGAACATCAACACTTGCGGAGTATGTCTTTAGCAGAAAGACATTTGTTAAAACCGGGGGGTTTCCAGAATTACCGCTAGCATGGGGCAGTGATGATGCTGCCTGGTACCTTTTTGGACAAAAAGCAGGGATTAGAACAACTTGTAAAGGGGAAGTTTTTATCAGACAGAGTAAACTGAATATATCCAATAACTATTCTGATTATAGTTTTAATAAGTTAGAGGCTTTGCTTAATTTATTCTGCACTTTAAAAAAGAAGCCCGCATTTGAAAGTGATATACTGATTTACAGCGAGCATTATAATTTTGAAAAAGATACTCAGTTCTTCGTATTCAATGAGATGCGTGAACTTAAGCTTTCGCTTTCAATATACGATATTTTTTATTTAGGTAGTATAGCTTCTCGAGTATGGAGTGGAGGAAAATTGAAAAACAGCTATAGATTTTGGCTAAACAATTACCGTAACAAAAAATATAAATGACCATGACCCACACATTTGCTGTATGCATTCTTTTTTATCAAAAGCTAGAACAAACGATAGAATGTATTGAGAGTTTTTCTTATGTACCTGGTCCTGTAAAGATATATGTTTTAAATAATGGTTCTGATGAACAATCTTTCCTAAAATTAAAAAGCAGGTTTCATAATGTTGATAAAGTTGTGTTCTTTGATGCAGGCGAAAATCTAGGGCCTGCCAGAGGTAGAAACTTTTTGATTAACAAGGTTACTGAACCGTGGTTAGTTTTTGCAGATAATGATATTACAGTAAAACCAGAGAATTGGCCAGAACTTCTATCAAGTGCAATAGCTTCAAAGCCACAAACAGAAATCTTCCTGCCCAAGCTCTTCAATGTTCATGAGAACGAATATGCTAACTTCTTACCATTTCATCTTGAAGGTAACCAGGTTTATGATACAGAGAGTAACCATCAACAAACAGATAAAGAAGCTACTTTAAATTGGTTTCCTTCTGGAGCTTCTGTTGTTAAAAAGTCCTTTTTTGAAGAGATAGGTAATTTTGATGCCAATTTGTTCGCTTTCGAAGATTACGAGATGGGGATACGTTGTATAATGAAAGGTCGAAGTTTGAACATATCTATTATAGAATCAATTACTTTTGTTCACGATCATAAATATCTACCTAATAGGACTGACAAAGATGCTGTTTTACAACGGTACAATTCTCAAAAGCTGATGAAGAGCTTTGAACATATAGAGTTAAAGTTTGGCATCAAACTAAATCATGATTGGCAGACTTGGACGAATTCCCAGGTAAACATAATGACCAAGAGCAAAAATTATAAATTTATTGAAAGAATTATAAATAGAATTCATAAAGCAATAAAGTAATGCCAAAGCTCAAAATTGCTTTTGTTAGTTATGAATATACCCCTGATATAGGTAAGGGTGGTATAGCAACTTACATAGGTCAAATCGCAACTGCAATGTCGCACTTAGGGCACCATGTTGAAATATTTTCAGGCAGTTCAACCAGAAGTTGTTCAGAAACTTATAATGATATTCTTACTCATAGGGTTTTGTGTTCAAACCCCCGTGAGTTTCAATTTAATGTGGTTGAAAAGTTTAAGGAAAGAAACAGACTTGTAAAATTTGATGTTTTTGAATGTGCTGAAATCAATGCTGATGGAGCTCTGATTAATAGTAGTTTACCCCATCTGCCACTAATAATAAAATTACATACTCCCACATATTTAATAATCAAACTTTTAAATTTTTACACCCCTGTTTTAAAAAAAATTAGATTCTTTCTCGGCAACTTTAAACGAGGTATTTGGAGACCTTGGGGTAAACCTGATCTGAGTAGAGATGAAGATTATAAGTTTACAGCAAAAGCAGATTTAATCCTTAGTCCTTCAATTTCTTTAAAAAAAATCATAGTGAATGACTGGGCCATACCTCATAATAAAATCAAAGTAGTACCTAATCCTTATAAACCCTCAGAAACGACACTATCAATACCTATAAATCGAAAATATAAAAAGGGCATTAATATACTATTTATAGGTAAGTTAAACATTCACAAGGGAATTATCAACCTTGCTAAAGCTATACCAGGAGTTATAAAGGCTCATTATGAAGCAAATTTTATTTTTATAGGTAGTGATGGTCCTTCTCCATTAGAGGGTATCACAATGGAATCTTATTTAAAAGTCAAATTACAACGCTTCGAAAATATTAAATTTGTTGGCACTATAAATCTAGATGAAGTTCCTGGTTATTTAGCAGATGCAGATATTTGTGTTTTCCCAAGTGTTTGGGAAAACTTTCCTTATGTATGTCTCGAAGCTATGAGTTCAGGTGCAGCAGTAATTGGTAGTGACAAAGGTGGTATGCAAGAAATGCTATCAGAAGATGCTGGTGTTTTGATAGATCCTTTGGATTATAAACAAATAGAAGCGGCTATCAAATTTTTAATTCAACATCCTGAAAAGAGAAAATGTTTAGGTGCTGCTGCAAGAGCTAAAGTTCTAAAAGAATATAATTTAGACAAAATTGGGAAGGCAATGGAACAGGTTTATTTAGAAGCTATGGAAAATAAAAAGAAAGAAAACAGAGCCATTAAATTCTAAATCAATTATTAAAATTCATAAACTTTATTTATTTCACTTTATTGAAAAAAATTAAATAAATATCTCTTAATACTTATAATTTGCTATAAAATACGTTATTTTGTAAATTTAGATAACAATTAAAATATTTTTTATAAAAAATTGGGATATAAAATAATTGAAGTTTACCACTTCTATAATGGTAAAGGTGGTGGAGTTCTCTCGGTCATCCAAAATATTATCAAGCATTCAAATAATCCGCTTGTTAAACACCATGTTTTACATATTCTCAACGAAACTGACTTTTCAAATTACAATAGTTTGGGCATAGAAGGAGCATGGAGTGAAAAAGTTTTCTACTACAACCCTAAATCGAACTACTATCATAATTGCAAAAGACTTGTAAAACTACTTCCTGATTATAACGCAGTAGTTGTTGCACACGATTGGTTTGAATTAGGAATGATAACAAATTTAGGGCTTCAGAACCCTGCTGTGCAATTCTTGCATGGAGATTATGACTATTACTATCAGCTAGCGCAAAGACATAAAGAATCCATTGATCGGTTCATTACAGTGAGCAAAAATATTCACTCAAAGCTATGTTCTTATTTGCCAAATCAAAAGCCTTTTATATATCATTGTAGATTTCCTGTGCGTCAGATAATAAGTACTGTCGAAAAACAACATACACTTCTCAAGGTTTTCTATTGCGTCAGGAGGCTAGACGACATCAACAAACAGTTTGAAATTTTACCTCTTATAGATAAAAAATTAAGAGATAAAGGAATAATTGTTGAATGGAAAATTGTTGGTGATGGCCTTAGTACAATGGAGAGGGAGCAAATATGGGTTGACAAAAACTTTGTTACTTACTACCATCGTTTAAGTAATGACGAAGTATCAGAATTGCTTCCTACTAATGATATTTTTATTTTACCTTCTATCAGAGAGGGCTTTCCTGTTACTTTAGTGGAAGCTATGAAGGCAGGCCTTGTGCCGTTAATTACTAATTGGGCAGGTGCAACTAATGAATTAATTTTGCCAGGCAAAACAGGATATTATTTTGAGGTGGGAGATGCTGATGCGTATGCTTCACAAATAGCTGTTTTGCATAATGATCGCACTTTATTGAAAAGTATATCTGTGGAGGGGCAAAAACTTTCTAATGTGCTTTTTGATCCATTTAGCAATGTCACAAATATTGAAGATGTCCTGGTGGATGCCTTTGAAAAAAGGAAGAAGAATAAGTTAGCCTATAAAGTTTATGGGTCTTTATTAGACCAACTTTGGTTGCCTAATATCATAACGCGTAGTTTAAGATCCGTGTTGCCACAGCGTAATAGATAATTGACACGTAATGCAAACTATAAAACCTATAATCAGTGTTTTGATGACTTCTTTCAACAGGGAAAAGTATATCAAAGAAGCTATTGACAGTGTTTTAGCCTCTACCTTCAGAGATTTTGAATTGATAATAGTTGATGATTGTTCGACAGATAAAACGTATAAGATTGCTTCCTCAATTGCAGCTAAAGATTCAAGAATAAAAGTATATAAGAATGAAATAAATTTAGGTGATTATCCTAATAGAAACAAAGCAGCAAGTTATGCTACAGGAAAATATATAAAATATTTAGATTCCGATGACACAATTTCTCAGAAGGGGCTTGAGATTTTTGTAAATATGATGGAGCAGTTTCCTGAGGCTGCATTTGCTCTTTCTTTGGATTCAGTATATGGGTTAGATCGTCCTATAGTTAAAACCCCACCAGAAATATTTTTTGAACATTTTACTGGTAAAGGCATAATAAACTGTGGACCATCAGGCTCTGTTATCAGGAAATGTGTATTTGACAATGCAGGAGGCTTTTTGGAGAAAAGATATATTGGTGACACTGAATTATGGTTAAGATTAAGTCAGGAAAATTGCCTACTTATTTTGCCATCAGACTTGATTTCATGGAGAGAGCATGAAGGACAAGAATTTAAGTTAGGAAGTAGCAGTAATGATTATATCATTCTTAGGTATCATTTGGCAATGAATTATATAACGAACAAACACTCTCCAATAAGTTATTTTAGTAGGATACGGTTTTCTTTTAATCAAACGAAAATTTTATTAATAAATAATTTCAAGGTATTTATAGCTGATAAGAAAAAAGGCTTCCAGCTTTCTAAATCAGTATTTTTAAGTAAATGATGTTTCCTTTAGTTTCCGTAATAATATCGTTATATAACAAAGAAGATTTCATTGGCGATACTATAAACGCTGTTTTAAATCAAACCTATTCTAACCTTGAAATCATTGTAGTTGATGATGGATCTACAGATAACAGTCGTAATATTGTGCAAAAGATAAGAGATAGCAGGGTTAAATTTTATTGTCAAACTAATAAAGGACCTGGAGCTGCACAAAATTTTGGATTCCATTTGTCAAGCGGAACATACATTAAATTTCTCGATGCAGATGATCTTTTAAAAGAAGATACAATTGAGGGACAAGTTAACTCATTAAAAAATAAAGTAGATAGCATCAGCTATGTTGAGTGGCAAAAATTTCAATATAATGTACCATCATCTAAAAATATTAAAAATACTATACATAAAACTTGTACTCCCATTGAATATTTAACTTTTGAAGGTAGACCGCAAATGCTTCAATCTGGACAGTTTCTGCTTCCTCGTAAAATTTTTGCTAATAGTGGTCTTTGGAATGAAAACTTAACATTAATTAACGACACAGAATTCTATATAAGATTGTTTCTATCATCGAGAACATTAATTTTCTCCGAAAGGGGCATGCTTTTTTATAGAGTTTTATCTGATAAGTTTTCTGTATCAAAAATCGCAACAAGACGGGCAATGTTCTCCGCAATAATATCTACTGATCTTTCTGCAAAATATTTATTGGATTATGAATCATCTGAGAGAGTACTAACTCTCATAGGAAAAATGTATCAAATGGTGCTGGAGTGGACATATCCGGAACATAAGACCTTAACAAAATTATTAGAGAGGAGACATACTTTGGTTCCTAAAAAATACTGGAAACCAACTCCATCTGGATTTTATTTCAATTTACTTATGAAGATATTTGGGTGGAAATTAAGTAAACGTGCTCAACTAATTTATTATAGTTTCAAATACTAAAATGAAAATTTTACTTGTTATGGACCCTGGTATCCTTGTACCGCCTAATGGTTATGGTGGGCACGAAAGGCTGGTATATATGTTTGCTAATGAATACCGGCGGAAAGGGCATGAGGTGCATTTACTGGTAACAGAAGGCTCAGAAGTAGAGGGGTGTATGGTACATGGATTTGGCAAGCTAGGGTTTCCCCCTAATAAATGGGATGCAAGGAAAGCTATTCCTGTGGCATGGAAATTCCTTTGGCAGCATAGACATAATTTTGATTTAATACACAATTTTGGAAGGCTGGTATATTTGTTGCCTATTCTGAATCACCCTGTAAGGAAAATAATGACCTATGGCCGGGAAATAAGTAGAAAGAACATTCGCTGGATCAACAAATTACCTAATAGGAACATTGTATTTACAGGCTGCAGCAATGATCTGGTTTCTAGAGGAAATGTATCGGGTCAATGGCAAACTGTTTATAACGCCATTCCATTCGAAAATTATTTATTAAATAATTCAGTTACAGAAGATGCTCCTCTCATTTTTTTGGGTAGATTAGAGAGAGTGAAAGGCTGTCATACTGCTATCAAAGTTGCCAAAGCAACAGGCAATAAATTAATTATAGCTGGTAATGTTTCATCGCTTCCTGAAGAGCAGGAGTATTACAAAAGCGAAATTGAGCCTTTTATCGACAATGAACAAATTATTTATATCGGTCAGGTAAACGATGAGCAAAAGAATTATTATTTAGGTAAATCGAAAGCACTTTTATTTCCCATTGAATGGGATGAGCCATTTGGGATGGTAATGGCAGAAGCTATGGCTTGTGGCACACCTGTTATTGGCTTCAGAAAAGGATCTGTTCCAGAGGTTATTAATCATGGTGTTTCCGGTTATATAGTAGAAAATTTTTCAGCTATTATTAAAGCTTTAGATGAAATAGGCAAAATAGATCGTAGATTATGTCGTGAGCATGCACAAAGCCAATTTGATGTACCTATAGTTGCTGCAAAATATCTAAGTATCTAATACAATTTATGATTGAAAATTTAAAAAGGAAAATTAAAAACAGGTTGGGTGTACCCTCTGTTTCTTCCAGTCTTCAGTTAGCGCACAAGAATGGCTTTACACCTAAGGTTATTTTCGATATAGGAGCATTTGAAGGAATCTGGACTAAAGAAATAGTACAGGTTTTTCCCTCTTCCAGCTTTTATATGTTTGAAGCACAAGAGTCTAAGAAGGAAATATTAGATCATATTTCAAAAACACTCCCTGCAAAAGTAGACTTTCATTTAGGCTTACTTGGTGCTATAACTGGAAAAGAAGTTGTGTTTTATGAATATGAAACAGCAAGCTCTGTATGTAAAGAATTTTATGATACAGGAGCCAAACAAAAAACATTATATCTTCAAGCTTTAGATGAAGTAGTAGAGAATAGAAGGTGGCCTTCACCTGATTTAATAAAATTAGATACTCAAGGGTATGAGTTAGAAATACTAAAAGGTGGAAATAAAGCACTTAAAGCGGCTGAGGCAGTTATTATGGAAGTGTCTCTTCTAGAGATTTATAAAGGTGCTCCTCTGATAGAAGATGTTATTGCACAAATGTCTAACTGGGGGTTTCAAGTATATGATATTTGCTCACTTATGCGTCGCCCTTTAGATAATGCGTTATACCAAACTGACCTTCTATTTGTAAGAAAAGATTCTAATTTAGTATCAAGCAGACGTTGGGTTTAAAAGATTCTATTGTTCTTATATCTTCAGGCCAGCCTTCCGCCAATCCCCGGTTAGTTAAAGAAGCTATTGCTTTATCCGAAGCTGGCTATAAAGTGACAGTAATTTATGTGCCAATCTCACCATGGGCAGATAAATTTGATGCTGAACTAATTCGCAGATTAACTTCTATAATCTTTGTCAGAACAGGCTACCACCCCTATACTGAAAAAAGACTTTACTTATGGGCCAGAGCCAGGAGAAAGTTTTTATCTAAAATTTACACTTGGATTGGAGATATTTGTCATATAGCTGACTATAGCACTGTGCTTTTTGCACAGGAATTATTTCAGGAGGCAAAACGACACAGGGCTGATCTGTACATTGCTCACAATCTTGGAGCGCTGTCTGTTGCCGTTAAAGTGGCACAAAAATTTAAGGCAAAAGTAGGATTTGATGCAGAAGACTTTCATCGGGGTGAATTTGCTGAGGAAAGTTTGGGAAATTTGCATACTAAATATTTGGAAAATAAGTATTTCCCAAAGCTAGATTATTTTTCCGTTGCAAGCCCCTTGATCGGTGAAATTTATCAAAAACTATTTCCTCAATTAAAACCTTTAATATTAAATAATGCTTTTTCAGTATATTTAATTAAAAATCCACCTGAAAAGCAAACTCTAACTCTTAAATTATTTTGGTTTTCGCAAACGATTGGGAAAAACAGAGGAATAGAAAATGTTATACTAGCCATGGGTAAACTAGCTGGTAATTCTGTAAGCTTTACTATGCTTGGTAATATTACTGCTGAAATGAAAAACTATCTACTTAGCATTGCCTCGAGAGCCTCTTTACACAAAGATCAAATCATTTTTTACCCTGCTGTTGCTGAACAAGATATTTTTGAAATTGCATCTAAATGTGATGTGGGCATAGGTTCAGAAGTGCCACATTGCCTGAACAGGGAGTACTGTCTTACTAACAAAATTTTCACATATCTTTTGGCTGGTAATGCCCTTGTACTTTCTAATACACTGGCGCAGAAGAGGTTTTTGAAGGATTTTCCTTCTTTAGGTTTTACATATAAGAGCGAAGACTCGAATAGCTTGGCTAATATTTTAAGGCAATATATTGAAAATCCCAATCTCTTAGCTTTACACCAAAAAAATGCAAGAAAATTGGCTCTTGAAAAATTGAACTGGGAGACTGAAAGTAAAAAATTTTTAAATACTGTCAAAGAAGTTCTTGCCAAATGAAGACGCTCTTAATTATTTACCCTCACTGGGTTCCTTCCAACTTAGCAGGTGTCCATCGGCCCAGGCTGATTGCTAATTACCTTAAAGAGCTAGGATGGCACCCGATACTGCTTACTGTTTCTTCTGAATATTATGAGGAGGTAGCTGATCCGGATATTGCTAGAACAGTATCGAAGGATATAGAGGTAGTGTATACCAAAGCGTATAAAGTCTCTCAACCCAGAATTATCGGTGACCTTGGGCTCAGGGCTTTCCCTTTTCTCTATCGTGAAGCTTTAAAGATATTAAAGAAGAGAAAAATTGATTTTATATGGATTCCGATTCCTTCCTTCTACACTTCATTGTTGGGCAGAATATTACATACTATAACAGGAGTTCCCTATGGTATTGATTATATTGATCCTTGGGTGCGGGATATCAGTAATCGCCAGGACTGGCGGTCAAAGCTAAGTCTTTTTGTCGCTAGAAAGTTAGAACCTATTGCAGTCAAAAAAGCTGCTTTAATTTCAGGTGTTTCTAACGCTTATTACACTCCTGTACTTGATCGAAACTTCAAAGATTCCCCTGTTGCGCATGTAGGCATGCCATATGGCTTTGACTCGAATGACCATGACATCATTTTAGCTGATTTAAATTATCCGTGGTCCGAAATTGATTGCGATCCTTTGGTATACGCAGGAGCCTTTCTTCCTAACTCGCATTTTTTCGTTAAACTTTTATTTCAAGTGATTCAAGATAAGGTTGCGCAGGGAGCTTGGGATATGCGAAAGCATTTTTTCTTTTTAGGTACTGGGCTGTATGCAGGCACCACGATTGCTGACTACGCAAAACAATATGGGATAGAACACATCGTGCATGAAGTTAGGGAGCGTTTTCCTTTTCTGCACGTGCTTAATTTTTTAGCATCAGCCTATGCCGTGATGATTATCGGTAGTACTGAAAAACACTATACCGCCTCCAAAACCTTTCAGGCACTATTAAGCAAAAAGCCAGTGTTTGGAATTTCTCACCGGGAGAGCAGCGCTGTAGCGATTATGAAAGAATGTAAGGCTGCTGATTTTATAGTGGAATATCACGAGCAAGCAGAAGTGCAAAAACTCAAATCTGCAATTTTGAACAAGCTTGACGTATTAGTTAGCGGAAATTTTCAGTGGCACCCTGATTTTAGTAAACTGGATAAGCACTCCGCAAGTGCCTCGGCTAAAGCGCTGGTTCAAAAGCTTGAGGAACTTGTATGAAGCGGCTGGCTATTATTACAACTCACCCCATACAGTATAACGCTCCTGTATACAAGATGCTGGCTTCTACTCCGGAACTTGAGGTAAAAGTATTTTATACCTTAGGTGAAGCATATGGAGATAGAGTAGATAAAGGTTTTGGTAAAAAAATTTCCTGGGATATACCCTTGCTGGAGGGGTATGAGTATAAGTTCTTGCAGAATGCTTCCAAAAATCCGGGAACTTCCTATTTTAAAGGTGTCATTAATCCAGCTATTATATCTGAAGTTGAAAAGTTTAGTCCCACTGATCTTCTTGTATATGGGTGGAGTTTTGACAGCCATTTGAAAGCGTTAAGACACTTTAAAAATAAAGTTAACGTTTATTTCAGAGGTGACTCTACTTTGCTTGATGAAAAGGAGGGCATCAAACTACTGCTTAGGAGGATCATACTTAGCTGGACTTATAGACATATTGATAAAGCCTTTTACGTCGGCACCAATAATAAGAAGTACTTCTTGAAGCATGGTATAAAGGATCATAACCTCATTTTCGCACCACATGCCATCGACAATGATAGGTTTGGTGATGATACATTGCACAAAGATGAGAGCAAACGGATTCGTGAAAATCTGGGGATATCAGAAAATCATATTGTATTTCTGTTTGCAGGTAAATTTGAAAATAAGAAAAATCCGCTTCTTCTTTTAAATGCATTTAAAAAGCTGAATAAGCAGGACGTAAGCCTATTGCTTGTCGGAAATGGAATATTAGAGCGTGCATTGCGACAGGAGGCTGCGGGATATGATAACATACATTTCATGCCGTTTCAAAACCAGACACGCATGCCGGCTGTTTACCGGGCAGGTAATGTCTTTGTGTTGCCCTCCAGTGGCCCCGGCGAAACGTGGGGTTTATGTATCAATGAAGCGATGGCTTCAGGTCTTGCTATTATCGCCAGTGATAAAGTAGGATGCGCTGTTGATTTGGTGCAGGAAAATCAAAATGGTTTTATCATTGAAGCTGGCAGTTTAACGAGCATAAGCGATAAATTAGAAGTCTGCGCTTCTAAATCGGCACATGAGTTGTCTGAAATGGGCAAGGCCTCCAAGGCTATTATTGCACACTGGAGTTTCAATCACATTTGTGGCGCAATCAAAACAGTTTTGAGTACAACTGATTAAGCTATAAAAATAAATAAAGGTAATTTATAGAAATGGCAGAAAAGGCACCGGACAAGTTACTTTATCAATTTTCCTCACTGTTGGTTGTAGGATTTCTTCTCATGGCGTTTTCGCAGCTATCTTTTCTTTCGATAGTTGGAGTATTATTTTTTGTCTTTATTCTGAACAGCTTACTTCTTGGCATTGGAGAGGGGATACCTATTCATATAGTTATTGTGTTCATTGGAACGCTGCAATGGGTTATTGGGCCTATACTGAGTTATTATACAGGGATTAATCACCCTTTTTATAAAATGCAGGTTCCGGAAGAAGAGTATCTAAGCTTTGCTATTCCAGGTGTTGTTCTGTTTTACTTTGGGCTCTCTCTACCCATTGCCAGTTTAAGCCATTTGCCTAAAATTATACTTAGCGATATTAGCAATGTGGTAGAAAGCAAGTCACAGGGGGCTTATTATCTAATAGCAATTGGCTTCATCTCTTCGTTTGTATCAACTTTTGTTCCTCCCTCTCTTTCTTTTTTTCTCTACTTACTATCACAGTTAAAGTTTATTGGCTGCTTTTATCTATACCTGGATAAGTCGAGAAATAACACAGTGCTTTACCTTGTTTTTGCCACCCTACTACTTGATGCTGTAGCAAAGGCCATGTTTCATGACCTACTCCTGTGGGGCTTTTTCTTTTTATTTATTTATGGTATTAAGAACAATATAAGTCTTACTAAGAAAGTTCTGATGCTATTGATTGGCTTTTTCATGATGTTTGTACTTCAATCTGTAAAATACCAGTACAGAAGTATTGCATGGGCAGCGACATCCTTGGGCGCATATGAGAAAGGTGAAATTTTCTTTGGAATGGTAAAAGAAAGTTTATGGTCGCCTGATATATTATTTGACCCAAAAACAAATGAACTTACAGTAACAAGGCTTAACCAAGGATGGATTATTACACGTGTCATGAATTATGTTCCTTTTGTTAGACCCTTTGCGGACGGACAAACGGTGAGGGATGCATTCAGCGACACTTTGCTGCCACGGTTTTTAGCACCAGACAAGCAAGTTACAGCCGGAGGACGTGAAAAAATGGAACGTTTTACCGGTATAATTTTGCAGGAAGGCACGAGCATGAATATTAGCCTTTTGGGTGAGGGCTATGGTAACTATGGGAGGAATGGGGGCATTATTTTTATGTTTCTGATTGGGATAGTTTTCAGCCTTATTCTAAGGGTGCTACTAGTTAAGAGTGTCCTTCATCCAACTTATATTTTTTGGATACCTTTTCTTTACTTGCAGGTTATTAAGGCAGAGACTGATCTTGCTACAACTTTAAATTATCTTTTTAAAGCCACTATTATTATGTTTATTGTCTTTTATGGGTTCAGGAAAGTACTTAAAACGGATATATAGTTTCTGTATCAAAACCCGCCTACCTACCTGCCCACATATGTCAATAACTTTTTTCTTTCGAAAAAAAACCGCTTCATTCTTCAGCATAGAGATGCTGTTCAATACTGTCCTTAATCACATTCAAGGGTATAAAACCCACAAAGTTTTTCTTCCAAATAAGTCTGCAAGTAATCCTGCTGCGATACTAACAAATTGTTTATATGCTTATTTAAGGCAGGGGCATGTGAACCATATTACTGGTGACATATACTATATTGCACTAGTGTTGGCTCAGGATAAGACCATTCTCACTATTCATGACATAAACTCATTAAGTAGTACTAACAAGCTAAAAAATTTTCTACTTCAACTTTTGTGGCTTAAAATACCTGTAAAGAGGGTTAAGTATGTGACAGTTATTTCAGAATACAGTAAAAGAGAAGTAATTGCTGCAACTAGTGTTCCTGCACATAAAATAATTGTCATTCCAAATTGTGTACAATTCACCGTTAAAGATTTCAAGCCAAAATATCAAATAGATAAAGTTGAACCTGTACTGCTTCAGGTGGGCACTAAGAGCAATAAAAATTTACAAAATGTAATCAAAGCAATTAAAGACTTACCTTGTCGGCTTTTGATAATCGGAAAGCTTTCAAATGAACAAGTGGAATTGCTTCAAACTTATGGCATTATTTATGAAAATTTTTTTTCATTAAATTATGATGCTGTTATAGATCTTTACTACCGTGCAGATATTGTTACTTTTGTCTCACTATACGAAGGTTTTGGTATGCCTATTCTAGAGGCAAATGCTTTAGGCCGTCCAGTTATTACAAGCAATATAACTGCCATGCCTGAAGTAGCCGGTGATGGGGCTTTATTAGTGAACCCTTATAATCCAGATCAAATAAGGCATGCGATTCTGAATTTAGTTGAAGATGATACATTCAGAAATAATTTAGTTAGCAAAGGGTATAACAATGTGCAGCGCTTTAAGCCTGAAGTTGTTGCCGCACAATATGAAGCGCTATACAAAAGAGTTGTTAAGGAATATCAATGAAGCAAAAATCTAAAATTTTGATATCCATCGATTGGTATTTGCCAGGTTACAAAGCAGGGGGGCCTATACAATCTATTGCTAATTTTGTCGCCCATTTGCAGGGAGCCTATGACTTTTGGATTGTCACCCGTGATACGGACTATAATACTGTTAAACCTTATAGTGATGTACCAAGCGATGTATGGCATCAACGTGATGACAGTGTGCATGTGTATTACTTCTCCGCAGCTAACCTAAGCTATACTTCACTGAAAAGAGTGATCACACAAGTGCCAGCGGACTTCTTATATATTAACGGAATTTTCTCAAAGTACTTTTCGTTGATGCCTTTGTTTATTGCTAAAAAGCTACAAGTACCTGTGGTTATTGCCGCTCGAGGTATGTTTGCGCCAGGTGCTGTTAATGTAAAGCCCAATAAGAAAAAGGTCTTTTTTTATTTAGCTAAAAAGTTTGCTCTCTATAATGCTGTTAAATTCCATGCAACAAATGAGACAGAGCTACGGCATATACAAAAAATATTAGGCAAGCAGACACAGGTTTTGATTGCGGCTAATCTTCCAAAAATAGGCAAACATCCCTTTGCTTTACCTGTACACAAGCAAAAGGGAGAGATAAGATTGGTGAGTGTTGCCCGCGTTTCACCGGAAAAAAATACCCTTTATGCATTAGGAGTCCTAAGAGACACTGCACTTTCTGGAAATATTGTATTTGACCTATATGGTCCTATAAACGATGCAGCATATTGGCAGGATTGCTTGTCAGTGATCGAACAAATGCCTGATAATATTAAGGTGACCTATAAAGGGAGTTTGCCTAGTGAGCTTGTACCCCAAACTTTGTTGAACTACCACATGCTCTTTCTACCAACGAAAGGCGAAAATTTTGGTCACATTATTTTAGAAAGCTTTACTGTTGGGCTACCTGTCATCATCAGCAATCAGACGCCCTGGAAAGATCTACAGGATAGGAAGGTTGGCTATGACTTACCTCTGCGTGATCCTGATGTATTTGCAAATGCTATTCAGCAGATGATAAATGTTGAGCAAAGTGATTATCAGATTTTGTCTCAGCATGCCACACAGTTTGCCGTTGAATTTATCGCAAACAAAGAAAATATATCTGCAAACAAAGCGCTCTTTGAATGCTAGCTGAAGAACGGAAACAAGTTAATCTGGCTGCTTATGACAATAGCTGGTTCAATACAGGAGCGGGGGGTATTAAGCGAACTCTCTGGTTTTTTGTGAATGTGGTGTTTTTTGTGAATCCCCTAAATCCTGTCAGTGCCATAAAGGTATTACTGTTAAAACTATTTGGTGCCAGGGTAGGAGCGGGCGTAGTGATCAAGCCTGGTGTGAATATCAAGTATCCCTGGCTACTCTCCATTGGAAATCATGTCTGGGTGGGAGAGAATGTCTGGATTGATAACCTAACAGCTATCACCATAGCAGACAATGTGGTGCTGTCTCAAGGGGCGATGTTGCTAACTGGTAGCCACAACTTCAAGCGAGTTACCTTTGACCTGCAGGTGAGTGAAATTATACTGGAGGAAGGCGTCTGGATCGGGGCAAAGGCCACTGTTTGCCCAGGGGTTATTTGCGGTTCGCACAGCGTGTTAGCGGTAGGTTCGGTGGCTACAAAAAATATGGACCCCTATACCATCTACCAAGGGAGTCCCGCAATACCTAAAAGGCCTCGAGAAATTTCATAATTTATACCTGCCATTCTGCTGCATTTTGAAAATATCTATCATCACCATTGTCTTTAATAACAAAGAAACCATTGCCGATGCGATCAACTCTGTGCTTAACCAACGGTACCCTGCTATAGAGTATATTGTGGTTGATGGCCAATCGACAGACGGGACAGTAGAGATTATCGAAAGCTTTGGTTCCAGTATTACAAAATTCGTCTCAGAGCCGGACCAGGGACTATATGATGCTGTCAATAAAGGCATAGGCATGGCTACAGGTGAGGTTATTGGCCTGCTGCATTCCGATGATATCTTAAATTCACAGGATACGATCGCTGCAATCGCCAGGGCGTTTGGTGAACACCAGACGGAAACTATCTATGGAGATTTGCTTTATGTGCAAAAACAGGACACATCCAAAACTGTACGGAGCTGGGTATCCGGCAGTTTTAAGCGCGAAAACTTTTTATATGGCTGGATGCCTCCGCATCCGACTTTTTACGTAAAGCGGGAGGTTTATCAGCGGGAAGGTATGTACAACACCTTGTTTAAAAGCGCTGCTGACTATGAGCTGATGCTTCGCTTTTTGTACAAAGCAGGTATAAGCACGGCCTACATACCTGAAGTTCTGGTTAAAATGCGGGTGGGCGGTAAAAGTAACATATCGCTGAGCAATAGATGGCGTGCGAATAAGGAAGACTACCTGGCCTGGAAAGTGAATCAATTGCGGCCCAGGTTTTATACCCGATTTTTGAAACCGCTCCGAAAGCTAACCCAATTCATATCTTAGGGATATGCTTATATTTGTGAAGTACACCATATATTACTATGTCTAATTACAAAGTAGATAGTATTGCAGTTGAAAATGCAAAAATAGCTGTGATAGGACTAGGCTATGTAGGCCTTCCTTTGGCAATAGAATTTGGGAAGAAATATGAGGTGCTCGGTTTTGATATCAATCAGCGAAGAGTAGCAGAACTTGCGGAAGGGTTTGACAGAACCCATGAGGCTAACCTGGATATGTTAAAGGAGGTGAGTAGCGCATCTGAAAGCAGCAGTGCTGGTACAGGTTTACGCTTTTCAGCGGATGTTACTTCCCTGCAAGCTTGTAATACCTTTATCGTTACAGTGCCTACACCTATTGATCAGTTCAAAGCACCGGATCTGCGCCCTCTGCTGAAAGCCTCTGAGATGCTGGGCAGTATTTTGAAGGTTGGGGATTTAGTGATCTATGAGTCGACTGTATACCCAGGTTGCACGGAGGAAGATTGTGTGCCTGTTTTAGAGCGCGTCTCCGGACTAACGTTCAACCAAGACTTCTTTGTGGGCTATTCGCCGGAGCGCATTAACCCGGGGGATAAAATCAACACCCTGACGAAAATCAAAAAAGTGACCAGCGGGTCTACGCCTGAAATAGCCACCAGAGTCAATGCCCTGTATGCTTCTATCATAGAAGCCGGCACACACTTGGCCTCTAGTATCAAAGTGGCAGAAACATCCAAAGCAATTGAGAACGCGCAGCGCGATGTGAACATCTCGTTCATCAATGAACTAGCCTTGATCTGTGACCGCATTGGGATTGACACCAATGATGTGATCGAAGCGGCCAGTACAAAGTGGAATTTCCTGAAATATAAACCCGGCTTGGTTGGAGGGCATTGTATTGGCGTGGACCCTTATTATCTGGCGCACAAGGCAGAAGCATTAGGGTATCACCCGCAGGTTATTCTGTCGGGTAGACGGGTGAATGACAACATGGGCCAGTTTGTGGCAAACAAAGTGGTGAAGCTCATGATCAACAAAGACCTGAAGGTAAAAGGGGCCCGGGCACTGATTATGGGCTTTACCTTTAAGGAGAACTGCCCGGATGTGCGCAATACGCGGGTAGTGGACATTTATCATGAGCTTATCCAGTTTGGCTTACAAGTGGATGTCTTTGACCCCTGGGCTGACCTGGAGGAGGTGCAGCAGGAGTATGGGATACAGTTGCACAAAGAACTGAATGAGGCGGTGCGCTATGATGCGGTAATCGTAACTGTAGCGCATAATGAATTTCTTTCCATAGATTTCAAGCGGTTCAAAGACAACAACGCCGTCATCTTCGACACCAAAGCCTGCTTAGACAGGGACTTGGTGGATGCCCGATTGTAGCAGATAATTTTATTGTCATATAACAGAAGGGGGAGTTGATATAGTGTCAATTCCCCCCTTCTGTTATATGAAAGTGTATGCCGCCAGTTTAAACGCAGTGGCAACGGGTGGGTAGGGGGATTGTTAGTTTGTAACTGGCGTGATTTGTCAAAAGCTGCGCGAACGTTACATTCGCGGCATTTTTAGGGCGTCCTTGAATGGACTTAAAACTACACACATTAATTCAGATTTCTCCCGGTGTTCGAAATGACAGCATGGGAGAAAGTCATACAGCCCTACTTGCGCGCAAATCAACTGATAGGGGTATAAAACCAAAAAAGGCTTGCAGATTTCTCTACAAGCCTTTGCGGTCTGGACGAGACTCGAACTCGCGACCTCCGCCGTGACAGGGCGGCATTCTAACCAACTGAACTACCAGACCAATAATTTGATAAGAGAGCCATTTGCTCACTTTACGTTACCGCAGTTTTACCTGCGGTCTGGACGAGACTCGAACTCGCGACCTCCGCCGTGACAGGGCGGCATTCTAACCAACTGAACTACCAGACCGTTTTGTGTTATTCCCTAGCGCTGTTCGTTAGAGTGATACAAATGTAGGGGGTTATATTTTAATGTGCAAGCCTCTAGAATCTTTTTAACGCTATATTTTATGCCCAAAAGGCTAATGTATTCATTTACAGAAGAATTAATTTTTCGCCTCAGTTTAAATATATATCTTGTTCTCCATCATTAGCGGAAACTGTTAAATTTGTAGTCTAATCAAGAAGGAACCTATGCTTTTGGATTTCGAACAGCCTATTGCTGCCCTCGAGGGCAAACTTAAAGAGATGAAAAAACTGGCCGATGAAAGCCAGGTAGATGTTTCGGAGGCAGTAAAGGCCCTGGAAGAGAAGATTGACGTTCTCAAAAAGGAAACCTACGCCAACCTGACCCGCTGGCAGCGTGTACAGCTTTCGCGCCACCCGGAGCGCCCTTACACCCTGGACTACATCAACGGCATCACCGACAAGTTTGTGGAACTGCACGGCGACCGCACCGTGAGTGACGACAAAGCAATGGTAGGTGGCTTTGGCGAGGTGAATGGGCGCAGCATCATGTTCATCGGCCAGCAGAAGGGGCGTAATACCAAGCAGCGCCAGATGCGCAATTTTGGCATGGCCAACCCGGAGGGCTACCGCAAAGCACTGCGCCTGATGAAGATGGCCGAAAAGTTTAACCGTCCGATCGTGACATTGATCGATACTCCCGGTGCTTTCCCGGGCTTAGAGGCAGAAGAGCGTGGCCAGGGGGAGGCGATTGCCCGCAACCTGAAGGAGATGTTCATGCTGAAGGTGCCGGTGATATGTATCATCATCGGAGAAGGAGCCTCCGGTGGTGCCTTGGGCATCGCGATCGGTGACCGCGTGATGATGCTGGAGAACACCTGGTATTCTGTTATCTCTCCGGAATCCTGCTCCTCTATTCTGTGGAGAAGCTGGAACTACAAGGAGCAGGCGGCTGAGGCTCTGAAGCTGACAGCTACGGACATGCTGGAGAATAAGCTGATCGACGGCATCATTCAGGAGCCCCTCGGCGGTGCGCACCTGAATCCGGATAAAATGATGCAAACGCTGAAGCATGAAATTCTCCGGTTGCTGGATGACCTTGAAACGATAGACACAGAGGACCGTATCATGCAGCGAATAGACAAGTTTTCTCAGATGGGTGTTGTGGTGGAAGCCTAGACATTCTGGCCTATTTATGTTATAAATAAAAGAACTGGAAACAACGAGAATACTCCTGTTTTCCGGTTCTTTTTTAATTTACCCTCATCCCTGATTCCTATGAAGCTACACGTGATTGATACTGGTTTTTTTAAGCTGGATGGTGGCGCCATGTTCGGCGTGGTTCCGAAAACGCTGTGGCAGCGCACCAATCCTGCTGACGAGAACAACCTGTGCACCTGGGCCATGCGCTGCCTGTTGATTGAGGATAGCGACAGGCTGATCCTAATCGACAATGGGATCGGCGACAAGCAGGATGCCAGGTTCTTCAGCCACTATTACCTGCACGGCGATGCCACCCTAAGAGGCTCCTTACGTACTGCCGGTTTCGCGCCTGAGGACATCACGGATATGTTCCTGACGCACCTGCATTTCGACCATTGTGGCGGCGGGGTACAGTATAAAGGCAATGGAGGCGCGCTGGAGCTCGTTTTCCCGAATGCTACCTATTGGTCTAATGAGGCGCACTGGGAGTGGGCCACAAAGCCGAACCCCCGCGAAAAGGCCTCTTTTCTGAAGGAGAACATCCTGCCGATGCAGGAAAGCGGCCACCTGAAGTTTATAAACCCCGCAGAGCCTTCACCTTTTTCCCAATTCGACATCTTTTACGCGGATGGCCACACCGATAAGATGATGGTACCCATAATCTCCTACAAAGGGAAGCGGATAGCCTATATGGCGGACCTGCTGCCTTCTGCCGGACATATTCCGTTGCCTTACGTAATGGGGTATGACACGCGCCCTCTACTGACGATGGATGAGAAGGCCGCCTTCCTGAACAGAGCCGCAGATGAAGAGATGATCCTGTTCCTGGAGCACGACGCTGTGAACCAATGCTGCACGGTAAAGCACACCGACAAAGGGGTGCGATTGGCGGAAACATTCACGCTGGCGGAAGTATAGATGCGGGTAGGGATAGCCTTGTCAGGGGGCGGTGCACGCGGAATTGCGCATTTAGGTGTACTGAAGGCCCTGGATGAACTGGGCATACGGGTCAGTATGATATCCGGGGTTAGCTCGGGTGCTATTGCGGGCGTACTGTATGCCTATGGCTTTACACCGGATGAGATTCTGTCCATGATCAAGGAGCTCAGTGTCTTCAAGGTCATGCGCCCTGCCTTCGGGAAAATTGGCCTGATGCACTTAGAGGAGGTGGAGAAACTCTACATGAAGCACATGGGGGCCCATGTACGCTTCGAGGACCTGCAAATTCCCGTGGTAGTGAGCACCACCGAAATGAACGAGGGAGTGAACATGTATTTTTCTTCCGGAGAGTTGATCAAACCCCTGCTGGCTTCTTCAGCTGTACCTATCCTGTATAAGCCGGTGGAGTTTAACGGCAAGCTGCTAAACGACGGAGGCTTGCTGAACAACCTGCCACTGGAGCAACTGCAAGGCAACTGCGATGTAAAGATTGGGGTGCATGTCAATCCCATCAATCACCAGGCGCATATCACAAGCTTAAGAGGGATGGTTGAGCGTACCTTACTGCTCGCCATCAACAATAACATCAAGTTAAGGGTAGGGCTATGCGATTTGTTCCTGGAGCCGCAGGAGCTGCGTTATTACCGGCTCTCAAATTTCAGAAAGGCTGACGAGATCTTTGACATCGGGTACCAGTATGCAAAGCACATGCAACGCCATATTCTAAATTTGGTCAACCATGCCTAATTCTTAGTATTCGGTCTAATTAGATGCAACTTTTTCTCGTATTGGTCTAATAAATCTGAATTTACTCACCCTTACGATGTATGATGCGACACCTCATTCTTATACTCTTTCTTCTGTCCTGTATCGTTGCTTCAGCGCAGGAAAACAGAAGTTTTCTGATCCCGGCCAAAGTCAAACAGGGGTCTATCATGCTGGGGGGGAATTTAAGCGCTTCTGCTTTCAAAACTACGAAAGGGCTTGACCTGCCGCTTAGTCCGGAGGAGGGAACAAACATACTGCTGAATCTAAATGCCAAGAACGCCTATTTCCTTCGCCATGACTTTGCCGTGGGTTTAGTGGTCTCAATGGAGCATGAAAGCCTGATTGTGACAACGGACGAGGACACACGCAAGTTTCGGAGAACTTACCTCTTAGCGGGGCCCTTCACGCGCTATTACCTGGATTCAGGCCTTTTCGGAGAACTTGCGCTGCAATCCGGCCTTCTTAACTTTTCGTCAGGACAGAAATCGAATCTGTTTCAGGGCGGACTAAGTGTCGGCTATGCCTACTTTATTAACCAGCATATCTCCTTGGAACCCATGCTTAGCTTCAAGTACCAGCGGGAGTGGCGCGATGGACAGTCAAACACCACGTTGGGCCCACAGATCGGGTTTGGGGTACAGGCTTATATCCTCCGCCGCACTTCCCACATCATCAAGCAAGCCTTGTAAAAGAAAATTATTGTGTGTATTTATGTGGCTTGATTGGTTGCCGCGAAACCTGAGGAGGTATCTGCAGGTAACCTGGACACCACTTTTATACATGATTGGGAAACTACTCTCTAAAGCTATTTTCAAGGCAACGGGTTGGAAATTAGTAGGTAACTTAACTCCGGAGAACCGCCGCTGTGTGATGGTCGCCGCACCGCACACCAGTAACTGGGATTTTATTTTCGCCCGGGCCGCTTTCTTCTTGATGGATGCCCCCATCAGGGTAACCATCAAAAAGGAGTTCCTGGAAATTCCGCTGGTTGGGGCCTTGGTAAAGAAAATGGGAGGCCTGCCTGTTGATCGCTCTAGAAACACAAAGATGGTAGATGCCATGATCGATATCATCCGGAAAACGAAAGGTGATATTTGCGTGATGGTTACCCCGGAGGGTACCCGCAAGTACCAGCCGCGTTGGCGGAGAGGGTTTTACCATGTAGCCCTCGGTGCGGGCGTACCCATCGTGCTCGGCTACCTGGACTATGCTAAAAAAGAAGCGGGTGTTGGGCCAACCATATACCCGAGCGGGGACATTGAGGCTGACATGGAAAAGATCATGGATTTTTACCGTACTAAAACCGCTAAATTCCCTGAGAATGGGGTGAGATAAGCCCTGTACTGAAATTGTAAAAAATTAAAATAGGATATACAAAAAGCGGCTGCCTCGTCAGGAGACAGCCGCTTTTTGTTAAAACAATCTCAATAAGGCTGATTAAGCGATCTGGCGAAGGTCTACCGGGATCACACGAGAGATACCCGCCTCTATCATGGTGATGCCATACATGACATCTGTAGAGGCCATGGTACGCTTGTTGTGCGTTACTACAATAAACTGCGAATCCCCGGAGAACTTGCGAATAATGTTATTGAACTTGTCTATGTTAGCATCATCCAAGGGGGCATCCACCTCATCGAAGATACAGAACGGCGCGGGCTTGAGCAGGTAGATGGAGAACAGCAGTGAGATCGCTGTCAACGTCTTTTCTCCACCTGACAATTGGTTTATGGTGAGCGGGCGCTTGCCCTTCGGCTGTGCCATGATCTCGATCTTGGACTCCAGTGGGTTCTTAGGATCAGAAATCACTAGGTCGCAGTTGTCTTCTTCGGTGAACAGGCTGCGGAACACCAGTTTGAAGTTGTCTTTGATCTGGTTGAACGCATTCATAAACTTCTCCTTGGCCACGGTGTCAATCTCGTTGATCGTGTCGATGAGCATGTTTTTGGCATTGATCAGGTCGTTGCGCTGTTCGGTGATGAAGGTATTGCGCTCCTCAATCTCGGCATAAGCATCTGCGGCCATGGCGTTTACCGGCCCCATCTTGTCCAGCTGGGTTTTCACGGTGGCAATGTGCTGGCTCAGTTCATCGGTAGAGAGGGGTATGAGTAAATCCTCTTCCGGAACAGGTGTGGCGAAGTCCTCATCAGAGATGTTGAATTCAGCCGCCAGGCGCTCCTTAATGGCGACCAGTTTTAACTGGGTATCGGTCTTAGCCTGCTGCATGCGCATCAGGAGCTCATCAGAGTTCTGGCGCTTGCGCTGCAGTTCCCGGATGGTCTTCTCTTTCTCGTCCAGTTCCCCGCGCAGGCTGAAGTACTCTTTCTCGATGTCCTCCAGTGCACGGCCGAATTCCTGGCGCGCCTCGTTCATATCCTCCACCACCGCTTCGTTGTCCTCGATGAATGCCGTAGCGGAAGTTGTCTCTTCCTCTGCTTTCACCAGTTCCTGCTTCAGCGTCGTGATGCGCTCCTGGTTTGTCTCTACTGTCTTTTGCTTGTAGCTGATCTCCTGCTGCAGGCTGGCAAAACGGTTCTTTAACTGGTGGTACTGGATGTTCTCATGGTTATACCTGCCAGAGACAATGGCGATCTGCTCTTGCTGCTGCTCCAGTTGCGTGTTGAAGACCGCCAGTTCCTGCTCCAGTCGCTGCAGTTCCTTCTGGTCTGCCTCGGCCTGCGGGCTCACCTCCTGACTCTGCTCGCGCAACTCCAACAGGCGCTCATGCAGCTCGTCCCGCTTCTGGTCGAAGTTTCTGAGGTTCTGCTGGTGCTGCTCGTGCTTGATGCGTACGGTTAATAGCTCCTGCTGTAGTCTGGAAACCTCTTTCTCCAGTTGCTTGATCCTGTCTTTGCTGGACTCGTTGCGCAGGTTCTGCAGGATCTGGTTTTGGGTATTGATGCGTCCCTGCATCAGCTCCACCTGCTCCGTCAATGCTTCTACTTCCGTTGCCAGCTTCTCGAGGTTTTGCTTTCGGCCCAGGCGGTTCCCGTCAAACAGGCCTACAGAGCCACCTGAAAGGCTCAAAGGTTTCCGGATGGCACTGCCGTCTTTCAGGATGATCGTCTTGTAGTCGCTCTCGTAGAGCTCCTCTTCATTATCATCGGAGATATATACGTTGCGGAGCATGTACTTCAGCAGGCTATTGTATTTCCTGTCTGCTGAAACCACTTCATACCCGGCTTTCAGGTTGCCTTCGCTATAGGTCGCTGTCGGCTCCATCTCTTCAATCTCAGACAGGATGATGAAGTTCGCGCGCCCTTTGTTTTCGCTTTTCAGAAGGGCAACAGCCTCTACGGCATCCTGCAGTTCTTCCACCACAAAGAAGTTCATGTAGGGCTCGAGGTAACTCTCTATAAGCGCCTTGTAATCAGGTTCGCAAATCAGGATGTCGGAAAGGAGAGGGGCTGGCTTGGTCCAGGCTTCACTTTTACTCAGGTACTTAATCGCCTCCGGGAAGCCCTCCATGTTCTCCACTAGGGATTTAGTCAGGTTATACTGGTTCTGGCGGGCATCCAGCGTGCGGTTCAGGTCTACACGCTGGGCTTTTAATTCCTCAATATGCGCTTCCGTGGCTTCAATATCCCGCTGCAATGTTTCTTCTTTGGCCTGAAGGCGCACCATTTCAGCGGTGTTTTCCTCCAACACCTGCTGAGCTTCCTGCAACTGCTCCTGCAGCATAAGGCCGTCTTCGTCGGCGTTGGTTTGCTGCAGTTGCAAGCGCTCCAGTTCCTGGTTGATGTTTTGGATCTGGACTTGGCTTATCTCCAAGGATTTGCTCAGTTGGTATACCGCATTCTGCTTGGCTTTGTGCTGCTGGGTAATCTCCAGAAAATTGTCCTGCAACTCGGATTTTTGCTCGTTTGCCTCCTGCAGTTGCTCCTTCAGTTCGCTTACCTGCGCTTCGGCGGAGGCAAACTGCTCCTGCACCTCCATCAACTCGTCGCGCAGTTCCAGTATACTTTCCTGCGTGTGCTCCACGTTAGCCGTATCCTGGCTAATTTGCTGGCGCAACTGCTGCATGCGTTCCTGCAGGTAAGCTCGGCGCTCGGCATTCAGCTTGATGTCGTTCTCAAGTTGGCGCAGCTTGGCTGTCTGCACCTGCATGGTTTTTTGCATCTCCGCCATCTTTTCCTGCGTTACGTGCAGTTCCTCTTTCTGGTCGGCAATCGCGTCTTCCGACTCCGACACGATGCCGATATACTGTTCCTTCAGATTATTTTCCTGCTGCACATCCTGCTCCAGTTTCTCGAGGGTATGCTGGTATTGGGAGATGTTGCGGCGGGCGTAGGCCAAGCTGTGCCTCTTATAGTCTTCCTTTAGCTGGAAATACTTAATTGCCTGTTTTGCCTGCCGTTCCAGCATTTTCATGTTCTTGCCAATTTCGTGCAGCACGTCTTCCACACGCTCCAGGTCAGCATCGGTTTCCTCCAGCTTCTTCAGTGTCTGCTTTTTGCGGACCTTGAATTTAGAGATACCGGCGGCTTCCTCGAACAACAAGCGTCTTGAGTTCTCTTTGTCGTTCAGGATCTCGTCCACCATCTTCAGTTCGATGATCGCGTAACTGTCTGAACCGATACCTGTATCCAAAAAGAGCTCGTTGATGTCTTTTAAGCGACATGCCACACCGTTCAGCATGTACTCGCTGTCACCGTTCCGGTAATATTTGCGGGTAACAGTTACCTGGGAGTATTCGGTTGGCAGGATTCCTTTGTTGTTGTCGAAGGTGATGGACACCTCGGCCATTTGCACCGGTTTCCGGGTTTTGGAGCCGTTGAAAATCACGTTCTCCATCTTGTCGGAGCGGAGGTTGCGTGTTTTCTGTTCACCCAGCACCCACCGGATGGCGTCCACAATGTTGGACTTGCCACAGCCGTTAGGGCCCACAATACCGGTTATACCGTTATCGAAGTTTATAACGACTTTGTCGCCGAAACTCTTAAATCCTTTAATTTCTAGTTTTGATACTTGCATTCGCGTCAGCGGAAACTCTCTTGTTCTAAACTCAAAAATAAGACGATTTTTGATACTTTATTTGCTTGCATGCCGATATTAATATGCTATTGTGCTGCCCTCCACCCCGGAATTTTAGTATATTTGGTTAAGAAAGCCTTTATGGAAGATATAAAACTTATCCTGTATGTGTTAGCCGCTGTGGCCTACTTCGTTTTTATGCAGTGGCGGAAAGCCTTTAACTCCCCCCGGAAGGACATGGAGCAGGTAAAGCCTGAGCCCAGAAACAAGCCGCTTCAACCAACTAAACCCGCGACTTCATTCGAAGATATCCTGCGGGAGCTGCAGCCGAAGCTGGATAAGGCGGAAATGAAAGGGAAGGCTGTAGTAGCACAGAAAAAGCAGGATGTAAAGCCCTATGTGCCGCCGTTGGCTCCTGTTATGCCTGCAAGCGAGGAAAAATACAAGGATAAAGCCCCTAAGATTCTATCCTGGGAAAAACCGGCAGAGGCACTTCAGGCAGCAAAACGCTCTATCGAGCACCAAAAACTGACCCAGTTTGAGTCCTATGACAAAAAGATAGCAGCGACGAACCCCTATGCCTCTTTGCTCCGAAATCCGACCAGTGTTCGGGAGGCGGTGGTTCTTGCGGAGATACTAAAGCGTAAATACGATTAAGGTGCTTTAAAATATGGCTGAGGAATTCACGTTGCTGTTTACAAAGCCTGCGTGAGGGCATAGGTCACGATGTTGGCTCCCATGCGCAAAGCCTGCAGCCTGATCGGCTCTGGGTCGTTGTATATCTCCTGATCCTCCCACCCGTTTCCTAGATCCGTCTCGAAAGTATAAAAGCATACCAGCTTCCCTTGGTGAATGATGCCGTACCCTTGTGGCGGCTTGCTATCGTGCTCATGAATTTTGGGCAGGCCATTCGGGAAGTTGAACTTCTGCGTGTAAATGGGGTGGTTGAAAGGTAACTCTACAAATTCATACTCTGGGAACACCTTTTTCATTTCTTTCCGGATAAACTTGTCCAGGCCGTAGTTATCATCGATATGCAGAAAGCCCCCGCTGGTAAGGTAGGAACGCAGGTTGCGGGCCTCTGTGTCGCTGAAGACCACATTCCCGTGGCCTGTCATGTGCACAAAAGGGTAGCTGAACAATTCCGGGCTGCCCACCTCCACCACGTCCTCTTCGGGGGCTATGTTCATGTTCAGCGTCTGGTTGCAAAAGCGAATCAGGTTCGGGAGAGAGGTTTTGTTAGCATACCAATCGCCTCCGCCATTGTACTTGAGCTTTGCTAGCTTAAAGCTATACTGTTGGGCTGCCGCTGATGATAGCGTGGCACAGAGAATTAAAAACACGCAGAAGTATGATTTAACCATGGGGTAGAAATTAAGCCATTAACCTTATAACGGCGCGTAGATGTCGTGTAGTACGTGCAGGGTATGGCAGGCCACCAAGGCGGCTGTTTCCGTCCTGAGCCTGCTGCTGCCGAGCGTGACTGGTTGTATGCCGGCTTTGTAGGCAGCGGCGATTTCAGTCGTTGAAAAATCACCCTCCGGACCAATCAGGACACAGTGTGGCTGACCGGCTTTAAAATGATCCTTGATGTTTTTTGTCGCATCGTCTTCTAAATGGGCGATAAACGTGTGCCTTGCCTCCGCCTTTTGAATAAACCGGTGAAAAGGAGTGAGGTCATGCAGTAGGGGCAAATACCCTTTTTTAGACTGTTTCATGGCACTGATGGCTATCTTTTCAAGCCGATCAAGTTTTAACTGACGCCGCTCGGAGTGCTCACACAGCAAAAAGGTGATCTCAGAGACACCAATCTCCACGGCCTTCTCTACAAACCACTCCATGCGGTCGATGTTTTTGGTGGGGGCCACGGCGATGTGCGTCACGTAAGGCAGCTTGCCATACTCTATCTGCTTGTCTATAACCTGCAGTTGGCATTTCTTGGGGTTGGCGTCCTGGATAATGGCTGTATACTTTCCGCCCACACCATCCACCAAATTCACTAGGTCGCCTTGCTGTAACCGGAGCACGCGGGTGCAGTGCTTGGATTCTTCTTGGCTAAGGGTATAGATCTCGGAGCTTACGTCTGGGGTATAAAACAGGTGCACGTTAGGTCAGGTTTAAATACAGGGTTGATTACTTATACGAGCGACAGGCCATACTAGCCTCATACGAAAGTATGAAAATTGCGCTTAATGCGGCAACTATAAACAAAATAGCCTTTCTGCTACGCAGCAGAAAGGCTATTAAGAAATGATAAGTAGCTATACCTAGGCGGTTACTTCCGCATGGGGAGCGCCCGCCAAAATCTCCTCGCTGGCAAAGTCGGCGTACTTTTGGAAATTCTGCACAAACTTAGAAGCCAGGCGCGCGGCCTTCACATCGTAGTCTTCCTTGTTCTTCCAGGTATTGCGCGGGTTCAGGATCTCAGCTGGCACATTCGGGCAGGTGTCCGGCATATCCACCCCAAAGACTGGGTGCTGGGTATAGGCTACTTTGTCTAGCTGACCGTTTAGCGCCGCCGTGATCATGGCGCGGGTATACGCCAGTTTCATGCGCGAGCCGACACCGTATGGGCCGCCAGTCCAGCCGGTGTTTACCAGCCATACATTCACGTTTTCCTCTTCCATTTTGTTGCCGAACATCTCCGCATAGCGGGTAGGGTGCAGCGGCAGGAAAGCAGCGCCAAAACAGGCTGAGAACGTTGTAACGGGTTCCGTAACGCCTACCTCCGTTCCTGCTACCTTGGCGGTATACCCTGAGATAAAGTGGTACATGGCCTGGCTCTTGTTCAGCCGCGAGATCGGAGGGATTACGCCAAAAGCGTCGGCTGTCAGGAAGAAAATGTTTTTAGGAGTACCGGCACGCGATGGCTCCACTGCGTTCGGGATGTGGTGGATCGGGTAGGCGGTCCGGGTGTTTTCCGTTACCGAGCGATCGGTGTAGTCCACAGTGCGGGTGCCCTCATAAAACCGGGTGTTTTCCACGATGGCGCCAAACTTAATGGCATCCCATATTTCCGGCTCTTTCTCGCGCGTCAGGTCGATCACTTTCGCGTAGCAGCCGCCTTCAAAGTTAAACACGCTGTCGGAGGTCCAGGCATGCTCATCGTCGCCGATCAAGCCGCGGTTCGGGTCGGCAGACAAGGTAGTCTTGCCTGTACCGGACAAGCCGAAGAAAATGGCCGTATCGCCATCGTTGCCCACGTTTGCGGAGCAGTGCATGGACAGGATGTTTCTTTCGTGCGGCAGGATGTAGTTCAGTACCGAAAAGATGCCTTTTTTCATCTCCCCGGCATAACCCGTGCCGCCGATCAGGATAATGCCTTTGCTCAGGTTCAGGATGGCGAAATTAGACTGGCGCGTTCCGTCCACGGCAGGATCTGCTTCAAACTCCGGAACGCAGAAGATCGTGAAGGCAGGCTGGTGAGCACCGAGCTCTTCGGGTGTGAGGCGCAGGAACATGTTATGGCAAAACAGGTTCTGCCATGCCTGGGTGTTTACCACGCGCAGGTTCAGGCGGTAATCGGGGTGGGCGCCAGCATAGGCATCACGCACATATAGGGTTTTGTCCTTCACAAAATCCACCATTTTCTGGTGCAGCCGGTCAAACTTTGCCGGTTCGAAGGGGATGTTTATGTCACCCCACCAGACAGAGTCGGCCGTTTTCTCATCCTTCACAATAAAGCGGTCTTTGGGAGATCGTCCTGTAAATGTGCCTGTGTCACACATCAGGGCGCCGTTGTCAGTCAGATAGCCTTCTTTATTTTGAAGGGCTTCCTCCACCAAGGCTGCAGGACTAAGGTTCCACAGAATTTTGGCTGCTTCTGTAATCCCTAAATCTTCCAAGCCCGATTTAAGTGACTTGTCATCAATATGTTTCATTAGAAAGTGGGTTGAGTAGTTAGTGAGTAATTACTTTCAGTGCTCAAAAATAAATAAAAATATGCATATAATATAGATAAGACCCTTTTGTATATTTATTTATAGATACGTGATAAGTGGGGTAGTTGCTCAGGAATCATTTGTTGAAGTGGGTATAAACCAATATATTTACTTGTTATGCTATTTCAACTAAACAATACCAACTACTAACATTTTATTTATGTCTTACAAAGATCACCCTGTATCCGACCAGGTCAGTAAACATAACATACCGTACGGTACTGAGACTGGCGGGGGAAAACTGAAACACCCCAAGGCCCTTTACATGCTTTTCTTCACCGAAATGTGGGAACGTTTCAGTTACTATGGTATGCGTGCCTTGCTTACGCTGTACCTCATATCTGAAGTTACGAGGGGCGGCCTTGGCTGGACTTCGGCGGAAGCTGGCCAACTTTACGGCATATATACGGGTTTGGTTTACGTAACGCCGGTTATAGGTGGTTACCTCGCCGACCGGTACCTCGGTTTCCGCTCAGCGGTAATTATCGGTGGTTTGCTGATGGCCCTGGGGCATGGGGTGCTGGCGATCGAGTCCATGTTCTTTTTCTACAGCGGTTTGGCGCTCCTGATTTTAGGAAACGGACTGTTCAAGCCAAATATTTCCTCGATGGTGGGCCAGCTATACCCGGAAGGCAGCAAACTGAAAGACTCTGCTTACACCATCTTTTATATGGGTATCAACCTGGGCGCTTTCCTTGGGTCGCTGATTTGCGGCTGGCTTGGTGAAACCTACGGCTGGCATTATGGCTTCGGCGCTGCCGGTGTAGGTATGGTGCTGGGTGTTTCGCAGTTCTACCTGGGACGCAAAATGCTGGGCAAGATCGGGTTGAAGCCAGAGGCGAAGACTGCTGAGGAAAAAGCGGCACCGAAAGAGCCGTTAACCAAAGTGGAGCGTGACCGCCTCAAAGTGGTGCTCTCCCTGTCGTTCTTCTCTATCCTTTTCTGGCTGGCATTCGAGCAGGCCGGTTCTTCTATGAACATTTTCGCCTACAAGTATACTGACCGCACCATCGACGTGCTGAACTTCGAGGTGCCAGCCACCTGGTTCCAGTCCATCAACGCCTTCTTTATCTTCACGCTGGCCCCTGTGTTCTCGTGGCTGTGGGTAACGCTCAACAAAAAGAACATCGACCCGGCCGGTCCTTACAAGTTTGCCATCGGCTTGCTGTTACTGGCTATGGGATTTGCAGTGCTGGTGTTCGGCTCTATGTCTATTCCGCAGGGTGCTGAAACAGCCGGTGTGAGCATGCTTTGGTTGGTGTTTGCCTACCTGCTGCATACCATGGGCGAGCTTTGCCTCTCTCCGGTAGGACTTTCGTTTGTGAACAAGCTGTCGCCACTCAGATTGGTGGGCGTGATGTTCGGTGTTTGGTTCTTCGCCTCAGCCATCGGTAACTACATTGGTGGTGCCCTGGCCGGTTTGATCGACCAAATGCAGGAAACACAGTCCATGTCTAGCTTCTTCCTCATCTTTGTGGGGATCGCTACCTTGGCATCGCTGATTCTATTCCTGGTTTCAGGCAGACTGGTTAAATTGATGCACGGTATCAAATAAGCCAGACTTCACTTATAACAGAAAGCCCCGGCTACATGAGCAGTCGGGGCTTTCTGTTTTGTAGGGGTATATGCTGCAACCGTTATATACCTGTTTTTCTATTCTATGGAATGCAAACAACTATAATTTTAACTATAGGAAGATAATTGGCTAAATCAACCGAAGGCTTTTGTTTGTAAAAATACAATTCAGGATATTCGTTTATACTTCTGAAAGCGCTTAGGCAAAGAGCATCAGCCCTTTTGGTAAAAGCATCCTGTAAATTCAATATTTACAAACTCAAACTTTTAGCCAATGTACTTTTTTTTAACAAAACGCTGTCTTACCATCGCGTTCCTGGCTGTATGCGCCCTACAGTCTTGTCAGTTAATTTCTGATGTGGTGCCGGAAGATGCCACGACGCCACAGGAAGAACAGGACACCTCAGTAACTTATACCCTTAAAAAAGGCGTACATTACGCAGACAGTAACCCGCTTAAAAGCATTAGCTCGACGGTGATGCGCTTTGCCGTTACCTTTGACAGCACGGCGATGTATACCACCGTTGATCCTGCCAACCAAGGCGACATTAACAAGCTGTACGGCTTTTCGGATTGCAGCAGTATGCACCATGTGAACAGCGCCCGTTTCGGCTGGCGCTGGTATAACGGCAGGCTAGAGTTGCATGCTTATACCTACCTTAACAAAATACGCCATGCGGTATTTGTTACTGCTGTTGAACTGGGGAAGGAGACAACCTGTGAAATCAAAACGGAGGGTGACCAGTATGTCTTCACCTGCAACGGGCAGACCGTGACGTTAGGCAGAGGGTGTAACGGGCAAGTGTCCGGTTATCAGTTATACCCTTATTTTGGCGGTGATGAGGCCGCACCGCACGATATCACCATCAAGATAATAGAACTGCCTTAGCTATTGGATACAGCTTTGTGCTAAAGTGACCAACAGATGCTTTAAAGTTTAAACCTGTTATGTGATCATAAAAAAAACCTGAGCCATTTCTGACTCAGGTTTTTTTGTATTAGTTGAGGGGCTGATTACATCATGCCGCCCATACCACCCATGCCACCTGGCATAGCTGGAGCACCTTTGTCATCTTCTGCATCTTCAGAAACCACACACTCTGTTGTAAGCAGCAGTCCTGCAATAGAAGCAGCGTTCTCCAGCGCAAGGCGTGTCACCTTCGTAGGGTCGATGATGCCAGCCTGGAACATGTTCTCGTACTTGTCGTCGCGGGCGTTGTAACCATAGTCAGCCTTGCCTTCGCGAACCGCCTGTACAACCACAGAACCTTCGCCGCCAGCGTTAGAAACGATTGTTCTTAGCGGAGACTCCAGTGCCGTTTTGATGATCTGAACACCTGTCTGCTCATCTGCATTGTATACATCGATGTTGTTCAGGGCATCAATCGCACGGATGAGGGCAACACCACCACCTGCTACGATACCTTCTTCAACAGCTGCACGCGTTGCGTGCAACGCATCGTCTACGCGGTCTTTCTTCTCCTTCATCTCTACCTCAGTAGAAGCACCGATGTAAAGAATGGCAACACCACCAGACAGTTTTGCAAGACGTTCCTGCAGTTTCTCCTTGTCGTAATCAGACGTAGTAGTTTCCATCTGAGACTTAATCTGGTTTACGCGAGCCACGATATCGTCTTTCTGACCAGCGCCGTTCACCAGCGTTGTGTTGTCTTTGTCGATGATCACTTTCTCAGCCTGGCCAAGGTACTCCAAGGTAGCATTCTCCAGCTTGTAGCCGCGCTCTTCAGAGATAACAGTACCACCTGTCAGGATGGCGATGTCCTCCAGCATTGCTTTTCTTCTGTCGCCGAAGCCTGGGGCTTTCACAGCGGCAATCTTCAGGGAGCCACGCAGCTTGTTAACTACCAGTGTAGCAAGCGCCTCGCCGTCCACGTCCTCAGACACGATCACAAGGCCTTTACCAGTCTGAACAACCTGCTCCAATACTGGAAGCAACTCCTTCATGGTAGAAACCTTCTTGTCGTAGATCAGGATGTAAGGGTTCTCGAACTCAGCTTCCATCTTCTCTGCGTTGGTCACGAAGTAAGGAGACAGGTAACCGCGGTCGAACTGCATACCTTCCACTGTCTTTACCTCAGTTTCAGTACCTTTCGCTTCTTCTACAGTAATTACACCGTCCTTACCAACTTTGTCCATCGCATCGGCAATCATCTTACCGATTTCAGCGTCGTTGTTGGCAGAGATAGTACCCACCTGGGAGATCTCAGAAGAGTTCTCGATTTTCTTAGACTGTGAGCGAAGGTTCTCCACGACCGCATGAACGGCCTTGTCGATACCACGCTTCAAATCCATTGGGTTAGCGCCAGCCGCTACGTTCTTGATACCAGCGGTGTAGATTGCCTGCGCCAATACAGTAGCGGTAGTGGTACCGTCACCAGCCTGGTCAGCAGTTTTAGAGGCAACCTCCTTCACTAACTGTGCGCCCATGTTCTCGATAGCGTCCTTCAGCTCGATTTCTTTCGCAACTGAAACACCGTCCTTCGTGATGGTAGGGGCTCCGAATTTTTTGTCGATGATCACGTTACGGCCTTTAGGACCCAACGTAACTTTTACTGCATTTGCTAATTTATCAACGCCCGCCTTAATTTTAGTGCGTGCGTCGGTATCAAATGTGATGTTCTTAGCCATAGTTTAATATACTTTTGGATTAAGTTTTATAGATCTTGAATTAAAGGATCGCCAGGATGTCAGACTCGCGCATGATCAGGTAATCGCCCCCATCAACGGAAATCTCAGTGCCTGCATATTTGCCATACAACACTTGGTCGCCTACCTTCACCTGCGGATTGATAAGTGATCCCTGGTCAGAGGTTTTTCCTTCTCCAACGGCTACAACCTCGCCACGCTGAGGCTTCTCTTTAGCAGTATCAGGGATAATGATACCTGACTTCGTTTTTTCTTCTGCTGCAGCAGGAGCTACAATCACTCTGTCTGCTAATGGTTTAATGCTGATTGACATAGTTTTTTGTTATTATGTTTATCGTTTATAATTATGTAATAACACGGCTACACTATCATTTCTTGTGCCAAGACGCCTGAACTGCCATTTTACGTCAAATTTACAGTTTTGGCGGGTTTCCACCTGTCACTATTGTCATGCACTGACACGAGGCAGTGGTATAGGGGAGTAGAATGACAGTAAAAAGGCAAAATAAAAAAGCCGATCTGGTAAGATCGGCTCTCTTGAATATTTCTTTATCGCGTGTGGCGATTATTCGGCATTAGCAGTATCAATCATTTCTGGAATATCGCCGGCATCCGGAATTGCTGCAGTAGAATCAGCGGTAACCCCTGGCAGCGCACCCGGCGCGGCAGGAAGATTAGACTGTCTAGCGCGCTCCTCGTTGATGCTGCGTGACACACCCGTGTCGCCCGCGTTATCCACGATCATGTGCGTTCCCAGAGTCAGGACAACCAAACCAATAGCGAAACCCCAGGTGAGTTTTTCAAGCAGGTCTCCTGTGCGCTTCACACCCATTAACTGGCTTGTGCTGCCGCCAAACTGGCTGGATAGGCCACCTCCTTTAGGGTTTTGAGCCAATACTACTAAAACCAGCAGTACGCAAATGAAAATGATGATACTGATAAGGGTGATATACATCTTAGCTTAGATTTTGTAATTTTTCTATCTGTTCGGCAAAGTAACTCTTTTTTTCCGGATATTTCAAAATGAGCTGCTCATATATTTTGACGGCTTTTCGGGGCTTGCCTTGCTTAACGAAGATATTGGCCAGGCTTTCGGAGGCTATCCCTTTCTTTATTTTGGAGTTACGCAGCGAGAGGTCTTCCTGAGGCTCTTGCTTCACCTTCAGGTTATTCATCGATTTCAGCCTCGGATTAAGCTTCAGGAACTGGTCGATGATGCTGGTTTGCTGATGCAAAGAAGGTACTTGCGGCACTTGCGGCTCTCTCTCCAACTCGTGCGTTTTGGCGTATTCCAGAATCAGTTCCGGGTGGAAAGCAGCGGGCTGTTGGCGCGTGACCTCATCCTTTATCTGAATTGTTTCTCCCAGTCGGCTAGATGCCATCCAGTAACCCAGTGAGTCCTCCGCATACATACGCTCCAGTTCACTGGAAACATACTGAATGGCCGCGTTTTCAGGGGCTGTTGCAGTAGTCTGAGCTTGGTTAACATTATCTGTACGCACTGCATCTTGATGTGCGTCAGGAGTTTGCTCATCCGGCACGTATCCGTTTTGTGCCAGCACTCGCTCCCGTTCAGCAAGGATCAGCTGATCCAGGGCATCGTGGTGTGGCTTTGCTGGAGCATCGTTCTCGCCGGGTGCGCCAGCTGGCTCAGCAGCATCCGCTGCCTGAGAATCATAAACTAAGTCTTCATCAGCTTTCTGCGCCAACAGGTCCGTGAACGAAGAACTCAGGCTGCTGATTGTCAGCAAATCCGCTAGCTCATCCCGCGCATCGACTCCTTCAGCCATACTAGCCGTTTCTTTAGTTTCTAACGCCTGTGTATCATAGCTGTCAATAACTTCAGCAGGCTCAGGTTCATATACATAGACTTGTGCCGGCTGGTGCAGCGCGTATGGGGCAGGTTCCTCCAGGGTTATGGCAGGCTGAGCGTCAGTTTCGGAAAACTCCTCCATATTTGAATCCTCTTCCTCACATGAAACAGGCGCTGGCAAACTACCCCCGGGGGTATGCGCCGCCTCATTCAGATCCTGTTCCGGTATGTGTACAGGCTCCGCAGGAACAGCAACAGGTATATCCGGTGCAACGGCCTGATCCACATTGCTCTTTTCTACCGTCGCCTCTTTAAACTCTGGGACGGGGGCAGGAGAGGTATAAATGATGCGCTTTAGAATCTGCCGGTTTGTCGCATAGGCTGAAGCCCGGCGCAGGCGCTGGGTAGAGAGCATGCTGCCATTGTCGTGGGCGGATTTGGCAAGCAGCAGGTGGGCTGTCTGGCAATACGGGAAAGCCGCAGCTACCTTCTCCAGTTCTTCTGTCTGCTGCACAGAGATGGTGGATGCCTGGCTGATGAGTTCAAGGAACGCTGATTTATTCATGCTTACGCTTGCTTTCTATGGTTACCAATCGGCCACTGTCTTGTTAAATACATCTGTCACCAGACGCTCTGCCAACTGTTCTATCTGCACATTCGACAGCTGTGTGATGTCCAGATCCTGCGGGAAGTCCTGGGAGATGGTAAATGTTCTGTCAAAGTCCTTGTCTGGTTGTTTGGCGTTCGTAAAACGCACTTGCAGCCCCAACGTCAAACGGTTCAAGCTTCCGATATCCTGCTGGCCCTCGCGCTGTATGGCTGCCGGAGAATAGTTAAAGCTAACAATCTGCCCTTCGAGTTGCAAGTCCCCCTGGCTCTGCAACACCGTTAAATTCGTGTTCCGGCGGTAATAATCCGTGAACGTGTTGGTAATGATCTGCGTCAGGTTGGCCGGACCTTCGCCAGTGCTGTTTTCAAAGTTTTGGATAGAAATGCTCTTGATGTCTGGCGAAATGGTGGTGCCGGTAAAAGAGTAAATGCCGCAGCCGCTGCACAGGGTCATCAGCAGCACAATGCCGATATACTGGAGTCCGTGTGCTTTAATCTTCGATATCATACTGTTTGAGTTTGCGGTAAAGGGTGCGCTCCGAAATGCCAAGGTCCTGCGCGGCATACTTTCGTTTATTATTGTGCTTTTTCAGTGCTTTCAGTATCAGTTCTTTTTCCTTGTCTTCCAACGAAAGGCTCTCCTCCTCATACTCATGCGGAATATCCTCTACCTTCTCATCGTACTCCTGCACGGGAGCATGTTTTACAGGAAGATAATAGGGCTCCTTGTGCACGGTTTCCTGTTGTGGCTGGTAACTGCGGCCGTTGCTGTTGTACTGCTGCTTTTGCTCCAGGTTCTCAAAAAGGTGGCTGTGCTCTTTCAGCAGCTCCTCGTCGTTTGGCTGGTGCGTGAGCATATCAAACACCAGCTTTTTCAACTCCGACATATCGCGGCGCATGTCAAAGAGTACTTTATACAACAGGTCGCGCTCCGAAAAATTATGATCCGACCCTGTTTCCCTGGCCAATACAGCAGGGAGGTTATTCACCTGTTCCTTTGGCAGGTAATGGCGCAGTCTGTAGGCGTCGATCTCGCGCTCATACTCCAGCACCGATATCTGCTCGGCCATGTTCTTAAGCTGGCGGATGTTGCCCGGGAAGCGGAAAGAAAGCAATTCCTGCACGGCATCCGGCGTAAGCACAATAGGTTTAACCTTGTATTTCTCAGAAAAATCGGACGTGAACTTCCTGAACAGCAGGTGAATGTCGTCTCCGCGCTCGCGTAAAGGTGGAACCGTGATCGGCACGGTGTTCAGGCGATAGTAGAGGTCTTCCCGGAAGCGGCCTTTCTCCACTGCGTTCAGCAAATTGACGTTGGTGGCAGCCACCACGCGCACATCTGTTTTCTGCACCTTCGAGGAACCTACTTTAATAAACTCCCCATTCTCGAGTACACGCAGCAGGCGGGCTTGTGTGCCGAGGGGCATTTCGCCTATTTCATCCAGAAAGATGGTGCCGCCGTCCGTCACCTCGAAATAACCTTTGCGTGATTCATGCGCACTGGTAAAGGAGCCTTTCTCATGCCCAAAAAGCTCAGAGTCGATGGTGCCCTCTGGTATCGCGCCGCAGTTGATGGCGATAAACTGCCCATGCTTGCGCGGGCTGAGTTGGTGGATGATTTTGGAGAAGGATTCCTTGCCGCTTCCGCTCTCCCCGGTAATCAGCACCGTCATATCCGTAGGAGCCACCTGCACCGCCACCTGTATGGCATGGTTTAGCAGGGGGGAGTTGCCGATGATGCCAAAACGCTGCTTTATACTTTGTATATCTATGTTGCGCATGTTTTTCAGATTTGTGAATTTGGAATTGTCTAGCATTTGAGATGCAGGAGGCTAGTTTACAAACCCCCTCATCCTCAAATTTCCAAATCTAATCTACCGCTTCGCCGAAAAGGGTGCCTACACTGCAATCGTGCACGAAAACATTCACGTAATCGCCCTTTCGGTAATGTTTCTGATCGAAGATCACGACTTTGTTCTGGTCATTGCGGCCGCTGAGCTGCTCTTTCGATTTCTTAGAGAATCCTTCGACCAGCACTTTGTGCACCCGGCCAATGTCTTTTCTGTTTCGGGATAAAGAAGTCTCACGCTGTTTTTGGATGATCTCATCCAGGCGTCGCTTTTTCACCTCCAGCGGAATATCATCTTCGAGCTTTCTGGCTGCCAGGGTACCCGGGCGCTCTGAGTAGAAGAACATGTATGAGTAATCGTACTGTACATAGTCCATCAGGCTCAGTGTGTCCCGGTGTTCTTCCTCCGTCTCGGTGCAGAACCCAGCGATCATGTCGGAGGAAATGCCGCACTCGTCGCCCAGTATGCTGCGAATAGCGTCCACGCGGTTGATGTACCACTCGCGGTCATATGTGCGGTTCATCAGCTCCAGTACCCTGGAGTTACCGCTCTGTGCCGGCAGGTGGATATAATTACAAATGTTTTCGTGCTTCTTCATGGTATAAAGCACCTCGTCTGTGATGTCTTTTGGGTGTGAGGTAGAGAAGCGAACCCGCAGGTTGCTGTCGATCAAGGCCACTTTCTCCAGCAGCTGCGCAAAATTTACGCTATCAGAGCCGTCTTCGGCTGCCCATTTGTATGAATCGACATTCTGGCCCAGCAAAGTCACCTCTTTATACCCCTGTGCCACCAAAGCTTCGGCCTCGCGCACAATAGAGTAAGGCTCACGCGAACGCTCGCGCCCACGTGTGAAGGGCACCACGCAGAAAGAGCACATATTGTCGCAGCCGCGCATAATAGAGATAAAGGCGCTCACCCCGTTGCTGTTCAAGCGGATCGGGTTGATGTCGGCGTAGGTTTCCTCGCGCGATAACAGCACGTTCACTGCTTTCTGGCCGCCGTCTACTTCATTGATCAGGTTAGGAAGGTCACGGTAGGCGTCTGGACCCACTACTAGGTCCACGATCTTTTCCTCTTCCAGTAATGATTTCTTCAGGCGCTCGGCCATACAGCCCAGTACACCCACCATCAGGCTGGGCTTCTTCTTTTTGAAATGGTTGATTTGGCTAAGGCGGTTCCGAACAGTCTGTTCTGCTTTTTCGCGGATAGAGCAGGTGTTCAGGAAAATAAGGTCCGCCTGTGCAATGTCCGAAGTGGTGTCAAAGCCATCCTCCAGCATGATGGAAGAGACAATCTCGCTATCGGAGAAATTCATCTGGCAGCCATAACTCTCGATGTAAAGCTTGCGGGAGCGGCCTGTGTTCGAGTCAGTTGTCACTTTCGTGTCGCAGGCAGCAGCTTGCTCCGGGGTGCGGTTATCTATAAAATCTAAGTCTACTATCGGATCCATATAAATACTGTTACAGGTGCAAATATACTAGATTCTATGCAAAACGTGACAGAATGACAGATGCTTTTACAAATTGCGAAGTACAAATTATGCATTAGCGGTTAAAGGTCATCCAAAAGCATGCTTGGCATTATTATAAATCTGTAACTGCTCATTCGCACCAAAAAGCGCAGCGGTCATCGTGCCCAAGGACTTTTAAAATGGCTTGGGCCTTTAAAAGGCACTCGGCATATTCCTGTTCCGGGTCAGAGTCGTAGGTGATGGCGCTCCCAACCATGAAGCTGAGGTAGCTAGTCTGGGCATTGTACTGCATGCTCCGTATCACGACATTGAAATCGCAGTTGCCATCCGCAGTGATATAGCCCATGGTGCCCGCATACAGCCCGCGCTTGGTGCTCTCCAGCGCATCGATTAGCTGCATGGCACTGATTTTCGGGGCTCCGGTCATACTACCCATCGGGAAGGTGCCGCGTAAAGCATCCACCAAGTCCTTCTCGGGCCGCAGTTCCCCCACCACCGTCGAAATCATCTGGGACACCTGCCGGAAGCCGTAAATGCCGAACATCTCTTCCACCTGCACGGTTCCGGTAGCACAGGAGTGGCTGAGGTCGTTGCGCGCCAGGTCCACGATCATCATGTTCTCGGCAAGCTCCTTCTCACTATGGCGCAATTGGTGCTGCAGTTGCGCATCCTCGTCGGGGGTAACGCCGCGTCGGATGGTGCCTTTGATCGGCTGTGTAATAAGCTGCTTTTGATCTTTTTTGAGGTAACGCTCCGGCGAAGCGCAGAGCAGGTATTTATCCTGGTACTTCAGGTAGCTAGAAAAAGGAGTAGGAGAAGCCTCCATTAAGGCCAGGTAAAGTGGGAGTGGGGCCAGGTTTACCTGTTCTGCATAAAACTCCATACAGTAGTTCAACTCATAAACATTCCCTTCTAAAATGTGCGCTCGGATACGCTCGACATTTGCCAGGTAATCGGTTTTAGTTACCCTGCTTCTTACGTCAGCCCTTGCCGGGAACACAGGCTTAGGTATAGCTGTCGCAAAAATGTCTTGTAAAAGCGCGTCAATATCAGGCGCTGATGAAGTGACACCTATACTGTTATGGTTAAAGTATAGAATGATGTCAGGGATGAAGAATCCAGCCGGCGGAAATGCTACGTAATCCGGGTTTTGGCTCCTCAGGTTTTCGATTTGGTTTTTGAGATCGTAAGTAAGAAAGCCGCAAAGCATCGGATGCTTTTGCTGAAGCTCCTCTCTCAGGCTATCGAAGGTATGGTTCGTGTCGAGGGGAACCGCGTTGGTGGCAGGAGCCACGGCCAGCAGGTGACGGAAACCATCGTGCGGGTAGGGTATTCCATTCGGGGTATAGTAGGCTGCCAAATCAAACTGGTCTGCCCAGGCCAGTGCCTTGAGCCGGAACTCTTCCAAAGACAGGGGTAGATCAGAAGCCTTTAACGTTGACTGATACATGGTTATAGGAGCGGGGAATTTATAGCGTGGAAAGGGCTAGTTTAGCTTTGGCGTCGATGCTATTTTTATACGCATGCCCCTTAAAGCGAAGCGCCTTGTTAAAATAGGCCCTGGCTTCGGTTCTTTTGCCTGCTTCCAAGGCCAGGTAGCCTAATTGCAAAGCAGCATGGGGAGCATAGTATATCGCGGTGTTCGCTGTCATGCCCAATGTATTCATGTATAAGGCTCTGGCCTTCTCATTGTCTGACAACCCATGGTATACGCGTGCCAGCCGGTAGACGTACTCAACGCGTGTTGCGAATGGAGTTGTGGAATTGGGGTTCCAGCCACGAAGTGTTTCCAGCGCTTGCTGGTAATAGCCGCCGTCTGAGTGCATGCGGGCTTTCAGCAATAGCAGTGTTTCCTTGGTTTTCACCTCCTCAAAACCAGCGGCGTATTTGTCCTCCTCCGTCTCAGCTATACCGGTTGATCTCATAAGCTTATAATGGCGCAACGCCTGCGCTTTATTGTCAGCCAGCAAATGGGTGATGTAGAGTTTATAGTGTGCCGACTTTCGATAATGCTTGCCCTTGTGTTGTTGTAAAAAAAGAGTGTTTTCCCGTAATGCTTGCTGGTAGTCCCCCTGATACAGGTATAAGTTACCGGCCAGGTGATGGAGGTATGGGAAAGGAAGGTAACCGCCTGATCTTAACTGGCTCCTATAGAGCGTGAGGGCCGCTTCGCCTTTGTTGGATTTCTGGAGTAGGTGTAAAGCAGCGAAATGCAGCAACTTGTTCTCGGGTTCGGTTTTGGCGAGTTCTATAGCCTGGTCCACGAATTGGCTCCCGTTATGTGGCGTGAGGGTATGGCCCACCACAGCCAAAAGCAACCGGGCCTCTTGCTGAAAGGGATTTGGGCTGGTGGCGGCCATTCTTAAGTTTTTCATGCCTTCCTGCACGTCTCCCTTTAACCCCACAATGCTTAGGAACCACTGGTGTTGGTCTGGTACCGATCCAATGAGCACCTGCAGGACGCCGAGGTTTTTTCTGGTGGGCACAAAGGTGGGCCATCGCCTGGCGTTGTCCTGATACTGCAGGAAAGCCTTGCGGAGGTGCCAAGCAGCGCTTAAGCGGTTGCTGAACAGGATATTGGTGACAGCCAGCTGCAGCCGGACTTCAGCCTGGGCATGGTGCACCCACGCATCTGCGGGGCTTAGGGCGGCAAGCAGGGCAAGCCGCCTTTCCTGCTGCGCTATCAGTTTACCAAGTTGCTGCTGGTCCTGTACAACACATGCCTCCAGAAAATCAGCGTAGTTCTCCAGAAGTAGGATTTCCGCTTGATGGGTAGGGTCTGAGAATGCTGTTCCGCGCAGTTGGCGTCGCCCATCCGCCACCTTGAGTTGCAGGACGGAGCGGTAGGCAGCTGCCAGTTGATTCGGAAGCGCATAGGATGCCGGCCCCGCCTGAGTAGCAAGTGGGAAGGTTGCCAGCCAAAACAGCAGCATAAAAAAAGGATGGGGGTTAGCCATCCTTTTTTTGATATAATACAAGCAATTGCTGCGCAATGTAATGTCGGATTTAGAATATACGCTGCTCTACACCTGCCAGAATACGTCCGCAATGCTCGCAAACGATTACTTTTTTCTGAGCGGCAATGTCAGCCTGGCGCTGTGGCGGCACTGTGTTGAAGCAACCACCGCAAGCGTCGCGCTTTACAGTAACTACCGCTAAACCATTGCGCACGTTCCCACGGATTCGGGTATAAGCGCTCAGCAAACGATCCTCGATGTTCTCCGCAGCTTTGTTGCGGTCTTTCTCTAGCTTCGTTTCTTCCTCCTCGCTTTCGCCTACAATCTGGTTAAGCTCCTTTTTCTTGTTCTCAAGGTCCTTGCGGCGCTCATCTAAGCGGTGCTTTGTGCCCTCGATCTCAGAGATTTTCTGCTCAATTTGGTAGTTAGCCTCTCGGATCTTCTTCTCGCTAATTTGGATCTCGAGCTTCTGCAGTTCGATTTCCTTGGAGATGGCATCGTACTCACGGTTGTTGCGTACGTTCTGCTGCTGGTCTTCGTATTTGCTGATCAGGCCCTCGGAGTCTTTGATGGCCTGCTTGCGCTGCGAGATAGAGTCGTTCAGGTTGGCAACCTCATCATCAAACTTATGAACCCGCACCTCGTAGCCTTCTATTTCATCTTCCAAATCCTGAACTTCTTCAGGGAGGTCTCCTCGAACTCTTCTGATTTCATCAAGTTGAGAATCTATTGACTGAAGCTTTAAAAGGGCTTCTAATTTGCTGGCTACAGTACTTTCCATGTATTAAAAAGTGTATCTGACAGGGTTTGTGTTTACTTCTGATATTAAGACTGCAAAATTACTAAAGTTTTTTGAAATAACGTCATAAAATATCTCCTTTGTAAACACCTCGCTTTCATAGTGGCCTATATCCGCCACAAGCACCTTAGTGTCAGCATCGAAGAACTCATGGTATTTGAAGTCGCCCGTCACGAAGGCATCCGCTCCCTGCCGGATCGCGTCCTTTAGCAGAAAGCTTCCCGCCCCGCCACACACCGCTACCTTCCTGATTGGCTTGTCGCCAACCGTGGTATAGCGCAAGCCCTGCAGCTGCATCTTATCTTTCAGGTAGGCCAGAAATGCATCCTCAGGCATTTCCTCCGTCAATTGCCCTATTACACCCAGCCCGACTTCCTGGTTCTGGTTTTCGAGGGCGTACAGGTAATGCGCTACTTCCTCATAAGGGTGGGCGTCCTGCAGCGCCTTCAGTATGATGCCTTGCAGATGCGTCGGAAAGATGACCTCTATTCTGTTTTCCTCTACCTGTTCGGCCGTCCCGGGCTGGCCTATCGTGGGATTCGCCTTTTCAGAGGGCTTGAAACGCCCTGTGCCGGTTACATGGAAACTGCAATCGCTGTAGTCTCCAATCTGGCCAGCACCGGCCTGGTGCAATTCCTGTAGCACGATCTCGGTGTGGCTAACGGGCACGAAGGCCACCAGCTGCATCAGCGTACCGGGTTTGCCAGCCAGGATCCGCTGCTGCTGCAGCCCCAGTTTATCGGCTATCTTGGTGTTTACGCCTTGCAGCACACTGTCCAGGTTGGTATGGCTGGCGTAAATGGCAATGTTGTTTTGGATGGCTTTGATGATGGTGCGCTCCACATAACTGCGGCCTGTCAGGGCTTTCAACCCTTTAAAGATTACCGGGTGATGTGCCACGACCAGGTTGCAGCCTTTGGCCATCGCTTCATCTAACACGGCTTCGGTGCAGTCAAGCGTCACTAAAACGCCTGTTACCTCTGCTTGTGCGTCACCGGTTTGCAGGCCGGCGTTGTCGTAGCTTTCCTGAAAAGGGAGCGGGGCCAACTGCTCCAGCACGCGCATTATGTCTTGTATCTTTGGCATTAGTAAAAGGTATTGTTTCTGTTTTGGGTCAGGCAAGTTAAAATTATTTTACTTTTGCTAACGATATGAAATACGTAAAGTGCTTGCTTTGGCCTTTTTCCTTGCTCTACGGCGGCATCATGGTGGTGCGCAATAAATTATACGATCACGGTGTTTTGCCTTCCCGCCAGTTTAACCTCCCTGTCATAGCGGTGGGCAACCTCACAGTGGGTGGGACAGGCAAAACTCCGCATGTAGAGTACCTGCTTCGGCTGCTGCACCACTATAAAACCGCCACCCTGAGCAGGGGGTATAAACGGCAATCCAAGGGGTTTATACTAGCTGATGCCTCAAGCAGTGCTTTAAGTATCGGGGATGAGCCTTATCAGTATTACCGTGATTTTGAAGGGGTGGCAGTGGCAGTGTCGGAGGACAGGGTGCATGGCATAGAGGAGTTGCGAAAACGCGTGCCGGAAGTAGAAGCTGTGGTGCTGGACGATGCAATGCAGCACCGGCCCGTACAACCTTCCCTTAGCCTAATGCTCACGGACTATCATCGCCTCTTTTACAAAGACTTCGTGATGCCTGCCGGTTTGCTGCGCGAACCCCGTACAGGCGCTTCCCGGGCAGATGCGATCATCGTCAGTAAATGCCCCCTACACCTTTCCGAAAAGGAGCAGGAGGCAATCAGGTATAAAATTCAGCGTTATGCCAGCCAAGCGGTGCCTGTCTTCTTCACCGCTTTCAGGTACGGTGCACCGGTGCCTTTGCAAGGTGGTATAACCCCAGGGAAAAAAGTGGTGCTGTTAACAGGTATAGCGAATGCCGAGCCACTGAAAGAAAATCTGGCCCAGCAGGGGTATACGTTGCTGCACCACGCCGCATTTCCCGATCATCATCTGTATGAGGCAAGGGATATAGAAACGCTGCAGCAGCTTTTAGCGAAGCCAGCCTACCAGGGTGCTGCGGTGCTGACAACGCGCAAGGATGCTGTTAAGCTCGCTGATGCCAAGTTGAGCGAAGCACTGGCTGGCCTCCCGGTTTTTTATGTGCCGATCGAGGTTGAATTTTTGCAGGACCAAGGAGCATTTGACAGGCTGGTGCTGCAACATGTGCAGGACTTTGGCAAACCTGGCAGCGCAAAGCTTTAACCGGGGCGCAGGCTGTATTTAGATTAAAATCACTAATTTTATCGCGTGAAACCGAACAAGAAAGTCCTTTTACTCCCCATACTAGGTTTACTCCTTCTTTGCCAGAGTGCAGCCGCCCAGATTATTGACGATACCACCAGGCTACTCTATAGCCCTAAAACAACGTTGCAACTGTATGAGCAGCAGATTTTGCGCGGTAACTATGAGGAAGTGGCCGTGGATACCCTATTGCACAACCTGCATAACGAGCGCTACTGGTATAACGACACAGCCTTTTATCAGCACCTGGGCAACATAGGCACCGCCGCTCAGCCCTTGCTGTTCCGGATGCCGGATCAGATCGGCGTACGGTTGGGCAAGAACATCTTCGACCGGTATGCCTACAACCCCGGGAAGCTCAATTACTTTAACACGCGTTCGCCCTATACCCATTTATACTACGTGCAGGGCAGTCGGGGGGAGCAGGCGTTTGAGGCGCTGCATACCCGTAACATCACTTCACGATGGAACGCGGGGATCGCTTACCAGGTGCTTTCTGCTAACCAGCAGATCGGGCAAGCCGCTACCGAGAGGCGCACCAGGGGCTTTATAGACAACCAGGCCGTGAAAGCATTCACGCACTACCGGTCTGAAAACGATAAATATGATGCCTTCTTCAACTTCACTTACATGAAGGTGGAACAGATTGAGACGGGCGGGATTTTGCCGGACACCTCGCTGGCGACCACCCGCAACAACTACGCAGAATCCATACTGGCCCGGTTTGCAGAGGCACCTGTACAGATGACGCAGACGTCAAATGAAGAGGGCCGTACCAATTTCCACTTTCTTCAGATCTACAAGCTGGCCAAAGAGAACCTCAAGGTATACCACCAGCTAGACTGGTATCGGCAGCGTAACGTGTTCGAGGATGAAAACCTTAGCATTTACCGCAGGAACATTACCCCCTTTGCACCAAAGCTGGACCGCACGTTTGTGGTATACCCTAACTTTGATGACGTAGTGTCCGGGTATAATTTCACGCCGGCACGCACAAAGGAGTCCACCACCTTCCGTTCGCTGCAGAACGTGTTTGGCCTCACCGGCAATAACAAGCTGTCGTCTTACAACGCTTATGCCAAGCTCCGGAACGTGAATATGCAGTATGCTGCATTGGTGCCCTTAGTGAAAGAACCGGGCGAGACGGACACCACGACACGGTATGGCGATTTCCGGCAAACTGATACATACGCCAAGGTCCTGATTGGGGGCGATATCCGGTTGTTCTACAAAAACCTGGCAGAGCTGACCGGTGAGGCAGAATACCAGCTTGGTTCTGATTACAGGGTCAAGGGTAAGGCGCGCATTGGCGGGGCTTCCGCCACACTGGAGCGGGTGCTGCTTTCGCCTACGCTTGTAGAGAACGACATCCTCAGCAACCATTATGCTTGGGAGAATGACTTTGAGCCCTCCGTGACGGACCGGATTGGGGTCGGTTTTGAGAGCCACATAGGGAAAAGGCAGTTTTTGCGCCTAGATGCACACTATACCAATGTTAAGCGTTACATTTTCTTCAATGAGCGGGCAATCCCCCAGCAACTAAGCGGGAATCAGCGGTTTTTTGGGGCTTCACTTTCGCACCATATCCAGTTCGGTGTGCTACACTTTAAGAATTTCGGCTCCTATACCAACACCGATGAGGCTGACAAGATCAGGGTACCGGAGTTTCTCATGGAGTCCAGCCTATACCTTGAGGGCTATTTGTTTAAAAAGGCCTTGTTCAGCCAGGTTGGCGTGCAAGCCACGTACCCAAGCAGCTATTACGCCGATGGCTACATGCCGGTCACACAACAGTTTTATGTGCAGAACTCGTTCTTGGTCCAATCCTACCCCGTGGTAGAGGTTTTCATGAACGCCGACATCAAATCGGTGAACCTGTTTCTGAAGATGGCGCACGTCAATGACGGCCTCCTGGACCCTGTTTATTTTAACACGCCATACTATCCGGCCATGCGGCGCAGCTTTGTGTTCGGGTTAAAGTGGATGTTCTTTGATTAACGTATACCTACTCCCTGATTCTTATTTCCATTGACATGTCAACCGAGCAGCAGCCAACCAAAACCATCCTTCGCCTGGAATTGCCCACAGACCCCCGCTGGGTCAACATTGCGGAGAAGAACATCGAGGAAATACTGGTGGACCACGCCTACTGTGAGCAGAAAGCAGCTACCTCAGGCATTTCGCTGATTGTGAAGTACCCGGACAAAACCCGCCTGGTGGAGGAAATGACGGATTTAGTGGCGGAAGAGTGGAGCCATTTTGAGCGCGTGCTAGCCGAACTGAAGAAACGCGGCTATAGCCTGGGCCGCAACCGGCCGGATGAATATGTGGTGGAACTGACCAAGCACATCCGGAAAGGCAATAAGCGCGAGCGGCAGTTAATGGACCACTTGCTGGTGAATGCGCTGATCGAGGCACGCAGCTGTGAGCGCTTTAAGCTGCTTTGGAAAAACATTGCCGATGAGGGGCTGCAGAAGTTCTATTATGAATTGATGGTATCGGAGGCGGGACACTATGTAAGCTTTGTGAAGCTGGCCAAAGAGTATATGCCAGTCGAGGAAGTAGATGCCCGCTTGAAAGAACTCCTTGCCATCGAAGCAGACATCATCCGGAACTTGAAGCCAAGGCCCGATAGAATGCACTAATTCAGGTAGCAGTAAAATCAGTAAACAGTAATCTGATTCGTGTAATAGTTATGGTAACTATCACATAAATAATCTCATTTTAATAAAAAAGCCTAAACATTTACTAATAATTGTTTACTGCTAACTGAGTAATTGTTTACTGAAATCACGTTTTCTGCTTTTTCTTCTTAGCTGCCGGGAAGAGAATGTTGTTCAGAATGAGGCGGTAACCCGGCGAGTTCGGGTGCAGGGCCAGGTCGGTCGGGTCTTCGCCTACCAGGTGCTGGTAGTCTTCCGGGTCGTGGCCCCCGTAAAAGGTCCAGGTGCCGCGGGCATAGGTGCCGTGCATATATCGGATCTCACTCAGCTCTTTGTTTTCTCCCATTACCACCACTTCCGGTTTTACCAGGCTTTTCCGAAAAGCCGTGGTCTGGCCCATGAACCCTTTGATGGTTTTCTTGTGGTTCTGTGTGAGCATGGTGGGGATAGGGTCCCATTTGGCGGAAAACGTGAACAGCTGAAAATAGTCGTTTGCCTCTGTCACGGGTCTTTCCTGCGGCTGCATGTCGATGTTGGAGTACTCATACTCGAGCGGGTTACGGGAAATCCTGAAGTCCTTGAAAGCCAGGGTCTTTTCGAAATCCAGCTTTTGCTGAGCCTGCGGATCTGCGGCGTCCCCATCAAACATGGCCTCCACAATGTCCACGCCCTCCGCCGCCAGGGCAATGTCGTAGGTGTCGGTGGCAGAGCACATGGCAAACAGAAACCCCCCGCCCGCCGTGAACTCCTTGATTTGCTGCACGACAGCAGACTTCATCAACGACACCTTGCTGAAGCCGAGTTTGGATGCGGACTCTTCCAGTTCACGTTGCTGCTCCTGGTACCAGGGGTAATGGCGGTAGCTGGCGTAAAACTTTCCGTACTGGCCTGTAAAGTCCTCGTGGTGCAGGTGCAGCCAGTCGTACTTGGGCAACTCTCCCTGTACGATCTCTTTGTCGTAAATCACATCGTAAGGGATTTCAGCATAAGTCAGCACCAGCGTCACGGCATCATCCCAGGGCATTTTGGATTTCGGGGAGTAGACGGCAACCTTCGGCACCTTCTCCAGCTTCATGATGTCCATGTTGGCCTCCGGGTTGTTGATCTGGGTGAGGATGCCGTTGTACTGGGCATCCGAAATTACCTGGTAGCTTATACCCCGCACAATAAGCTCATTCTCTAAAAGAGGCATGTGCTGAAAGGCAAAGCTGCCGCCCCGGAAATTCAGCAGCCAGTCAACGGATATGTTCTTGCCCAGCACCCAGTAAGCGATGCCGTATGATTTCAAGTGATTTTTCTGCCCCTCATCCATGGGCACCAGAATCGTGCTGGCGGATACGTTGAATACCAGCAATAGGAGTGCGAAGAACAGTGCGATGGTACGGAAAAACATAGCGTTAGTCTTTAAATTCTGCTTCAAGGTATAATATCGGCGCTTGTTTCTAAAAATGGCTGTAACTTAGAAGCTATGCCCTGCTGGTATAAATAACGTAAAATATTCATAAAGCGCACATTATCTCAACGGATGAATCTGATTGAAAACATAATGGAAGGCCTGCGGGCCATACAAGGCAACCTGCTTCGCACGGTTTTAACGGGCCTTATCATCGCTGTCGGCATCATGTCGCTGGTTGGTATACTTACGGCCGTAGACAGCATGAAGTATTCCCTGACGCAGACTTTTTCGAATCTGGGCGCCAATGCCTTTGACATACGCAGGGCCGGCATGAACAACCGGGGTCGAAATGAAGGACGCAGCCAGAAGGTGTTTCCGCCTATCACGTATGAGCAGGCCGTGATGTACCAGGAACAGATGGAGAAAGATGCCCGCGTGAGCCTGTCGGCGTTTATTTCGGGCGCCACCGTAGTGAAGAGCCAAACGGAAAAGACCAATCCCAATATCAGCATTGTGGCCGGCGACGAGAACTACATGGTCAACAACAGCATCAACCTCGAGAAAGGCCGCGACTTCTCCACTTTTGAGCAGGAGCAGGGCATCAATGTGGCGATCATAGGGGATGAAGTGGCCAGTAACCTTTTTAAGGACTCTGAGCCACTGGGTGATTTTGTGACCTTTCTGGGGCGCAGGTTTAAAGTGATTGGGCTGTTGGAGAAAAAGGGCAGTAGCATGGGTGGAAGCAGCGACCGCCGGATCATCATTACCTTAGAGACCGGCCGGCAGATACCCCGTGAAGGCGGTTCCCTCAACTACGACATCAAGACGGCCATTTACCGGGCCGATGAATTGAATTACGTGATGGGCGAGGCAACCGGCCTCATGCGCAAGGTACGGCAGGACCAGATAGGGCAGGAGGCCTCATTTGAGATCAGGAGAAGCGATTCGTTGGTGCAAAGCCTGGACGAGATATCCGGCTACCTGAAAGCAGGCGGTTTTGTCATCGGTTTCATCACGCTGTTGGGCGCCTCTGTGGGCTTGATGAACATTATGATGGTGTCGGTGAACGAGCGCACCCGTGAAATCGGCGTGCGAAAGGCGCTCGGAGCCACGGCCTTTCAGATCAGGCAGCAGTTTTTGATCGAGGCAGTGGTGATATGCATCATGGGTGGTTTCGTGGGCGTCGTGCTTGGCATCCTGATGGGAAACGGCATCGCCTCTATGATCGGGGAAGGCGGTTTTATCGTGCCGTGGTTGTGGGTGATCATCGGGATGACGATTTGCGTGGTGGTCGGAGTGATTTCAGGGTATTACCCGGCCTACAAAGCGTCTAAACTGGACCCTATTGAGTCGTTGCGATACGAATAAATTTTATTCGATAAAAGTATAAGACTATATAAAAGCGAAGGCCCCTGCTATGTATAAGCAGGGGCCTTCGCTTTTATTGGTGCATTAAAACTTATTTTTTCTCGGCTGTAGAATCAGCAGCGGCACCTTTCTCAGTGGTATAAGCCTCGTTCAGGGCTTCTACTACTTCCGTGGTGATGTCGCGGGATGAGTCGCTGTAAAGGATGGCACTGTTACCACGGGAGTAAGTCAACACCATTTTGTACCCCTTCTCCTGGCTCAGCTTCTGCAGATACTCTTCCACGCGGTCGTAGATCTTCTTCATTTCCTCCGACTCCTCGCCGGCAAGCTCGCTGCCCTTGTTCTGCTGAAGCGCTTGCAACTGCTGCTGCTTTTGCTGCAGGCGCTGCTCCGTAGAAGCGCGCTGCTGCGCTGACATGCCCTGGGCAGAACTCTGATACCTCTCTACCTCTTTCTGGAACGACTCAGCCTGCGAGCGCAGGTCCTGCTCCGCCTTCTGGCCTTTGGTCTGCAGGCGCGTGCGTACGTCGTTAAAGTACTCGTAATTTGCCAGAAGCGAATCAGAGTTCACGTATACAATGTCAGGTGTGCCAGCCTCAGCAGTGGTGGCTGTAGCGCCATTTACTTTGGGGCTTTGGTTGCAGGCAACCAGCATTGAGGTGGCCATGGCAAGGCCCAGGGAGATTTTCAGAACTTTCACTATTTCGTCTGTTATGTTTGTTTGAAAGATTTTTTCAGCCTAAATATACAAGGAAACTTTGCGAGTAACCTAATGCTTCAGCAGTTCGTGGTAGGTTTCTTCAGCCTCCATCAGTCCTGAGGCAGTAAGATTGGTCAGGCGCACGTGCTTGGTTTCGTTCACGAGCACAGGGTCGTACTTGGCAGCCACCCGCACGTAATTCTCTGTCCAGCCTTCCATGATGCCGTCCTTCACGTCGTCTTCGAACAGCACCGTAAACTCCCGGCCAATGTTCTGCTCATAGAAATGACGCTTTTTCTTTTCCGAGAGGATGCGCAGCATATCAGCGCGGCGGTTGCGTTCCTTGATGCTTACCTTGCCGGGCATCTCAGGGGCAGCCGTGTTTTCGCGCTCAGAGTAAGGGAACACGTGCAGGTAGCTCACATCGAGGTCGTTCAGGAAATTATACGTCTCCAGGAAGTCCTGCTCTGTTTCGCCCGGAAAGCCCACGATCACATCCACACCAATGCAGCAGTGCGGCATCAGGGCCTTGATTTTTGCAACCCTGTCCGCATACAGTTCGCGCTGGTAGCGGCGGCGCATCAGTTTCAGGATTTTGTTGGATCCTGACTGCAGCGGCACATGGAAGTGTGGCATAAAGCGCTCGCTCTGGCTCACAAAAGAGATAATTTCATCTTTCAGCAGGTTTGGCTCTATGGAGGAAATGCGGAAGCGATCTATACCCGCAACCTTGTCCAGAGCCTGCACCAGTTCGTAGAACGACTCCACACGCTCGCCGTTTTGCAAACCGAAGTCGCCGGTGTTCACCCCGGTCAGCACGATCTCTTTCACGCCGGATTCTGCTATCTCGTTGGCAGAACGCACCACGTTCGCGATACTATCGGAACGGCTGTTGCCCCGCGCCAGCGGGATGGTACAAAATGAGCAGGAGTAGTCGCAGCCGTCCTGTACTTTCAGGAACGTGCGCGTACGGTCGCCAAAGGAGTATGAGTTATGGAAGGTATGCGCCTCCGAGATGGGACTGGCAAAAACCTGTGCCTTGTCTTTTTTCTCAAAGGTTTCCAGGATGTCTACTAGCTGAAACTTCTCGGCGGCACCAAGCACCGCGTCTACCCCCGGAATCTCAGAAATCTCCTTCGGCTTAAGCTGTGCATAGCAACCCACAATGGTAATGAATGCATTGGGCGAGTGCTTCAGCGCTTCCTTTACAATCTTGCGACACTTCTTGTCGGCATTGTCGGTAACCGAACAGGTGTTGATCACATAGATATCCGGCTTGTCCGTGAACTCCACCTTTTCAAAGCCGCGCTCCTGGAATATACGGCCGATCGTGCTCGTTTCGGAGTAGTTGAGCTTACAGCCTAGGGTATAAAATGCTACTTTTTTCATAATCAGGCTGCAAAGATACTAATATTATACCTTAGCGCCGAAAGAATAGCTGTAAATGTATGATGCGGCCAGGTTAGGCTTTGAGGTGTAAACCTCTGTTGTATTGGTTGTTACAGATATTTGCTTGTCTTGTACTGCTTTTAACGTACCTGCCAGGGCATCTGTATCACTTCTGTATAAAGTCTTCGAACGATGCCTGCATGTATGCTTTTCCGGTTTGCAGTTGCTCTTCCGTGAGGATATCTTCAGTTGATATAGGCTGTTTGGCGGCATTGTCATAAAGTAGAGTGCCTTGTGGGGTTACAAATCCAAACCCGTCGTTGAACACATAAAACGCAAAAGGAGAGGGGGTAGGCGCCATGAGGTTGCGGCTCCACTTAAAGTTATGATAGGGTAACCCGAGCTGTGCCAGCAAAGTAGCTGCGATATCTGTTTGCGAGGCGATGGTTTGTACCTCGAGGCGTTGCTTGATGGCACCGCCCGTGAAGATCAGTGGTATGCGGAACTTGGATGGGGCAAAGTTTGGGTCATTTCCCGGCAATGGGTGCCCATGGTCAGCGGTGATCACAACCAAGGTGTTTTGCCACCAGGGCTGCCGCTGAGCCTGCCTGATAAAGTTGCCCAACGCCCAGTCAGTATAGTACACACTGTTCCGGAATTTCGCCTCGTTGCTACTCCCCGGAAATTTTACGGCCATAGGAACCTCGAAAGGCTCATGGCTGCTAAGGGTATAAACCGTGCTGAAGAATGGCTTTTCCTCCTGCTCCAGTTCCTGCAGCACCCTGTAAAATAACACATGGTCGTGTGCACCCCATTTAGAGTTATAAGTGGCCGGGTCGAAATCCTCTTTCGCTATCAGGCGGTCGTAGGCACCATTAGTAAGGTATGAGCGGATGTTGGCAAATTCCAGCTCACCGCCATAGAAGTAGCTGGTGCTGTAATTCTGTTGCTTGAATACCTGACTCAGCTGCGGCAATTGCTTTGTTTTGTTTGGGTACTTAATGATAGAGGTCTTGGTTTGTACCGGGTACCCGCTCAGCAAGGCCACCATCCCTTTCTCACTTCTGTCGCCGCTGGCGTATACGTTCGTGAAGTTGATGCCCGTCTTTGCCAGGCTGTCTAGATTAGGTGTAACACCGGTTTCTCCCCCCAGGCTCCCGACAAATTTGGCAGTATAGCTTTCCAGGATGATGAACAGCACGTTAGGCACAGCACTTTTAATGAGCACTTTAGTATTGTTCGTATCAGAGGCAGCATAGAGTGCCTGCACCCGTTCTTGCGCAGCTTCTAGCTTCATATACTGGTATGGGTTCGTGCTCGACTTGTTAAACTTCGTGAGCGCGTATCCCAGGTTCCAGGGCATGTTCAGCCCAGCCTGGTTAGCAAATGGCTTGTTAGAGAAATACGCCACACTCTGGTTAATCGGGATTTGCTGCCAGCCGCCGCGTAAGGGCAATATCAGAAACGCCAGAAAAAAAAGAGAAAGGAAGTTATTTACCGCCTTTCTCCCCTGTGTCCGGTAACAGGTATAGTCAAACCCTTTCAGGTAAAGCAGTATAAAAGCTGACGCAATACAAAAACAAATAAACAGCAAAAGGAAAAGCGGGGCAGAAGACGCTGAGGCAGCCAGCTCTGCAGGGGTATGGAGGTACTGCAAGGGGGTAGCGTCCAGTCGGAATCCCCAGTAGGTATACAACTCCAGGTCTGCAACCAGCAATGCAGACAGAACAACCAGCAGCACATAGGTATAGATTCGGATAAAGCCGTTGATGTTGAGTCGTAGCCCGATGGCACTCAACGCCAGTGCCGCGAATGGCAGCAGGCAAAGGTAGGCCGTGGCGGAGGCATCGAGGCGTAGGCCATGCCAAAAAACGAGTAGCGTGTCTGTAGAGGTAAGCTCAGCGGTGCGGTTGAGGTGGTAAACCAGAAATAGGATGCGGGCAACTATAAAATAGATGACCCAAAAGCAAAAGTACAGGGGCTGAAAAAAAATTCTGTTTCTCACATTGCAAATATACAGTTTCTGGAAGGGCATTGTCAAAGTAGGGTACGTGAGGGTCAGATTCTGTTCTGATAAGTGCAAATCGGGTTCCGTTTGTGAACGAAGGGGGGAGGAAATAAATTACCTACACTTTATCTGTATACCCCTGTGTTTTAATAGAAGTAATTTCAACATACAGGCCTATTTGTTAAAAATGCCTTAAAAAAACCAGATACTTTTTTAGGAAACTTAATTTTATCTCTATATTTGCTAGACCTTAAAAAACCCAATCTAATTTAAGCAATGGCAACACTAAGATTTAAAGCGCTGGATTTAGTGAACCAGCGTAAAACAGGTGATGTAACTTTACCTTCTCAAAACATTTCGAATTACTATGGTGAAAACGTATTTGGCATGGATGCCATGCGTGCCACCATGTCGTCTGACAATTTCAAGCGTCTGCGCCGCATCATCAACTCTGGAGACAAAGTTGACCGCAACTTAGCAGATGCTGTAGCGTCAGCCATGAAATCTTGGGCCATGAGCAAAGGGGCAACCCACTACACGCACTGGTTCCAGCCACTGACAGGCACTACTGCCGAAAAGCATGACTCTTTCTTCGACCTGACGTCTGACGGCGACGCCCTGGAGTCTTTTAAAGGCAGTGCACTGGTACAGCAGGAGCCGGATGCTTCCTCTTTCCCGAGCGGCGGTATCCGTAACACTTTCGAGGCCCGCGGTTATACTGCCTGGGATCCTTCGTCGCCAGCTTTTGTGATTGAAGGCATCAACTCCAAGACACTTTGTATCCCAACTATCTTCGTTTCTTACACAGGCGAAGCACTGGACTATAAAACACCACTCCTGAAGTCATTGAAGTTACTGAACGATGCGGCCGTGCCGGTGTGCCAGTACTTCGACAAGGATGTAAATAAAGTAACCACAACACTGGGTATCGAGCAGGAGTACTTCCTGGTAGACAAGGCGCTTTATGCTGCCCGTCCGGACCTGATGATGACTGGCCGTACCTTGTTTGGCCATGCCCCTGCAAAAGGCCAGCAGCTGGAAGACCATTATTTCGGTTCTATCCCCAGCCGTGTGCATGCCTTTATGGTAGACTTCGAAAAGGCTGCTCACCGTTTGGGCATTCCGCTGCGCACGCGTCACAACGAAGTGGCTCCGGGCCAGTTTGAGTGCGCTCCTACGTTCGAGGACGCCAGCCTTGCCGCTGACCACAACCAGTTGTTAATGGACATCATGGACCGCGTGGCAGACCGCCATGGGTTTAAAGTGTTGCTGCATGAGAAGCCTTTTAAAGGCGTGAACGGTAGCGGAAAGCACAACAACTGGGCAATGAGCACTAACACGGGTGTGAACTTGCTTGGACCAGGTAAAAAACCGAAAGAGAACCTGCAATTCCTGACGTTCTTTATCAATACCATCAAAGCCGTGCACAAACACGCTGACCTTTTACGTGCCAGCATTGCCTCTGCCAGCAACGACCACCGCCTGGGTGCCAACGAAGCGCCACCCGCGATCATGTCTGTTTTCGTGGGCCAGCAGCTGACTGCCGTTTTGGATGAGTTGGAGCGCACTGCCAAAGTGCCGATGGAAAAAGGCGATAACATGTACCTGAAACTGGGTATTGACCGCATTCCGGAGGTGTTGTTGGATAACACAGACCGTAACCGTACTTCTCCATTTGCCTTTACAGGTAATAAGTTCGAGTTCCGTGCCGTGGGTTCTTCTGCCAACGTTTCTAACCCGATGACTGCCTTGAACACGATCGTAGCCGATCAGCTGTTCGAGTTCAGAAAGCAGGTGGATAGCCTGATCGATGGCAACGACATGAAAAAGGAGCTCGCGATTATTCAGGTGCTGCGTGAGTATGTGGTGGAGTCAAAAGCAATCCGTTTTGAAGGAAACGGCTACTCACAGGAGTGGGAAGAAGAGGCTGCGAGCCGTGGTTTATCGAATGTGAAAACTACGCCGCGCGCTCTGGATGTTTACCACCGAGAGGAAATCAAGGATTTGTTCAGCAGAAACGGCATTTTAACCGGCGTGGAGCTGAATGCCCGTCATGAGATTCTGCTGGAGGAGTATATCAAGAAAATCCAGATCGAAGCGCGGGTACTAGGTGACTTGGCGGTAAATCACGTCATCCCGACAGCGATAGCCTACCAGAACAAGCTCATCAACAACGTACGCGGCCTGAAAGACCTCGGCCTGGAGGATGAGTACACAAAGACTACCGTTGACTCTATCAAAAAGATGTCGCAGCACATCACCACCATTCAAAAGAATGTGGATGAAATGGTAGAGGCGCGTAAAGTAGCTAACAAAATAGAGGATGCGCGCGAGCGTGCCATCTACTACCAGGAGAAAGTTTTCGCTTATTTCGACACAATCCGTTATAGCGTAGACAAATTGGAGCTGATGGTGGATGATGAAGATTGGCCATTGGTGAAATACCGTGAGTTGATGTTCAACAGATAAAAAACAGAAGAGGCGCCAGCAAAGGCGCCTCTTCTGTTTTATGTGTGTTTGATGTGCCGTTACTGTGACTTTGCCGCGAAATTACCAGCGACTTTGGCGAGAACCAGTGGCAGGATAACCAGCACAAGCCCTACGGCAATAAGTTTGCGGAGCCCTAGCCGGAAGATCAATTTCGTGATGAGGCTGCTCTTCAACTCCAAAAGCAAGAACTTCCCGGCTTTAGTCATGGGTTTACCGTGCAGAATTTCCTTTACAGCTTCCCAATTGCCTTTTTCCAGTTGCCTTTTAAGGAATTCGGTCACGGTGTCAACGGACAGCGAAAAAGCCTCCCGTAACTGCTCCTGTTGTAGCGAAGCCTTTGCTGCAAAATCCTGAAGCCTGTCGGCCGCGTTCCTGGGTAAAAACTGATGCATGTAGATCATAATGTTTTGTACGCTGATTTCAAGTAGGGGTATACAATGTGCCCTGCCTAACCTTTAATCAGAGTGGTCTATCAGCAGGTTTTGCCTCACTTTCAAATAAAGATGTTAATTTTACAGGGTTAGCCATTGAACAATGCGCACGCATCTTTAGTTAAAACTATGCGCTTACGCCGACTTTATATATGAACAAATCTTATTGCCCTAGCCTGACAAGTTACCAACGCAGAAAAACGCGTGTGGTGCATATTGGTGGAATCCCGATGGGAGGAGACTATCCTATCCGGGTGCAGTCGATGACCACTGTGGACACCATGGACACGCAAGGTTCTGTGGAGCAATGCATCCGGATGATCGAGGCGGGCTGCGAATATATCCGCATCACGGCGCCCAGCATCAAAGAGGCAGAGAACCTGCGGAACATCAAAGCAGAACTTAGCAAGCGCGGTTATAACGTTCCGCTCGTTGCCGATATTCACTTTACCCCGAATGCCGCGGAAGTAGCTGCGCGTATTGTGGAGAAGGTGCGCGTGAATCCGGGTAACTATGCCGATAAAAAGAAGTTCGAGGTGATTGCCTATGACGATGCTTCCTATCAGGCAGAGCTCGACCGAATCAGGGAGCGTTTTTTACCACTGGTCCGAATCTGCAAGGCGCACGGCACTGCCATGCGCATTGGCACGAACCACGGTTCGTTATCCGACCGTATCCTGAGTCGCTACGGCGACACGCCACTGGGTATGGTAGAGAGCGCGCTGGAATTTCTCCGCATCTGCGAGGATGAGCAGTATTATAACATCGTGATTTCGATGAAAGCCTCCAATACGCAGGTGATGGTGCAGGCTTATCGCTTGCTGGTCCAGAAACTAGAGGAGGAGGGCATGCAGCCATACCCCTTGCACCTGGGCGTGACAGAAGCTGGAGAGGCAGAGGACGGCCGTATTAAATCAGCTGTAGGAATAGGCACGCTGTTAGAGGATGGCCTGGGAGACACTGTGCGGGTGTCGTTAACAGAAGCGCCAGAGGCAGAGGCCCCTGTGGCCAAAGCCCTCATCGATCGCTATACCCATCGGGCAGAGCAGGCACAACCTATGAAACCTGTCTGCAACGTCCCGATCGACCCGTTCCAGTACCACCGGAGAGAGACAAGCGAAGTAGAAAACCTGGGCGGGCTCAATGTGCCGCGCGTAATTGCGGACCTGAGCAGGCTGGAGGCAATTCAGTATGCAGACTTAAAAAGCATTGGTCACCTGTATTCTATGCTTCTCGACAAGTTCAACATGAACGACCTGGGGGCAGATTACATTTATACCGGTTCTTTGCCTATCACTTTTATGCTGCCGAACGGGCTGAAAGAAATCGTAGATTACACAGCCTGGCAGCAAGCGGAACAACAGCAAGATCGCCATCCGTTGTTTTCAGCTGCACAATACCTGGCTGCTCCGAGCCTACACAAAAGTCTGAATTTTGTGAAGGCTTCGATCAGCGACCTGACAACTGATTTGCTTGACCGCCTCAAGCAGGACAGCACGGCGGTATTGCTACTGCATACCCAAAATGCGCACGCCATGCCCGAACTGCGCAAATGCTTCTTTCGGTTGATGAACAATGGGGTTCAAACTCCCTGCATCATACAGCGGGAGTATGGGGAATTGTCGTCGGATGAAGTGCAGCTATACGCAGCCACAGACGTTGGCGGGCTCTTGATTGATGGCCTGGGCGATGGGGTCTTGCTTAGCACAGCTTTGCTGGCAGAGCAGCCAAAGGACGAATGGCTACAAACAATCGAGCAGCTCAATAACCTGAGCTTCGGGATACTGCAGGCGGCACGCACCCGCATGAGCAAGACAGAGTATATCAGTTGCCCGAGTTGTGGCCGCACACTGTTTGACCTGCAGGAAACCACCGCTATGATCCGTAAAAGGACTGACCACCTGAAAGGTGTGAAGATCGGGATTATGGGCTGCATCGTAAATGGGCCCGGCGAAATGGCCGATGCAGACTATGGCTATGTGGGGGTTGGCAAAGACAAGATTGCGCTTTACCGTGGCCAAACGGTTGTGAAGAAGTCAGTGCCTGCAGACCGGGCCGTAGATGAACTGATAGAACTGATTCGGGAAGATGCCAAGTGGATCGAGCCGATGCAATTGGAAGCGTAACATGACCTGTTCGATCCAAAGCTTTGTTTGTGTTATGTATTCTGAACTGGTATAAATCTTTTCAGCCAGTTTGCAGTTCTTTATAAAATATTAATTTAAAAACCAGGTGCGCTTAAGCAGGCATCTTCACTTTTTAAGTATAAAATCATGAAAGGACTTTTCAATTTCTCTGAAGTGCTGACTTATTTCTTCCGAAAGAAAGATCCCAACCGTAAAACCAATTTTAACCTGCGGACAATGCACACCATCAACAAAATATCAATTTTGATGTTTCTGGCGGGTATTATTTATTTTGTGATAAAACATTGGTAATGGTGGGTTTTGTGCCTGTAACACAGGAGACTAAGGTTTGTAATTAGATTTTTAAGTAGAAAGGAACAAGGGGACATTAGGATTTTGTTTCCATTATGCTGTAGTGATTACTCACATTTTTGTATATTACATAATATCGGCAACGCAGGTTACTACTTTATTTACATTTGCCCTGCACCGTGCAGAAACAAAAGGATCTATTTTAATGTCAAAGTGATCGAAATAAAGATTTTACAGGCAATAGGAACTGAAATATTATAAATTTACTATACTTGAGAAACATTTACTGAACCTTATGATCTTAGATAACGAAATAGGTGGAATCTCCTCTTTTCGGAATGAGTGGCAGCGGGCAAGCATTAGCCTGATCTATACCCACGGATTCCTTTTGAATTGTTATGAGAGTTTCTTCAAAAGTCACGGTTTAACCACGCAGCAATACAATGCGCTGCGCATTCTGCGCGACCAGTTCCCTAAACCAGTTTCTACCTCTGTCCTCCGTGATAAAATGTTGGATAAGATGTCTGATGCCTCCCGATTGGTAAGCAGGCTGAATGCCAAGAACTTGGTGACTGTTGCGCAGAATTCTACTGATAAAAGGTTAGTGAATATTTTGCTGTCGGAAGAGGGACAGAAGACGCTGGAAAAGATAGATGCGGAACTTCACCAGTTGGATGATCAGATGCGGGGCCTCTCAGAAGAAGAAGCCATTCAACTGGTCGATCTGTTATTCAAAGTGCGCAAATCTTTGAAGGACTATAAAAAAGTTGCTTCTAAAGAAAATGTAGACGCATAAAAAAGCGTAGGTATATAATGTCTTGTCCTGAAATAAGTTGACGGATTTTAGACGAAATTACTTTTTAATTTGAGACCTCCAGTGCATTTGTATTGGAGGTTTTCTTTTTCCACTGTTTTGCCTTTAGCTTACTTTGCCGG